>NZ_LZLY01000143.1 GCF_001673535.1 Mycobacterium sp. 1081908.1 | reverse complement strand
GCCGGACCGCCAACATGTACCGGCGCAACGACCCCACCGCATATCGGTCGGTCGGCCCGCTGTCCCCCGTCGACGTGCTCGCCGGGGAATTGAAACCCAGCGATGCGACCGACGCCGGTGGCGGGCCCCTGCTGATGTTCAGCAACGACGACTGCCGAATCCTGTTGAGCCGCCGCCACGAGGAGATGCCGTTCTACACCCGTCACGTCGACGGGGGACAGCGGGCCGACCGACCGATATGCGGTGGGGTCGTTGCGCCGGTACATGTTGGCGGTCCGGCCGGTGAACCCGCCCCGGCCCAGCTCGTCGTCCTTGAGCCCGCCGAGATCGGCATGAAGCCGGCGCGGCGTCCTGCCTTTTCGCAAGTGAACGAAGGATTCCATGGGCGACTCCCGGGCTCCGGCGAACGGCAGAAACTGAAAGTGACATTACTTTTTGTTTTGGCACCGCACAAGGGTGGGCTTCGCGAGACTTAATCCGCTGCGCACCGCTCCGGCGCGTCTTCGCCGACGTTTATGTGTCGCGCGAGAACGGGGCGACGTTAGTCGCGGACGCGCACCACAACTTTGCCTTTGGCGGTGCGGTTTTCGAGCGACGCGACCGCCGCGGCCGCCTGCTCCAGCGGGTAGACCTCGGGCGTCGGGGCGGCCAGCCGGCCCGAGCTGAGCAGCGCCTCCAGCCCGGCCCACTGCTCGGCCAGCGCGTCGGGGTGCGTCGCGGTCCACGCTCCCCAGCCCACGCCGACGACGTCAATGTTGTTGAGCAGCAGCCGGTTCACCTTGACCGTCGGGATGTCCCCGCCGGTGAACCCGATCACCAGCAGCCGCCCGCCGGGGGCGAGCGAGCGCAGCGAATCGGTGAACCGGTCGCCGCCGACCGGGTCCACCACCACATCGACGCCGCGGCCGCCGGTGAGTTCCTTGACCGCGTCCTTGAAGCCCTCGGCCAGCACCACATCGGTGGCGCCGGCGGCCGTCGCGACGTCGGCCTTGTCTTCGGTGCTGACGACCGCGATGGTGCGGGTTGCCCCGAGCAGCGATGCCAGCCGCAGCGTCGACGTCCCGATCCCGCCGGCGGCGCCGTGCACCAGCACGGTCTCGCCGTGGGCCAGGCGCCCGCGCACGGTCAGCGCGAAGTACACCGTCAGGTCGTTGAAGAGCAGGCCGGCGCCCGCCTCGAAGCTCACGTTGTCCGGCAGCTTGAACACCCGGTCGGGCTGCACGACGGCCACCTCGGCCATGCCGCCGGACAGCATCGTCAATGCGACGACCCGGTCGCCGGCTTTCACATGGGTGCCGTCCGGCGCCGACCGCACCACGCCGGCGATCTCGGCTCCGAGCACGAACGGCGGCTCGGGCCGGTACTGATACAGACCGCGGGTCAGCAGCGCGTCGGGGAACGCGGCGCCGGCGGCGTGCACCTCCACGACCACCCCGTCGCCGGAGGGTTCGTCGACCTCCGCCACCTCGATCGCGTCCGGACCATCCAGCCGAGTCACCCGTGCCGCCCGCATGGTCGGACAGCCTAACGCCGACTCAGAATCCGCCGGCGACCCGCACCACCGCCCGGCCGGTGAAGGCGCCGGCGCGCAGCTGGTCGAGGACGCCGACCACGTCCTTGACGTCCACGTCGCTGGTGAGCGAATCGAGGTGACGCGGCCGCAACGAATCGCCCAGCAGCGCCCACAGCTTCCGGCGCGGGCCGATCGGCAGCAGCACCGAATCCATCCCGAGCAGCGCGATGCCGCGCAGGATGAACGGCATCACCGTGGTGTGCAGCGCCGGGCCACCCGTGAGGCCGCTGCAGGCGACCGCCCCGCCGTAGTCCACCGCGCTGAGCACATCGGCCAGCGTCGCGCCGCCCACACAATCCACCCCCGCCGCCCAGCGCGCCTTGGCCAGCGGCCGCGGCTTGGCATCGGGATCTTCCGGCAGCCGTCCGATAACCTCCGCGGCGCCAAGCTCTTTCAGCAAATCGGCCGCGCTTTCCTTGCCGCTCGACGCCACCACCCGGTACCCGGCGGCCGCCAGCAGGTCCACGCTGACCGAGCCGACGCCGCCGGAGGCGCCGGTGACGACGACCGACCCGGCGCCGGGTTGGACACCCCAGTCGATCAACGCCTGCACGCTCATGGCGGCGGTAAAGCCGGCGGTGCCGATCGCCGCGCCCTCATACGGGCTCAAGCCGCCCAGGGCCACCACCTGGTCGGCCGGCAACCGGGCGTATTCGGCGTAGCCGCCGTGGTGGCCGGTGCCGATCGCATAGCCGTGGGCCAGCACCTTGTCGCCGACGGCGAAGTCGGGGGAGTGCGACTCGACGACCTCGCCGGTCAGGTCGATGCCCGGCACGACGGGATAGTTGCGCACCACGCCGCCTCCGGGCGTGACCGCCAGCGCGTCCTTGAAGTTGACGCTCGAATACTCCACGCGGATCGTCACCTCGCCGGGAGGCAGGTCGGAGGCGCTCAGCGTCTCGACCGACGCGGTTATCCGGTCACCGTCCTGACGCGCCACCAGCGCTTGAAACGTTTCCATACCGACGACGCTAACCTCACCCCATGGAATCCTTTCCACTCGGTGGCTTTTCCGTCGCCCGCATCGGCTTCGGCGCAATGCAACTGCCCGGTCCGAATGTGTTCGGGCCGCCGCGGGACCGCGACGAAGCGCTGGCGGTGCTGCGGCGGGCGGTCGAACTCGGGGTCGATCACATCGACACCGCGCAGTTCTACGGCCCCGACGTGGCCAACGAGCTCATCCGCGAGGCGCTGCATCCGTATCCGCAGAACCTGGCGTTGGTGAGCAAGGTCGGCGGGCGCCGCGACGAAACCGGCGCCTGGCTGCCGGTCGAGGAGCCGGCCGACCTGCGCCGCGACATCGAGACCAACCTGAGCGCCCTCGGCGTCGATCGGCTGGCCGCGGTCAACCTGAGGCTCTTCGAGAGCGACGGGCCGGACGAACTGTTCGACGAGCAGCTTTCGGTCATGATCGCCGCGCGCGACGAGGGGCTGATCGGTGGCATCGGGCTGAGCAGCATCAACCGTGAGCACCTGCTGCACGCCCTCGAACGGACCGAGATCGCCTGCGTGCAAAACGCTTTCAATCTCGTTGCGCGAGAGTCGGCCTCGGTGCTGGAGGAGTGCACCAGGCGCGGGATTGCATTCGTTCCGTTCTTCCCGCTCGGCGCGGCCTTCGCGCGGCCCAACCCGGTGCTGACCCACCCGCTGGTCGTCGACGCCGCGCAGCGGCTCGGCCGCACGCCGGCGCAGGTCGCGCTGGCCTGGACGCTGAGCGTGGCGCCCAACGTGCTGCTGATCCCGGGCACCTCGTCGGTGCGGCACCTGGAGGAGAACATGGACGTCGCGTCCGTCGAGCTGGACGAGGACACCCGCGAGCAGCTGGACGCCGTCGCTACTTGATGCCGTCCCGTGTCCGACCCGCCACCGCCGCCGATGCCGCGGCGTGTGTCGAGGTTTACCGTCCTTACGTGCTCGATACCGCAATCACGTTCGAGACGGAAGAGCCGACGATCGAGAAAATGGCGGAGCGCATCGTTGGTGCCCACGAATGGCTGGTGCTCGAGGTCGACGGAGCGGTCGCAGGTTATGCGTATGCGCACCAGTTCAATTCGCGCGCCGCGTACCAGTGGTCGGTCGAAACGAGCGTCTACGTCGCGCAGGACCACCGAGGTACCGGCTGCGGCCGGATGCTCTATGCGGAACTACTGCAGCGCCTCGCCCAACGCGGCTTCCGGCGCGCGTTCGCGGGGATCGCGCAACCCAACGATGCCAGCAATGCGCTCCATCGAGCGAATGGCTTTCGGCCGGTGGGCCGTTACCGCCGTGTCGGGTGGAAAAGCGGCGCCTGGCACGACGTCGAGTGGTGGCAGCTGGACCTGCTCGGGCCGGACGACGAGGTGGACCCTCCGCTCCCGGTCGCTACTTGAGCTGCGCCGACGACAGGCCGAGCAGGCGGCGGGCGACCACCAGCTGCTGAATCTGCTGGGTGCCCTCGAAGATGTCCAGGATCTTGGAATCGCGCGCCCACTTCTCCAGCAGTGACTGCTCGGAATACCCTGCGGTGCCAGCCAATTCGACGGACTTGAGGGTGACGTCGCTGGCCATCCGCCCGGCCTTGGCCTTGCTCATCGACGCTTCTTTGGAGTTGGGGATCTTGTTGTCGGCCTGCCACGCCGCGCGCAGCGACAGCAGGTAGCTGGCCTCCCAGTCGGCCTCCATCCGCAGGAACTCGGCGGCGGCCGCGCTTTGGGCGTGCGACGGCCGGTCGTAGCAGATCTCGACCCCCGCCTCGGTGAGGATCTTGCGGATTTCCTCCAGCGCGGCACGGCCGACGCCGATGGCCATGGCGGCGACGATCGGGCGCGTGTTGTCGAAGGTCTCCATCACCCCCGAAAAGCCCTTGCCGACCTCGATTTCGGGATTGCCCAGCAGGTTGTCCTTGGGAATGCGGACGTTGTCGAACCGGATCGCGGCGGTGTCCGAACCCTTGATGCCCAGCTTGTGCTCGAGGCGTTCGACGGTGACGCCGGGATGTTCGCGCGGCACGATGAAGGACTTGATCGCGGCGCGGCCCGCTGACTTGTCCAGCGTCGCCCACACCACGATGTGGGTGGCGCGCGAGCCCGCGGTGACGAAGATCTTCTCGCCGTTGATGACGTACTCGTCGCCGTCGAGCTTGGCGGTGGTCGACACCGCCGCCGAGTCGGATCCAAAGCCGGGTTCGGTGATGGCCATCGCCGCCCATACCTTGCCCAGGCGTTCCAGCTGTTCGTCGGTGGCGACCGCGGAGATGGCGGCGTTACCCAGCCCCTGATAGGGGACCGACAGCATCATCGCGACGTCGCCCCAGCAGGCCTCCATGGTCTGCAGCAGCGCGGCCATGTTGGCGCCGTTGTGGTTTCGGTCCCGGTCCTCGTCCTCGTCCCGCAGCGCGTCGGCCCCGGCGAATTGGATTGACTCGGAAGCCCCCTCGAAAAGGCTGATCAGGGTGTCCAGCTCGACGGGGTAGGCGTGCTCCTTGAGGTCGTACTTGCGCGCGATCGGCCGCATCATCTCGGCGGCGCCCTGATGGGTCTTGACGATCACCGACTGCAGCTTGCGGGGCAGTTCCAAATTGATTGCCATGATTGGTCTTTCGGCTCGAGTTAGATGACGACCTAGATGACGACGACGCCCTCGGCGACGCCGATGGCCCGCAGGTCGCGGTACCAGCGCTCGACCGGGTGCTCCTTGGTGAAGCCGTGGCCGCCGAGCAGTTGCACGCCGTCCAGGCCGATCTGCATGCCCTTGTCGGCGCCGAGCCGCTTGGCCAGCGCCGCCTCCCGGGTGAACGGCAGGCCCTGCTCGGCGCGGGCGGCGCCGCGCCAGGTGATCAGCCGCAGCCCGTCCAACTCGATGGCGATATTGGCGCACATGAAGGCGACAGCCTGGCGATGCGCGATCGGCTCGCCAAAGGCCTCGCGATCCTTGACGTAGGGGACGACGTAATCGAGCACCGCGTGCGAGGTGCCGACCGCGAGCGCCGCCCAACCGAGCCGGGACAGCGCGATCGCCTCGGAGTAGTCCTCGTCCGAGGCCTCGTCCTCGCCGAGCCGGGCGCTCAGCGGCACCGACACCCCCGACAGTTCGACCTGGCCCAGGGCCGCGGCGCGGATCCCCATGCTCGGATCCGCTTTGACGGCAAGGCCTTTGGCGGACGACTCGACGATGAACAGTGCGGGCTTGCCATCCAGCTGGGCGCCGACGACGAACAGCTCGACGTCGGCCGCGGCCGGAACCAGCGACTTCACGCCGTCGAGCCGGTAGCCGCTCGGGGTGCGCACGGCGGTGGTCTTCAACCGGGTGGGATCGAACAGCGGTTGCGGCTCGGCGATCGCCACGCAGGCCTGCGGGACCTTCTCGCCGGCGAACTCGTGAAGGTAGGTGGCCTGCTGGTCGGCGCTGCCCCAATGGGTCAGCGCCGCGGCGACGCCGCCGGGCGCCAGGATCGGCAGCGCCAGGCCCATGTCGCCGTAGGCGAGCGCCTCGGCCGCCAACACGTTGGTCACGCTGGAGCGGTGCGCGGCGATGCCGTCGAAATCCTCGGGGATGTTGATCGCGGTGATGCCCAGCTCGGCGGCCTTCGCGATCAGGTCGGGCGGGTAGGTCGCGGCCTCGTCGGCGTCGTGCGCCGCCGGACGCAGCACCTCCGCGGCGAACTCGTCGAGGGTCTCGACGATCATCTTCTGCTCGTCGTCGGGCGTCAGGTCGAAGTAGTCCTTGCCGCTGGACTTCAACCGGGTCGGTCCGCCGCGCAGGTTCTGGACCCGCTTGAACTGGCGGGATGTGGCGGCGGCGGTGGAGAAGATCGTCTTCGTGCCGTAGCGCAGACCCCGGTTGAGCGGGTCACGCAGGTGGTATTTGTCCAGAAATTCCTGGCCGACCAGCGGGGTGAGCAGCGCCAGGGTGATGTCGATGCCGGTCCGCTTGTGCGGTTGCAGCCCGACGCCGGTCTTGCGGCCGCGCCGCTTGAAGCGTGAGCGGGTGTTCTCTGAAGTCTGTCGTGAACCGGAACGGGTGTCGGTCATTTCGGCCTCTGTCGATGGGCGTCGCGGATAAAACCTATCTTACTCCGGAGTAAGATAGATGCGAAAGCGTGTTAACTAATTCACAAAGACTAGGCCCGCAGGCGCGAAAGCACCTGCTCATGGAGCAGGCCGTTGGTCGCGACGGCGCTGCCGGCGTGCGGGCCGGCGGTCCCGTCCAGGCCGGTGAACGTCCCGCCCGCCTCGCGCACCAGGATGTCGAGCGCCGCCAGATCCCACACCGACACCTCCGGCTCGGCGGCGATGTCGACGGCGCCCTCGGCGACCAGGCAGTAGGACAGGAAGTCGCCGTAGGCGCGCACCCGCCACACCGCATCCGTCAGTTCGACGAAGCGATCGCGCAGGCCGCGTTGCGCCCATCCGGACAGGCTGGAGAACGACAGGCTGGCCGAATCCAGTTGTCCCACTGAGGAAACCGATAGCGGTCGCGGGGCGCCGCCGTCGATCGCCGCGAACGCGCCGCGGCCGCGCGCCGCCCACCAGCGACGGTGCAGCGCCGGCGCGCTCACGACGCCGACCGACGAAACGCCGTCCGCGAGCAGCGCGATCAAGCTGGCCCACACCGGCACCCCGCGCACAAAGTTCTTGGTGCCGTCGATCGGATCGATGATCCATTGGCGCCCGCTGAAGGTGGCGGTGCCGCCGAACTCCTCGCCGACGATGCTGTCCTGGGGCCGCTCACGCCCCAGCACGTCGCGCAGCTCGGTCTCGACGGCTTGATCGGCGTCCGTGACCGGCGTCAGATCCGGTTTGGTGTCGATGCGCAGGTCAAGCGCGCCGAACCGCGCGGAGGTCAGCACATCGGCGCGGTCGGCCAGCGCGAGCGCCAGCGCCAGATCGTCGCGACTCATGGGAGCAGTCCTACCATGGCCGGGTGTGGGAATACGGTGTGCTGATTCTGCTCGTGGCGGTGCTGGGGGTGGCCCTTGCCCAGCGGTTCGTCCCGCGCGGCCCCCGCGGTGAGCTCGCGAGCGGCACCCTGCTGGTGACCGGTGTCAGCCCGCGGCCGGACGCGGCCGGCGAGCAGTACGTCACCGTCGCCGGCGTCATCAACGGCCCAACGGTCAGCGAGTACGAGGTGTATCAGCGGATGGCGGTCGACGTGGACCACTGGCCGACCGTGGGTCAGCTGCTCCCGGTGGTGTATTCGCCGAAGAACCCGGACAACTGGAGGTTCGCGCCGGCTGCCTAGCCTCCCGCGGGCGGGCGAGTCATCACCGTCAGCCGGGTCCCGTAGCGCGGCAGGACGCCCGAGGCCCGGGCCAGCGTCCCCGCCGGCATGCCGGGAACGCCCGGATAGCCCGAACCGGCCAACTCGTCGGTGCCCGGAAGGGTGGTCAGGCCGGCGGGTTGCAGCGCCGAGACGCGGCTGGCGGACGGCGCCGACCAGCTGGCCGGCACCGACATCGGGCCGATCGCATTCGCCCGGGCCATGCTCACCGTGACCGCGTTGGGCAGACCGCCGACACCCGTCGCCCCGGCGGCGCCCTGCAATTGCCCGAGCCCTATCGGCCCGAGCGCGGGCGCGGGCCCGGCCGCGCCGGCCAGATAGGTCAGGTTGCTTTGGGCGCCGATCAGCGAAACCGGAATGCCCTCGATGTTGGCCAGCGAGCTCGTTGCCGTGTTCGTGGCGAGGATGCCGTCGAGCACGTTGAGGCTGTCCAGCCCGTTGGCGGTAATGGGAATGGGGCTGAGCTTCAGCAAGGCGTCCAGGTTGTCGTAGATCTGATCGCTCCACCCCTTGAGCGTTGAGTACAGGTCGCCGAGCGGGTTGTTGGCCGCCTGGTTGGCCGCGGCGGACTGCTCGTTAACGCCATCCGGGTTGGTGGTCTGTTGCGGCGACGCAAAGGACGCCAGCCGGGAAGCGGCCGCCGAGCTGACCGCGTAGCCGTTCATCGCGGTGGCGTCCTGGGCCCACATCTCGGCGTACTGGGCCTCGGTCGCCGCGATCGCCGCGGTGTTCTGGCCGAAGAAGTTCGTCGCGATCAGCGCCTGCAGCTGCGCGCGGTTGATCGCTATCACCGGCGGGGGAACCGTCATGGCGAAGGCCTGGTCGAACGCCGCCGCCGCGGCCCTGGCTTGCATGGCCGTCTGTCTCGTCTGCTGGGCGGTTGTGCTCAGCCACTCCACATAGGGGGTCGCCGCGGCGGTCATCGCCGCCGACGCCGGGCCGTGCCAGTGCAGGGTGGTCAGGGCCGAGAGCACAGAACCATAGGTCTCGGCCGTGGTGCCCAGTTCGGCGGATAGCGAGTCCCAGCTTCCCGCCGCGGCCATGAGCGACCCGGAACCGGGGCCGCTGTACATCCTGGCGGAATTGATTTCGGGCGGAAAAAGGGCGTAATCCATTGTCAGTTCTCCCTTAGGGGTGTGACTGGTGAACCGTGCCGAGCCCGAATCGGCACCTTTCCTCCGCCGACCCGTTGGCGGTGGTCATCAAAATGTAGGCGCCGATGCGCGTTTGTACTGGAGTTTTAGGGCCAAAAGGCAAGTGGGTCAGACGATGCCGGCCGCCTCGATTGACGCGATGGCTGAAAACGGCCAAATTCGTTCCTGGGTCCCGGGGCCGCGAAAGCGGAATCCGGACAGCCGACGGCCATCGCCAAGCGACACGGCCAAGCGACGAAGGCGACGGTCGGATAGGGACCAATGGCCCCCATTTGTGGACCGAATGCCCTGGGCCGTCTCGGCTGCCCGTCAATAACGTGGCGGGATGGCCGATTCAGCCCCGACGGTCGTCGTCGGTGTCGACGGGTCGAAAGCGGCCACCGACGCGGCGCGCTGGGCGGTCGACGAAGCGGTCAGTCGGGACATCCCGCTGCGACTGGTGTACGTCGTCGCGCCGCCGGATTCTCAGCCGCGCTGGGTCCACGACGGCCGATTGGCCGCCGCCCGCGCCGTGTTGCACGACGCCCGTCGGGCGGTCGAGGCGACCGGGGAACAGGTGAAGATCGAAGGCGAAATCCTTTGGGGCAGCCCACTTGTCAAGCTGATGGAAGAGTCGAGGTCGGCGGCGATGATCTGCGTCGGCTCCATCGGGCTCAACCATGCCGCGCGCGGTGTCGGCTCCCTTTCGGCGAACCTGGCCGCGTCGGCGCTGTGTCCGGTGGCCGTCATCCGCCGCCCGGCGGGCAGGCCGGCGACCGCCGAGCTCGGTCGCGTCATCGTGCCGGCGGACAACGCGATCCTGGCCGGCGCCGGCGGCTATGTCGTCAAAGACGTCAAGGGGATGGAATTGTCCTGCGCCATCAAGGATGTGGCCGCCGGACGGTCGCTGCTCGACACCCAGGCCGCGGCGGCAACGATGGCCCGGTTGTGGTGGATCATCGAGAACAGCGACGAGCTGTCGGCCTTCGACGACCGGGAACGAACGTTGTTGGGATTGCTCGGCGACGGCCTGACCAACCGGCAAATCGCCGACCGGACGTTGCTTGGCGAGGACGTCGTGTAGAACCACGTGTCGCGCCTGCTAGTCAAATTGGGCGTGTCCCGCCAGCCCAATCGCACCTACCGCCAATGGTTTTGATGCGCCCGGTCAGCCGTGGCTGATTCGTAGCATCTCGGCCACGCTCGGCAGCTTGACGCGGGGCCGCCCGTGCGGCTCGCCGGCCGCTCGCTCGTGGCGATCGATGACCTCCCAGTGCGCCGACGTCACCACTTTCGGCTGCCGGGACACCAGCCAATCGGCCAGCGAGTCGGCGTGGTCCGCCGGGAACTCCGCGAGCGCCTCGGCGCCGGCCAGGTCGTTCAGCAGCGTGTCGACGGTGTCCTGGGAGTCCTTCTTGTTGGTGCCGATCACACCCGTCGGCCCGCGCTTGATCCATCCGACGACGTACTCGTTGCGGCTGCCGTGCACGCGGCCGTCGGTGTTGGGGATCGTTGCGCTCTTGTCGTCGAAAGGCAGTCCCGCCGTGGGCATGCCGCGGTATCCGACGGACCGCACGACCAGCTGGGCAGGCAGCTCCTCCCGCTCGCCGGTGTCCTTGGCCGCGACCCGCCCGCTCTCGTCGCTGACCAGTTCGTTGCGGCCCAGCACGATGCTCTCGACCTTGCCGTCGCCCTTGATCTCTATCGGCGAAGTCAGGAAGCGGAAGACTATGCGACGGTGACCGGGTCGCGGCTCGCGCGCGGCGTAGTCGCGCATCACCTTGATGTTCTGCTTGGTCGTCTTGCCCGCCGCCGCCGCGTCCTCGTCGGTGATGCCCTCCAGATCCGCCGGGTCGATGATCACGTCGACACCTTCGAGGTCCGCCAGCTCGCGCAACTCCAGCGTGGTGAACGCCGTCTGCAGCGGCCCCCGCCGGCCGATCACCACCACCTCGGCGACGCCGCAGGGGCGCAGCGACTCCAGGGCGTGGTCGGCGATGTCGGTGCGGGCGAGCTCGTCGGGGTCGGTGACCAGGATGCGGGCGACGTCCAGCGCCACGTTGCCGTTGCCGATGACCACGGCCCGGGCGCCCGACAGGTCCGGGGTCGCCTGCTCGAAGTGCGGGTGCGCGTTGTACCAACCCACGAATTCGACGGCGGCCATGCTGCCCGGCAGGTCCTCGCCGGGGATCTTCAACGACCGATCCGATTGCGCCCCGATGGCGTAGATCACCGCGTGGTAGCGCTCGGCGAGTTCGGCGGCGCTCACGTGCTCACCGACCACGACGTTGCCGAAGAAGCGCAGCCTGGGGTCTTCGGCGGTCTTCTCGAATTGTTTGCTGATCGACTTGATCTTCGGGTGGTCGGGCGCGACGCCGGAGCGGACCAGCCCCCAGGGCGTCGGCAGCATCTCGATTATGTCGACGGCCACGTCGATGTCCTCCGACGCGTCGGCCGCCTTGAGCAAGGACGCCGCTGCGAAGAAACCCGACGGCCCGGAGCCGACGATCGCGACGTGATATGGGCGCATACTCCAGCCTTCTGGTCGTGCCTGGCCGCGCGCGATGGGGGCTGAGCGTCGCGGTCCGGGCTGCACGTACTGGTCACCTGATGCTAAACGCTGCGGCCCGGTCGGCGACCTGTGCGTTCGTCGCCGGTAACGTGGGCGCCTGTGGAACCCGACCGTCAAGCCGATATCGCCGCCCTGGACTCCACCCTGACCACGGTGGAGCGGGTGCTCGATGTGGAGGGTCTGCGCAGCCGCATCGAAAAGCTGGAGCACGAGGCGTCCGATCCCAAACTGTGGGATGACCAGGGCAACGCGCAGCGGGTGACCAGCCAGTTGTCGCACGCCCAGGGGGAGCTGCGCCGCGTCGAGGAGCTGCGGCAGCGCCTCGAGGATCTTCCGGTCATGTACGAGCTGGCGGCCGAGGAGGATGCGGCGGACGCCCTGGCCGAGGCCGACGCCGAACTCAAGGCGCTGCGCGCCGATATAGAGGCCGCCGAGGTGCGCACGCTGCTGTCGGGCGAGTACGACGAGCGCGAGGCCCTGGTCACCATCCGCTCCGGCGCCGGCGGGGTGGACGCCGCCGACTGGGCCGAGATGCTGATGCGGATGTACATCCGCTGGGCCGAGCAACACAAGTACGGCGTCGAGGTGTTCGACACCTCCTACGCCGAAGAAGCCGGGATCAAGAGCGCGACGTTCGCGGTGCACGCGCCGTACGCCTACGGCACGCTGTCCGTCGAGCAGGGCACGCACCGGCTGGTCCGGATCAGCCCGTTCGACAACCAGAGCCGGCGGCAGACTTCCTTCGCCGAAGTCGAGGTGCTGCCGGTGGTGGAGACCACCGACCACATCGACATTCCCGACGGCGACGTGCGCGTGGACGTCTACCGTTCCAGCGGCCCGGGCGGTCAGTCGGTGAACACCACCGACTCGGCGGTTCGTTTAACCCACATCCCAACGGGTATCGTCGTGACTTGCCAGAACGAAAAATCGCAACTGCAGAACAAGATCTCGGCAATGCGAGTGCTTCAGGCAAAGTTGTTGGAGCGCAAGCGATCAGAAGAACGCGCTGAGCTGGACGCGTTGAAGGGTGAGGGCGGCAGCTCCTGGGGTAACCAGATGCGCTCCTACGTACTGCACCCGTATCAGATGGTCAAGGATTTGCGAACCGACTACGAGGTGGGCAATCCGGCCGCCGTCCTGGACGGAGACATCGACGGGTTCCTGGAAGCGGGAATCCGGTGGCGCAACCGAAAAGATGACGACTAACACGACTGTTCTTGCATCGACCGCTTCGATAAAGGCGCTGGGCTGGCACGACTTCTGGCGCGGCGAAGCCGGGCAATGGATCATCACCCGCGGCCTGCGCATCGTCATGGTGCTGATCGCGGCGGTCCTGATGGCCCGGTTCGTCAACTGGGTGGCGCAACAGGTGACCCGTCAGCTCACCGAGGGCTTCGCCGAAAGCGACGCGCTGGTGCGCTCGGAGACGTCCAAGCACCGTCAGGCGCTGGCGTCGGTGATCTCCTGGGTGTCCATCGTCATCATCGGCATCTGGGTGATGATGCAGATCGCCGGCATCCTGCAGTTTTCGGTGGGCGGACTGGTCGCGCCCGCCACCGTGGTCGGCGCCGCGCTGGGTTTCGGCGCCCAGCAGTTGGTGCGGGATCTGCTGTCCGGGTTCTTCATCCTGGTGGAGAAGCAGTATGGGTTCGGTGACCTGGTCACCCTGACCGTCGTTTCCGCGACGGAAGCCACCGGCACCGTCGAGAACGTGACATTGAGGGTGACCCGACTGCGTTCGCCGGATGGCGAGGTGCTGACCATTCCCAACGGGCAGATCGTCAAGGTGGTCAACCTGTCCAAGGATTGGGCGCGCGCGGTGGTGGATATCCCGGTGTCGACCAACGCCGACCTGAACCGGGTCAACGACGTCTTGCACCAGGAGTGCGACCGCGCGATGGAAAACCCGGTGCTCGGGGAATTGCTGTTGGACCCGCCGACCGTGATGGGCGTGGAAAGCATCGAGGTCGACACCGTCACCCTGCGTGTGGTGGCCCGCACCCTGCCCGGCAAACAGTTCGAGGTCGGGCGGCAGTTGCGTGTCCTGGTCATTCGGGCGCTGGCCCGGGTGGGCATCGTGACCGCGGCGGACGCGACGATAGGCCTGGTTGAGGACGATCCTTCCGTGCCGGCCGCCCAGGCCGCCGAGAAGTCGGCTGACGGCAAAGCCGAAGACGCGGTGCAGCGGCGGTGAAGTTCACCGTGAGCATCCTCGAGAGGCGGAGCGAGGACAAGCAACGACGACGCTGGAGCCACCTCTTCGGCGGCCGCATGCGCACGTCCACGCTGGTCCTGATCGTCGCCTTCCTGGCGGTGTGGTGGACCTACGACACCTACCGTCCGGAAACGGCGCCCAAGCCGCCGGCCCCGCAGGTGGTGCCGCCGGGATTCGTGCCCGATCCGAACTACACCTGGGTGCCCCGCACCCGCGTGCAGCAGCCGCCCGCCACCGTCACCTTCACGCCGACGCCGACGACGACGGCGCCGCCGAGCACCACCACGCCGCCGCCCGTCACCACGACCACCACGCCGCCGCCGTTCCAGCTGCCTACGCCGCCGTGCCTGCTGCCGCCGCCCTTCTGCCCGCCCAGCACCAGCCCGACGCCGTCGCCGCCGCAGCTACCCCAGCCGGGGCCGGGTCCGGTGCCGAGTTCCCCGCCACCGGCCAGCTGACTTGGCTTACCAGCGAAATCCACGGCTACACTGGCGTGCCGTGATGATCACCCTTGACAACGTCAGCAAGAAGTACAAAGCGTCGGCTCGCCCGGCGCTGGACGACATCAACGTCAAAATCGACAAGGGTGAATTCGTCTTCCTGATCGGCCCGTCGGGCTCCGGAAAGTCGACGTTCATGCGGCTGCTGCTGGCCGAGGAGAGCCCGAACACCGGCGACATTCGGGTCTCGAAGTTTCACGTCAACAAGCTCCCCGGACGCCACGTCCCGAAGCTGCGCCAGGTCATCGGCTGCGTGTTCCAGGATTTCCGGCTGCTGCAGCAGAAGACCGTGTATGAAAACGTCGCTTTCGCGCTGGAGGTCATCGGCAAGCGCCGGGACGCGATCAACCGGACCGTGCCCGAGGTGCTGGAAACGGTCGGCCTGTCCGGAAAGGCCAACCGACTGCCCGGCGAGTTGTCCGGTGGCGAGCAGCAACGGGTCGCCATCGCCCGCGCGTTCGTCAACCGCCCGCTGGTGCTGTTGGCCGACGAGCCGACCGGCAACCTCGACCCGGACACCAGTAAGGACATCATGGATTTGTTGGAGCGGATCAACCGCACGGGCACCACGGTGCTGATGGCGACGCACGACCACCACATCGTCGACTCCATGCGGCAGCGGGTCGTCGAGCTGTCGCTCGGCCGGCTGGTTCGCGACGAGCAGCGCGGCATCTACGGGATGGATCGCTAAGTGCGCTTCGGCTTCCTTCTCAACGAGGTCCTGACCGGCCTTCGTCGCAACGTCACCATGACGGCCGCGATGATCCTGACGACCGCGATCTCGATCGGCCTGTTCGGCGGCGGCCTGCTGGTGGTCCTGCTGGCCGACCATTCCCGCGCCATCTACCTCGACCGTGTCGAGACGCAGGTCTTCCTCACCGAGGACGTCTCCGCGAACGACCCGTCGTGCGGCACCAACCCGTGCAAGGCGCTGCGGGAAAAGATCGAAGCCCGACAAGACGTCAAATCGGTGCGGTTCCTCAACCGTCAGGACGCCTACGACGACGCCATCCGGAAGTTCCCGCAGTACAAGGACGTTGCCGGAAAGGATTCTTTCCCAGCATCGTTCATCGTCAAGCTGGAGAATCCCGAGCAGCACAAGGACTTTGACTCCGCGATGCAGGGACAGCCCGGGGTGCTTTCCGTGCTCAACCAGAAGGACCTGATCGACCGCCTCTTCGCGGTCCTGGACGGCCTGAGCAAGGCCGCGTTCGCCGTCGCCCTGGTGCAGGCCGTCGGCGCGATCCTGTTGATTGCCAACATGGTCCAGGTGGCGGCGTATACGCGCCGCACGGAGATCGGGATCATGCGCCTGGTCGGCGCCAGCCGCTGGTATACCCAGTTGCCGTTCCTGGTCGAGGCAATGGTCGCCGCGGCCGTCGGCGTGTCCATCGCGGTCGCCGGCTTAATCCTGGTGCGGGCAACCTTTTTGGATAACGCGCTGAACCAGTTCTACCAAGCCAACCTGATCGCCCGGGTCGACTACGCCGACATCATCTACATCTCGCCATGGCTGTTCCTGCTCGGCGTGTCGATGGCCGCGTTGACCGCCTACGTGACGTTGCGCCTGTACGTACGGCGGTAGCTGTGGCCAACGACTCCAGCCGGGCCAAGTCGGCGGGCGGCAAGCGCGGCAGCAAACAGATCGTGGCCACCAATCGCAAAGCGCGGCACAATTATTCGATCCTCGAGCTTTTCGAGGCGGGGGTGGCTTTGCAGGGCACCGAAGTGAAGAGCTTGCGCGAAGGCCATGCGTCACTGGCCGATGCGTTCGCAACCGTCGACGACGGCGAAGTCTGGTTGCGTAACCTGCACATTCCGGAGTACGAGCACGGTAGCTGGACCAACCATGACCCACGTCGCAATCGAAAGTTGTTGTTACATAGGCAACAAATCGACAGACTGGTCGGCAAGATACGGGATGGTAACCTCGCCCTCGTGCCATTGTCTCTGTATTTCTCCGAAGGAAAGGTCAAGGTCGAGCTCGCGCTGGCGCGCGGCAAGCGAGCCTATGACAAACGCCAGGACGTGGCCCGCCGAGACGCCCAACGCGAAGTGACCCGTGAACTGGGGCGCCGAGCCAAGGGCATGAACTGATTGGGGCGGCTTACGCCCAGCTGTCTGCCGTTACGTACGGCGTCAGCGATTTCGTGGGCGGTGTGGCCGCTCGACGGGTAGCAGCGCTGCGGGTGATGCTCGTGGCCTACCCGATCGAGGCGGTATTGCTGGGTCTGCTGGCCGTCGCGGCGGGCGGACCGATTCGGTCCGGCGCGGTCATTTGGGGCGGCCTGTACGGCGTCGGGATGGCGTTCGGCATGTGGGCGTTCTTCGCCGCGCTGGGTGCCGGGCCGATATCGGTGGTCTCACCCTTGGCCGCCGTGCTCAACGCCGCGGTGCCGGTGGCGGTCGGTGTGGCCCTGGGGGAGCGCCCCGGCCAGGCGGCCTCGTTAGGCGTCGTGCTGGCCCTGGTCGCGGTGATGCTGGTCAGCCGCGAGGCCAACGTCGAGGGCACCACGCCGTACCGATTCACCCCGAAGGTCGCCTGGCTCACGGTGGTGGCGGGCTCGGCGATGGGACTGAACATGGTGTTCCTTCATCAGGCGCCACACGAGACCAAACTCTGGCCACTGGTGTTCGCCCGGCTGTCCGCTACGGCCGTGGTCTTCGCCATGTCCGCGATGAGCAAGAACCTGAAGATGCCGCGCGGGAAGCCGCTGAAGCTGGCCCTGGGCGTGGCCGTGCTGGACATCTGCGCCAACGTGACCATGCTGCTGGCGCTGCACACCTGGCTGCTGTCGCTGGCCAGCATCCTGATCTCGCTGTATCCGGCGGCAACGGTCGTGCTGGCGATGGTGGTGCTGCGCGAGCGGGTGAGCCGATGCCAGGGCGTCGGCATGGTGATGGCCATGGGTTCCGTGGCGATGATCGCCGCAAGCTGACCCTTCCGCCGCGCCTTACCATGGTGCCGATAGCAGCGGAAGTCGCGTCGGGAGGGTGCGTTGGGCGCGTTTGATACCGAGGACCCGGTGATCCGGGAGTTGTCCGGCGCGGTGGAACGCAGCCCCGAAGTGATCGAGTTGCGTTTACACCTCGCCGGCCTGCTGGCGGACAAGGGGCGCTACGCCGAGGCGCTGAACCACTGCAGCGCGGCGTTGAGCCGGGACGCCGCCAACGCGGACGCGCTCAGCCTGTTGCAGCGGTGCAGCGCCGCGCTGGCCGGCGCGTCCGGCGAGCCGGCGCCGGGGGAGGCGCCCTCCATGGGCAATGAGGGTTTCGATTGGTCCAGCGCCGAACGCGAAGTCGAGGGCATCATCGCTCCCGCATTCGTCGAGCCGACCCCCGACGCGGTCGACGAGACGGACTTCGAAGTGGTCGAACGAAGCCAGGTGCGGCTGGCGGACGTCGCCGGCATGGCCGAGGTCAAACAACAGATCGAGCTCTCGCTGCTCGGCCCGATCCGCAACCCCGAGCTGATGAAGGCCTACAAGATCTCGGCGCGCGGCGGCCTGCTGCTCTACGGGCCGCCCGGCTGTGGCAAGACCTACATCGCGAAGGCGATTTCGGGCGAGATGGGCGCGAACTTCTATCAGGTGGGGATCGCCGACGTCTTGCATAGTTGGCTCGGTGAGTCCGAGCGCAGCGTCCACTCGATATTCGAGACCGCCCGCCGAAACGCCCCCTGTGTGCTGTTCTTCGACGAGGTGGACGCGTTAGGGCACCGTCGGTCCGGGCTGGTTGGCGGTTCCGGCCTGCGCACGGTCGTCAACACCCTCCTAGAGGAAATGGACTCGGCCACGTCCACCAACGACGGTGTCTACGTGCTCGGTGCGACCAACGCCCCATGGGACGTCGATCCGGCCCTGCGACGGCCGGGCCGATTCGACCGGATGATCTTCGTGGCCCTGCCCGACCTCGAAGCCAGGACCGGCATCGTCCGCTTTCACCTGAGGGATCGACCGGTAGCGGGCATCGACCTTCGATCGATCGCCGGCCGCACCGAGGGGTTCTCGGGTGCCGACCTCGCGCACATCTGCGACACCGCAACGCAATTGGCGATGGCGGACTCGCTGCGCAGCGGTCAAGTTCGCCCGGTGACCATGGCCGACGTCGACGCCGCCGCCGCGCAAATACGGCCCAGCACCGGGCCGTGGTTCGAGACGGCCCGCAACGTCGTCGAATTCGCCAATAACGACGGCACCTACGACGAGCTGGCGAAGTACCTGCGGCGCAGGAAAATGCGGTAATGCCGGAGTCCGGCCTCGATCAGCCGGATCAGGCCGTGCGCCTCGCCGAGGCCTACTTCGACAGCAAGAACTACGAGCGCGCCCGCGACGTGCTGCGGCAATCGTTGGCGCGACACCCGAACGATCCGAGCCTGCTGGCACACCACGCCCGCGCCGAATACATGCTCGACAACTATCCGGGCGCAGCCTGGAGCGCGTACGCCGCGTTGTCCGCGGCTCCGCAGGACGAGATGTCCATGCGGATATACGCGCTGGCGCTCGACGGCCTGGGTCGCGGTTACGAAGCCTTATGGATGGCCTGGCGAACGGTGGTCGCCCACCCCAATGACCATCTGCCGCATCGCCTTTACGCGCGGATGCTGCACAAGGCGCTCCACCACTCGGCAGCGCTGCTCGAAGTGGACGAGGCGCTAAGGCTTGATCCGGCGAGCGTCGACGCGCTGATCCTGCGCGGCTCCATCCTGCACGACCTGCGCAGGATGGGGGAGTCGGACGCGGCATATCAGCAGGCGCTGACGCTGGATCCCGGCAACGCCGAGGCGCTCAACAACTTGGCCGTCAACCGGCTGCGGCGCGGCGGGTTCCAGCACGCGTTGCGGGGCTTTCTCGGGGCGGCGGGTATCGACCCGACCTTGGGAGACCTCGCCCGCAGGAATATCGGCGTGGTTCTGCGCAAGGTGCTCAGGCTCGTGACGATCGCGGCGACGATTCTCGGCTTTCTCGTCGCTCTCGCCGCGGGACTGTACAGCGAAGGCCACCCGACGACGGTAATTCGAGTGCTGGCCGGCTTGGTCGCCGCGGCGCTGGTCGCGGTCCTCGTGCGGTTGGGGCGCGCCATCCCCCGCCCCGTCCTGGTATCGGTCCTGCGGCAGCAGTTCTTTGTCGCGCTGCGCATTGCCCATTCGCTGCTCGCGGTCGCAGCCGGGACCTGGATCGCAGTCTGGCCTGGGCCCGTCGGCATGGTCGGCGTCGGCGGCATGCTTACGATCAGCGGACTGATCCTTTTTCGGGTTGGCTCCTTTATAGGAACATGACCGGCCTACTATCCGACCATGGCCGACCGCCCCGTCACCCAGCTGGATAAATCCGACGTCCTCTCGGGGCTCTTCGCCGTGTGGGACTCCATCGACGCGCTGCTCGACGGGCTGCCCGAGGACGATTGGCTGGCCGCGACGCCACTGCCCGGGTGGGACGTCAAGGCCGTGGTGTCGCACATGATCGGCACCGAGTCGTTCCTGGTCGGCATCGCCGCGCCGCAGCCCGACATCGACGTCAAGGCGCTCGACCACGTCCGCAACGACATCGGCGCGATGAACGAGTGCTGGGTGCGTCACCTCAGCGGGGAGTCGGGCGCTGAAGTGCTGGCACGGTTCAGGGACATCACCAGCGATCGGCGCAAGGTGCTGACAAGCATGTCGGACGAGGAGTGGAACGCGGTGACGGTGACGCCGGTGGGCCCGGAAAGCTACGGCCGGTTCATGCGGGTGCGCGCGTTTGACTGCTGGATGCACGAGCAGGACATTCGGCAGGCGTTATCGCGGCCGTCGTCCGACTCCGAGCTGGACTCGATGGCGGCGGAACTTTCCCTCGACGAGATCGCGTCCACGATGGGCTACGTGGTGGGCAAGCGCGGCAAGGCGCCCGACGGCTCGCGCATCCTGTTCGAACTGACCGGCCCCGTGGCCCGCGACATCCGCGTCAACGTCGACGGACGCGCGCAGGTGGTCGACGACTTCGGCGGCCAGGAACCGACGGCGACGATCCGGCTGGACGGGCTGCAGTTCACCCGGCTGTCCGGCGGGCGGCCGATGTGCCCCGCCCGCGCCCAGGACGTCGAGGTCGGCGGCGACAACGACGTGGCCAACCGGGTGGTCGAGAACCTGAATTTTGTGATCTGACCGCGTCCCGGCCGGGAAGTTTATTCCGTTGCCGCTCGTTATCAGGCGGGTACCATGGATTGTCCTGCCGAAAGTCGGCGGGGATGCTCGAAGAAAACAGACAAGGGGCTGAACGGTTTCGACTTCGCGCATCGAATCAAGGGAAGCGTGCCGGTGCAGGCAAGAGACCACCGTAAGCGTCGTTGCAACCATATAAGCGCCGATTCACATCAGCGCGACTACGCTCTCGCTGCCTAAGCGACAGCTAGTCCGTCAGACCGGGAACGCCCTCGACCCGGAGCCTGGCGTCAGCTAGAGGGATCCACCGGTGAGTCCGGTCGCGGGACTCATCGGGACATACACAGCGACTGGGATCGTCATCCTGGCTGGTTCGCGTGACCGGGAGATCCGAGTAGAGGCATAGCGAACTGCGCACGGAGAAGCCTTGAGGGAATGCCGTAGGACCCGGGTTCGATTCCCGGCAGCTCCACCTAAGACCGCAGGTCAAACTGGGTAAACTAACCGAATAGAGGCTTCCGCAGAGAGAGCTTTTAGGCCGGGTGAGGGCGGGACGGCAAAGCTAGAGCTATATAACGATCGTCACGGAGGCGTCCGGAAGCAGTTGCCTGGCAGTCATACTCGTCCAGTAATTGGCTCATTCACGCTGGCTGAGGATTGCGGTCAGCTCGCTTACAGCTTTAGGCATGCTCTGACGGTTGCGTGGATAGGCAAGCCGAAATCGACCGTCGGCAATTAGCTGGACGACGTTGCAAGCTCGGCGCGCTTTGGGAGGACGGGTGCGACGTCAACTCCGTTCGTGCTGTTAAGGCCGCGCTCGGATGCGGTCAAAAGCGCGCAGATGCAGCGCTTTACGCCTTTCGGGCAGCGCAGGGACGCGTAGGGGAATCGGCTGCCTAAGGTACCGAGGGGGGTGGCCGTCTCTCGGAGAGAGAGACGAAGCTGGCCGTTCGATCGGGCGGCGAGCGCATTCAAGGGGCACCCCCCCCGTCCCGCCTCCGGGACAACGCGGCTTCGATCTTGATGCTGGGGACGCTTAGGCGGTCAACCACTCGGGATGACTCGAACCCTTAGGGATCAAGATTGGGTCCATCCAGCGGGCTTGCGTGTGACTGAAAGTTACTGGCGGGGCGAGCATATGCAGATCGCCGAGGGGTGTTTCTGCATCGTATGCGGCAGGTTCGCGGATGGTGCGCTCGTCGTCGCTTCCGGCCTTCTTCGGGTCAACCAGTCCCAGCGTCTGATACCACATGGCCGTGCGGGTGAGGTTGACCGTGACGTGCCAACTACCGCCCTCTGTGGCTTGCTTGATCAACCCGGCGGCGGCACCGAGCGCGCCCATGTAGCCGGTGATGAAATCGTTGATCATGCCTGTCGGGGGCAGTTTCGGATGGTCGCCGCCGCCTTCAATGCTCATCAGCCCCGATGCGGCAGAGCCGTTCATGTCGAAGCCGCCGCGTTGGGCCCACGGTCCCTCTGAGCCGTAACAGGTGACCGACACGTTCACCAGGCCGGGGTGGGTCTGTGCGAGGTGGCCTGGGTCGATACCGAGCTTCTCTAGTTTTGATCCGCGATGGTTGTTGACGACGACGTGCGCGTTGGCCAGGAGCCGTTCAGCGTCGGCTTGCCCTTTGTCCTTCGTCAGGTCGATGTTGGCGCTACGCGATCCGATGTTGGCTTCGGCATAGATGAAGTCGTGCTCGTAGTCCATCGGCCGGGTTGCGCACAGTACGTCTGCGCCATGCTCGGCCAGCGTCCTTCCGACCGTCGGTCCCGCGATGGCGTGTGTGAAGGAGAGCACCCGCACTCCGTCGAAGGCCCGCTTCGCGGGGCCGAGAGCGCGTGGCGGAGCGTCGCCGATACGGCGCAGGCCGATGACGGGTTGTGTCGCGAGAAGGGCACCGTGCGGGTGAGCCAGCCACTCGTCGGGAGTGCGTGCCACGCAGAGCGGCAACCCGGCGGCGTTGGCCTTCTCTTCGAGTTCGAAGCTGTCCCACTTCGAAAAGGCATCAGCGACTTTGGCGTAGTCCGGCGGCACGTCGAGGAAGCGGCACCACTTGGCGGCCAGGTGCGGATAGACGCCGGAGGCCATGACGGTGCGCCCGTCGCGAGTTCGGTAGGGCAACAGGAGGAATGGGTTATCGGGCACCAGAGCGAAGGACGGCAGATCGCCGGCTAGGGAGGGATGCCAGAACGCATGGGGGGTGATGTGGTGGACAGCTTGGCGCAGGTCTAAGTGCAGGTCTTGATCGGGTCCGCCACGATGGCGCAGCAGTGCTGCCGCCGCGACCGCGTTGCCCATCATCGGGATGCCGATGCACGCACCAAGGCGGTGACGAGCGGCCACGATGGGGTCTTGTCCGTCGAAGGTGACGTTGCCGCCTGCGTCGGCTGTGGACAGTCCGACCTCGCCCAGCAGTCCGTTGAGCGCCGTGACGGGGTTGAAACCGTTCTGCTCGGCAGGCTGATTGTTGGTCATGCTGTATCTCCTTGCTGCTCAGTATCTTTAGTTGATAGTCGGAAGAAGTCGGCAACTGCGTCGGCGGCGCAGAGGTCGCGGGTGGAAGCTCCCCAGAACCACTTCGCGGATGTGTGGCGCGGGTTGGGAAGTACATGCCCGCCGCCGTGTACCGCGTAAAAGCGCACTGGCGCATGGCCGGGGTGTTCATAGTCGTAGCGCACGACGGAGGTGGAGTCGCCGTCTGCTCCGTAATGTGGCAGAGGGGTGATGGTCGGTTCGCTCGTTATTCCGTTGCGTGTAGCGAAGTACCTGGCGCTGTGTTCGGCAGATAGGTGCTCCCCCTTAGGGAAGTGACCGTGGAAGCCAACGATGCCGCCTTCATACGGGGCCAGTGGGTCGGCAGTGCCGTGAATCGTGATCACTGGCAACGCTTGTCTGGCGTCGTGGCTGATGTTCAAGTTCGTGGCAGCGGGCACGTTGGCACTGAGTACGGCGGCTCCGGCCAGCAGTTCGGGGATTTCGTGAATGAGTCGAATAGTCATCTGTCCGCCGAGGGAGAAGCCAACGACGTAGGTCTTGCTGGGATCGACACCTTCGGTCATGACGGCGTGGTCAATGAGGGCGCGGATAAATGCAACGTCATCAACTTGTTTGGTGCTTTGACGCAACATGATCGCTTTGCGAGCGCCGTTCCAGTCGCGATGTATGGCGTCTGGGTAAATGACGACGGCGCTACCGTCGGCGGCGCAGGAGTCGAAGCTGTAGCCCGCGAAGGGGCGAATGCCGCCAGCCGTTTGCAGCGTGCCGTGCAGCATCAGCACCAGGGCGGGACGCGGCTGGCGCTTTCGTCCAGTCGCCACTAGGAACGTGCGTTCATGCCGACCAATCGTCATGTACTCGCGTCGGACGCTTACATCGGGCCGTGTGGCTGCCGTGGTGGCCATGCCCCCACTGTGAGGGCTTGCCGACTCACCTCTTCGAAAATGATGGAAATCGTGAAAACTACGAGGGATCTTGAAGTTTATAGTCAGAAGGGGGGTCGGCCCAGGGATCGACAGGCACTATGCCAGCTGCGAATCCGTCCGTGGTGAGAAGCCGTCCGTAGGACTTGACGGGGCGTTGCACCACCCTGCTGGTGAGCACGACGAGGCCCGGGCAGGCCTCCCGCAATCGCGAGAAGATTCCCTCCATGGCGCTGAGGTGGTGGACTTGCACTGTCACAAAGAGTTGTGCATCGCCGCCGAGCACGGCAGCGCACACCCGGATTTCCGGCCACGCGGCGAGTTCTCGCCCGACATCGGCTACGGCTACGTCGGCGTCTACACGCAACAGGAGCACGACGCTAATAGGCCAACCTGCTGCCGCTCGGGCGAAGTCCGTGCGAAACGTGAGAGTCTGCGACCGCACCAGGAGTTGAGTTCGGCGGCGGGCGACTAGCTCCGTTGTACCAACATTCGCGGCCAGGTCGCGGTAGCTCATCCGCCCGTCTGACTGCAATGCGAGATAAATCTGTCGGTCGAAGTCGTCGAACTGGCGAGGCACGCTGGGGCCGGCGGGCTTGGCCACCTCTTTAGTTTGTGCAGCCGAGATGGCACCGAGACGCCAATCGACACCACTGAATAGATGAACGACGCTTGCCGTCTCGACCGCCCGAATGCCCACCGTCCGAGGGAGGGCATCGACTAGCAGATGCGCCAGTCGCATGTCGTCGGCAGCAAGCACTAGCGCGTAGACGTTGTAGCGACCAGTAGTGATGTGAACGCTGAAAACCTGTGGCACCGAAGCTAACTGTTTGGCGACGCTGGGAGCAGCGCCCGGTTCGCATTCGGCTAGCAATAGTCCACCGACTAACGACATAGCAGGACCGAAGGCCGAGGACACCCACGCAAGGCCCGCTGTGGCCAGCTTGCGCCACCGCCGTGCGACCGTTGGCCCGGAGATTCCCAGAACCCGGCCCAGGTCGTCGAAGGTTGCGCGGGGATTGGTATGCAATGCGTCAAGCAGCGCTAGGTCGAGTTCGTCTGGCCCATTCATACGCGCCATTGCGCCGACTCAGTCCGAGATCGCTCGGTAGAGCGTCGCACGACTCACGCCGAGAGTGGAGGCAATCGTGCTGGCCGGTTCGCCGCTCGCGTGCATCCTGCGAGCAAGCGCCACCTTCTCGTCGCTCAAAGCCTTCGGGCGGCCTATCGACTGGCCGCGAGCACGACGTGCCGCTCGCGAAGCAGCCCGCCGCTCGCGACCGAGTTCCAGTTCAAGCTCGGCAAGGCTTGCCAGCACACCCGCCACCATGCGGCCCGCTGCGTTGGACGTGTCGATACC
Organism: Mycobacterium sp. 1081908.1; assembly: GCF_001673535.1. Lineage (GTDB taxonomy): Bacteria > Actinomycetota > Actinomycetes > Mycobacteriales > Mycobacteriaceae > Mycobacterium. Next base: position 75,751 of record NZ_LZLY01000143.1, on the reverse strand, counting down.
CTCCCGCAGAGACCTCAGCACGATGCCGCGTTCGCCAAGTTCCCTAATGGTCGTCATGACCTCAGCCGCGTTGCGGCCCAGACGATCAATCCCAACCACAACGATGGCGTCACCCTCGCGGGCGTAATCCAGCAGGGCCGCCAGGCCGGGACGCTGCTCCCGCGTGGAGGTGCCCGACAGCTTGTCGCTGTACACGCGAGCCGAATCGACGCCCGCAGCCGTAAGCGCATCGACTTGTTGGTCGAGACTCTGATGCCCGGTGCTGACGCGGGCATAGCCGAGTTGGGTCCCCGTCGCGACGAGTGCGGTACTAATTGCCATAGCGAAAGTGTCTCAAAAGTCTCAGAATATGTCAATATGAGACGTATGTTTTGAGTCAACTTCTGAGACACGTCGAGCTGGGGCTTTCTGACGCCCAATCGTTCCCGCTAGTGTTGTTTCAATTCTTTAGTTTTGAGGCAATGGCCGCGATAGACCCGACTGGTGGTCGGATGCTCGAATAGCTCCGTGGCAGATGACGGCGGAGCCGACGCAGGCAATGGACAACCGGTAGAGGGCACCAAACCGGCAGACGGCGACGAGGGAGATGCCGAGCCGGACGTTGAAGTGGACTTCCCGGACCCTGACCCCTCTGACCTGATCGGCTCGGTCAGCTTCGAAGACTTGTCGCCCACCGACTTTGAAGCGTTTTGCTTCGACCTTGTCGCCGCCGCTGGATTTACTAACGTCGATTGGCGAAAAGGGACGCCGCTGGCAAGTTCACCGGCAGACCAAGGTCGTGACATCGTCGCGGAGCGAGTGCAGGCAGATGTCGATGGACATGCGTACAGCGACGTCTGGTTCATCGACTGCAAGCACTACGAGCGCGGGGTGCCGCCAGATGCACTCGCCAACGCGGTTGCCTGGGCAGAAGCCGAGCGGCCTGCGGTTCTGCTCTTCATGGTTTCGGGATACCTAACTAATGGCTCAAAGACGTGGATCGACAACTACATTCGGAATAACAGCCCGCGATTTCGTATCCGGGTGTGGGAACTTCCTCAGTTGCGCGATCTCATCGCGAAGCGTCAAGACGTTGCGTTCCAGCATGACGTTCGCGTCTCCACCTTTCGTCGTATCTCCGACATTCTGGCGAAGGAGGATGAGTTGTACGACCGCCTCTGGTACGGGAGAAAGCCGCCGTTTGGAGACGCTCTCTGGGAAGGTACGGAACCGGAAGTCTTAGAGCAGGTCGAGAAGGCTATGCGGGCAGTCGAGGAACGAATCGGCGAAGACGTTCTAGCCTTGGACGTGTCGAGCGACTTCACTTGGGGCGCACTGACCGGATCAATCGTCGCCATTCGATTGGTGCTGGGCGACGAATGGGGCAACGGAGATAGCTGACCAGACCCTTGCTTTGTGTGCTGACGGCGGTCAGCACAACTGCCTGTTCAGGCATCTTTGCCCATGTCGAGTCATGTAGTCCCGTGTAGCATCTACGCAGCTCAGGCGCTTTATATGCGTCTTCGATTCCCGGCAGCTCCACCAAGAATGTGCTGTTCAAAGTGCACGAATTAGGTACCCGCCCAACTGCGTCAAGAGACCGATGGGTTGGATTGTGCCTGGGGTGAGCGGCTTTAATCGTCGTACGACCGTGATGTCAGCCGTGCACGAAACTTTCGCAGCAAGCAAGAGGAGCTCTCATGACCTATCGCCGCCTTGCTCTGGCGCTCGGCGCGGTGGTGGCGGCGGCCATTATTCCCGTCCAGGCCCATGGCGAGCCGCCGACGAAATGTCTGACCAACACCCCCAAGGGCAAGCAGGTCTACGTGCCCTGCGACCTGCTCAACGCCGGCGCCAATTTCCCGCCCGGGCAGCGCTGTCCTCCGCCGCTCGAGCAGTACCCGAAAGATGTGGCGGACTGGTGCGGCGAAGGCCCCGGCCTGGCGAGCACCACGCCCACGACCCCTACCAGCCCGACAGGCTCTACGAGCCCCATCAGCCCGACGAGTTCTGCGCCTCCAAAGAATTCTGCGACCCCGACGAGTTCCGCACCTCCAAAGAGTTCTGCGACTCCGACGAGTTCCGCACCTCCGACGAGTCCTGCGACTCCGACGAGTCCTGCGACTCCAACGAGTCCTACGACCCCGGCGCCTCCGGGCGATGCGGGGTGACGACGTCTCGGCGGCGTCGAATCCCGCGGTTGAGTCGCCGTCGTCGTGAAGACGGACGACGTCGGCCTGCACCTCACGGAGACGACATTCGGTTTCGGGCAACGGGCCGGCCGGTCTCTCGTCGCGGGGATGCCCCGAGTGCTTTCAGCGCTCTCAGCGGTCGGGACGCTGGCGATGCTCTGGGTCGGCGGCCACATTCTGTTGGCGGGCGGCGACCGCCTCGGTTGGCACGCGCCGAGTGGCCTGCTCCACCATGCCGACGATCAGGTTCGGTACAGCGTCAAGTCTTTTGGTGCGGTGCTTGGCTGGCTGGTCGACACCGGAGTATCCGCGGTGGTTGGGTTGGTCGCCGGATTCGTGGTCTTTGCGCTCGTCCGGCTGCTGTCGTTCGGTCGGCGACGGGTTCGTGACGCGGTCACCCGACGGGGATAGTCCCGCAAACGCCCACGTGAGTCCGCGGGGCGGGCATAGGCTCTGGCTATTCGGCGATCGGTAATGGGAGCTGCGCGGTGTCGTATGTTGTTGCGTTGCCAGAGGTGATGTCCGCCGCGGCCACGGACGTGGCTTCGATCGGCTCGCTGGTGGCGACGGCGGACCAGGGCATTGCGGGTGCCACCACGGGGGTCTTGGCGGCGGCGGAGGACGAGGTCTCCGCGGCGATCGCGGCCGTGTTCTCCGCCCACGGCCAGGGCTATCAGGCGCTCAGCTCGCAGGCGGCGGCTTATCACAAGTGGTTCGTGCAGGCACTGAGCGGCGCGTCCGGCGCGTACGCCGCCGCCGAGGCGGCCAACGTGTCGCCGTTGGCGACCCTTGAGCAGGCGCTGCTCGGTGCGCAGCAGGAAATCCAGCAGCTCCCGACGACGCTGCCGGCCGGATTCACCCAGGAATTCAACGTTCTGTTCGCGGACCCGAATTCACCGCTGTTGGCGCTGCTTACCGGCGACAATCCGCTAACTGGTGTCATCGGGACCAACAACCCCCCGCCGTTGTTGCCGGCGTTGCTCGGGGAAACGGTGCAGCACACCACCTATAACGGGATGCCGGTCGTGCAGATCACCCCGGCGCATCCCAACGGCGACTATGTGGTGGCGATTCACGGCGGGGCGTTCATCTTGCCGCCGTCGATCTTCCACTGGATCGATTACACGGTGATGGCCTACCAGACCGGCGCGACTATCGAGGTGCCGATCTACCCGCTGCTGCAGCAGGGCGGCACCGCGGGCACGGTGGTGCCCAACATGGCCAACTTCATCTCCTCGCAGATCGCCGCGCACGGCGCCTCGCACGTCAGCGTGATTGGCGACTCCGCGGGCGGAAACCTCGCCCTGGCGTCCGCCGAATACCTGGTGGCCCACACTCAACCCGTCCCTGGGTCGATCGTGTTGTTGTCCCCCTGGCTGGACCTGGCGCACGACGGGGGTCAGATCGGCAGGGTGTGGGCGAACAACCTTCCGGTGACCGACTACCGGGTGAGTCCGCTGTATGGGTCACTTACCGGGCTTCCGCCGACGTATGTCTACTCGGGCTCGCTGGATTCGCTCTATAACGAGACGCTTGCCCTCCAGCAAGCGGCCCTGGCCGGCGGGAACCCGATGGGCTTCGTGCTGGCGCAGGGGCAGGTTCACGACTGGATCCTGCTCACCCCGACGGGCCCCCGATACTGGGCGCAGATCGACCAGGAACTTGGCCTCGTGCACTGACGCGAGCGATCCGATGATCCTCGCCATCGATTTGGGCAAGACGTCGTGTCGGGCGTCGGTCGGCGGCCGGAGGGCCGAGGGGCCGGGCGCGCCGGGCCTCGCGGCGCCCGGCGGAGTGCGGGCCGCGCAGGCGGCGATCTTGGCCGTCGCGCGAGATTTCGGCCCGGTCGACGAGGTGATCGTGGGCGCGGCCGGGGCGGAGGCGGCGCCGGACGCGGCCCGCGCGCTGGCCGAGGCGCTGCTAGCGTCGCTGCGGGCGGAGCGCGTCGCGGTGACCAGCGACGCCGTGATCGCCCACGCCGGCGCGTTCGACGGGAAGCCGGGCGTCGTGCTGATCGCGGGTACGGGAGCCGTGGCGCTCGCGATTGACGCGGACGGGGCGTCGCGCACGGCGGACGGCTGGGGCCCGTGGCTGGGCGACGAGGGTGGGGGCGCGTGGATCGGCGCCGCCGGGCTGCGTGCGGCGCTGCGCGCCCACGACGGCCGCGGACCGTCCACCGCGCTGCTGGACGCGGCCCGCGCCCGATTCGGCGCGCCGAAAACTTGGCCGGCGCAGCTCGCCGACGCCGCGGCGCTAGCGTCGTTCGCGCCCAATGTCGTTGCCGCGGAAGACGACCCGGTGGCGTCGGCGATCGTCAGCGCCGCCGCCGACGCGCTCGCCGCGACCGCCCGCGCGGCCGGGGATGGGCCGGTCGCGATGGTCGGTGGCCTGGCGGGGGTGGCGGCGCTGCGCAAACGGCTCGACCTCATCCCGCCCGCGGGTGACGCGCTCGACGGCGCGCTGCGGCTCGGCGCGATTCACGAGCCGCATGTGATCCGAGTGCACGCGGCCGGTGCGTGGCAGGGCCTCGACGCACTCGCCACCGAAGCCGTGCGGCCCGGCCTCGACGACCTCGACCGGAGGCCCATCGGCGAGGTCGTGGCGCTGCTCGTCGCCGCCGAGGGCGAGGCGCATGGCGCGGTCGCGGCGGCGGTGCCACGAATCGCGGCGGCGGCCGAGGCCATCGTCGCGCGGCTGGAGCGCGGAGGCCGCCTGGTCTATGCCGGTGCCGGGACGCCGGGGCGGCTGGGAGTGCTCGACGCGGCCGAGTGCGGGCCGACGTTCGGCACCGACCTGGTGCGCGGCGTAATCGCCGGTGGGAGTGCGGCATTGACCGAGGCGATCGAGGGCGCGGAGGACGCGTTCGACGCCGCGGATCTCGCCGATCTGACCGCGGCCGACGCGCTCGTCGGGATCACGGCGTCAGGCCGGACGCCGTACGTGCTTGGCGCGCTCGAGCACGCGCGCGCGGTGGGGGCGCTGACCGTCGCGATCGTCAACAATCCGGGCAGCGAGGCGTCCGCCGACGTGCTGATCGAGCTGCCGACCGGACCGGAGGTGCTCGCCGGTTCCACCCGGCTGACCGCCGGGACCGCGCAGAAGGTGGCGCTCAACGCGCTGTCGACCAGCGTCATGATCGGGCTCGGCAAGGCCTACGGACCGCGGATGGTCGACGTCCGCGCCACCAACGCCAAGCTGCGCCGCCGCGCCGTGCGGATCGTCCGCGACGCGGCCGGCGTCGACGAAGAGTCCGCGGCCTCAGCGCTCGCCGCCGCGGGCGGTCACGCCAAGACCGCGATCGTCGCGCTGCTCGCCGGCGTCGACGCGGCCGAGGCCGCGGCCCGGCTCGACCGGGCGCGGGGACGCGTGCGTGACGCAGTTATCGGGAGGGCACGATAATGGGCACCGGCCGACACAGGGGAATGACGTGAACGTCGACAGCTCGCTCAGCGGCGTCGCCTTCGGTAAGCGGAAGGCCATCGCCGTTGGAGTCGCCGTGCTTGCGCTCGTGGCGGGTTGCTCGCGCGGCGAGGCGTCGCACACAGCGGTAACCGAGAGTTTGCAGCCGACGCCGGTGCCGGTCGCCGCCCCCGCTCCTGTGCCCGCGCCCGCGCCCGCGCCCAGCGTTCCACCGGCGTCCAAGCCCCCCGATGCGGCTCCCGCAGCCGATTTCGGAACGGTTTCCAAGCTGATCAACGATGCGATCGCGGCTAACAGGCTGCCGGGCGCCGTCGTCGTGATCGGGCATGCCGGCAAGGTCGCCTTCCACCAGGCCTACGGCTCGCGCAAGCTCGCGGGCGAACCCGGGCTGGACGGGTCGCCCGTGCCGGCCGAGCCGATGACCGAGGACACGATCTTCGACATGGCGTCGTTGACGAAGATCCTCGCCACGGCGCCGGCCGTCATGCAGCTCTACGAACAAGGCAAGGTTCAGTTCGACGATCCCGTGCAGCAGTATTTGCCGGACTTCAACGAGGCGAACGACCCGCGGCGCGCGAAGGTGACCGTTCGCATGCTGCTGACGCACACCTCGGGCGAGACGGGTGACGTCGAACTCAAAGACCCATGGGGACTGGACGGCGCGGACAAAGCCGAAGGCGTGCATCGTGCGCTCACGACGCCCTTGGAGTCGGATCCCGGCGGGGCCTTCCGCTACTCCGACATCAACTTCATCCTGCTTGGCGCGCTCATCGAGAAACTCACCGGCGAGCCGGAAGACGAATACGTCGCCGATCACGTATTCGCGCCGCTTGGATTGGAAGACACCCGCTATCTCCCCGCGGCCAAGGCCTGTGGTGCGCACACGCTGAGGGGAGCGGCGATCGGGTGGGCTCCCGATTCAACGGGGGACGCGTGCCCCGCGGGCGCCTGGAGCACCGGCCTGCTGCCGCGCATCGCGCCCACGTCGCGCGATGAAGAGGGCAGGGGCGACCCGCCGAAGAATCCCGATCTTGACTACCTGCTGCGTGGCACGGTGCAGGACACGACGGCGCGACGCATGGGGGGAGTGGCCGGGCACGCTGGTGTGTTCTCGACGGCACACGACATCGGCATCTATGCGCAGGCATTGCTCGATCGGCTTGCGGGCCGCCCGAGCGAATTCCCGCTGACCCGAACGACTTTGGAGGCGATGACGGCTCCCCAGCAACCGGGCCACACGCCTGGGCAATTGCAGGCGGCCAACGATGCCACCAGACAGGCCGTCGCGATGAGGCCGAATGCGACACATTCGCTTCTCGCCCCGCACTATCCGGCGATCGCGGGGCAAAACCTGCGCGGCTTCGGTTGGGACATCGATACGCCACTCTCCATGGCCCGCGGCGCGAGCTTTCCCATCGGTAGCTTCGGCCACACCGGCTTCACCGGCACGTCGGTCTGGATCGACCCGCGCTCAGATACCTACGTGGTCCTGCTTGCGAACTCGATCCATACGCGGGGCAGTGAGCCGATCTCGGATTTGCGTGGTGAAGTGGCGACGGCGGCGGCCCGGGCGTTGGGCCTCTAGAGGGTTTCAGGGTCGCTCGAAGTGTTGGTAGTCGAGGGGGGCCGTCCATTCGCCACCCCAGCGCCAGCCGCGATCGGTGAAGGCGCGCACCGCCGGGTCGCCGACGTGTAGGAGCCCGGGGTCGGTGCGGGTGCGGTCCAGGTAAGCCGCGGCGTTGCGCGGTTCGAAATACCCGCTGGCGTAGAGGCACGGGTTGAGCAGCGTGTTGATATCGATCGCCCGTCCGTACGCGTGTGGCGACCATTCGTCGGTTCCGGGGATGAGCCGGCAGTTGAACGCCGACGTGTTGTTGTCCTCCATCGACAACTCGTCGTCCGCGTCCGCGTAATGGTCGACCGTTTGCATCTTTTCGACGGGATAGCCCAGACGGTAAAGCTTCTCGAAGATCGCGATGACGTCCTGCACCAGCTCCGCATTCACGACCAGCTGGCCGCGGTGGGTGTGGCCGTCGAAACCGACGAAGTCCACGTCGACGCGGCGCAGCTGCTCCGGTTCGACGGGGCAACCCGGCCGCCAGGTCGTGCCGAGTTCGGCGGTGCTGACCGGCTCCACGGTCGCACCGGCCGTCGCCGGCGGTGCGCTCGGCGACGAGGACGCGGCGGCCGACCATGACGACGTTGCGGACGGCGAGGGCGGGGCCGCGTGCTGCGGCGCGGCGGTGCATTGCACCAGCACGACGCCGGCCGCGAGCACTTCCGCCAGCACTGCACCCGGCCCCTGGAAGCGCATCGTCCCAACGCTACCGTGCCCGAGCCAGCCGCAAGGCGAAGCCGTTGATCGCCAAAAGGTGAAGGGCGCGGGACCCTGGAACGGGCTAGTATTTCGAGCGCGATGCAGAAGGGGGACCATCGTGGGCGATGAATTGAAGGTTGATCCTGCCGCCCTGCACGTCGGCAGCAACGACATGTTCAACGCGGTCGGTCAGGCCGCTCTGGAATTCGTGCTCCACGAAGACGTCCTGGCCGAGGCCGCGCCCGGATGGATCGGATCCTCGCAGTTTGCATTGGGCGAGCTGGCGGCGCGGTGGGAAATCCGGCACGACCATCATCAACTGCAGGTAGACGGGTTGGGGTCGCACGTGGCCGAGGCGATGTTCCGCTACGTCACGAACGAGGACGAGTCGGCGCAAGCTTTCAGGTCGTTGCGGGAGTAGAGGTAGCTCGTGGGGGCGTTGACCCCATATGACGTCAAGCGTTGGGACCTCGGCGCGATCCAGCAGGTGTTCGAGACGGCCAACGGGCGTGCCAATACCTTGCAGCGGTTGGGGGACAACCTGCAGCAGGTCAATAACGTCCTCAGCGGCTGGCAAGGCGAAGCTGGGGAGGCGTTTCGCGCCGACTTGGGCAAGGCTCGCCGCGACATCGAGGCTGACGGTCAGGAGTCCAGGCAGGTAGCCGCGGCGGTGTCACGGGCCGAGGCGGATGTGCGGGCGTGCAAGAACGAGCTGGCCGACATCGAGCGGGCAGCCGATGCCAACGGCTGGACGATTACCCCGGACTGGCGAATAGACGTGGGCGACACCTGGATTGGGCGCGATCCCATCGAATTCGCCGCAAAGCAGCAGCTGTTACAGGATCGGCTGATCCTGTTGAAGGTCCATGCTCAAAGCGCTGACCAGGAGCTCGCCGCCGCGATCCGAAGCGCTGTAGGCGAGGTCCCGTCGGGCGCCGGCGGTCATCCGCCTACCGACGGTTCGCCATCGCCAGGGCGGCCGAAGTCTGCTCCTGGGAAGCCGCGGTCGCTCCAAGACATGCTGGTTCCCGCCGGCCCCGCAGATCCCGGAAGCGGTAACGGGTCGCCGTCTGATGCGCCCGGTGCGGCCGGCGGCACTACGGGCAAGCCACCGTCGCTGCAAGACCTGTTGATGCCCACGGACAAGCAGCCGACGGGCGGTCAGGGCGACCAGCCGACACCGGGCAGCCTGCCCGACCTCTTGAATCGGCTCAATCAACCCGTTGTTCCCGGCCCGCCGCCACAGCTCAAACCCGCGGACGTGGAGAGCTTCAAGACGATGGCCCGCCAATCGATGATCCGCGACGGTGTGCCGCCGGAGCAGATCGAGGCCCGCCTGAACGACATCGTGGGCCGGACCCAGCAGTGGATCGACAACGGGATGCCGAACTACGTTCCCCCCGAGCCGAAGCCCGTGCCACCACCGGGATTCGGCGAAGGGTTCGCCGACCGCTGGTTTGCCACCGAACAAGGCATCCATAACCTCCTCGGGGTCGGAGGCCCCGGAGCGCCCGGCGTGCTCGAGTCATGGCAGCAGATGCTCAAGGGCACCGTCGAGAGTGCCGCAAACCCGATCGGCACGGGGATCGGCGAAGTCAAGAACTTCTTTGACGCACCGAGCCCCGCCTACTACTTGGGCGGCAAAGCGTCCGACGGCGCCTACGCCTTGCCCGGGCTGCTTTTCGGCGGCGAAGGGGCCGGCATCGGCCGACTGGCCGACTTTGATGCCGCCGCCGCAATCGATTACGGCCCAACGCATTTGCCGCATGTGCCGGTCGGCTTCGATCAGCCCATCAAATACCAGCCGTTCGCAGACCAGGCCGGGCAGGATCTCTACTACGCGTTCGCGCATGGAGAACCGACCACGGGCCTCAGCGGGCAATTCGCTGACATGGCGACTCATTACATTGGTGACAACCCAGATCGAGTAGTTCTAGGCAAGTGGGACGGCCAGGAGCGTGGATACATCGGCGAAGCTAGAGAAAATGGCGGCATCTATTACGACACCGGTCGACCAGCGTGGGCTGCGCTTACCGACGGGCTTAGTGAGGCAGACACGCAGAGTCTCGCTTGGGGGCCGAATGAGGCGTTCCTCCGCAACCAGATGGAGAACCATGTATCCAGGATCGAGTACATCTTGCCGGACGGCTTCAACAGTGTCGATGACGTCGCACGCATACGTAGGGAATCTTTCTCGGCTTTCGAAATCAATTTCTTGAACCAGAATGCAGCAAAGTTCGGCTACAGACGGAGCGGGAATGCCTGGGTTTACGAGGGCGGATAACTGCGAATGAGCTCCAGCGATGTGGAACGGTACATGGGTCCGACATTGGCTGCCCTCGGGTTCCAGCTTGATGAGGTCGACGCTGACGCCGTGTATGGCGAGCGTCCGGCGTGGGCGGTCTTCTACCGCGGCCCTGACTGCAAACTTCAGGTGTGCTGGTCAGCTCGGGAGGGCGGAGTCGACTTCATGCTCGCCCCGCTAGATGCTCCGAACGAGTACGGCCTCGTTAACAACTCGGAGAAGTGGCACTTCATGCTGGCGCTCAGCGATGTGAACGATGACTTAGGGGCGCCGCCATTGGGAGCGGCAAACGATGAAGTGTGGGCTTGGCGGAAGGCACTGTTTGATGCCCATTTCGACGCCGCACGAAGCGCACTCACTCGCCACGAGTGAAGCAGCCGCGACAACTCTGCTTAAACCTCTGTCTCCTGCGCCCATCTCGGCCGGCGCGGTTGCCGGGCATGCGGCGAGCGCGCCGCGGCCAGTGTGGTCGCGCCGCCACCATTGATTGCGGTCAGCGGTGGGGGCTGGCCCTTGCGCAGCGTCGCGATCAGTTCCCGGTACGGGCCGATGAGATAGACGGTGTCGCCGGCCTGCAATCGCGCGTCGCGGCGGGGGCGCAGCCTGACCGGCCCCTCCGGCCGGATGATCGCGATCACGCGCGTTTGGGTGGACATGTCCACCATTCGCAGCCCGTCCAGCTCGCTGCCCTCCGCCACTAGCATCCCGCCCACCATGAACGAGCGCTGCCCCACCCAAAACGTCCCCAGCACCTGCAGGCCCATCGCGGCGCCGATGAACCACGGCGCGGCCAGGTCGACGATCGACCGCACGTTTTCGAAACCGAACCGCTGATTTACAGCGGTGCCCAGCGCGCGGCCTTGCACGCGCATGACGATCGGCGTCTTGGTATCGGATCCCAAAATCTCGAGCAGTACGATCCCGGTCTCGATGTTCTCCATGTCGTCGCTGGTCACCACCGCCACGCCGCGGGCGCGATCGACGCGCGCCGACTCCAGCGTCTGGCGCATCGCCGGATCCCCGAAGATCACGGGGACGTCGAGTTCCGCGGCGGTCGGCAGGAAGCGGTTGTTCTCGTCGCTCTCGATGACCAGGACGTCGTACCCGGCAGCCGCCAGCTCGCTCACCACGCGGATGCCGACAGAACCCAGACCGATAACCACGACGTGGTCGCGCATTTGGCGTGCCCGCCGGAGTCCGGCCAACTGGACGAAGCGGCGCGACAGCAGCAGGTCGGCCAGGAACGCGACGAGGATGGCGGTGACGATCGCGCCGCTGAACATCAGCCCGACAGCGAATAGTCGCAGGAAAACGGGTTGTTGGGTGAAGTTGAATTCACCATAGCCCACGGTGGTAATCGTCTCGGAGGTGAAGTACAGGGCGTCGATCCACGACATCCGCGGGTTCCGGTACGTGAAGTGCACGACGGCTGTCGAACCGAGCGTGAGGAACAGCGCGAATGCCAGCGAGGGATAAAGCATCGGGTTGATGTCGTCCCGCATGGCGCGCGTGGCGTCGATTATGCGCCGCACCCGGGAGTGGCGAGAGCGCGTGGCGGTCGCGGGAGGCACCTTGAGCCCGCGGGCTTCCAACTCGTCTTTGACGCCGATCATCGAGGTCCAGTCGCCGGTGTAGACCCGCTGATCCCGTCCCGGGCATGCCACCACCTCGCCGGGGGACGGTGACTGCTTGCCGTGGACCACCGCCACCGGCGCGAGGTCGCCGTAGATCTCGCGCAGCGTCCCGTCGTGCGGCGCCTCGGCGCCCCAGACGACGAATTCGATGCCGGCCGTCTGGAACTGGTGCGCGTTGCGCGACAGAACCGCCTCGACGAGCGACGGCGTGGCGAGCTCGGCGACGTCCAGGATCGCGCCGGGGCCGTTGACGGTGGACACCGCTTCGCGCAGCACATCGTTGGCCAGCCGGGCCACCACGCGGACATCCGGACTGTATTGCCTTGCCAGCAACGCGATTTCGAGGTTTATCGCGTCATTGGGCCCGGCGCAGACGACCGCGCGGGCGCGATGCACCCCGGCGCCAAGCAGGTCGGCGGCGGTAGTGATCTTGATGATCCGCGCCCCGGCGCCCCGCAGCTCCTCGGCGATCGTCCTCGACAGCGCGTCGTCACCGGCGACGATGATTTCGCGGTGCATGATCTCGCGCGTCGGGCGAGAATCGGGTTGCCCCATGCGCTCGTCGATCAGGTCGATCTGTGCCCTGAGCCGGGGAACCGATGACACCGTTTTCATGGTTCGGCCTTCCGCTTTTCGTTCATACGACTATCGGCCACCGTGCCGGGTAGTGCCACCGGAGCGGCGTGGATGCAGAAAGTCCTGGCGTGCAACAGGTTCGACTCGAGCTCGTCACGCCGACGAAATAGTCGAGGTGTACAAAACGCTGGCGAGGTCCGCCGGGCGCCCCGTCAAAACTGAAGGAGCATTCCGTGTCCGAACACACGCCCGACGACATCTTCAAACTCGTCAGGGACGAGAACATCGAGTACGTCGACGTCCGCTTCTGCGACCTGCCGGGCACCATGCAGCACTTCACGATTCCGATTTACGTGTTCGACGAGAACGTGTTCGAGGAAGGCCTGGCCTTCGACGGCTCCTCGATCCGCGGGTTCCAGTCGATCCACGAGTCCGACATGCTGCTGCTTCCCGACCCGGAAACCGCGACCGTCGATCCGTTCCGTGAAGCCAAGACGCTGAACGTGAACTTCTTCGTGCACGACCCCTTCACGCTCGAGCTGTACTCGCGCGACCCGCGCAACGTCGCCCGCAAGGCGGAGAACTACCTGATCAGCTCCGGCATTGCCGACACCGCCTATTTCGGTCCGGAGGCCGAGTTCTACATCTTCGACTCGGTGAAATTCGACACGAGCATCAACGGCTCCTTCTACAAGGTGGACGCGACGTCCGGGTGGTGGAACACCGGCGAAGAGACGGAGTCCGACGGCAGCCCCAACCGCGGGTACAAGGTCCGCCCCAAGGGCGGCTACTTCCCGGTCGCCCCCACCGACCACTACGTCGACCTACGCGACAGGATTCTCACGAACCTGACCAACGCCGGTTTTTCGCTGGAGAAGGGCCACCACGAGGTCGGCGGCGGCGGACAGGCCGAGATCAACTACAAGTTCAACACGCTGCTGCACGCGGCCGACGACCTCCAGATGTACAAGTACATCGTCAAGCAAACCGCATGGCAGGTGGGCAAGACCGTGACGTTCATGCCCAAGCCGCTGTTCGGCGACAACGGCTCCGGGATGCACTGCCACCAGTCGCTGTGGAAGGACGGGGTCCCGCTGATGTACGACGAGGAGGGCTACGCCGGCCTGTCGGACACCGCGCGCCACTACATCGGCGGGCTGCTGTACCACGCGCCGTCGTTGCTGGCGTTCACCAACCCCACGGTCAATTCCTACAAGCGGCTGGTTCCCGGCTATGAGGCCCCGATCAACCTGGTGTACAGCCAGCGCAATCGCTCGGCGTGCGTGCGCATCCCGATCACCGGCAACAACCCGAAGGCCAAGCGGCTGGAGTTCCGTTGCCCCGACTCGTCGGGCAACCCGTACCTGGCGTTCTCGGCCATGCTGATGGCCGGCCTGGACGGCATCAAGAACAAGATCGAGCCACCACCGCCGGTCGACAAGGACCTCTACGAGCTGCCGCCCGAGGAGGCCGCGGAAATCGTTCAGGCGCCCACTCAGCTGTCGGCGGTGATCGACCGGCTGGAGGAGGACAGCGAATACCTCACGGAGGGAGGCGTTTTCACGCCGGACCTGATCGAGACGTGGATCAACTACAAACGCGACTATGAGATAGCGCCGTTCAATCTCCGGGTGACCCCGTACGAGTTCGCCCTGTACTACGACGTGTGAACCCCGGTCAGTTCCCCGCCTCGATCGCCGCCACCCTCGCGGCAGCGTCGGGCCCGCAAAAGCGTTGCAGGTCCACGGGGCCCGCGGCCAGCAGATCGTCGATGCGGCGCTTGAGGTCACCCGACGAGAGATGGGCATAGAGGTTCGCGCCCGGGCAAGAAGTCGCGGCCAGGTCGCGATGGCCCGCCAACGTGTTGCTCGCGATCCGAAAGTTCTGGGCCGCCCAGGCGAACGCGAGCGCGGCCGATCGAAGCTGGGCCTCCGACACGGCCTCTTGATCGAAGTCTCCCTCACACAGGACCAGGAAATGGCCCGTCGTGTTGTAGTCCGTCGCCGTGTCGCCCGCGAATTCGGTGCTTCGCAGTTCGTAGATGTTGCCGTTCCGGTCGACGCCGACATGATAGGCGATGTCGATCCAGCCCTTGTCGTCTTGGTGGTACCGCTGGTCCTGACGTAAATGGCTTGGGGCATTACGGTTTTCGCCGAGGACCACCGCCTCGTGGTGCAACGTCATGCGGGTGATGGTGTGGGGCTTCCCGCCGGAGCGGGCGGGCCGCGCGCCCCAGGCGTCGCGGCAGAGCAACTGGGCCGAAGCGGCGCTCGAAGTTATGGGCCCCGGCGATTGCGGCTTCGCGCCGACCACGGACGCCAGGCCGACACCGCCCGCCAGCCGGAGCAGCCGACGGCGGTCCATGGCCGACGCCCCTACTTCGCCGCGCCCGGGCAGTACGCAACGACGGCGGCCTGGGCCAAATGCAGGGCGTCGTCATGACTGAACCCCTTCGGCCACGGGTTACCCGCGGCCTTGTCCTGGTTCTGTGCGGCCAGGATGTTGTTCACCGTGGACTCGAGGGGCTCGGGCCGCGGCGGCAACATCAGGAAGCAGGTGTGGTGGCCGAGCTCCATGAACCGCTGGCGGATGGCCGCCTTGCCGCTGTCCGTGATGCCGTAACTGTCCAGCGTGGACAGGAATTGAGCGTCCGCCCCGTCGGCCGGGGCGTTGGCCGCGCTCGAGGCGCTGACCGTCACCGTTGCCGGCCCGGGCGACATCGCCGTTTTGTCTCGTGACAGGTACACGCCGACTGAGATGAGACCGGCCAGGGCGGCCACCGCGAGCGCCGCCCCTCCGATGAGGACCCCAACCGGCGTCTGCCTGGTTTGGCTGCCCGTCATGCACGGCCTCCTCTGACTCCCGGATGGTCGCCAAGGGCGCGCGCGCTTCGTGGATCACGCCGACCCCTCGCCCGGGCTCCCCAGGCAACCCCAAGTCCAATCAATATCGCACCGTTTGCGGCTCCGGAGTTCAACGACACGTCAATGGCCGATGTCGCAGTCTGTCATGGCGGCGGCGGTCCGTACAGAATCCTAGGACGCCGGGCCAACCAGGTTGGCGTTTTGCGGACAGTACGCGTGGACGGAGATCGTCACGTAGGTATCGGCGTCGAGCCCCGGATTGCTCGTCCGGAACGCCCCGACTATCTGTGGCACCGTCATCCCCTGGCGGATGTCGTCGCACACCACCTTGCCGTTGTGAATGGCGGCCTCGGGATTGGCAAACGAGATGCCGTGATCGTTCAGGTTTTGCACGTATTTGTTGTCCTGATCCGCCGTGGACACGATGGACGACGGCCCGGCCGCTGACGCCGACGGCGCCGCGGGTGCGGTCGAGCCGGGCTTGGGCGCGGCCGGCTGCGGTGCCTTCGCCGGCGGGGTGAACAGCCAGAAGCCCAGCACGATCACCACGGCCAACCCGAGGCCGCCCATCAGTAGCACGCCGGCCTTACGCCATGTGGCGCTCCATGATTCGCGATCGGCCGGCGGTTCGCCCCCGACGGCGTCGTCGTAGTCGCGCGCCGACGTGCGGTCGGCTTCATCCGACGCCGCGTGATTGGGTACGGCAACGGTCTCGGCGCGGTTGAGCCCGAACGTTTCGTCGGCAGCCGGGGACGGCTCGGCCATGACGGCCATCGTAGCCATCGCCGAGCGATTGTGAGAACCTCACGTATGTCAGTCGAGCCGGACGGCGGCCGAATCGAGCGCGCGATGGATTTGCTTCGGCGCGCGCTGCAGTACGAGGTCAGCGTCGGGGCGCTGCTCGAGGTCGCGCTGTGGCTCGCGATCCCGTACCTGTCCATCGGCTTCGTCTGGGCGCTCGCGCACACCGAGGCGACGCAGCGGATTCAGGCGCGACTGGAAAACGTGTTCCCGACGGCCTCCGACGTGGCGGCCTTCGGCCTGACGGCGGCGCTGTGGCCGGCTTCAATCCAAATCGCCGATGCCTGCCCGGCCAGGTAACTAACCCGCGGGCGCTTCGCCGGCGGTGATCCGTTCGATCGTCTGGGGCGCAACGCCCAGGCCGCGCAGGCAGAACCGCAGCGCGCGTTCGCGAACCACGGCGCGGTCCCACCGATGCGTTGCCCACTGCCGCTGGGTGCCCGCCCACACGACGCCGTGGATCGATTTCGCGGCGGTCGACGGAACGATGTCCTCGAACATTCCGAGTTCGAGGCCGCGCTCGAGCTGCTCGATAAGCGGCTCGAGTATCGCGCCGTATGCGGGCGCGGCCATCTCCGGGGAGGAGAACGCTTTCGAATGAGCCTCCAGAGAGAGGCGTCGCGCATCGGACTCGCCGTTCTCGCCGAATGCGAGCTCGAGGCGCCCGTCGACCCAGGCGACCACCGCTTCGACCGGGTTGGCCGTGTGCGCCATCTTGCTCCTCAACCGCTGGGTCTCGATGCGGGCCAGCTCGACAAAGACCGCCGCGACCAGCTGATCCTTGGAGTCGAAGTGGCGGTAGAAGGCGCGGGTGCTGAGCTGCGCGCGTTCCAGCACGGCAGCGACACTGAGTCCCCGAACCCCGTGGTCGTGCATGGACTTGGAGGCGGCGTCCAAGATGGCGCACCGCACGTCGGGATCGGGGGCGAGCTTGTTACGTCGTTGCGCTAATGAGCTGGTCATCGGGTCAGACCAGGGAGGTCCGGTTATACAGACGTTTCATAGGTGCCTAGGTACCCCGCCGAACCGCTGCCGGAAACCTTCAATTTCAGGCACGGTGAAAACTATCGATTTCACTTCGCGCTACCTAACTCGCGGCCGTAACTTGTTCGATCGTGTGTGGCGCCACGCCCAGCCCACGCAGGCAGAACCGCACCGCGCGGTCGCGGACGTCGTCGCGGTCCCAATGGTGCGTCGCCCACTGCCGCTGGGTACCGGCCCACACGACGCCATGTATCGACTTGGCCGCGACCGCGGGGACGATGTCCTTGAACACGCCGAGTTCCAGGCCCCGCTGGAGCTGCTCGACGAGCGGCTCGAGGATGGCGCCATACGCGGGCGTGACCATCTCGGGAGTGGAGAACGCTTTCGATTGGGCCTCCAGCGACACCTGCCGCAGCTCCGCCCGGATGTCCTCGTCGAACGCGAGGTCGAGCCGGCCGTCGATCCACGCGGCGACCGCCTCGATCGGGTCGGTGGCTTCCGACATCTTGTCCCGCAGCCGCGTCACCTCACTGCGTGTCATCTCCAGAAAGACCGCGGCAACCAATTGGTCCTTGGACTCAAAATGCCGGTAGAAGGCGCGGGTGCTCAGCTGCGCGCGCTCCAGCACGGTGGCGACGCTGAGCCCCCGAACCCCCTGCTCCCGAACCGATTTCGAGGCGGCGTCCACAATCGCGCGGCGCACGTCGGGGTCGGGCGCAAGCTTCTTGCGTCGTGGCGTGACCGTGTGGCTGGCGTACGGCTGCGGACGCGCTCGCGGATCCCCCTGTCCCGTCATAGGTAGTAAAAATAATCTGCTGATCGTCCGCCCACACTGCTTTCGGGGTCCCTGTTTCCGGTGAGTTTGCATAACGTGAGCGCGATCGCCAGGGAAATGTTGGCCACGACCACTATTAGACGAATGCACAATTGTTTCGCTTGAAATCGTGTTAGTGGACTTGTGGCTGGTCTCGGCGGTTTTGGCGGGGCCACTCGCGTGTTGTTAACAGGGATAAGGCAATTGCGTTTCGTGCGAACGGGTTTGCTGACATCTGCCCCCGTACCGCAACTTTTTCGCGCGTCGCTCAGGCCAAAAAATCTACTTGAAAACGACGATTTCAGTGAACCCTAGTTCACTGGCCGCCAAACCCTCATACTCGTGAACCCACGCGATTGGCTCTAGGCTGCGGGCCATGGCAATCGACCGGGCCGCGCTTGTCGCGGGCAGCATTCGACTGGCGTCGGGCATCTCCTTCCTCGTCGACCCGCTCCGGGCGAACCGGTTGTGGGGCGATCCGGAGGAGCCGACGCCGACGGCGCGACTGCTGCTGCGTTCCATGGGCTATCGCGATGCGTTGATCGGCGGGCTGCTCGCCGCGGCGGCGCTGCGCGGCAAGGGCACCCGCGGCTGGTTTCTTGCCTCCGGCGGCGCCGATGCGGCTGACCTGCTCGGCGGGATGAGTGTGCATGATGAACTGAAGCCGTCGCAGCGGCTTATCGGGCTCGGGGGCGCCGCCGTCGGTATCGGCGTTGGGCTTTGGGGCGCGACTCGACGGGCCCCGGGTGGGGAGAAAACGGAGTGACCATGCGCATCGGCGTCCTGACATTCGTTACCGACGAAGGAATCGGCCCGGTCGAGCTGGGCCAGGCGCTCGAGGAGCGCGGGTTTGCCGCCCTGTTCCTGGCCGAGCACTCGCACATCCCGGTCGACGCCAAGACGCCATACCCGATGGGTGGCCCGATTCCGCGGAAGTACTACCGGACGCTGGATCCGTTCGTGGCGTTGACGGCGGCGGCGGTCGCGACCCAGGAACTTGTCGTGGGCACGGGAATCGCGTTGGTTCCGCAGCGCGATCCGATCCTGACGGCCAAGGAGGTCGTCTCGCTTGATCTGGTGTCGCGTGGGCGATTCCGCTTCGGTGTGGGTGTGGGTTGGCTGCGCGAAGAGATCGCCAACCACGGCGTCGATCCGGCGGTACGGGGCCGGACGGTGGACGAGCGGCTGGACGCGATGATTGAGATCTGGACGCAGGAAAAGGCCGAATTCCACGGCGAATTCGTGAACTTCGATCCGATCTACAGTTGGCCCAAGCCGGTGACGAAGCCGCATCCGCCGCTGTACGTGGGCGGCGGGCCGGGGGCTTTCAACCGCATCGCCCGGCTGAATGCCGGTTGGCTCGCGATGAGCCCATCGCCGGATGCCCTGTCGGGTCAGCTCGGCAAACTGCGCGACACCGCCGGCCCCGACGTGCCGGTGATCAACATCCACATGGGCGAGCACACGGCGGAGGCGCTGGAGGGCTACCCGCCGCTGGGCGTGGAGCACGTTTTGATCGAGCTACCGACGGAGCCTCGCGACGAGACGCTGCGTCGTTTGGACGAGCTGCGTGCCGAGTTCGCGCGACTGGCGTAAACGTTGATCTAGCCGGCCGTTTGCAGCAGTGACAAATGCTTGCGCTCCCGCTCGGTCAGCGAACGTGTAGCGACGCAATAGTGGAAATTGTCGCGGTTGGACGGGTAGACGAGGTCGGTCTCGTGCTCGAGGTCGCTGAAGGCCGTCAGGACGCGGCTGCTGTTCGTACGCATGCTTGGCCACACGCCGCTTCGGCCGTCCAGCCCCGCCCACTGCCCGCCGGGCATGGACGACCGCTCGAAGATGGTCGGCTCGAAACCCTGCGATGCCAGCCAGCGCGCGGCGACGAGCCCGCCCGGTCCCGCCCCGATCACCGCCACGTTTCCGGCCATCCTCGAACTCTAAACGCTTCAGCCCATTCCGATTCGAATGTTCTTGGGTTGCAGGAATTCGTAGAGGCCGTCCACGCCGCCGGTGCGGCCGAAGCCGCTTTGTTTGAAACCGCCGTACGGTCCCTGCGGCGAGATATCGCTGAACGTGTTGATCCACACCGAGCCCGCCTCGAGCCGGCGGGCCATCCGATGCGCGCGGGTGAGGTCGCGCGTCTGGACGAAGGCGTTCAAACCGTATGGCGTGTCGTTGGCGATGCGCACCGCTTCTGCCTCGCTGCTGAACTTCATCAGGGACACGACCGGGCCGAAGGTCTCCGTTTGGGCCAGCGGGGACGCGTTGTCCACGCCGCCGAAGACCGTCGGCTCGATGTAGTACCCCGCCGCCAGCTCACCGCTCAATCTGCTTCCGCCGGTGAGCAATTCACCCGCCTTGCTGGCCACCGCGTCGTCGATCTCGGCGATGATGCGATCGGCGGCGGCGCGGCTGATGACGGGCCCGAACACCACGCCGGGGTCCAGCGGGTCGCCCGCCTTGGCGTTTTTGACGACGCCGACGAGCCGCTCGGCGAACGCGTCGTAGACGGATTCGTGCACCAGGACCCGGCTCGCGCAGGCGCAGCTCTGTCCCGACTGGATCAGCGGGCCCTGGTGCGCCGACAGCATGGCCGCCGCGTCGAGGTCGGCGTCGTCGAAGACGATCATCGCCGACTTGCCGCCGAGCTCGGCGACCACCGGCGTCAGGTTCGCCGCCGCCGCCACGAGGACCTTGCGGGCGGTCGCGGCGCCGCCGGTGAAGTGCACCTTGCGGATGCCCGGGTGCCGGACCAGGGCGTCGCCGCCCTCGGGTCCGGCGGGCACCACGTTGACGAGCCCGGCCGGGAGGCCGGCCGCGATGCACAACTCGCCGAACCGCAGCGCGGCGAACGGCGCCACCTCCGACGGCTTGAGCACGACGGCGTTGCCCGCCGCCAACGCCGGGGCGACGCATGACGCGATCACCACCAGTGCGCCGTTCCACGGGGTGATGACGCCGACGACGCCGTAGGGCTCGCGTTCGACGAGGTTGACGTCGAACGATTCGGCCACCGGCGTACTGATGCCGTGCGGTTTGTCGACGTAGCCCGCGAAGTGGCGCAGAAATCTTTCGAGCAGAATCGCGTTGCCGGCCAGCGAGATCGGGACGGCGTAGTCGTGCACGTTGAGCCGGGCCAGCTCGTCGAGGTCGTCATGCACGGCGTCGGCCAGATCGATCAACTTCTCCCGCCGGCGATCGGCGGTGAGCGACATCCATTCTCGATGGGCCCGCCAGCCCGAGGCGACGGCGTCGTCGATCTCGGCGGTCCCCGCCAGTTGCACGCTCGCGTTGGGTTGGCCGGTGGCGGGGTAGATGTGCTGGTGGGCGCCGCCGGAAGACCGGGTGACGCGGTCGCCGGCGATCAACAGCCCCCCGGACAGCGGCGAGTTCACGTCGCGGTGGCTTCCGCGTGCCATTCGGCCGAGACGCGCTGCTTCTGCTCGCCGATCACCTGGCTCAGGTGGGCGGCCTTCGGCCAGCCGTAGTAGGCGGCGAAATGCAGGGCCAGTTCGTCCATCTCGTCGAAGGAGACGTCGCGGCTCTTGAGCGCGGCGTAGACGTGGCTCAGTATCGGGATGGGCGCGTCCTGGATGGCCACACAGGCGACCGTCACCAGGCGCCGCTCCTTCATTCCCAGTCCCGGCCGCAGCCACATCTCACCGAACACGAAGTTCAAAATCCCCGCACCGGAGTAGGGGTTGTCCCGAATCGGCACGAACGGAATGCAATTGACCGCCTTGAAGCATTCCTCCCCGCTCGCCAGCCGGCTCTCCGGATCGCTCGGCGTGACCAGCGGTAGCAGCGGCTCGGGCGGCGGCACCGCCAGGCCGCGCTCGCGATGGATCCGCTCCCACTGCGCGTCGACGGCCATGTTGAACCGGGACGCCTTGGGCCACCCGGCGTATACCGCGAAATGCAGCACAGTTTCGCGCATCTCGGTGATGGTCAGGTCGCCGCTGTTCAACGCCGCGTACACGTGGTCCTGCAGGGGCCCTTCGGCGTCGGCGGCCGCGACGCAGGGCAGCGTGACGAATCGCCGGTCCCTGCGGCTCAAGGTCGGCCGCGACCAGACTTCGGCGAAGACGAACTCGATCAGGATCCGGGTCGTCGGGGTCGGATCCTCCGGCGCGGGCACCGTCATCACATCGGCGAACTGACGCAGCCCCCGCTGTGAACGTTCTGTCATGAAACCTGCTCTCCGCGTTGGGGTGTGACCGCCTAGCGCAGCGTGACGCCGGCGTCCACCTTGAACTCCAGTCCGGTGACGAACCGGGACTCGTCGGACACCAAAAACAGCACCGCGTTGCTGATGTCGATCGGTTCGGCCATCAGGGTGGGCAGGGCGTTGAGGAAGATCGGGACCAAGTCGGGTCGCTGTTCGGCGAGGAGCGCGTGCATCGAATCCGGGCGCATCCCCGTCTCCACGCCGGTGGGGTGCACGGTGTTGACGCGGACGCTCTGTGCGGCAAGCTCATTGGCCAGCGCGCGGCTCAACCCGACGACGCCGTGTTTGGACGCCGTGTACGGAAGGTGCAGAGGGGTGCCCTTCAGCCCGGCCGATGAACTGACGAGGATCAGGCTGCCGCCCTGGCCGACGAGGTGGGGGAGCGCGGCGGCGCAGGTGTTCCAGGTGCCGATGAGATTGACGTCGACGACGGTGCGCCACTGCTCCGACGTCGTGGTGTCCCAGGTGCCGACGGTCAGCACCCCGGCGTTGGCCACGGCGGCGTCCAGCCGGCCGAGCTCGGCGACGCCGTCGTCGACCGCCGAGGCCAGGGCCGCCGCGTCGCGGATGTCCACCACGCGCAGGACCGCGCGCCGGTCCTGCTTTTCGACCAGCCGCGCGGTCTCCTCCAGATCCGCGCGGGAGGCGAGGGGATACTCGATCTCCGGCAGCGAGGCGCAGATGTCGACCAGGATCAGGTCGGCCCCCTCCTCGGCCAGCCGCACGGCGTGGCTGCGGCCCATTCCCCGCGCTGCGCCGGTTATCAGCACCCGCTTGCCGGCGACTCGCCCCGTGGCACTCATAGTTTGTTGCAGAAGCCGGCGTCGACGGGGAACGTCACCCCGGTGACGTACTTGGCGGCGTCGGAGACCAGGTAGGCGATGGCGGCGCTGATGTCCTCGGGCTCCAGCAGGCCGACCGGCATCGGGTTCTGCAGGTGCGGGCCGCCGTCGGGATAGTTCTCCAGGAATTCGGTCATGGCGGGGTTGACCGCCATCATGGTGTTGACCGCCGTCGGGTGCACGGTGTTGACCCGAATGTTCAGCGGCGCAAGCGCATTGGCGAGTGCCCGCATCAGCCCGACGATGCCGTGCTTGGACGCCGCGTAACCCAGGCCGCCGCCCTGCAGGCCGCCGAAACCCTTCAGCCCCGCCGTCGAGCTGGTGAAGATGATCGCCCCGCCGCGGTTACCGGCGAGCAGGTGCGGAATCGCCGCCCACGCGGTGTGATACGCGCCGTCGAGGTTGACCCCGGTCGCCGCCTTCCACTGCTCCAGCTCCTCCTCGATGGTCAGCTCGCGGAACGCCATCGGGGCGATGCCCGCGTTGGCCAGGACGATGTCGAGGCGACCGAACTGCTCGACGCCGGCGTCCACGGCCGACTTGACCTGATGGAAGTCGCGGACGTCGGCCACCAGCCCGAGCATCTTGGCGCCCTCGGCCTCGACGAGGGCCACCGTCTCGTCGAGCTCGCCGCGGCTGGCCATCGGGTAGCCGTTCGCGGGAATGTCTTCGCAGATGTCGATTCCCACGATGTTGGCTCCGTCGCGCGCCAGGCGAATCGCGTGGCTGCGGCCCTGGCCGCGCGCGACCCCGGTGATGAAGGCGACCTTGCCTTCCAGTTGGCCCATAGTTGCTGCCCTTCGGTAACGTCGTTACTCGGACGATACAGTAACATGGTTACCGTGGTTGCAGAAGGGGGTGGCCCGCCGGATCCGATCATCGAGATCGTGGTCGAGCTGCTGGACACGCAGGGCTACGAGGCCGTGCAGCTCCGCGAAGTGGCCAGGCGCGCGCGGGTGTCCCTCGCGACGATCTACAAGCGCTACGCGACGCGCGACGAGCTCATCGTCGCCGCGCTCGATTGGTGGATGGACACCCATCGCTATGCGAACCTGCCGTCACCGGCCACGGGCGCGGGCGGCGAATCGCTTTACTCCGACCTGATGGCTGTGATGCGGACGATTTTCGAGCCGTGGGAGCGGCACCCCACGATGCTGCGATCGTACTTCCGTGCGCGATCGGGGCCGGGCGGCGACAGATTGATTCAGCGCGGCGTGGACGCGGTGTTTCCGGTCGCCAAATCGATTACAGCCCAGGTAGATTCGGATTACGCGAAGGATCTCGAGCTGATCCTCACGGGCGTTGTATTCGGGTTCCTGGGGCGCTTTACGCAGGGCGAGATCGAGGTCACCGAGATCATGCCGGGGATCGAGCGCGCCGTGTTCTGGCTGACGGCGGCCTACGAGAACCGTGCCGTGACGCAATAGTTCAAGTGCCGCAGAACGTTTGGTACGCGCCGAAATCCTCCGGCGCGGGGTTGGCGTAGCGCTCGAAGCCCGGTCGTTCGTCGTAAGGGGCGGTGACGGCGGCGAGCAGGCGCCCGAGTGGATCGAGATCGCCGGCCGTCGCCGCGGTCAGCGCCTCCTCGACGAGGTGATTGCGCGGAATGTAGACGGGGTTGGTGCGGTCCATCGATTCGGCGTCCGGGCCGAGGGCCCGCCAGCGTGACATCCAGTCGTCGAAGCCGGCGAGGTTGACGAACAGGCCGCGCGCGCCTTCCGATTCGCCCCGCGCCGCCCGCCCGAGGTGGCGGAAGAAGGACGTGTAGTCGACGTCGCTCTCGTTCAGCAGCGCGAGCAACTCGTCGACCAGCGCAACGACGACGTCGGCGTCGATGTCATCGGACAAGCCGAGCTTGGCGCGCATCCCGGCCGACCAGACCGCGTCGTAGCTCGGCCGGAAGACTCCGAACGAATCCTCGGCGAGCGCCACCGCCTCTTCAATGTCGTTGGAGAGCAACGGAATAAGCGACTCCGCGAACCGGGCGAGGTTCCAACCGGCGACCACCGGCTGGTTGCCGTAGGCGTAGCGCCCCCAGAAATCGATCGAGCTGAAGACCGTGTCCGGGTCGTAGGCCTCCATGAAGGCACATGGCCCGTAGTCGATGGTTTCGCCGGAGATCGTCGTGTTGTCGGTGTTCATCACGCCGTGCACGAAACCGATCAGCATCCATCGGGCGACCAATTCCGCCTGGACGGCGACCACCGCTTCGAACAGGGCCAGGTAGGGCCGCTCGGCCTCTGCCGCCCCGGGATGGTGGCGCGCGATCGCATGGTCGGCGAGGCGCCGCAGCAGATCGACGTCGCCGGTGGCCGACGCGTATTGGAAGCTGCCCACCCGCAGGTGGCTGCTCGCGACGCGGGCGAGCACGGCGCCGGGGAGCACCGCCTCGCGCTGCACCGGCCGCCCGGTGGCGACGACGGCCAGCGATCGCGTGGTGGGGACGCCCAGCGCGTGCATCGCCTCGCTGACGATGTACTCGCGCAGCATCGGGCCCACCGCCGCCAGGCCGTCGCCGCCGCGCGCGAACGGCGTCGGGCCGGAACCCTTCAGGTGGATGTCGCGCAGGCGCCCGCCGTCGTCGACCAGCTCGCCCAGCAGCAGCGCGCGCCCGTCGCCCAACCGCGGGACGTACCCGCCGAACTGGTGCCCGGAGTAGGCCTGGGCCACCGGAGTGGCGCCGCTGGGGACGAGGTTGCCCGCCAGGAACCGCAGCCCGTCGGGACTCCGCAGCCAGCCGCCGTCGAGGCCCAGCTCGGCGGCCAGTGGGTCGTTGATCGCGAGCGGCCGCAGGTCGGGGGTCGGCTCGGCCTGCCAGCGGACGGCCATTTCCGGCAGCTGGC
Organism: Mycobacterium sp. 1081908.1; assembly: GCF_001673535.1. Taxonomy (GTDB): domain Bacteria; phylum Actinomycetota; class Actinomycetes; order Mycobacteriales; family Mycobacteriaceae; genus Mycobacterium. The sequence continues at coordinate 49,952 of NZ_LZLY01000143.1, read as the reverse complement.
GAAAGAACCGGTCCTGCAGAGCAACGGTGGTGTCCGGCGCAACGCTCACATCACCGAGACTACGGAAAAGCCGTGCGCTATCCGATGGCCTTGCCGATCAGGTCCCGGGCGCGGTCGAGCATCGAGGCGAACGGCCCGACGGCGAAATTCAGCTTCGCCGATTCCACGCCAGGATGCGGGCGGGTCGGCGCTATCGCCTCGGCCGCACGCACTGCGGAACCCATCCGCTTGAGGTCGTTCGTGTCGACTTCCCGCTGCAGCACGGGGAACTCCTCGTCCTCCTCGTGCCGCGCGTGGTCGAGCACGGCGTCGCGAAGCTTGGTCAGCTCGTCGACGAACTCCTGCGAGGTGCAGTCGAGTTTCTCGATCTGCGACAGCAGTTCCTTGGCTTCGTGCTCTTCTTTCAGGCGGGCGTCGACGATCGCGTCGCCGTCGTCGCCCTCGCGGCGCATGCGGGGATGCACCACCATTTCCTCGGCTGTCTCGTGCACCGCCAGCAGTTGGCGCAGCTCCACGAACGGCTTCTCGCGTGCCTTGGGGTCCGACGCGTGCAGCACCTCGTCGAACATGTCCTCGATGAGGTTGTGCTGCGCCTTGAGGAACGCGACGACCTCCTCGGGTGATTGGACAAGCATCTCGGCCATGGCCGATACCTCCAGTGATAGGGGAATTGAAGAAATACCCGGTGGGGGACCCGGTAAACCGCGAGGCGCCCCCGCCAGACGCACGACGCACCTGACGGGGGCCTCGGCGGAAACGGCTAGACGCCGCGCCCGGGAGTCGTGGTCGTCCCCACGCGGGTGATGGTGTCGGTGTCCTTGCGGCGCTTCAGCCCCATCAGTCCGCCCAGGCCGAGCAGGCCGAGCAGCCCCCACAAGCCGGTGTTGTCGCTGTGCTGATCATTGTTCTGGCCATTGTTGTTGTCCGCCAACGTCGTTGTGCTCGATGACGGCGCCGGGGCCCCCTCGACGGTGGCGTTGGCGACGCCCGCCCCACCGAACAGCAGTGCCCCGGTGGCAGAAATGACCGCAATTGTCTTACGCATGTTTGCTCCTGAATTGAGTTCGAGACCAGTCGCCGCTAGCCCCAACGAAAAGCGACGCGAGAAGAGGGCCCGAAGCGTCGCAAGACATGGGCTACCCGGTGTCGGGGCAATGAAACGGCGACGCCGGATTTGCGAAGTGAGATCATTTGCTGATGGATCAGCAGGACCCGCAACAGCGCATCGCCGAGCTGGAGCTTCAGCTCGCGCAGCAGAAGCGCATCGCGGATCTGGAGCGTCAGCTGGCCGACGCCCGGGCCGCCGCAGGCCAACCCGTCGAGCGGCCGGCCGAGGTCTCCGCCGCACAACTGGCCGCCATCGACGAGCACGCGCGCCGGCTGGCGCAGGCGCTGCAGGCCGACCGCGGCCAGCCCTTCGGGGGACCGGGCGCGGCACCGCTTCGCGAGGCCCTTCAGCGTGCCGTCGTCGACGCGGGCTTGTCGCAGCAGCAGTACCGGGACGCCCTGGACCGCGCCGGCCTGCGCGCCGGCGGCACCGTCAAGGTCGGGGGCCAAGTGGTTTTTCAGCGTTGCGACCCCTCCGATCCGGTTTTCCTGGCACCTCGCCCGCGCGGCGGATTTTCGGCGCCGCCTCGGCGTTCCGGGCCGGGCCATGTGGGAGTGATCGTCGGCCTGCTCGGCGGGGCGGTCGGCCTCTGCGTCGGCATCGCGGCGGCGGTGACCGCCCTCATTCCGTCGAGCGCCCTGTGGATGAGCCCCATCGTGTGCCGCGGCGGTTACGCGATGGCGTACAACACCTCGCACTACAGCTACAAGCCGGGCCAGTCGGGGACCACGGTGAGCTTCCAGTGTGTCGGCGACGGCGACTTCTATGACGTCAACGACCTCGCGGTCTTCGCGCTGCAGTCGTTGCTCGCCGCGCTGCTGGTGTTCGTCGCCCTGGCGGTGGGCGGCTTACTGTGGCGCCGCTCGCACAAGCCCGCGTGACCGGTGGTTTGCCTGGCGGCTACGGTTTAACAAAGACGAATCCGCACCCACGGAATGAACATGGCGACAGATCAGATGTATGAACAGGTCGACGACCAGGCGCCGGATCCCTCCGACATCGGCTGGCGCATCGACCCCGTTCTCGCCCGCAGTTGGCTACTGGTCAACGGCGCGCACGCCGACCGGTTCCAGGCCGCGGCGCATTCCCGCGCCGACATCGTCGTCCTGGACATCGAGGACGCGGTGGCGCCGAAGGACAAGCAGGCCGCCCGCGACAACGTGGTGCGCTGGCTCGGCGGCGAAAACACCGACTGGGTCCGCATCAACGGGTTCGGCACCCCGTGGTGGGCCGACGATCTGGCGGCGCTGGCCGGCACGTCCGTCGGCGGGGTGATGCTGGCGATGGTCGAATCGGTGGACCACGTCACCGAGACCGCCCAACGGCTGCCGAACGTGCCCATCGTGGCGCTGGTCGAGACGGCCCGCGGCCTGGAGCGCATCACCGAGATCGCCGCGGCCAAGGGCACCTTCCGGCTCGCGTTCGGGATCGGCGATTTCCGCCGCGACACCGGGTTTGGCGAGGACCCGAGCACCCTGGCGTACGCGCGCTCGCGCTTCACGATCGCGGCGAAGGCGGCCAACCTGCCCAGCGCGATCGACGGGCCGACGATCGGCTCCAACGCCTTGAAGCTCATCGAGGCCACGGCCGTTTCCGTCGAATTCGGGATGACCGGCAAGATCTGCCTGACGCCGGATCAGTGCGCGGTGGTGAACGAGGGCCTGTCGCCCTCGCAGGACGAAATCTCCTGGGCCAAGGAGTTTTTCGCCGAGTTCGAACGGGACGGGGGAGAGATCCGCAACGGCTCCGACCTGCCGCGGATCGCCAGGGCCACGAAGATCCTCGAGTTGGCCCGCGCGTACGGCATCGAGGTGTCGGAATTCGACGACGAGGAGAGGGTGCACTCGCCCGCGCCGTCGGATACGTATCACTACTAGGCCAAGGAGCGCGTCCGATGAGCGGGACCGTGGACTTTCACTTCGACCCCATGTGCCCGTTCGCCTACCAGACGTCGTTGTGGATCCGCGACGTTCGTGAGCAGCTCGGCATCACCGTCAATTGGCGGTTCTTCAGCCTCGAGGAGATCAACCGCTCGGAGGGCCAAAAGCACCCGTGGGAGCGGGAGTGGTCCTACGGCTGGTCGCTGATGCGGATCGGGGCGCTGTTGCGCCGAACGGACATGTCGCTGCTGGACCGGTGGTACGCCGCCATCGGACGCGAACTGCACACCCTGGGCGGCAAGCCGCACGATCCGGCGGTGGCGCGAAAGCTGCTGGGCGACATCGGAGTCGACGCGGCGATTTTGGATGCGGCGCTGGACGATCCCACCACCCACGACGAGATCCGCGAGGAACATCAGCGCGTCATCGATGCCGGCGGGTTCGGTGTGCCGACGCTTTTCCTGTCGGGGCAATGCCTGTTTGGGCCCGTGTTGGTGGACCCGCCGACCGGTCCGCCCGCGCTGACGCTGTGGAACGTCGTCACCGGGATGGCCGAACTGCCGCACGTCTACGAGCTGCAGCGGCCCAAGGCGGCCGCCGATCTCGATCTCATCGGCCGAAGCCTGCGCCCGTATCTCGATGGGCGCGACTGGGTCAGCATCAATCGCGGCGAGGTCATCGACCTCGAGCGCCTAAGCGGCGTGTCGAGCCAGGGCGACGCCGATTCGTAGTTCAGCATCGCTGAACACGATCGTCGGCGCGCGCGGCGGTGCCGTCGACCGGTAGGTCTTGCCCGTCGGCGTGGTGAATTCCGTTGTGTGCGTGTGGTTTTCGTCCGTGCTGGTGCGGACCCGCCACCCGGCGGCCTCCTTGGCGTAGTTGCACAGCTCGCACATGCCCAGGCCGTTGTCCGCCGTGGTCTGCCCGCCTTCGGCCCACGGCTGCGCGTGGTCGCGGTGCCGGATCGGCGCGTCGCAGTAGGGCGTGCGACAACGTTGGTCGCGCAGCTCGATGAAGGCGGCCAGGCCCCGCGGGAACAGGCGCGCCCGGGACTCCATCGCCACCAGCGCCCCGGATTGCGGATGAGCGTAGAGCCTGCGCAACGTGGCCCGGGAGCGCCGGTCGGCGAGCGTGCCGGCGACCATCGCCCGGGCGACCGCCGCCGGAATGGGGCCGTAGCCGCAGAGGTCGGCCGGCGCGTCGTCGCCGCCCAGCAGCGTTGCGTCGGTCAGCACCAAGTTGACCGCGATCGGGGTTGGGACCGCCGCGTCGCGTCCGGTGACCCGTTCCACGAGGGTGTCCGCCATGACCTGGCCGCGTGAGCGCCCGTCGCAGCGGGTGTCCGCCTCGCGGCGCAGCGCCGCGTACACCGAGACTCCCTGCGTCACCGGCAGCAGCGCGGTCACATACGTCATGGTGTCGGGCGCCGGCCGGATGGTGACCGTCCGCTCGTTCTCGGCCTTGGCCGCCCGCTCGACCACCGCGTGCGGGTCCAGCCGGTAGGCGATCGCCTTGGCGGCGGCGGCTACCCGCGCGTCGCCCATGCCGTCGAGGCTGTCCGGGTCGGCGCACAACTCGGCGTCCAGGGTGCGGCGATCCTCGACGGCCAAACACGCGCTCTCGCGCACGATCAGGGTGGCCCGCCATTCCGACAGCGCCCCGCATTCCAGCGCCGCCAGCGTGTGAGGCATCTCGTGGACCAGCGCCTTGGCGAAGCCCAGGTGCCGGCCACCCCGCGCCGGGGAATCCCGTCGGGCCAGGGCGATCTCGCTGGCCAGCCCGCGGCCGCGCTGTGCCGCCGGCACGCCGGCGTCGGCCTCGTTCGAGCGGCGCAGCGCATCGAGCGCCACGGCCAATCGCGCCTGGCCCGCGGCGGCCGCCGATTTCTCCCGCTCCAGCTGGGCGATTCCCGAGATGAGCGCGGCCTCGTCGGCGTCGCATTCGAACATGTGTTCGAGTATACCCGAGCCACCGACACGATCGCTAGCCTGAGCCCATGAGCGCCAAGAACCGCATTCGGGTGGCGCGCGTGTATGACGATCTCGATCCCGACGACGGGCAGCGCGTGCTGGTGGATCGCATCTGGCCACGGGGGGTTCGCAAGGACGACCCCCGCGTGGGCATCTGGTGCAAGGACGTCGCGCCGTCGAAGGACCTGCGCGAGTGGTACCACCATGACCTGGAACGGTTCGACGAATTCCAGGCGCGCTACACCGACGAGCTGCATGACAGTGCGGCCCTGGCGGAGCTGCGAAAGCTGGCCGGACGCGGCGTCGTGACTCTGGTGACCGCCGCTCGCGAGGTCGACGGCAGTCACGCGGCGGTGCTGGCGAAGCTTCTCAAAGGCAATTGAAATGCGGTTGGGATTGCACGCGCTGGGAATCGGAACCGGTGCCGATCGGGCGGTGATCGATGCCGTCGCATCCGCCGCGGACAGTTGCGGCTTTTCCACGCTCTGGGCCGGTGAACACGTCGTCATGGTGGATCGACCCGCGTCCCGTTACCCCTATTCCGACGACGGCGTCATAGCCGTTCCAGCGCAAGCGGATTGGCTCGACCCGATGATCGCGCTGAGCTTCGCCGCCGCCGCGTCGTCCCGGATCGGCCTGGCGACGGGCGTGCTGCTGCTCCCCGAACACAACCCGGTGGTGGTGGCCAAGCAGGCCGCCAGCCTGGACCGGCTGAGCGGTGGGCGGCTGACGCTGGGCGTGGGCGTCGGATGGTCCAAAGAGGAATTCGCCGCGCTCGGGGTGCCGTTCGAACACCGCGCCGCGCGCACCGCCGAATACGTGTCGGCGATGCGCACGTTGTGGCGCGACGACGTCGCGTCGTTCGACGGCGAATTCGTCCGCTTCGATGCGATCCGGGTCAACCCAAAGCCGTTGCGGCGCATCCCAATTGTGCTCGGCGGCAACAGCGATGCGGCCCTGCGGCGCGTGGCCGCCTGGGGCGATGGCTGGTACGGGTTTAACGTCGACGGGCCGGCCGCCGTACGCGAACGCATGGACACGCTCGAGCGGCTGTGTGCCGAGGCGGGGCGCGACCGCGCGGAGCTGTCGGTGTCGGTGGCGCTGCGCGATCCGGGTGTCGACGACATCGGCGCGCTCGCCGAAGCCGGCGTCGACGAACTGGTCCTGGTGGCGGCGCCGCCTGATCGCCCGGACGCCGTCGCCGGCTGGGTTTCCGCGCTGGCCGACAAGTGGATCGGGGCGCTTGGGTAGGCTGCGCGTTTGATATGAGCGAACCCGAAGTGATCCTCCCGCGGGAACTGACCGATATCAGCGACGAGGTGCGTCGCGTGCCGGCGCCGCCCGGCGTCGCCGAGGTCCCCGCACCATACGCTTTCCGGCTTGCCGACCCGGACGCCGACGCCGAGATGATCTCGGAGTGGATGAACCGGCCCGCCCTCGCCGAATCATGGGAATACGCGTGGCCGGCCCAGCGGTGGCACCGATACCTCAGTGCGCAACTCGACGGCAGTTATTCCCGGCCCTTTTTCGCCAGCCAGGACGGGCAAGACCACGCTTACATCGAATTGTACCGGGCCGCAAAGGATTCCATTGCAACCCGCTACGAGGCAGACCCCTACGACTTGGGGATACATGCCGCCATCGCCGACGAAGAGTTCGTGAATCGGGGGATCGCCGGGTACGTGCTGCCCCACTTCGTGGCCAGCGTGCTCGGCCAGGAACCGCGGTGTCGCCGGATCATGTTCGATCCCGATTACCGGAACAAGGCGGCGCGGCGATTCTGCGAGCGCGCCGGTTGCGTATTCCTGGGCGAGCACGACATGTCGAATCGCCGGATGGCGCTGTATGCGCTGCCCCGCACCCCCGACGACGTGCCCAAGCTCCGCGAGGCCTGAGCGCCGGGCTCAAACCTGCGACGCCACCCACTGCCCGAGCACCACGGCGGCGATGCCAAGCGCGGCGCTGACGACGATGTTGGCCAGCGCCGTCCACGTCTGGCGCTCCTCGCCGAGGCGCTGCGTTTCGAGCATCCACGTGGAAAAGGTGGTGTACGCGCCCACGAAGCCGGTCCCCGCGACCAGCGCCGCGTCCTTGCTCAGCGTCAGCTCCCCGAGGAAACCCAACAGGAAGGCGCCGCTGATGTTGACCGCCAGCGTCCCGAACGGAAAAGCCCGGGCCGCCCGGCGGGCCACCGCGCGGTCGATCACGAACCGCAGCACCGAGCCGATGCCGCCGACGAGCGCGACGCCGGACCAGACCAGGACGGTCGTCATCTGCGCACCCGCACTCGGCGAACGAAAGCAGTGGCGAGGTAGACGGCCAGGAACCCCAGCACGATGCTGCTGATGGTGTAGGCCGCGGCCATGACCCAGTGGCCGTGCTCGATCATCCGCACGGTTTCGACCTGCATCGTCGAGAAAGTCGTTAAGCCGCCACAGAATCCGGTGCCGAGCAGCGGGCGGCGGTAACTCGACACCGGCAGCCGCTCCAGCAGCCGGGTGGTGAAGTAACCGACCAGCGCGGCGCCGACGATGTTGACGATGAACGTGGGCCACGGCCACTGGCCGGTGTCGCGGACCAGGACGGTGCTCAGCGCCGCGCGGGCCAGGGCGCCGATCGCGCCGCCGACGAAAACCGCGGCCAGCTCGCGATAGTCGGGTCGTGCCACGCATCGCTTCCTTTCCAGCGGATGAACGCTTCGCAGCATAGAGGGACACGCGACTGCAGCAACGCGCAGAATTGATAACCATGGCCCACCCGCGCGCCGGTCAGCCGGCCCAGCCCGAAGACCTCGTCGACCTGCCTCACCTGGTGACGGCGTATTACTCGATCGAGCCCGACCCGGACGACGTTGCGCAGCAGGTGGTGTTCGGCACATCGGGTCACCGCGGGTCGGCGCTCAACGGCGCATTCAACGAGGCGCACATCCTGGCCATCACCCAGGCCATCGTCGAATACCGCGCCGCTCACGGCACCACGGGACCGCTGTTCATCGGCCGCGACACCCACGGACTTTCGGAACCGGCGTGGGTGTCGGCGCTGGAGGTACTGGCCGCCAACGACGTCGTCGTGATGATCGATTCGCGCGACCGCTACACGCCGACGCCGGCCGTCAGCCACGCCATCCTGACCCACAACCGCGGCCGCACTGACGGGCTGGCCGACGGGATCGTCGTCACGCCGTCGCACAACCCGCCGCCCGACGGCGGTTTCAAGTACAACCCCCCCAACGGGGGCCCGGCGGACAGCGACGCGACCAACGCAATCGCCAAGCGGGCCAACGAGATTCTGCGCGCCAGGGGTGCGGAGGTGAAGCGGGTCCCGCTGTCCCGCGCGCTGGGAAGCGTCGAGCGCTACGACTATCTGGGCACCTATGTCGACGACCTACCCAACGTGGTGGACGTCGCCGCCATCCGCGAGGCCGGGGTGCGCATCGGCGCAGACCCGCTCGGCGGCGCCAGCGTGGACTATTGGGGCGAGATCGCCCAGCGGCATGGCCTGGACCTGACCGTCGTCAACCCGTTGGTCGACGCGACGTGGCGGTTCATGACCCTCGACCACGACGGCAAGATCCGGATGGACTGCAGCTCGCCGGACGCGATGGCTGGGCTCATCCGCGTCATCGCCACCTCGGACCGCTACCAGATCGCCACCGGCAACGACGCCGACTCCGACCGGCACGGGATCGTCACGCCCGACGAGGGGCTGCTGAACCCGAATCACTATCTGGCGGTGGCGATCGACTACCTCTATACCCACCGCCCCTTGTGGCCGGACGGCATCGGCGTTGGGAAGACGGCGGTCAGTTCGTCGATCATCGACCGGGTGGTGGCCGGCATCGGCCGCAAGCTCGTCGAGGTGCCGGTCGGGTTCAAGTGGTTCGTCGACGGCCTCATCGGCGGCACCATCGGCTTCGGCGGCGAGGAATCGGCGGGGGCGTCGTTCCTGCGGCGTGACGGCTCGGTGTGGACTACCGACAAGGACGGCATCATCCTGGCGCTGCTGGCCTCGGAGATCCTGGCGGCCACCGGTTTGAGCCCGTCGCAGCGCTATCGGGAGCTGACCGACGAGTACGGCACGCCGTTCTACGCGCGCGTCGACGCGCCGGCCGACCGGGACCAGAAGGCGCGCCTTGCCAAGCTCTCGCCGGACGAGGTGACCGCCACCGAGCTCGCGGGGGAGCCGATCACCGGCAAGCTGACCAGCGCCCCCGGCAACGGTGCGCCACTGGGCGGGCTGAAGGTGACGACCGCCAATGCATGGTTTGCTGCGCGGCCGTCGGGCACCGAGGACGTCTACAAGATTTACGCGGAATCGTTCAACGGATCTGAGCATTTGGCCGAGGTGCAGGAAGCCGCGCGCGAGGTGGTTAATAAAGTCATTGGGTGACTTGTTCCCTCCGACTTGCCCGCCCGGGGGGACGCGGCTCTTCTTCTGCGCGGCTTCCGCGCGAAGTCTGGATCCTCAGCTGGGCCAACATCATGGTGGCACTGGGCTACGGCGTCATTTCGCCGGCGATGCCCACCTTCGCCCGCACGTTCGGGGTCAGCATCGAGGCGGTGACTTTCTTGGTCACCGTCTTCTCGTTGACCCGACTGTGTTTCGCACCGATAAGCGGACTGTTGGCACAACGGTTGGGCGAACGGCGGATCTACATCGGTGGTTTGCTGATCGTGGCGGTGTCGACGGCCGCGTGTGCGTTCTCGCAGGCGTACTGGCAACTGTTGCTTTTCCGCGCCATCAGCGGCGTGGGGTCGACGCTGTTTTACGTCTCGGCGCTGGGACTGATGATCCACATCAGCCCGCCCGATGCGCGCGGGCGAATCGCGGGCATTTTCACCAGTTCGTTCATGATCGGCGCGGTCGGCGGGCCGGCGGTCGGCGCGCTGACCGCGGGCTGGGGGCTGACGGCTCCGTTCATCGTCTACGGCGTCGCACTGTTGGGTGTGGTGGTGGTGCTGTTCTACGGGTTGCGGAACTCGGCGCTGGCCGCGCCCCTGCCGCCGACGCGATCGACGGTGACGATCCGTGAGGCGTTGGGGTTCCGCGCGTATCGGTCGGCGCTGTTGTCGAATTTTGCGATGGGATGGTCGGCGTTCGGGCTGCGCGTCGCGCTTGTCCCGCTGTTCATTTCCGACGTCATGGGCCGAAGCGTCGGCGTCATCGGCGTGGTGCTCGCCGCGTTCGCGGCCGGCAACGCCCTGGCGGTCATCCCCAGCGGCTACCTGTCCGATCGGATGGGGCGGCGCACGTTGTTGATCGTCGGCCTGGCGGCGTCCGGTGTGGCCACCGCCGGGCTGGGCGTCGCGACGTCGCTGCCGGCGTTCATGGCGGTCGGGTGCCTGTCCGGTGTGACGACGGGCATCTTCATGTCGCCGATGCAGGCCGCCGTCGCCGACATCCTCGGCAGGGAGGCGCGCGCGGGCACTCCGGTGGCCGCGGTGCAGATGGCGTCGGATCTGGGCGCGATCGTCGGCTCGATAGCGGTCGGCTGGGTCGCCGAGCGGCTGAGCTACGGCTGGGCGTTCGCAATCAGCGGGGTTGTCCTGTTGATCGCCGCCGTCGCCTGGGTGCCGGCGCCGGAGACGCGTACGGCGCTCGAGCCCGTCTGACCAGCAACTTTGAAGGACGGTAGCGGGTGGTGTAGCTTCGATGGGCACGACTTGGGGCTATGGCGCAGCTGGTAGCGCACCACACTGGCAGTGTGGGGGTCAGGGGTTCGAGTCCCCTTAGCTCCACCAAGCAAGACAGCATTCATTCGGGCGCTCGTTGACTGACGGAGTGGCCCTTCGCGCCCCGCTCCCACCAGCTCGTCAGGCCGAGGTGAGGCGAATCGGTAGGTGAGTTGGTCCGCGCAGGGAGCTGTGGCTCGACCATTGTCGGGCCGTCCGGGGTGATTCGGGCGACGCGCTGCCGGGCACATGTGCGCGCCGGCCGACAAAGGCGATGCCTGGGCTGTCCGGCAACGAGGTCACGCCGCAATCAGCCTGACCGGCAGCGCCTCGAGCCGCCGAATCACGTTGTTGACTGCCCACTTTGGAGTCCCGTCGACCTCGATGCGCTTGACGCGTTCGAGCATCGCGGAGAGGATGGCGGCGGTCTCCATCCTGGCGAGACCCTGGCCGGCGCAGGCATGAGCGCCGTTGCCGAACCCGATGTGCCGTCCAGCGTCACGGCGGATGTCGAACACCTCAGAGGTCTCCCATTCGCGTTCGTCGCGGTTGGCCGAGGCATACAGCACCAGTAATCGGGTTCCGGCGGGGATGTTCGTTCCGGCTATAGAGGTATTGCGGGCGGTCTTCCGCGTGAACGCCCGCACAGGGGATTCGTACCGCACCACCTCGTTGATCGCGTTCGACAGCAACTCTGGTTCTGCTCTGAGGACTTCCCACTGCTCGGGGTGGGTCGCGAATAGGTGGATCGCGCTGGAGATGGCGCTGATCGTCGTGTCCAACGACGGTGCGATGTAGTCGATTACCAGCGGCGGCACGTCCTCGAACGACAGATTGCCTTCATCGACGGCAGCCAAGAGTTCGTGAGCCATGCTGCCGGGCAGGACGTTTCGGTCACGCACTACAGCACGCGCGAAGCGCAGCATCTGCATGCTGCGCGGGATGGCTCGGATCGCCTGACGGTTGAGCGGTCCGAGGAGGTCGAAGGTCGCGGCGGCCCAAGGAATCAGGTGCTCGCGTTGGTCCTGCGGCCAGCCGACCAGATCCGGGACCACAGCCAGCGGCAGCGCGGTCGCCAGATCGGCGACACCGTCGACCCGGCCCCTGGTGAGCGCGACGTCGACGATGGCGCCCGCCGCGGCTTCCACAGCGGCGGATACTCCACGCAGCGCCCTGGGCATCAGCCGGTGGGCAACGAGCTTGCGACGCCGGTCGTGGTCGGCGCCGTCGCTGTTGAGCGTGGTGCCGCGGGACAACCGGTTGGCAGCAGCGTTGGCGGCGACGCCATGTCCGGAGAGGTACGCGTCGTCGGCTCGCAGGGTGGCCTTGCACTCGGTGTACCGGGGCAGAGCGATCATCCGGCGGCGAGGTAGCCAGACGAGGGGGCCAAGTCGTCGCAGAGTCCGGTAGTGCGGGTAAGGGTCGAGGATGGCCGAGGTGCTGTAGACGTCAGGCCGGTATGACGGAATGTCGCGAGGTCGGTGCACCACAGATCGCCTTAATTGTTGAGGTCGATGCCCGCCCGCGTGCACGGACAGGACGAGGGTGCTGCGTAGGTCGCACCCGGATGACGAAATCGTCACATACGACTATATCGTCAGTCAAGGCTCGCTGACGAGGGATAACGACGCCCCAGGCTCAGGGATGTAGGTTCCACTGACCGCAATCGTCGGCAAGGACGTCGTTGACGTCGACTTCGAGTCCGCCGACTACTGGGCCAGGGTTCGACGCCGTGCTCACCACCCGTTGGTAGAGGACCGCGGCGGGGTCGACCTGACCGTGGGACCAGGCCTTCGTCTGCCACGCCCACCGGCGGCCGGGGGTCCGCGAATTACCGATGACGCCGTCCTCGGCGGCCCATTTGCAGACATCGAGACCGCCGTAGACGCCGGTGCGCTGCACTCCCAGCACCGAATTGATTCCGCGAAACCACTTGAGTGCCAGGTTGTTCCAGGTGTCGTGGTTTATGTCCTCGTCGACACTGAAGAAGATCGGGGCACTCTGACCGCCACCCGCCGCGGTATGCAGCTTCCAGGCGGTGCGAGCATCGGCGACGCCGCCGTCGAACCCGCGTCTGAAGTCCGATGGTGCTGTCCCGCCTGGCTTGCCGTACTGGTAATTGCTGACGATCATCAGCCCGGCAGCGGTCAGCTGCTCGGCGTAAGGCCGGGTGATCGGCTTGGCACCCATGGACGAGCCGGGGCGCGACAGCGAAACGTAGTTGATGACGCCGGCGTAGCCGGCAGCTCGAATCTGCTCCGCTGGAACTTGGCGCATGGCGAAGTCGATCAGTTTGGGAGTGGCGACGGCCGCCGTCGGGACGGCAGCCGCCGTCGGGACGGCGTAACCTGCCGCCGCCGCGGACAATCCTGGCAGTGCGGACATGGCGATGGTGTAGCGCAATACGTCACGCCGGGAAATTGGGCGCGGCCGCCGGAGGTTTAGACACGCCGACAAGTCCATCGCGTGATGTTAACAACGTGACTGGTGTTAAAAGATGGCGTGTTTGAAGTGATATCAAACCGCGTCCGTGTCGTGCACCGGACAGCGGCTAGCGTCGCAAGACGTCACGCGGGCGCCGCTCAAAAGCCCCGCTTGGCGGCCCGCACCTCGGCGACCACCTCGTCGTCCCCGCTGAAGTCGACGTGGACGGCGTTGCGGCCGAACGCGAAGAGCAACAGTTCTTGCGGTTCGCCGGTCACGGTTACCGGCGAACCGTTACCGACCGCCACCACCGTCTGACCGTCGGGGGTGTTCAGCGTCAGGCGAGCGGGCAGCGCTGCCATTGACTTCGACAGCCCGACCCGGCTGACCCAAGGGATGCGCCGGCGCACCGCGGCTGTGGTTTTTGCATCGAGTTCCCTTGGCTCCCAGCCGGTTTGCGCACGGCGGAGGTCCTCGTGATGGACGAACATCTCGTGGATACTTGCCAGCGGGTCGAGCGCCTTGAACAGCGAAAGAACCGGCGGGCCCGAGGCAAGCAGTTCGACCAGGTCCTCGTATGGCGTGGTGGCGGCCAACCGGTCTTGCACGCGCACAGTGTGTGACGCCAGCGGCCCGAACACGAGGCCGGGCAACGCATCAGGGCGGCGCTCGCGCACGACCAGGTGGGCGGCAAGGTCGCGGGTGGTCCACCCCTCGCACAGCGTGGGAGCATCCGGTCCCACCGCCCGCATGATTCCGACGATGGCGGAACGTTCGCGCTGGGCTATCGACATCGCCCCACGATAGGCCGAGGGCCTCGTCGATCACAGTGACGCAGAAGTTTCCGAACGTGCCACCGAGGTCCAGCGCTGAGGTCGGCACGCAGGAAGACCGAAAACCGCTGTCTGCAGACACTTTCACGTGATTCCCGCCCGTCAGGTCGGCGAGCTATGGAATCTCGTACACAACCATCTTGTCGGCGATGCCGCGCAGGGCGGCCTCCTTCCGAACCGGTCGGATCGCCTCCTTCTCCAGGATGGTGGCGACGCCCGGCGCGTCGATCACGGGACCGGTGAGGTGGATCTCCTGCGCGGTCGACAGGCTCTGCACCCGCGCCGCGATGTTGACGGTCTGGCCAAAATAGTCCTGCCGCTCGTTCAGCATCACCGCGAGACACGGCCCCTCATGGATGCCGATCTTTACGATCAGGTCGCGCTTGCCGCGCTCGGCATTGAGTTTGTCCATTGCGGAGCGCATCCGTAAGGCCGCGGCGAGCGCGTGGTCCGGCTGGATAAAGGTCGCCATCACGGCGTCCCCAATGGTCTTGACAACGGCGCCCTTTTCGGCCGCGATGATTTCCAGGAGCGCATGAAAGTGCGCGCGCACCAAGTCGAACGCCGCGAGGTCGCCAACCCGCTCATAAAGCGCAGTCGACCCCTTGAGATCGGTGAACAAAAAGGTCAACGAGGTGATTTTGAGGCGCTGATCGATCGTGAGATTGTCGGCCTTGAACACATCGCGAAACGTCTGGTTCGACAGCATCCGCTTGGCGGTGAGGAACGGCCTGCGCTTGGCCAGCACATCGTGGAGCGCGTCGGCGACGAAGACGGTGGGCAGTGTCCGCACGCTGCACCGATTGTCGAGTGCGAGCCGCAACGGACCTGGTCGCAAGGTGATCGACTCGGTCGGCGGATGGGCTTTGTCGAAGGTCAGCCCGAGTTGCTGAGTTTCCTCGATCGGCTCGCCCTGGACGTCGATGAAATGTGCGGTATGCGTCACCGGCTCGAAAACGATGATGAATTGCGGCGGAAGATCCAACGACAGCACAGCCTTTTCGCCGGCGGCCAGCTCCATCGCATCCAACGTCGCTTCCCCGGTCAGCAAAGCAAAAGAATCCTTGCCGAGATCGATGCCTGAACTCCAGAACACCTGCGTGTAGTAGTCCCATAGCGGGAGCGTGTTGGGATCGTGGGCGGCAATCCGCCTGACCTTCGGACTGACCGTAAACGCCACCTCGACCTGCTCATCGACGGAAGGCTCATAGCCGCAGGCGCATAATCCACAGCGATAGTCGTCATCGCGCAGCGATTTCAGCGTGTCATGCGCGTCGAGCACGCCACTGCAACCGGGACACAGCACGTTCCAGGTGAGATCGAACAGGCCAAGCCGCGCGGCATGCAGGAAGCCGGAAATCACCTTCTCTTCGTCGAAGCCGGTGCGTTTGGAGAAGTCCAGGGCGTTGATTCGATTCAGCTCACGATCTCCGCCGTCCTCGATCAGCCGCGCGATGGCGTCCGCGACGTCCGGATCAGCGGTTCGCTTCAGGGCCGAAAATTGAGACTGAAGGTCGCTCATGGCTCCACCTCAACATCACCGCAACCTGGCGGCTAAAGCTTTGTTGACACAGTACTCAGGACCTTCAACACGGGTCGCGTCGAATTTGATCCGATGCGGGCTCTATCAATTCGATTAGGGTTGATTCATGGGTGGCGACTTCGTCGAGATCCGCATAACCCACCCCTGGGAATCGCTCCAGTCGACGCCCGAGGCCGTCCGCCCGCGGCTGCTGGACTGGGAGGTTGACGCCAAGGGTAGGCACGTCGCCTGGCGTTACCGGATAACCCGGTATGAGCAGGACGGCCAACCGAGGTGGTCGTTGGACGGGACCGGCCAGCATCCGTGGACCAGCGACGACGTCGAGTACCTGAAAGACGTCGCCGAGCACCACGCCGGTCGACTGTTGCGCAGACAGCGATGGCAGCCCAAGAGCATGTACAACGGCCAGGAGCCGCCGCTGTGGCTGGGTGGTCGGGGGTGGTCGTCCTAGACGCGCGTCGTCTCGATGGCAGCACCCATTGCAGTCTGCGACTCCACGCGCTGACCAAGCGTGGTGGCCGTGAGCATGTACAGCGTGCGCCCGTCGGCACCGCCCAACTCGCATGCGATCGCGTGGCGACCCGGGGTGTCGACGGTTGCCGTCACCTCGCCGCCTTCGATCACGCGCACGAACCGGTCGAACGCCGGGCTCGCCACCCAGACGCCATCGTCTTCGTCGATGGCGATGCCGTCGGGAAAATCCTCCAGCTCGGCCCACACTCGGCGATTACCGAGCGAGCCGTCGTCGGCTAGGTCGAACGCGGTGATGCGACGTCCGAAACTCTCCGCCACCAGCAGGGCCGACCCGTCGGAAGTGATCACCATGCCGTTGGCGAATTGGAGATCGCCGGCCACTTCGCAAGCCGAGCCGTCCGGGTCGACGCGCAAGAGGGCGGCGGCGACCGGGGTGTCGCCCGCCGCGTAGTCGTAGCCGAACTGGCCAACGAAGGCATGGCCGTGGCGATCGACGCACATGTCGTTGATTTCGTGCGACGCGAACGAGCTCACGTCGGCGTGAACGGCGAGATCCGCACCGTCGAAGCGCATCACGCGGCGACGTGCCATCGAGGAGATCAACATCGAGCCATCGGGTAGCCAGCCCAGCCCCGACGGCTGCTCCAGCTCGACCACGGTGCGAACTTCACCGTCTTCGCCGACGCGCAGCACGGCGTCACCGTGCATGTCCGAGACGTACAGCGCGCCATCGTGCCAACGCGGACCCTCCAAGAAGGAGCGCCCTGTGACCAAAGCATGGATGTCAGGCATGGCAAGGATCCTAGAGGTACCGGGAAAGCGCTGTCTACCAATACATTTGGTCTACGGGGAGGGAGACTCTTCCGTCAACGCCTCGCTTAGCCGGCGGGTCGCCGCGGCGAGCTGCGTCCCCATGCGGGTGACCGCCGCGCCGCTCATCGGCTCGGCGCTGGGCACCAGGCTGAGCATCAGGGCGATGCGGGATTCGGCCTCCAAGATAGGGGAGTCGATGTGGCTCACCTCGTACGTGCGATCGGGTTCCAGGCTGATCGGGAACCACTCCTCCTGATGGATCAGCTCGTCGGTCAGTTCCTGCGCCAGCTGGCTCAGCCGGGTGGAACGCACCTCGGCGCGACGCACGATCTGCGCCAGTTCCCGCAGGCGCAGATCGGGCAGGATGTGCAGACCGACCGCGTAGCCGCGTTCCTTGGCAGCGCTGATGGCCCGGCGGTAGCGATCGCGCACATCCTCGGGCAATGCGGCCAGCCAGCGCTCCCGAGCCTCCGCCCCGGTCCATGCGACGGTCGACGCCCCATACGGCGGGCGATGTGGGAACTGGGTGCCGGCGGGCATCGGGTGACCGCCACCGTGGCGGCTTCGGACCTGATCGACGACGGTGGAGCAGTCCTCGCTGACCGAAAAGGCAACGCAGTGCGCGCCTGTCGCGGCCGACAGCTCGGCCATCGCGGAGCGGGCTAACACCAGGGCGGGATAGCGGCCCGCCGCCTCTCGGCCGAGCCGGACCAGGGCGGGGCCGAGATGGTAGGTCTTGCGGACCGGGTCGCGCAGCAGCCAGCCGGCCCGGAGCAGTTCGGACAGCATCGAGTGGCAGCTGGCCTTGTGGACGCTCAAGTGGCGCGAAACCTCCGCCAGCGTCATCCCCGGGCTGCCCTCGCCCGCCAGCTGTTCGAACAGTTTCACCACCCGTTCGGTCTGCGGGGAGGGACGCGGAGCCATCGGTCAATGGTCGCATAATGCGACTTCTTGCGGTGACATGCGCGACCATGTGACCATTGCCACAATGACAGACCTTCGAGGCAAGGCCGCCGTCGTAACCGGGGGAGCCGGGGGCATCGGGCAGGCCATGGGCAGGCGTTTCGGCCGGGAGGGCATGAAGGTGGTGCTGGCCGACGTCCTGGCCGAACCGCTGGATAAGGCGACCCGGACGCTCGTTGACGACGGCATCGACGCCGTCGCTGTGGTCACCGACGTCACCGACTATTCCTCGGTCGAGTCGCTGGCCAAGGAGGCGCTCGATCGCTTCGGCGCGGTGCACGTGGTGTGCAACAACGCCGGCACCGGCGGGGTCTCAGAGGGTTACATGTGGGAACACGACCTCGCCGACTGGCGCTGGGGGATCGACGTCAACGTGCTTGGCGTCATCCATGGCATCAAGGCGTTCGTGCCCATCCTGCTCGAGCAGGGCGAAGGGCACGTCGTCAACACCTGCTCGGGCAACGGCGGATTCGCACCAATTGCCCGGGGGGCCATGGGCGGGCCGGCAACGGCCGTCTACCCGATGACCAAAGCCGCCGTGCTTTGTCTGACCGAAAGCCTCTACACCCACCTGCAGATGACCGGGACGCGGGTGCGGGCGCACGTCCTTTTCCCGGGCGGCTTCTTGAACACCGGCATCTGGGAGTCGTGGCGGCACCGCCCGGAGCGGTACGCGGCGACGCAGGAACGCCGCACACCCGACCAGACACTGGAAAAGGTGGTGGCCCGCTTCGAGGCCGCGGGCGCACACGTCGAGTTCACCCCGCTCGAGACGGTCGCCGACCTCGTCGTGGAAGGGCTTCGGGCGGACCGCTTCTGGATGATGGGGCCGCCGACAGCGGGCGATCAGGTCGTGAGCAAGAAGGCGGCATCGATCCTTGGCCGCGGCGAGCCCGACTACCTGGTCGACGTCCTCGGCCAGAATGCCGAGAAAACTGAAGGAGGAACACGTTGAGCGCCAATGAAATCCGCTACGGCCCTCGCGCGCCCGAGGCGCAAGTCGACCACGAGATCGACGCCACCAAGGCGCCGATCGCCACCGAGGCGATCACCGTCACCTACCTTACCGATCCGGAGATCGTGGCGGCCGTGCTGCCCAAGCCGCTGGCGCCGGCGGCCGAACCGCTGGTGCGTGTTCAGTTACAGCGGGTGCAGATAGAGGGTAGGCCGCCGTTCGGGTCGGCAGTGTTCTCGGTGACCGCCCGGCACGGCGAACTGGACGGTGACTATCCGCTATTCATGCCCCAGTCCACCGAACAGTCGGTCACCGGCGGGCGCGAAACATTCGGCGAGCCAAAGAAACTGGCCAACATCGAGGTGCAGCGCGAGGGCGATCGCGTCAGCGCCACCGTCGAGCGGCTGGGCAATCAGCTCATCCGAGTGGGCGGCCGGGTCACCGGCCCGGCCGAGTTGCCGCCCGATCAGGTGAACACCGAGTTCTATTTCAAGTTCCTGCGCGCCCCCGACGGCAGCGGCATCACCGACCCCCATCTGGTCTACGGCGAATACCACCGCCACTACGAGCTGCTGGAGAACATCGACGGCACAGTCGAATTGGGCGAGTCACCGCTGGACCCGGTGGCCGACATCGTGATTCGCCAGATCACATCGATCACCTGGTGTCGCCGGCGCACCATCCAGGTGGGGCGGATCGCGGAGCGCGTGCCGCAGGAATGGCTGCTGCCGTACGTGCACCAGCGCTACGACGACGTGGCCCTGCTCGCGGCCCCCAGGCCCGAGCCGGCCCGGGCCTAGCGCCATGGACCGGTACACGGTCATCTCGGCCGACTGCCACGCCGGCGCTGACCTGCTCGACTACCGCGAATACCTCGATCCGCAGTACCGGGACGAATTCGACTGCTGGGCAAAGGCATACGTCAACCCGTTCGGAGACCTCACGGAGGCCGACGCCGAGCGCAACTGGAACAGCGCTCGACGAAACTCGGATCTGGACGTCGAAGGCGTCGCGGGGGAGGTCATCTTTCCCAACACCGTGCCACCGTTTTTTCCTCAGGCGAGTCTGGCCGCGCCCCAACCGGTGGACGCCCGGGAGCTCGAGCTGCGGTGGGCGGGGCTGCGTGCGCACAATCGTTGGCTTTCCGACTTCTGCTCGTTGTCGCCCGAGCGGCGCGCCGGGGTGGGCCAGATCCTGCTCGGCGACCTCGACGAGGCCGTCGCCGAGATCGCGCAGATCGCCAAGCTGGGCCTGCGCGGCGGTGTGCTGCTGCCCGGGATCCCGCCGGGCGCAGGCATTCCCCAGCTTTACGCCGAGCACTGGGAGCCGCTCTGGGCGGCGTGCGCGGAGGCGGGTTTGGTGGTCAACCACCACGGCGGCAACGCCGGACCGAACCCGACGGACGGATGGGGCAGCTCGTTTGCGGTGTGGGTATATGAGACGCATTGGTTTGCGCACCGGGCGCTGTGGCACCTGATCTTCAGCGGCGCACTGGATCGCCATCCGGACCTCACCGTCGTCTTCACCGAGCAGGGCGCCGGATGGATACCGGCAACCCTCGACTCGCTCGACGTGGCGGCGGCCCGTTACGGGCGAGAGAACTCGGCGATCGCCCGGTTCGCCGGGCCCACCGCCGGCTCGCTGACGCTGCGCCCCAGCGAATTCTGGGCACGCCAGTGTTACGTCGGCGCCAGCTTCATGCGGCCCGTCGAGTGTGCCGAGCGCGACCGGATCGGCGTTGACCGGATCATGTGGGGAAGCGACTACCCACACCTGGAGGGCACCGCCCCCTACACCCGAGAAGCGTTGCGCCACACCTTCAGCGGTGTCCCGGCCGACGAGGTGGCGGCCATGGTCGGCGGGAATGCAGCGGCCGTCTACGGCTTCGACCTCGACACCCTCGCGCCCCTTGTCGACCGCATCGGCCCGACCGTGGCCGAGGTCGCCGAGCCGCTCGCGGCCGTGCCCGTCGACGCGAGCAGCACCGTCTTCGAGCCCGACCCGATTCGTGCCTGGTAGCGAAAGGATCACCGTGGAGCCCTATCTGATCATCTCCGCAGACACCCACGCCGAGCTGCCCACTGAGCGGTACCGCGAATACATCGACCCCGAATACCGGGAGGACTTCGAGGTTTACCTGGCCGAGAAGACCGCCGCGGCCCAGGCGGGCGGATTCATCGACGAGGAGTTCGCCGAGCAGTGGTTCGACGAACACGGAGACGGCATCGCGGGTGGCTGGGACGTCGCCCAGCGCGACCGCGAACTCGACGGCGACGGCGTCGCCGGTGAGGTCATCTTTCCCGACGCCGACGCCGTCACCGGTGTCGCCGGGGCTCCGTTCGGTGCGGGCCTGGGGCAGTCTGGCGACCTGGATCCGGGACGTGCGATGGCCGGCGCGCGGGCCCACAACCGCTGGCTGGCCGAGCTGTGCAGCCACAGTCCCGAGCGGCGGGCCGGCGTCGCCGTCGTGCCGATACTGGCGGACGTCGACGCGGCGGTGGCCGAGATCGCACGAGCGGCCGAGGCCGGGTTGCGCGGCGGCATCATGATTCCGGTGCTCTGGGGTGACTATCCGCCCTACCACGACCGGCGTTACGACAAGGTGTGGGCCGCCTGCCAGGACCTGCAGATGCCGGTTCACACGCACGTCGGTCCCGCCCCGAGTGAGCAGTACGGCCCACACCTGGGTATCTACACGACCGAGGTGCGCTGGTGGGGAGTCCGGCCGCTGTGGTTCGCGTTGTGGGCCGGCGTGTTCGAGCGCTTCCCGAACCTGCGCTGGGGGGCCACCGAGTGCGGTGCCTACTGGGCCAACGATCTGTTGTGGCTGATGGACACCCGGTTCATGCGCGAACACTCGGCCAAGAAGATGAGCCGTCTGCTGGAGGGCGATCTGACGATGCCACCCTCGGCGTACTTCGACCGGAACTGCTTCATCGGTGCCACCACGACCGAGCGCCGGGAACTGGCCCGTCGCTACGAGATCGGTGTTCCAAACATGCTGTGGGGCAACGATTATCCTCACCCGGAAGGAACCTGGCCGCATACCCGCGACTGGTTGCGGCGCTCGTTCTGGGACATTCCAATCGACGAGACCCGACAAATCCTCGGGCTTACCGCGGCCGAGGTGTACAACTTCGATGTGGGTGCGCTCGCGGGTCTGGTCGAGCGCATCGGCCCCACCCCCGAGGACCTGGGACAGGACGATGCGGTGAGCGTCCCCAAGTGGGAGGCGGCGCGCCAGGCCGGACGGCATTGGCTGACGGACGCGGAGCCTATCCCCGACCTCGTGGAGAACTGATACGCATTTAGGGCCTGGTCACCCTGCCGCGGGCGGGCGTGGCATCACCGTCAGCCGGGTTCCGTATCGGGGTATGACGCCCGAGGCTCGCGCGGCCGCCGGCATTCCGGGCACGCCGGGTATACCCGCCCCGACTGCCTCCTCGGTTCCCGGCAGCGTGGTCAATCCGGTGCCCGACAGGGCAGATATGTGGCTGACCGCCGGAGTGGACCAGCTCGCCGGCACCGACATCGGCCCGATCGACTTGGCGCCGGTGAGGATCGCCGACACGCCGCCTCCGCCACTGCTAAACCCGCTCGTGGTCGCGATCGGTTGCAGCGCGATAGGAATTGGCTTAGTCAAGCCACCGATGCCGCCTGCAATGGTGTCTGCGTCGACGGCGTCTTTGCCGACAAAACTGGCAATGTTCAGCGCGGTCGGTAGCTGGAATACACCACTCGACGCTAGGTCGCCCCAGATGTTGGCGTCGGGCCCGATCAGATCGCCAATCTCGCTCCCAGGCGCCAAGCCTGCGATGCCCTGCAAAAAGTTGTTCCACAAGTTTTGGAGCGATTGAGAGATCGGCCCGGCTGCGAGCCCTTGCACTGTGTTGGCCTGCGCGACCGCGGCCGACTGGGCGGACGCGCCCGCCGGGTTCGTGGTCTGGTTCGGCTGCGTGAACGGCGCCAACGTCGCCGCGGCCGCGGCGGAGCTGGAGTAGCCGTACATCGCGGCGGCGTCCTGGGCCCACATCTCGGCGTACTGCGCCTCGGTAGCGGCGATCGCCGCGGTGTTTTGGCCGAAGAAGTTCGTCGCGATCAGCGAAGCCAGCTGGGTGCGGTTGGCCGCGATCACCGGCGGGGGCACGGTCATCGCGAACGCCTGCTCGAAGGCCGCCGCGGCGGCCCTGGCCTGCATGGCCGTCTGCTTCGTCTGCTCGGCGGTGGTGTAGAGCCAACCGATGTAGGGCGTCGCGGTGGCCGTCATCGACTCCGACGCGGGGCCGTGCCAGTTCAAGGTGGTCAGGCCCGAGACCACCGATTGGTAGGTCTCGGCCGTGGTGGTCAATTCGGCGGCCAGCGAGTCCCAGCTGCCCGCGGCGGCCAGCATCGAACCCGCCCCTGGGCCGGCGTACATCCGGGCGGAGTTGATCTCCGGGGGTAGTATCGCGAAATCCATTGTGTCACATCTCCTTAGCTTGACTTCGGTGGCAAACCCCCCCTTTTTGGCGGCGCAGGACAAGGCGCGCCGGGTGATGCGGGACAGATTGGGTATCGCGGCAGCTCCGGGTTTTCCGGGCGCCGGCGGCTTAGTTGAGTTCTCGGCGGGCCACGCGCACTGGACATGTCCAGCCACCTTTGATCGCGCTGTCCGAAACCGGCAAGGCGCACCTGGCTCGGTTTGCGGCTTTGGTGACTATCTCATGCGAACCGTATGAATTTCCGCTGAATAAAGATACTGCTGAGCTGCTAAGACGTCGAGGTCCTAGGTACTACCGCCAGCTCGCGGGCAGGTCGATGATGTGGTTTGGGCAAAAGTCCTGGGCGCCCTGAGACATGGCGTTCCGCGCGTCCTCGGCCGACATCTTGGCGCGCAGCGTCATGAACGCGTATTCGGCTGGGGCATAACCTGATTCGGGGCCGGCCGGATCGTCCATCAGCTGGCATGCCTGTTTTTCTTTTTCCTGGAAGCTATCGGCGTGGGCAACGCCCGAGCCGAACAGCAACGCCGAGACGACGAGCCCGCCGGCGGCGATTTTCGTAAGGGTCCTCACCGGTTCTTCACCTTCAGTCGCGCTTCCGCCGGCCCAGTCTAGAGGCCAACCGCGAAAGTGCCGCGGACCTGCTCGCCGTTGGCCAGAATGGTCCGGGTGCAGGTTGTTCTTCAGGGGCTGGCGTCGGCGGCGGAGGACGTCGGCAACATCGGTGCCGCGCTGGAGGAGGCCAACGCCCTCGCGGCGCTCCGGGCGAGCAGCATCGCGCCCGCGGGCGCCGACGAGGTCAGCGCGGCGATCACGCCGCTGTTCATCAATCAATCGAGGATCTATCGAGAGCTGGCCGCGGAGGGCCAAGCGTTCGAGCAGCGGCTGATACACCTGCTGACCGAGGCGGGCGTCGCCTACACCGCGACCGAGCAGGCCGCGCAGCAGGCGCTGCGCGACGCGATCGGCGAGCTGGAAGCGCCCCTCGCCTCGTTCGCCGCGCAGGCCGAGAACCCCGCCCCCACGAGCATCCCGCCGCTGAACGTGCCGTCGAACAGCTCGGTGGCGCTGATCGTCGGCGGCACCACGTTCCCCCTGCCGGACGCCAAGTACGTCAGCTCGATCATGGCCAACTTCCTCGACAACCCCACGCTGTCGCCACTGCTGGGGGCCTCGGGGCAGGCGATTTATACGCCGGAGCAGTTCTGGCCGTTCACCCCGCAGCTCGGGAACCTCACACTGGGGCAATCGGTGGCGCAGGGCGTGCAGTTGCTCAACACGGACATCAACGCCGAACTCGCGGCGGGCAACAAGGTGGTCGTCTACGGCACCTCACAAAGTTCGCTGGTGGCCACCAACGAGATCCGCAACCTCATGGCGATGGCCAACCCGCCGGATCCGAGCAAACTGTCGTTCTTTTTGACCGGTGATCCCGGCAACCCCAACGGCGGGTTCTTCGAACGCTTCCCCGGCCTGTACATCCCGTTGGTCGACGTGCTGATGAACGGGGCGACGCCCCCCAACTCGCCCTATCCGACCGTGATCTTCTCGAATCAGTACGACATGGTGACCAACCTGCCCAAGTACGTGCTGAACCCGGTCAGCGATCTCAACGCGTTCATGGGGTTCGCGCTCTTCCATGGGACGCACGACTACGTCGACCCGACGCCGGGCCAGATCGCCAACGCGATCCAACTGCCGACGTCGCCCGGCTATGCGGGCGAAACCAGGTATTACGAGCTGCTGACGCAGAACCTGCCGTTGGTCGCGCCGCTACGCCTGTACGTGCCGCAGCCGTTCGGCAACGCGCTGGCCGATCTGCTGCAGCCGGACCTGCGGGTGATCGTCGACATGGGCTACGGGTCGGGGGAGTACGCCGACATCCCCACTCCCGCCAGCCTGTTCGAGCTGCCGAACCCGTTCACGATCGTCCCTGATCTGGTGCACGGCGCGGTCCAGGGCCCGCAGGCCGCCCTGGTGGATCTCGGGTTCCTACCGCCGTCGATGATGCCCACCGGCTACCCGTTCAATCCTGCGCTCGACCCCGGCCTGAACTTCCCGCTGCCTCAGTCGCCGGTCACCGGCGTCTCGTTGCTCACCGGGTTCGAGGGCCAGCTGATGCGCACGTTGGGCCTAATACCGAGCTGGGACAGCTGAGGCGGCCTGGCACGATTAGGTTTTTGGGCCTGAGTCGCATTACTCTTGCGCGCGGTTCCTCTTCGACTCGGGAAAGCAGCCATGCCCATACAGCCCACTTTGCGGCGGCCAAACCTGATTCGCACCAGCGCTACGCGCCGGGTCGCTCGCCGCCTACAGTGCCCGACGGTCGGCCAGTGCTTCGACATCGAGGTCAGCCGCGTTACGGACGGGTGGATCGTCCGGATCCCCGAGATCGGTGGGGTCGCCCGCGTGAGCCGTCGGGCCGCGGTGGAGCTCGGGGCGCGGAAGTGCATCGCGAACCGGACCGGCATCCCGATCGGTTATGTCGCGGTCTACGTATCACGCGAGAGCGGTTAACCCCGAACAGCGGTTGCCGCGACCATGAACACCCGCCGCAGTCCGTTCCGGGCTGACCTGCTGCAGGGGAAGGTCGCGTTGGTCACCGGCGGCGCCACCGGGCTCGGCCTGGAGGTCGCCCGCGTTCTGGGCAACCACGGCGCCCGCGTCGCGATCTGCAGCCGGAAGGAACCCAATCTCGAAGCGGCGGTTGCGACGTTGCGGGACGAGGGGATTGAGGCCTGTTATGGCGTGTGCGACGTCCGCCGCGAGGACGAGGTGACGGCCGTCGTCGAGGAGGTGCTGCGAACCTACGGCCAACTCGACATCGTCGTGAACAATGCCGCCGGGAACTTCCCTGTGCCGATAAGCGACCTCAGCCCAAAGGGATTCAAGGCCGTGGTCGACATCGACCTGCTCGGAACCTTCAACGTGTCGAAGGTCGCGTACGACCTGTGGCTGCGCGAGCACGGCGGCGCGGTGGTGAACATCAGCGCCGCGATCCAGTATCGCGGCATGGCCCTGCAGGCGCACGTCGTTTCGGCCAAGGCCGGCGTCGACGCGCTGAGCCGCGCCTGCGCGATCGAATGGGGGCCCGACGGGGTGCGGGTGAATGTCGTTGCCCCCGGCGCGATGTCCGGCACCGAGGGCGTCAAGAGAATCACCGGCGATGCCCAGCACCGCACCACCCAGAACCCGCTGCGGCGTCCCGGATCCACCACGGAGGTCGCGGAAGCGGTGCTGTACCTGGCCAGCGACGCGGCGTCCTATGTGACGGGAGCCGTCCTGGTCGTCGACGGCGGAGGCTGGTTGACCGCCAGCGGGGTGCCGGACCTGCCGGGCTATCGATGATCACCCGTTGGGCTTGAAAGCGTATGTCTCACCGTGAGCGAGGTAGACGAATTTCGTGGTCGTCGCCGAGGCCTGCGCCGCCTTTTTGAAGTCGTCGAGGCCCGAGAGGAATACCGAGAAGTCGTTGTAGTGGATCGGGATGGCGGTGCGAGGTTTGGTGATTTCGACGGCCCTGACTCCCTGCTCGCCCGTCATGGTGACCACCGTGACCAGGAACGTCGTGCCACCCGTGTGAATCAGTCCGAGGTCGATGTCGGGGTAGCGGCGCGGGATCTCGTCGAGGGCATCGACGAGCATCGTGTCGCCGGTGATGTAGAGCCGGTAGAGGTGATCTGCGTTTCGGCTGAAGTCAAGCAAGTGCCCGTTGACGGGCATCAGCAGGTCGTTGACCGCCTCGTCCGTAGAGTGCTTGCCCGGCATGGCGGTGATATTCAGCGTCGCCTCGCCTTTTCGCACCACCAGGGATCCCCAGGTGTCCAGCGGATAGCCCCGCTCGAAACCCAGAGCGCTTAGCTTGTCCACGGCGTCGGCCGTCGAGACGATGGGCAGTGTTTTGTCGAGCTCCCGCGCGGCGACATCATCGAAATGATCACCGTGGTAATGCGATAGGACGATCAGGTCGATCGGTGGCAGATCGGCGATCTGGCAGGCCGGCTCGACGTCGCGCCGGGCCCAGATGCCATGCCCCAGATTCACGTGCTCGCCCTTGTGCAGGAAGGCCGGATCTGTGAGGATCGTCAACCCAGCGAAACGGATCAACGTGGTGGCGTTACCGATGAAATAAACATCGCCCCCCGCGAAATCAGCCGTCCCGCCGCTGGGCAATTCCAAAGAAGTCATCGTCGCCTCCTGGCCGATTCCGTGTCATCGTCACGCGATGTCGCGGTTTCAGTCTGATCCAGATCACGGAGACGCGATAGGGGGCGACTGCGGAGGTGACCGCACGCGGCCTGCCCGAGTTTCACATCTTCACGGTCAGCGGCCAGACGTTCCAGATCTCGTCGCAGTACTCCGTGATGGCGCGGTCCGAGGAGAACTTGCCACTGCGCGCGGTATTCAAGATGGACATCCTCGTCCACGACTCGGTGTCCCGCCACGCCGCGCTCACCTGCTCCTGGCACTTCAGGTAGGACGCGAAATCGGCGCACACCAGGAAGGGGTCGTCGTGGCGCAGGTTGTCCACCAGCGGCTTGAACACCTCGGTGTCGCCGTGCGAAAAAGTCCCGCCCGCAATCAGATCCAGCACGGCGCGCAACTCGTCATTTCCAGCTTGGGGGCCGTCGATGTAGTCGGCCGGGCGGTATCCGTTCGCCTTGGCCGCCTCGACCTCCTGCTCGGTCAGGCCGAACAGGAAGAAGTTCTCCGGACCGACCTCGTCGCGCATCTCGACGTTGGCTCCGTCGAGCGTGCCGATGGTCAGGGCGCCGTTGATCATGAACTTCATGTTGCCGGTGCCCGAGGCTTCCTTGCCCGCGGTGGAGATCTGCTCCGACAGGTCGGCGGCGGGGTAGATCATGTGCGCGTTCTGCACATTGAAGTTGGGCACGAACGCCACCCTGATGAAGCGGTTCACGTCCGGGTCCGCGTTGACCGTCTCACCGACGGCGTTGATCAGCTTGATGATCCGCTTGGCCAGGAAGTAGCCCGGGGCGGCTTTGCCGCCGAAGATGAAGGCCCGCTGCGGAATTGACGCCCCGGGATCCTGCTTGAGCCTGTGATACAGCGCGACGATGTGCAGGACGTTGAGGTGCTGGCGCTTGTACTCGTGGATGCGCTTGACCTGGACGTCGAACATCCAGTCGGGGTTGAGCTCGACGCCCGCGACCGACCGGATGTACTTGGCCAGGCGCGCCTTGTTGTTGCGCTTGATGTCGTGCCATTCCCGGCGGAAGGCCGCGTCGTCGACGAACGGCTCCAGCCCGCGCAGGCGGCTCAGGTCGGTCAGCCAGCCGTCGCCGACGGTGCGGTCCAGCAGCTCGCGCAGCCCGGGGTTGGCCAGGGCGAGGAAGCGCCGCGGTGTCACGCCGTTGGTCTTGTTGCTGAACCGTTCCGGCCACAGCTCGTAAAAGTCCTTGAGCACACTGCTTTTCAGCAGTTCTGAGTGCAGCGCGGCGACGCCGTTGATGGCGTGACTGCCCACCGTGGCGAGGTGTGCCATCCGGACGCTCTTGCCGCCGTCCTCGCCGATCAGCGACATCCGGCGCAACCGGTCCTCGTCGCCGGGGAAGCGGGCGCGCACCTCGTCGAGGAAGCGGCGGTTGATTTCGTAGATGATCTCGAGGTGGCGCGGCAACGATTCGGCGAACATCTCCAGCGGCCAGGTCTCCAGCGCCTCGGGCAGCAGGGTGTGGTTGGTGTAGCCGAACGTCGCGACCGTGATGCCCCACGCCTCGTCCCAGTCCAGCTGGCGCTCGTCGACCAGCAACCGCATCAGCTCGGCGACCCCGATCGAGGGATGAGTGTCGTTGAGCTGCAGGGCGAATCGCTGAGGGAGTTCGCGCACGCCCGCGTCCGCGAGGTCGTCCATGATGTGCAGCACGTGCTGCAGCGAGCAGGACACGAAGAAGTACTGCTGCAGTAGGCGCAGCCGCTTGCCCGCCTCCGGCTCGTCGTTGGGGTAGAGAACCTTGGTGACGGTTTCCGACGTGACCTCGTCCTCGACCGCCTTGTAGTAATCGCCGGTGTTGAAGGCCTCCAACGCGAACGACTTCACGGCCCGCGCGCTCCACAGCGTCAGCACGTTACAGGTGTTGACGCCGTAACCCTGGATGGGCGTGTCGTAGGCGACGCCCTTCAGCAGGCGCCCGGGCACCCAGCGGACGCGGTCGTGGCCGACGTCGTCGGTGTAGTGCTCGGCGTAGCCGCCCCACTTGACCAGGTAGTTGACGTCGGGTTTGGCGATCTCCCAAGGGTTTCCGCTGTCCAGCCAGTTGTCGGTCTGCTCAACCTGCCAGCCGTCGTGAATCTCCTGGTCGAAGATGCCGAATTCGTAGCGGATGCCGTAGCCGATCGCCGGCCGCTCGAGCGTGGCCAGCGAGTCGAGGTAACACGCCGCGAGCCTGCCGAGGCCACCGTTGCCCAGCCCCGGCTCCTCCTCGCAAGCCAGGACCGTCTCGAGATTCTGTCCCATCGCCGCGAGCGCCGTCTTTGCCGCCAACTCCATGTTGAGGTTCAGCAGGTTGTTGCCCAGCTGCGGGCCCATCAGGAATTCGGCCGACAAGTAGCAGGTCACCTTGCGGCCGAGGTCCAGCGAGGTCTGCGTCGAGGCCACCCGGCGGTCCTGCATGCGGTCGCGCACGGCGAGGGCCAGCGCCCGGTAGTAATGCTCGGGCCGCAGCGCGGCGGCCGGACGACCGACCGAGTAGCGCAGGTGGTCGGTGATCGCCCGCTGCAGCGCCGCCGCGCTCATCCCGGTGCGGGAGTGCTCGGTCAGGTCGGCCCGCGTGGGGCTGGGGGAAAGCCCGTCGGAGGGCGTCTGCTCGACATCGGTCATCGTGGGTCCTACTCCCTAGGGGTGGGTGGCAGGTGAGTCAGTGTGGCAGCGGTGTTTGCACATCAGGCGCGCAACTGACGTCCGTGACATGAACGCCAGCCCACGCGCGGGCGACGAAACGGCGCCAGGCGCAGAATCGTCAACCATGAACCAATTCCCGCTGGCCTCGGCTGGTGCGCGGTGGTTGATCGCCGCGGCCGTCCTCGGTTCGGGTATCGCGCTGCTGGACGGCACCGTCGTCAACGTCGCGCTGCCGGCCATCGGGCGCGACCTGGGCGGCGGTCTGACCGGTCAACAATGGGTCCTCGACGGCTACCTGCTGACGCTGAGCGCGCTGCTGCTGACCGGCGGCGCCGCGGGCGACCGCTACGGCCGCCGACGGGTTTTCGTTGCCGGGCTGGTCGTGTTCACCGCGGCCTCCGTCGCCTGCGGTCTGTCGCCGACGGTCGGATGGCTGGTCGGCGCGCGGCTGGCGCAGGGTGTCGGCGCGGCGGCGTTGGTTCCGGGCAGCCTCGCGTTGATCGACGCCGGCATCGTCGACGACGACCGGGGCCGGGCCGTCGGGATCTGGGCGGGCATGTCGGGCGTGACGACGGCGCTCGGTCCGTTCATCGGCGGCTGGCTCGTCGATGCGGCGTCGTGGCGCTGGGTGTTCTTTTTGAACCTCCCGCTGGCCGCGGCGGTGCTGTGGATCGCCGTCCGGCGTATCCCCGAATCGCGCGATCCGACCGCACCGGGGCGTCCGGACGTCCTGGGGACCGCCGCCGTCAGCGTCGGGCTGTCCGGGGTGATCTACGCGCTCATCGAGGCGCCTTCGCGCGGTTGGACATTCGTCACCGCGACGGCCGCCGTCGTCGGCGCGGCGGCGCTGCTTGCGTTTCCGGTGATCGAACGGCGCGCGCAATCGCCGCTGCTGCCGTTGCCGCTGTTGCGATCCCGGCAATTCACCGGCGCCAACCTCACGACCTTGGCCGTCTACACGGCCATCGGCGGCGCGCTGTTCCTGTTGGCCCTGCAGCTGCAGCAAAGCCTGCACTACTCGGCGCTCGCGGCGGGTTCGGCGATGATGCCGATGACGATCATCATGCTGATCGGCTCGCCATGGGCGGGCGCGCTCTGGCAGCGGGTCGGTCCGCGGTTGCCCATGACGGTCGGCCCGCTGATCGCCGCGGCGGGCCTGGCGTTGATGGCGCGGATCGCGCCCGGGGCGACCTATCTCGGCGCGGTGCTGCCCGCCGTCGTCGTGTTCGGCGTCGGGCTGGCGATCACCGTGGCGCCGTTGACCGCCGCGGTTCTCTCCGCCGTCCCGGACAGCTACGCGGGCACCGCCTCCGGCGTCAACAACGCCGTCGCGCGCCTCGCCGGGTTACTTGCCGTCGCCGTGCTGCCGGTGGCGGCCGGCATCAGCGCCGGGCCGGGGCGGCCGCTGGGCCCCGGGTTCTCGGTGGCGATGATCATCGCCGCCGCCGTATGCCTGGCCGGCGCGGTCATCG
The DNA here is from genome assembly GCF_001673535.1 of Mycobacterium sp. 1081908.1. Taxonomy (GTDB): domain Bacteria; phylum Actinomycetota; class Actinomycetes; order Mycobacteriales; family Mycobacteriaceae; genus Mycobacterium. The sequence goes on along the minus strand of NZ_LZLY01000143.1, from coordinate 18,502 downwards.
CGGCGCTGACCGTCCGCACCGGCGCGGACTTCGCGCATCAGATGCTGCCCGGCATCAACCACTCCTGCCAGGACCCGTGCACGCGGCTTTAACGGTGCGCCGCTGCGGCTCCCGTCCCTAACCGGTGACCGTCATCTGCTCGTCGCTGCTGGCCCACGACCGGGCGAAGACGTCGATCGGGACCTGTTCGTCGCGACCCTGTTCAGTGCCGCTGTCGTTGAGATGCACGACGCCGGCCGCGGTGTCGACGCCGGTGACCACCACGGCGTGATTGGCTTCCGGTTGGCCGTCCGGGGTCTTGTCCTCGACGGGCTCGCGCCAGATGACTTCGGAGTTGACCCCGACGATCGCCTTGCGGCCCTTGCCCAGAGCCTGCTCAAGCGCCGACATCCCCGTCGGGACACCGGCCTTCGCGGCGTTGTCCGAGTCGGTCGAGGTGGCGTGGATGCCGTAATGCGCGAGCAGCGCCGGCTCGTCGTCGAACGCGGTGCCGCTGCCGGGCTTGCGCTTCTTTGGCTTCGTGTAGATCGGTCCGGGGTGGACGGTGCTCGGGGTGGACTGGGCCAGCTTCACGATGGCCTGCTCGGAGGGCGGCTTGCCGGTCAGCTCCCCGACCACGTCGGCGACCGCCATTTCCACGCAGTCGTCTTCATATCCCTGGTAGCGCCAGAACGGCGCGGCCGCCGCCGGGTTGCCGTAAAGCGTGCCCTCGCCGCGAGGCGGGTCGGGCGCGGCGTGCGCGGTGCCCACCGCCAGGCCCAGCGCGGTGGCGCCGGCCAGCATGGCGACGCCGGCGGCCCGGGCCGCGGCCGCAGTGCGGGTGCCGATCATGCCGTGAATATCTGCGGAGGGCGGCGTGGCGTTACTTTGTGGGGGTGCCCCGGCCCATGCGGTTCGACGTCAGCGACGTCGTCGGCGAGCGGGCATGGTTGGCGGCGACCTATTACCCGGCGCCCCGTGGCGCCGACGCCATCCTCGTCTGCCTGCCGGGCGGCACCTACAGCCGCGACTACTGGGACCTCAGCTACCCGGGCCGCAGCGGCTACAGCTTCGCCGACTTCGCCACCGGGAACGGCTACGCCGTCGTGACGATCGATCCGCTGGGCACCGGCGAAAGTTCCCAGCCGGCACGCGATTTCGATTTCGCGGACATCGCCGCCGCGCTCGCGCGGGCCGTCTCGGCGCTGCCGGAGGTGACCGGCGAGCGCGCCCCCGCGCTGGCCGTGGCGCATTCCCTGGGCGGGTACCTCGCGATTGTTCAGCAGTCGCTGTTTTCCAGCTACGCGGGCCTGGCGGTCCTCGGCTGCACCAATCAGCACGTCGCGCCGCTGAACCTGGATGCCGGGTTCATCGCCCGGGCGGCCACCGCCGAGGGCCGCGCCGAGCTGGCCCGGCAGATCCTCGCCGCACTTCCCGAGCCCTATGCCGAGGGGCCGCGCGAATACCTGCAGAGCTGGTTTCACCTGGCCGATGTGCCCGCCGACGTCGTCGCGGCGGACTGCGTCACGGCAAAGTCGGTGGTACCGCGGGTATTCGGCACCGCGATGATCGCCGGCGTGGTCGCCGAGCACGCCGCGCGGATCGACGTTCCGGTGCTGGTCGGCTTCGGCGTCGTCGACGTCTCACCGGACCCACGCGCGGAGGCGGTCCTGTACCGCAGCAGCACCGACATCACGACCGTCGTGCTGCCCGACAGCGCGCACTGCCACAACATGGCGTCGAGCCGCCAGCGGCTGTGGGGTCGCGTGCTCGATTGGGTTGCGACCGTAAGGTATGCGTCGTGACGAACACTCTCGACGAACGTCTCGCCCACTATTCGCCCGCCGTGCTGAGCCTCTACCGTCTGGTCTACGGCTTGCTCTTCGCCGCGTGTGGCTCGAATATCCTGTTCGCCTGGCCTGTCCATCCGGCGTTTTCCGTCGCGGCCGGAAGCTGGCCCGGCTGGTACGCCGGTGTGATCGAGTTTGTCACGGGGCTTCTGATCGCGGCCGGATTGTTAACCCGCGCGGCCGCTTTCATCGCGTCGGGGCAAATGGCGGTCGCCTATTTCTGGATGCATCAACCGAAAGCGCTCTGGCCGGTCGGGGATCCACCGGCGGGCAACGGCGGGCTCCTGGCGATCCTCTTCTGCTTCGGCTTCTTCCTGCTCGTCTTCGTGGGCGGTGGGAGCTATTCGCTCGACGCCCTACGCGCCGGACGCGCTACGTCTCGCAGTGGCGGTGCGGTTCCGGGTCGAAGCACGTGACGGTTCCATACGGGCACCGGGGCAGGTAGACGCCGCCGCCCTTGCGCCAGCCCTTCCTGACCAGCTTTCGGGCCAGGTAGCGCGACGCCGTCAGCGCCTTGGCCTTCTCCGGCGCGGGATAGAGGCGGGGGTTGTCGTAGGCGTCGTAGATGTCTTCGGCGAGCGCGTCGATGAGTTCGATGACCTCGCGGGGTGTGGCCATGCGTCATCAGGTTCCCGTTTGGGTGACCAGGGAATCTTGTCAGCGACAGGTTCCCCAACCGGGCCGTGCTTCCGATCGACCGGCGATAATGGCATTCTCTGTATCGGAGAAGCCATTTCCATAGACGGAGGGTGTTGCATATGGGCGCAGACCGACGATGCGACGGGATGGTCGCGCTCGTCACCGGAAGCAGCCGGGGCCTGGGCAAGGCGATCGCCGCGCGGCTCGCCGCCCACGGCGCCACGGTGGCGCTCACCGCCCGAACGATGCAGCCCGACGCCAAGTATCAGGGATCGCTGACCCAGACCCGTGATGAGATCGCGGCCGCCGGCGGCCGCGCCGTCGCGTTCCCGGCGGACCTTTCCCAATCGGAGGCGCGCGAACGGCTTTTCGCGGAGGTGGTGAGTGCCGTCGGCGCGCCGGACATCCTGGTCAACAACGCCGCGGTCACCTTCCTGCGCCCGCTCGACGGGTTCCCCGAGCGGCGCGCCCGGCTGATGATCGAGATGCACCTGCTCGGCCCGTTGCATCTGAGCCAATTGGCGATCCCCGCGATGCGCGAGCGCGGGCGCGGCTGGATCCTGAACCTGACGTCGGTGGGCGGCGACCTGCCGCCGGGACCGCCGTTCTCCGAATTCGACCGGACCGCGGGGTTCGGCATCTACGGAACGGCCAAGGCCGCGCTCAACCGGCTCACCAAAAGCCTTGCCGCCGAACTCTACGACGACGGCATCGCCGTCAACGCGGCCGCCCCGTCCAACCCGGTGGCAACCCCCGGGGCCGGGACCCTGGACCTAGCCAAGACCGACACCGAGGACATCGAACTGATCACCGAGACCGCCCTGCGATTGTGCACCGGCGACCCCAAGACCCTGACGGGGCGCATCGCGCACACCCAGCCCTTCCTGGCCGAGGTCGGCTGGTCGAAGCCGGCCGGTTGAGTGACCGAGCTCGACCTGGACGAGCTGCGGCGGCGACTCGCGGCCGCGGGCGTCGCCGATCTCGCGCCACTGGCGGGTGGCGCGTCCAGCCTCACGTTCTCCGGTGCGCGCGACGGCCGGGCGGTGGTGATCAAGGTCGCGCCGCCCGGCGTGGAGCCGGTGGCGCACCGCGACGTGCTGCGCCAGGCGCGGATCATGAAAGCGCTTGCGGGAAGCCGGGTTCCGGTCCCGGAGGTGCTGTGGGAGGACGCGGGCAGCCCACCGCTCTTCGTCATGTCGCGGGTCGGAGGCGACTGTGTGGAGCCGCTTTTCGACGGTTGCCCGCCGGTCGTCGATCTCGCCGCGCGCTACCGCAACGCCTGCCGCGCGATGGCCGCCCTGCACCGGGTGTCACCGGTGGACCTCGGGCTGGGCGATGAACCGGTCATGGAACCGGTCGCGGAAGTGCGGCGCTGGTCTCACACGCTGCAGACCGTCGACGCGGCGCTGGTGCCCGGCTGGCCGCGGGTGCGGGACGCGTTGCTGGCATCCGCGCCGGCGGCCATGGACCCGAGCGTGATTCACGGCGACTTCCGGCTGGGCAACCTGCTGGCCGCCGGTGCCGGGATCAATGCGGTGATCGATTGGGAGATCTGGGCGATCGGTGACCCGCGGATCGATGTGGGCTGGTTCCTGATCAACTGTGACCCCGACACCTACCGGCGCGTTCCGGCGTCCGGCATGGTGCCGCCGACCGCCGAGCTCGCCGAGATCTACCAACGTGAGTTGGGTTGCCGGGTCGGCGACCTGGGCTGGTTCACCGCGTTGGCGTGCTTCAAGTCGGCCGCGACCTGGTCGCTGATCGTCAAACACAACCGCCGAAGGCGTTCTCCGCGAGCCGAATTGGAAGCCATGACGCCGAGTCTGCCGAGATTGCTGGAACGCGCGCGCTCACTGCTGGACTAGCGGTGGCCTACCGGCACCGTGCATACAGGTTTTGGCAGACCATCCCGATACGATCCGAACGCCCCGACGGGCCGACCTCGTCGCGCGGAGACGCGTACAGATCGGGTGTCTCCGTGAGTATTCGATCGATCACCCCGGGCCCCGGCGTGAAGGGGTCCACCGGGTCCGCCTGTGCGGTGCCGGCGCCGCCCACCAGCGTCATGGCCGTCATGCCACCGGCCACGAGCGCCAGGACGAACGGGCGACGTTTCATAGCAAACGATCGTAGCCCTCCGGAGCGGGAAATGGGCGGCCCCCAGCATTCCTGCCCGAAGTCGCATTTCAATCACGAATGCAAAACAACTGCGGCGGTTCGGCCAGCAAATGCCGTGACGTGAATTCGGCGCTGCCTACGGTGTCGTCCGTGAGGCCCATCGCCGTGGTCGTCCGCCGCGCCGCGGCTTTCGCGGTTTGCCTTGCCATGCTCGTGACGAGCGCGGCGCGATCCGGCGCCGACCCCGAAGTCGACCCGGCCGCCGCCACGGCTCCGGCGGCCGACGGGCTGGTCCCCTCGAACCCTCCAGCAACCCTCAATACCCCCGACGGCTGGACCCTGGGCCTCGGCGCGAAGGACGAGTCGCAGGTTCCGGTGGCGCCGTTGACGACCGCCGTCTCGTCCCGCGAATACCTGTCGAGCGGAACCTTCGTCGGTTCGCTGATCGGGCCGGAACAGCCCCGCGGCGAGCTCGAGGTGGGGTACGAGATCGGCTGTGGCATCGACATGAGCACGTCCAACGGCGTCACGATGGCGGGCAGCGCGGGCGTCACGCCGTCGCTCGGCACGACGGCACTGATCCCCGGTGTGACGACCGGCATCCTGCCGTTGATCTCCACGCCGGTTAACGGTGTGCTCAGCGTCGGCCTCAAGCCCGGCCTGGTGATCGTTGTGCCGGTGATCAAGAAGGAGTTCAAGGGCGCGAGTCCCTGGGTGATGATCAGCAACTTCCACGTCAAGATCGACGGCTGCGTGGGACAGTCGTTCATCCGCTCCTACGCGACGCTGACGCGGATCACCGACCAGTCCGACGTGATCTTGTCCTACGTCGGCGTCACCAAATCCGTTTAGCCGCGCGGGATGCCCGCCAGCTTGTCGGCGAACTTCGCCTCGGCGGCCGCGCGCAGCCGGAGCAGGTGTTCGGACGGGAACAGGTCCGGCGCCGGCGCGCGGTCCTTCAGCAACAGGCGGGCCAGCGTCACCTTGTGGACCTCGGTGGGACCGTCGGCGAGGCCGAGCACGAACGACTCGACCAAGTACTGCACGAACGGCATCTCGTGCGTGGTGCCCAGCGATCCGTGCAGCTGAAGCGCCCGCGACGACACGTCGTGCAGCACCTTCTGCATCATCGCCTTGACCGCCGAGATGTCCGCGCGCACCGCCTTGTAATCGTTGAGTTGGTCGATCTTCCAAGCGGTTTGGAGGGTAAGCAGCCGAAAGGCCTCGATCTCCATCCACGAGTCGGCGACCATCTCCTGGACCAGTTGCTTGCTGGCCAGGACCTCACCCTGGGTGTAGCGCGACACCGCCCGCTCGCAGATCATGTCGAAGATGCGCCGGACCAGCCCCACCGTGCGCATGGCGTGATGAATTCGCCCGCCGCCCAAGCGGGTTTGCGCGACGACGAACGCCCCGCCGCGCGGGCCCAGCATGTGATCGGCGGGCACCCGCACGTCCTCGTAGCGGACGTACCCTTCGCGCCCGCCACCCAGCGGTTGGTATCCCAGCCCGACGTCGCGCATCACGTTGATGCCCGGGGTGCCGCCCGGCACGACGAACATCGAGTATCGCTCGTACGGTGGCGCCTCGGGGTCGGTCATCGCCATCACGATGATGAACGACGCCATCGACGCGAACGACGAAAACCACTTCTCTCCGTTGATGATCCAGTGATCGCCGTCGGGCACGGCGGTGGTGCGGAATACCTTGGGGTCCGCGCCGCCCTGCGGCTCGGTCATCGAGAAACACGACACGATGCGGTTGTCCAGCAGCGGCTCGAGGTAGCGCGCCTTGAGCTCGGGCGTGCCGTAGTGGGCGAGGATCTCGCTGTTGCCCGAATCGGGGGCCTGCGAGCCGAAGACGATCGGCGCGCATTCCGAACGACCCAGAATCTCGTTCAGCAGCGCCAGTTTCACCTGGCCGTAGCCGGGCCCACCGAGATGAGGGCCCAGGTGGGTGGCCCACAGCCCCCGCTCCTTCACGATCTCCTGCAGCGGCGGGATGAGCGCTTGGCGCACCGGGTCGTTCAGGTCGTGCGACTCCTTGACGATCAGGTCGATCGGTTCGCACTCGGTGCGCACGAACTCCTCGACCCATTCCAGTTGTTCGGCCCACTGCGGGTCGGTGGAGAAGTCCCACGACATCCGTCGTCCCCTCTCGGTTCGGTCACCCGGACCACTTTTTCCGGCGTTCGGCCGCTTCCTCGGTCGCGTGCGAGAGCACCTGGTTGCGGTTCTCCAGCTCCAGGGCCGACGACAGGCTCGCCGCGTCGGTATTCACCTGCAGCGCACGCTTTGTCAGCTGCACGCCGAGCGGGGCCAGGCCGGAGATCAGCGACGCCAGCTCCACCGCGCGCTCGAACAACCGCTCGGGTTCAACGATCTCGCTGACCAGCCCGCGCCGATCCGCCTCGGCGGCCGACACCGTGCGCCCGGTGAGCATCCAGTCCGCCGCGACGCTGGTGCCGACGACGCGGGGGAGGTGATAGCTCATGCCCATCTCGGCGCCGGACAGCCCGAGCAGGATGGCGGCGTTGCCGAACGACGCTTCGGCCGAACAGATCCGGATGTCGGCGGCCAGGCACAGCGCGAACCCCGCGCCGACGCACGGGCCGTTGACGGCGGCGATGACGGGCTGCGGCAACCGCCGCACGGCCTCCGCGAGCGCGGCCATGCCCTCCTGGAAGCGCATCCGGTCCAGGGCCGGGGCGGTCGCTTCCGGCACATCGGGCCCGAAGTCGCGCATGTCGATCCCCGCGCAAAAGCCGCGACCGGCGCCCGTGAGCACGACGGCACGCACCGACCGGTCGGCCGCCAAATCGCCCAGGGCCGCGCCCAATTCGGATCGCATGACCTCGTTGATGGCGTTGAGCCGCTCCGGGCGGTTCAACCGGACGACCACGACCCCGTCGCGGGGCCGGTCGAGTTCCAGCGTGTCTGACACCCACCGATCGTAAAGCGTCTCTCGATCTAGGAGAATAACCTTCTCCGAAATCGCGAAGCAATTCTCTTCACGATGTCGAGCGTGCGGCCAGCCGCACATTCGATGCCGAGCGTGCGGCGAGCCGCACAGTCGGACCGCGCGGCTGAGGTTCAGTCGAAGTTCGTGCCGCCGCTGAGCTCTTCCCATTTCGCGATCTCGGCCGCGCGGGCGTCCGCGACATAGCGGTAGAGGCCCAGGGCGTCCGGGCCCAGCAGCAGGAATCCGGGCGGCTCGCTCGACTCGACCGCCGCGATGACCGCGGCGGCCGCCTTGGCGGGGTCGCCCGCCTGGTTGCCGTGCATCGTGTCGTTTTCTTTGCGGCGCTGCCCGGCGGTGCCCGCGTAGTCGTCGATGAACGTTGCCGTCTGCGCGAGCGAGCGCCCGGCGAAGTCGGTGCGGAACGCGCCGGGCTCGACGACCGTCACCGAGATGCCCAGCGGCGCGAGCTCCCCGCGCAGGGCCCCGCTCATCCCCTCGATTGCGGCCTTGGCGGCCGCGTAGTACCCGGATCCCACCGGGGTGACGGTCGCGCCGATCGAGGAGATGTTCACGATCGCGCCGCTGCGGCGCGCCCGCATCCCCGGCAGGACGGCCTTGATCATCGCCACGCTGCCGAAGAAGTGCGTCTCGAACAACTCGCGCACCGCGGCGTCCTCACATTCCTCCACCGCGGCGCGATAGCCGTAGCCGGCGTTGTTGACCAGAACGTCCACGCCGCCGAACCGCTCGTCGGCGGTCTGCACGGCCGCGGCGACCTGCGCGGGGTCGGTCACGTCGAGCGCGGCGGCGAGCACCCGCTCGGGCGCCGCGCCGGCAAGGTCGGCGACCTTCGCGGGGTCGCGGGCGGTGACGACGGCGTTGTGCCCGGCGGCGATGACGGCTTCGGCGAGCGCGCGGCCGAGCCCGGTCGAGCAGCCGGTGATGAGCCAGGTGGACATGACGTGCCTCCTTCGGTCGGGCGCGGCTCAGTCCATCAGCGCGCGCCCCACGATCCGCGGGTCGGGCTCGCCCACGAGTTGATGATCCTTGTCCTCGTAGTCGGACTTGGCGAGAACGTAGCGCATGGCGTTGATCCGGGCCCGCTTCTTGTCGTTGCTGCGGACCACGATCCACGGGGCGGCGTCGGTGTCGGTCGCGGTGAACATCGCCTCCTTCGCCGCGGTGTAGTCGTCCCAGCGGGTCACCGACTCCATGTCCATCGGCGAGAACTTCCACTGCCGCACCGGGTCGACCAGCCGGATGGCGAACCGGGTGCGCTGCTCGGCCGGCGAGACCGAGCACCAGAACTTCGTCAGGCTGATCCCGTTGTCGACCAGCATCCGTTCGAAAAGCGGTGCCTGCTCCATGAATTCGGCGTACTCGTCGGGGGTGCAGAAGCCCATCACCCTTTCGACCCCGGCGCGGTTGTACCACGAGCGGTCGAACAACACGATCTCGCCGCCGGCCGGCAGGTGGCCGATGTAGCGCTGGAAATACCACTGCGATCGTTCGCGATCGCTCGGCTTCTCCAGCGCCACCACCCGCGCGCTGCGCGGATTGAGATGCTCCATGAACCGCTGGATGGTGCCGCCCTTGCCGGCGGCGTCGCGGCCCTCGAACACGATCACGTGCCGGCCGCCGGTGCGCTTGGCATGGTTTTGCAGCTTCAGCAGCTCGATCTGCAGCCTGCGCTTCAGCGGCTCGTATTCGTCGCGCGGCATCCGGTGGTCGTACGGGTAGCGCTCGCGCCACGTGTCGATGCGGTTGCCGTCCCGGTCGAGCAGGACCGGGTCGTCGTCGTCCTCGTCGTTGACGGTGTAGCCGTGTTCACGGGTGGAAAGGGCGTCCAAATCTATTTCTGGCATAGCCCGGGGTATTCCCGGTGAGCCGTCGATTCATCAACCCGCCGCGGCGCACCGCTCCAGCCGGAAGGTGCGCTCGAAGCCGGCCGGCCGCGTCGTCAGCGTCACCTCCACCGCGCCGCTGGGGGCGACGACGTAGCGCTCCTCGACATCCGGACCCTCGCTCCACCGCCCGACGGGCTGGTGCCCGAGGTCGTCCCGGTCGCGCAGGGCCGGGTCGAACGGGAAGAGCACCGGGTCATACGGCGTGACGTCGCCGTCGGGCCGCCCGTTGACCAGGCGGCTGCACTCCACGAACCGGAAGTGACCGATGTTGTGCGCCGCTCGGTAGGTCCGCCTGACCACCAGCGGGGTGCGCCCGTCGGCCGGCAGCGACGCGTCCTTGGGCACGATCGGGTCGAATACCACGTCGGTCCCGGCCTGGGCCTCGCGGAAGACCCCGAAGTGCCGCGAAAAGCGTTCGGACAGCGCGAAGCCCGCCTCCTTGTCGAGGAAGACCGCCAGGCCGATGGCCGTCGCCGCGAACGGGTGCGGGGAGCGTTTCACTCGCTTTTCGCCGAAGGCCGTGCGCAGCATCCGGGCGACCAGCGGAAAACCCCCGGCCCCGCCCACCACGTAGATGCCCGCCACCTCCGACCAGGCCACGTCCTTGCCACCCCGGGTCGGATCGCGCAGGGCGCGCTGCAGCAGTTCGATCGTCCGGTCGACGAGCGGCGCACACACGGAGTAGACGTCGTCGATCCCGCAGGAGAACGGGGGACGGTCGACCGGGTCAATTCCCGTGAGGTCCACCAGGAAACGGCGCGTCTGGGGCCCGACCGCCTCCTTGCGGGCGGCGCACTCGTCCTTGAGCAGCTCGCGCGTCGCGGGATCCACCCCGCGCAGGCTCAACCGGTCGAGGACCAGGTCCACGATCGCCTCGTCGAAGTCGTCACCGCCGAGGCGCTGGATGCCCTCGCTGACCACGACCTCGTTCTCGTGCCCGGTCATCCTCAGCAGCGACGCGTCGAAGGTGCCGCCGCCGAGGTCGTAGATCAGGACATGCTCACGCTTGGCGGTGATGGTGGACCGGTACCGGTGCGCGTACTCGAGGCTGGCGGCGGACGGCTCGTTCAGCAGCGCGACGACGTGAAAACCCGCCGCGACGAAGGCGTCCAGCGTCAGCAGGCGCTGGGCGCTAGAGGCGTTGGCGGGCACGCTGATCGCGGCCTCGACGGTCTCGCCGGGCGCCAGGGTGGCGTTCGAGCGGCCTTGCAGGTCGGTCTTCAGCGCGGCCAGGAAGCCGGTGAGCAGGTCGGCCAGCCGGTGGTCGCGGCCCGCCAGGCTCACCTCGGTCTGCGGGCCGGCGTCGTTGAGGAGGCGTTTGAACGATCGCAGCACCGACCAGCCCGGCTCGTGGCGCACGGCGGCGGCGTCCACCCCGAACCGCAACTGCCCGTCGGGATTGGCGGCGATGAGCGAAGGCCAGGCGTCCAGGCCGTCGAAAGAGATGACCGGATAGTTGCCCCGGTCGACGGCCGCAACGACGGTGTGGGTGGTGCCGAAGTCGATACCGAGCCTCATCGCGCAATTTTAGGACCGCGCCCCGGCCCCGGGCACCAACCGCGACCGGCGTGGGCGGTCAATCCTCGAAATGGCGGTTGTAGTCAGCGCGCTCGAGCCGCCATTGCAGGCTGTAGGTGCCCATCGCGATCATCAACATCACGACCGCGGACGCGAGAGTGACGACGACGTTCATAGTCTTTCCATTTCGCGAGCCATGAGGGCGTTCTCGAGGAACCCGTAACGCTTCGGGTAGTGCCTTCTCGGCGGGCCTGCGCTGTCGCGGCGCGCGCCCAGGGCCGCCGCGGTGCTGAAGACCACCTGCTGCGTGCTGATCAGGACTTCGGCGGGCGACACCTCGACCGCGGGGGGTTGACTTATGCGCTCGTCTGCGGGATCAGTCGTGCTATCGAGTCCCGCTGGTGATACCAACATTTCGTCCATCTCTTTTCCGATGTGGTCCCGGGACCGGACGAACCGGTCGTTGGTGAAACCACCGTAAGAGCGACGAGCGGCTTTCGTCGTGAGTAGTCGACTACCCCTTTGCCTGGGCGGCGGACTTCGCGCCCCACTGCCGTTGCAGCTCCCGCTCGGCGGGGGTGGGAATCAGCCCGGCGGGCGCGAACCGCTTCGACGGCACCGGGTCCTCCTCGGTCAACGGCCTGCCACCACCGCGAATCGCCCTGAGCGCGACGGCGATTCCGGCGACGAACACGATGACGACCACCAACGCGAAGATGACCGACAGGGTGCCTTGGATCCAGGTGTTCCTGATGACCTCGTCGAGCTGGCGGGCGTTCTTCGCCGCACCGAACGCGGTCTTGCCGGCGTGTTTCGCCGCCAGGTACTGGGAGTGCTGCGTCCAGTAGCCGACCGCGGGATCGCCGGAGAAGATCTTCTGCCACGACGCGGTCAGCGTGACGGCCAGGTCCCACAGCAGCGGAACCCCGGGAATCCAGGCCCACCTCAGCAGGCCCTTCTTGATGACCACCACGGTGATGACGGTCAGCGCGATCGCCGCCAGCAACTGGTTGGCGATGCCGAACAGCGGGAAAAGGGTGTTGATGCCGCCCAGCGGATCGGTCACGCCCATCAGCAGGGTGCTGCCCCACGCGGCGACGACGACGAGGCTGCAGATCCATACGCCCGGGCGCCAGCTCGGATTGCGCAGTTTGGCCAGCGGTCCGCCGAAGTTGCCGAGCGCGTCGGACAGCATGAATCGGTTGACCCGCGTCCCCGCGTCGAGCGTGGTCAGGATGAACAGCGCCTCGAACATGATCGCGAAGTGGTACCAGAAGGACTTGAGGCCGGCGCCGCCGAACACGCGCTGCAGCACCTCGGACATTCCCCAGGCGAGCGTGGGCGCCCCGCCGGTGCGCGACACGATCGACTTTTCGCCGACGCCGGCGGCGGCCTGGCTGATCTGGTCGGCGGTGGCCGGGGCGCCGGACAGGCCGAGCCTGTTGACGTATTCCGCGGCGGTGGCCGCGGTACCACCGGTCTTCGCGGCCGGCGCATTGATGGTGAAGTACAGGTGCTGGTTGATGATCGACGCGGTGATCAGCGCCATGACCGCGACGAACGACTCGGTGATCATGCCGCCGTAGCCGATCAGCCGCATCTGGCTTTCCTTCTCCAGCAGCTTCGGCGTCGTCCCGGACGAGATCAGCGAGTGGAATCCGGACAGTGCGCCGCACGCGATGGTGATGAACAGGAACGGGAACAGCGAGCCCGCGAACACCGGCCCATTGCCTTTCGCGGCGAACTGCGAGATCGCGGGGGCCTGCATGAGCGGCCGCGCGATGCAGATGCCGATCGCGAGCAGCGCGATGGCGCCGACCTTCATGAACGTCGACAGGTAGTCGCGCGGCGCCAGCAGCAACCACACCGGCAGCACCGACGCGGCGAAGCCGTAGATGATCAGGCACCAGCACAGGGTGACCGGGGACAGGGTGAACCAGGATGCGCCCCAAGATGTTTCGGCCACCCAGTTGCCGGAGGCCACGGCGATCAGCAGCAGCGCGAAGCCGATCACCGATACCTCGGTCACCTGCCCCGGGCGCAGGAACCGCAGGTAGGCGCCCATGAACAGCGCGATGGGGATGGTCATGGCGATGGAGAACACGCCCCACGGGCTCTTGGCCAGCGCCTGCACCACGATCATTGCCAGCACCGCGATCAGGATGACCATGATGACGAGGACGCCGATGAGCGCGGCGGCGCCACCCACCGCACCCAGCTCGTCGCGGGCCATCTGGCCCAGCGAACGGCCGCGCCGGCGGGTGGAGATCCAGAGCACCAGGTAGTCCTGCACACAGCCGCCGAACACCGCGCCGGCAATGATCCAGATGGTCCCGGGCAGGTAGCCCATCTGGGTGGCCAGCACCGGACCGACGAGCGGCCCCGCCCCCGCGATCGCGGCGAAATGATGCCCGAACAGCACGCGCCGATCGGTGGGCACGTAGTCGGTGCCGTCGTCGAGCACCTCGGCCGGCGTGGCGTGGTCGTCGCGGGGACGGACGATCTTCATCTCGATCAACCGGGCGTAGAACCGGTACCCGACGATGTACGTGCAGATCGCCGCGATCACGAACCAGACGGAGTTCACCGTCTCGCCGCGAGCCGTCGCGATGATCGCCCACGCGACGGCACCGGCGACGGCGATCGCCCCGAAGATGATTCGGTGCCGGACGGTGATGGGGGAGCGGTCGACGATTGCGACCGGCGGTAGGTCTTCGTGGGTGCGGATGAAGCTGACGTCGTCGTCGTGCTCTTTGACTGCCACGGCGAAAAACCCTACGCGCCGAAAACCGACAACGCGTGTTTTAGTACAGCGCCCGCACCGCGTCGATGGTGTCGGCCTCCGCCGGGCCCTTGTCGTCGCGGTAGCGCACCACCCGGGCGAACCGCAGCGCCAGGCCACCGGGGTACCGCGACGACTTCTGCACGCCGTCCAGGGCGATCTCGACCACCTGCTCAGGGCGCAATCGGACCACGTACTCGTCGGTTCCGCCGAGCGCGAGCTCGCTGAACCGGGCGGTCTGCCAATCCAGCATGGCGTCGGTCATTCCCTTGAAAGTCTTTCCCACCATGACGAATTCGCCGGAGGCCGGATCCCGCGCGCCCAGGTGGATGTTGGAGAGCTTGCCGCGACGGCGCCCGGAACCCCACTCCACCGCGAGCACCACCAGGTCCAGCGTGTGCACCGGCTTCACCTTCAGCCAACCCGCCCCGCGACGGCCCGCGAGGTAGGGGGCGCCGGGCGCCTTGGCCATCACCCCCTCGTGGCCGGCGGCCAGCGTGGCGGCCAGGAAGCCGGCGGCCTCCGAGGGGTCCGACGTCATCAACCGATCGACCCGCTGCGTTGGCGGCACCAGCGCGTCCAGCGCGGCCAGCCGGTCGGTGGTCGGCGCGTCCAGCAGGTCGAAGCCGTCGCGGTGCAGAACGTCGAAGAAGAACACCGAAAGCCGCTGCGCGGCAACCGCGGCCCCCACGTCGACGGACCGGCCGAATCGCGAGGCCGTGACCTGAAAGCGGTGCGGTGAGTTGTCGGGCCGCAACGCGATCGCCTCGGCGTCGGCGATCAGGTCGGTCACCGGCAGGGCCAGCGTCGCCTCGACGACCTCCGGGAGCCGGGCCGTGACGTCGTCGAGGCTGCGGGTGTACACCGTGACCTCGTCGCCGGCCCGGTGAATCTGCACGCGCGCGCCGTCCAGCTTCGCCTCGAAAATCGTTGTGCCGTCGTGACGTTCGATCGCCTCGGCCACACCGGTCGCGGTCTGGGCCAGCATCGGGCTGACCGGCCGGCCCACCCGCAGGGTGAACGCCTCCAGGGCCGCGGCCGACCCGGACAGGGCGGCCGCCGCCACCGCCGGCAAGTCACCGCCCAGCATCGCGGCGCGCTGCACCGACGCGACGGGGATTCCCGCGGCCTTGGCGACCGCGTCGGCCATGATCCCGGCCAGCGCCCCCTGGCGCAGCTCGCCGCCGAGGAGGCGCACCAGGAAGGCCTGCTCGGTTTCGGTCGCCGCGGCGAACAACGCATTGAGGAGTTCGGCCCGCCGCGCCTGCGACCCCTTGCCCGAAACCGCCCCGATCTCCGAGAAGGCGGCGTCGACGCCGGGGACCGTCAGGACCGGATCGCTGGCCGGCGGTGGCCGGGAGCGCAGCGACGCCCAGCCGACCCCGATCTGGCGCTGGCGCAGCTCACCCGAGAGCCACGAGACCACGATCGCCACCGCCTGCGGGTCGGCGGCGGCGCGGCGCAGCAGGTCGGCGATGTGGGCGACCTTGGTCAGCCGCGACGACGTGCCGCCGACATTAAGCGAGGTGCTTGCGACGTCGAGAAGGAGCACGCAACCGAGCTTGGCATGGCTCGCCGACAACCCCGCCGGGCCGACACGCTAGCGTGCCTAGGAAACGTTACAAATTTCATCGATTCTGACAAGCCTGGAAAAGGAGGCCCGGATGGAGATCAACGGGAAGAAGGTCGTCGTCATCGGCGGCGCGTCGGGGATGGGTCGCGCCAGCGCCGAACTGCTGCACGAGCGCGGCGCGGACGTCGCCATACTCGACCGCGAGGGCTCCGACGGCAAGACCGTCGCCGAGGCCGTCGGCGGTTCGTTCTACCCGGTCGACGTCACCGACTTCGCCGGCACCGAGGAGACGCTGCAGACCGCGGTCGACAAGCTCGGCGGCCTGCACGTCGTCATCACCACCGCCGGCGGCGGCATCGCCAAGCGCACGATGACCAAGTCCGGTCCGCACGACCTGGAGTCCTTCCAATCCGTCATCGACCTCAACCTCATCGCCTCCTTCAACATCAGCCGGCTGGCGGCCGCCCACATGGCCAAGAACGAACCCGAGGACGAAGAGCGCGGCGTCATCATCAACACCGCGTCGATCGCGGCGTTCGAGGGCCAGATCGGGCAGGTCGCCTACACCGCCGCCAAGGCGGGCATCGCGGGCATGTGCCTGACCATGGCGCGTGACCTGGGCTCGCTGGGGATCCGGGTGCTGGCGATCGCGCCGAGCCTGTTCGCCACGGGGTTGACCCAGGGCATCCCGGACGAATTCGCGGCGGCGCTCACCAAGGACGCGGCCTTCCCGAAGCGCCTGGGCCGGCCCATCGAGTACGCGAAGCTGGCGGCGGCCATCGTGGACAACCCGATGCTCAACGGCCAGTGCCTGCGGCTGGACGCCGGGCAGCGCTTCGCGCCGAAGTAAGCACCCCCGGCGCGGGCCCGCTCCGGGGAATAAGTACACTCTTTAGGCAGCCGCCCCGCTCCCCCTCGGAGCGGGGCAGGCAGTCAGCCCGGTAGCGAGGAGGCCCCTCATGGGTATCGCCCTGACCGACGACCATCGCGAACTCGCCGAGGTGGCCCGCGCGTTCCTGACCGCACAGAAGGCGCGCTGGGCGGCCCGATCCCTGCTCGACGCGACCGACGAATCCCGGCCCCCGTTCTGGCACAACCTGGTGGAGCTCGGCTGGCTCGGGCTGCACGTCGACGAGGAACACGGCGGCTCGGGCTACGGGCTGCCCGAACTCGTCGTGGTCGTCGAGGAGCTCGGGCGCGCGGTCGCACCGGGGCCGTTCGTGCCGACCGTGATCGCCTCGGCGGTGCTCGCGAAAGACGGCACGCCCGAGCAGAAGTCGCGACTGCTGCCCGGCCTGATCGACGGCACCGTCACCGCGGGGATCGGCCTGGACGGCGACGTGCGGGTCGACGACGGCGTGGCGGACGGCGACGCCGGAATCGTGCTGGGCGCCGGGCTCGCCGAGCTGCTGGTGGTCGCCGCCGGTGACGACGTGCTGCTGCTGGACCGGGCCCGCGACGGCGTGTCGGTGGAGGTGCCGGAGAACCTCGATCCCACCCGGCGCTCCGGGCGCGTGCGCCTGCGGGGCGTGGCCGTCACCGCCGACGACATCCTGCCGGGCGCGCGGCTGTCCGCGCTGGCCCGGGCCCGGACGTTGCTCGCCGCGGAGGCCGTCGGCGGGTCGGCGGACTGCGTCGACGCCGCCGTCGCCTATGCCAAGGTGCGCCAGCAATTCGGCCGGACCATCGCGACCTTCCAGGCGGTCAAGCATCACTGCGCGAACATGCTGGTGGCCGCCGAGTCGGCGACCGCCGCCGTGTGGGACGCGTCGCGCGCGGCGGGGGAGGACGAAGAGCAATTCCGCCTGGTCGCCGCCGCGGCCGCGGCCCTGGCGTTCCCGGCCTACACGCGCAACGCCGAACTCAACATCCAGGTGCACGGCGGCATCGGCTTCACCTGGGAGCACGACGCGCATCTGCACCTGCGCCGCGCGCTGGTCACCGCGGCCCTGTTCGGCGGGGACGCGCCGGCGCTGGACGTCTTCGAGCGCACCGCCGGCGGCGCCGCGCGGGACAACAGCCTGGACCTGCCGCCCGAGGCCGAAGAGCTGCGCACCCGCATCCACGCCGACGCCGCCGAGATCGCCGCCCTGGACAAGAAGGCGCAACTCGACAAGCTGATCGAGACGGGCTACGTGATGCCCCACTGGCCCAAGCCGTGGGGCCGCGCGGCCGACGCGGTGGAGCAGCTCGTGATCGAGGAGGAGTTCCGCGCCGCGGGCATCAAGCGCCCCGACTACTCGATCACCGGATGGGTGATCCTGACCCTGATCCAGCACGGAACCCCTTGGCAGATCGAAAGATTCGTGGAGAAGGCGCTGCGTCAGGACGAGATCTGGTGCCAGCTGTTCTCCGAACCCGAGGCCGGGTCGGACGCGGCATCGGTCAAGACCCGCGCCACGCGGGTCGAGGGCGGCTGGAAGATCAACGGGCAGAAGGTCTGGACGAGCGGGGCGCAGTACTGCGCGCGGGGCCTGGCCACTGTGCGCACCGACCCGGACGCCCCCAAGCACGCCGGCATCACCACCGTGATCATCGACATGAAGGCCCCCGAGGTCGAGGTGCGGCCCTTGCGCCAGATCACCGGTGGCTCGGAATTCAACGAGGTGTTCTTCAACGACGTGTTCGTGCCCGACGAGGACGTCGTCGGGGCGCCCAACTCCGGGTGGACCGTCGCCCGGGCGACGCTGGGCAACGAGCGCGTCAGCATCGGCGGCAGCGGCTCGTTCTACGAGGGCCTGGCGGCCAAACTCGTCGAACTGGCGCAGCGGCACGCAGATCGGTTGGCGGGCGCCGAAGTTCGGGTCGGCTACTACCTCGCCGAGGACCACGCGCTGCGCCTGCTGAACCTGCGCCGCGCCGCCCGCAGCGTCGAGGGGGCGGGCCCCGGCCCCGAGGGCAACGTCACCAAGCTGAAGCTGGCCGAGCACATGGTCGAGGGCGGAGCGATCTCGGCGGCGCTGCTGGGGCCCGAGGTGGCGGTGCTCGACGGGCCTGGCGCGGTGGTCGGCCGGATGATCATGGGCTCGCGCGGCATGACGATCGCCGGCGGCACCTCCGAGGTGACCCGCAATCAGATCGCCGAGCGGATCCTCGGGATGCCGCGCGACCCGCTGATCAATTAATCTCCCCCCGGCGAGTGTGCGTGTCTGCACGGCGACACGCCGCTCGGGCT
>NZ_LZLY01000142.1 GCF_001673535.1 Mycobacterium sp. 1081908.1 | reverse complement strand
GGTGTTACGGCGGGCCGAAGCTGGCCCTCCCACGGCTTGAGTTGCTACTCGACGGTGATCCCCATCGACCGGGCGGTGGCGGGTAGCCGGGAGGGTTCTGGGGGGTGCCGGGGTACTCGGGAGGCTGGCTCATGTCCGTCCTAGCTGTTGGATTCAACTTGTGGCCACGCGCACGGAATCTGGCAAACCGGAACTTAGCAAATAAGTCGCCAGGACGCTTGGATTGTTTTCCGGCCTTTTTCCGCCGGCGCATGCCGTCGCCCCGACGTGGTATGCCTAAAACCGTGTCCGACGGTCTCTTCGACCTTCCCGGCGCACCGCAGACAACCGACCCGGGCTTCGGCGTGTCGGCGGGTGCGCCGCTGGCCGTGCGGATGCGGCCCGCGTCGCTGGACGAAGTCGTCGGCCAGGGCCACCTGCTGGCACCCGGATCGCCGCTGCGCCGGCTGGTGGAGGGTTCCGGCGTCGCGTCGGTCATCCTGTACGGCCCGCCGGGCAGCGGCAAGACGACGCTGGCCGCGCTGATCTCCGGATCGACCGGCCGCCGGTTCGAGGCGCTCTCGGCGCTGTCGGCCGGCGTCAAGGACGTCCGGGCGGTGATCGACAAGGCCAGGCACGCGCTCATCTCCGGCGAGCAGACCGTCCTGTTCATCGACGAGGTGCACCGGTTCTCCAAGACCCAGCAGGACGCGCTGCTCTCGGCCGTCGAGAACCGGGTGGTGCTGCTGGTGGCGGCGACGACGGAGAACCCGTCGTTCTCCGTGGTGGCGCCGCTGCTGTCGCGCTCGCTGATCCTGCAGCTGCGGCCGCTGACGTCCGACGACATCCGCGCCCTGGTCCGGCGCGCCATCGACGACCCGCGCGGCCTGGGCGGCCGGGTCGACGTGGAATCCGAGGCCGTCGACCTGCTGGTCCAGCTGGCCGCCGGCGACGCCCGGCGCGCCCTGACCGCGCTGGAGGTCGCGGCCGAGGCCAACGACGTCGTCACCGTCGAGACCATCGAGCAGTCGCTGGACAAGGCCGCCGTGCGTTACGACCGCGACGGCGACCAGCACTACGACGTCGTCAGCGCTTTCATCAAGTCGGTGCGGGGCTCCGACGTCGACGCCGCGCTGCACTACCTGGCGCGCATGCTGGTCGCGGGGGAGGACCCGCGCTTCGTCGCGCGCCGGCTGATGATCCTGGCCAGCGAGGACATCGGGATGGCCGACCCGACCGCTCTGCAGACCGCGGTCGCCGCCGCGCAGACCGTGGCGCTGATCGGCATGCCCGAGGCCCAGCTGACGCTGGCGCACGCCACCATCCACCTGGCCACCGCGCCGAAGTCCAACGCGGTCACCACCGCGCTGGCGGCGGCGATGGACGACGTCAGGGCCGGCAAGGCCGGCCTGGTGCCGCCGCACCTGCGCGACGGGCACTACTCCGGCGCCGCGGCGCTGGGCAACGCGCAGGGCTACAAGTATTCGCACGACGCGCCGGATGGCGTTGTCGCCCAACAATATCCGCCCGACGAGCTGGTGGGAGTGGACTACTATCGGCCCACCGGCCGCGGCGGCGAGCGCGAGATGGCCGGCCGGCTGGACCGGCTGCGCGCGATCATCCGTAGGAGGGGACGGGCATGAAGACCTTCACCGACGAGGAGATGGGCCGGCTGCTGCCCACCGCCAAGCCCTACAGCGTCGTGATCCTCAAGCGCGGCCCGAGGTTCGGTGACGAGTCGTCGCCGGGGATCATCTGGGAGCACGGCCGGCGCAACTTCGGCCTGCGCGACGACGGCGTGCTGGCGGTGGTGCTGCCGGTCACCGACTCCTCCGACGTGTGCGGCATCGGGGTGTTCGCCGCCACGGTCGACGAGACCACCGCGATCATGGCCGACGACCCCGGGGTCGCGGCGGGGGTGTTCACCTATCAGGTGCACGAGTGCCGCGGATTTCCGGGGGACGCGCTGCCCTAGCGCCTAGACCAGCTCGGGCACCCGCAAATGCGCGATCGCCAGCTCGAACTCGGCCACGTCGACGATCTCGGCGCCCAGGTCCCGGACGCGCGCGCTGCGCAGCTCGGTGGCCCGGTCGCGGTTGCGGGCCATCGCGTCCATGCTGTCGAACGTCGAGCACGACACCGCGCGCCGGCACGCCGGGTGGTCGACCATCAGGCTGGCGCTGCAGAAGCCGTCCATCTTCTCCATCTCCGGTAGCAGCGACGTCCGGTAGAAGTCCAGCGATCGGCTCAGCTGGTCCGGCACCACCTTGAGCCAGGTGGCCCGCACGCAGGCCCCGTCGGCCGAGTGGTGGTCGCGGTGCACGAAGGCGATGTCCCACTCCTCGACCTTGGCGCTGCCGTCGAACATCAGCGCGGCGCGGTCGCGGACCGGCGCCACCCGCTCGGCGCTGGCGCGCATCGCCTCCATCGTCTGCCAGGCGCTGGTCGCGATGCATCTGCCGGACTGGCGGTCGACCAACAGCGACAACCCGACATACCCGTTCATCTCCTGCAGCGCGGGCATGACGACATCGCGAACGTGCGCAATGCCAATGTCGACCGACAGCGGTTGCGCCTGAATGGTGGTGGAGCGTGCGTACATTGGTCGAGCCTCCCTCGTCGGGGCTGGTATCACTGGGCGGCGGTGGCGCCACCGGTCCCACCGATTACCTTCCTCCTACGGACTGGGCGTAGCAATGGGCCCGGTGGAGCCACCTGAGGTGCGGTCAGGCCATCTCGGGCACCCGCAGGTGCGCCAGCGCCAGCTCGAACTCGCGCTCGTCGAGTTCCTCCACGCCCGCCTCGCGCATCGACGCGATCTTGAGGGCGGTGGCCTGGTCCCTGTTGCGGTCCATCGCGTCGAGGCTGTCGAACGTCACCGACGACACCCCCCGCCCGGAGGCGCGGTCGACCAGCAGGCTGGCACTGCAGAACCCGTCGAGGTCCTCGAGCTGCGGCAGCACGGACGACTTGAAGTACTCGATGCCGCTGTCCATTTGGTCCTGCGGCACCTTGACCCAGGTCGCGCGGACACCCGCGCCGTCGGGCGCGTGGTGGTCGCGGTGCAGCGCCGCGATCTCCCACTCGTTGGTGTCCGCCGTGCCGCCGAACGTCTCCGCGGCCCGATCGCGGATCGGCCTCACCTGGTCCGCGCTGTCGCGCATGGCGTCCTCGGTCTCCCACGCGCTGGTGGCGATGCACCGCCCGGACTGCCGGTCGACCAGGAGGGACACGCCGACACAGCCCGCCATCGCCTGCAGCGCGGGCATCACCTCATCGCGAACATGCGCGATACCCCCGTCGATGGAAGAGGTTTGCGCCTGAATAGTGGTAGAGCGCGCGTACACGATCCACCCCCTCTTTTTCGGGGCAGCGCCCCGGTGGCGCCACCGGTCCACGAGCTACCTTCCTCCTGGCGGTTATCAGTGGCAATGCCCCCCGGGGGTGTGGCCGCCCTCACAAACGATTGGCCGGTCAGGCTGGCCTCGCCGTAGGCTGGACCGGGTGCATACCGATGTGCTGCAGGTAGACACCGCCCAGCGCCGCATCGTCGATCTGACCGATGCGGTGCGGCGGTTCTGCTTCAGCTACGGCGACGGCCTGTGCAACGTGTTCGTCCCGCACGCGACGGCCGGGGTCGCGATCATCGAGACCGGCGCCGGTTCCGACGACGACCTGGTCGACACGCTGGAGCGGCTGTTGCCGCGCGACGAGCGGTACCGGCACGCGCACGGGTCGCCCGGCCACGGCGCCGACCACGTGCTGCCGGCGATCGCGGCGCCGTCGGTGACGGTGCCGGTCGCCAGCGGCGACCCGCAGCTGGGCACGTGGCAAAGCATCGTGCTGGTCGACCTCAACCGCGACAACCCGCGGCGGTCGGTGCGGTTGAGCTTCCTGGAGGGCTAGCTGTCTAGGCTGGGAATCCCGATCGAAGCAAAGCAAGGCAACAGGAAGAAGCGGACCAGAAGTGCAGACACACGAGATCAGGAAGCGATTCCTCGATCACTTCGTGAAGGCGGGCCACACCGAGGTGCCGAGCGCATCGGTGATCCTCGACGACCCCAACCTGCTGTTCGTCAACGCCGGGATGGTCCAGTTCGTGCCGTTCTTCCTGGGCGCGCGCACACCGCCCTACGCGACGGCCACCAGCATCCAAAAGTGCATCCGCACGCCCGATA
This sequence comes from Mycobacterium sp. 1081908.1, assembly GCF_001673535.1. Lineage (GTDB taxonomy): Bacteria > Actinomycetota > Actinomycetes > Mycobacteriales > Mycobacteriaceae > Mycobacterium. Next base: position 25,655 of record NZ_LZLY01000142.1, on the reverse strand, counting down.
TCGACGAGGTGGGCATCACCACCCGGCACAACACCTTCTTCCAGATGGCCGGCAACTTTTCGTTCGGCGACTACTTCAAGCGCCGGGCGATCGAGCTGGCCTGGTCGCTGCTGACCAACCCCATCGCCGACGGCGGCTACGGCCTGGACCCCGAAAGGCTCTGGGCCACAGTTTATTTCGATGACGACGAGGCGTTCGCCCTGTGGCAGGAGATCGCCGGCCTGCCGGCGGATCGGATCCAGCGCCGCGGCATGGAGGACAACTACTGGTCGATGGGCATCCCCGGGCCGTGCGGGCCGTCGTCGGAGATCTACTACGACCGCGGGCCGGAGTTCGGCGTGGAGGGCGGCCCGATCGCCAACGAGGACCGCTATGTCGAGCTGTGGAACCTCGTGTTCATGCAGAGCGAGCGCGGCGAGGGCACCTCCAAAACCGACTTCGAGATCCTCGGGCCGTTGCCCCGCAAGAACATCGACACCGGCATGGGCGTCGAGCGGGTCGCGTTCGTGCTGCAGGGCGTGCACAACGTCTACGAGACCGACCTGCTCAGGCCCGTCATCGATCTGGTCGCGACCCGCGCGCCGAGGGGCTACGACACCGGCAACCACGAGGACGACGTGCGCTACCGCGTCATCGCCGACCACAGCCGCACCGCGGCGATCCTGATCGGCGACGGCGTCAGCCCCGGCAACGACGGGCGCGGCTACGTGCTGCGCCGGCTGCTGCGCCGGGTGATCCGCTCGGCCAAGCTGCTCGGCATCGAGGAGCCCATCGTCGGCGACCTGATGGCCACCGTGCGAGACTCGATGGGCCCGTCGTACCCCGAGCTCGTCACCGACTTCGACCGGATCCGGCGCATCGCCGTCGCCGAGGAGACCGCCTTCAACCGCACGCTGGCCTCGGGTTCGCGACTGTTCGAGGAGGTCGCCGGCGCCACCAAGGCGACGGGCGCGAGCGTGGTGTCCGGGTCGGACGCCTTCACCCTGCACGACACCTACGGCTTCCCGATCGAGCTCACCCTGGAGATGGCCTCCGAGGCCGGCCTGCAGGTCGACGAGATCGGCTTCCGGGAGCTGATGGCCGAGCAGCGCCGCCGCGCCAAGGCCGACGCCGCCGCCCGCAAGCACGCGCACGCCGACCTGACCGCCTACCGCGAGCTCGTCGACGCCGGGCCCACCGAGTTCACCGGCTTCGACGAATTGACCTCCGAGGCAAGGGTTTTGGGCATCTTCGTGGACGGCAAGCGGGTGCCCGTCGTCGCGCACGGGGCCGACGGGGCCGACCGCGTCGAGCTGGTGCTGGACCGCACCCCGCTCTACGCCGAGTCGGGCGGGCAGATCGCCGACGAGGGCAGCATCAGCGGAACCGGCGCCAACGAGAGCGCCCGCGCGGCCGTCACCGACGTGCAGAAGATCGCCAAAACCTTGTTCGTGCACCGGGTCAACGTCGAGTCGGGCGAGTTCGTGGAGGGCGACACCGTGCTGGCGGCCGTGGACCCGGGCTGGCGCCGCGGCGCCACCCAGGGCCACTCGGGCACCCACATGGTGCACGCCGCGCTGCGACAGGTGTTGGGGCCCAACGCCGTTCAGGCCGGGTCGCTGAACCGGCCGGGCTACCTGCGCTTCGACTTCAACTGGCAGGGGGCGCTGACAGAGGACCAGCGCACCCAGATCGAAGAGGTCACCAACGAGGCCGTGCAGGCCGACTTCGAGGTGCACACCTTCACCGAGCAGCTGGAGAAGGCCAAGGCGATGGGGGCGATGGCGCTCTTCGGCGAGGCCTATCCCGACGAGGTGCGCGTGGTGGAGATCGGCGGGCCGTTCTCCCTGGAGCTGTGCGGCGGCACGCACGTGCACAACTCGGCGCAGATCGGTCCGGTGACCATCCTGGGCGAGTCGTCGATCGGCTCCGGCATCCGCCGGGTGGAGGCCTACGTCGGGCTGGAGTCGTTCCGGCACCTGGCCAAGGAGCGCGCGCTGATGGCCGGGCTGGCGTCGTCGCTGAAGGTGCCGTCGGAGGAGGTGCCGGCCCGGGTCGCCAACCTGGTGGAGCGCCTCAAGGCCGCCGAGAAGGAATTGGAGCGCGCCCGGCTCGCCGCCGCGCGGGCCGCCGCGACCAACGCCGCGGCCGGCGCCGAGCGCATCGGTAACGTTCGTGTGGTGGCGCAGCGGATGTCGAGCGGGATGACCGCGGGCGACCTGCGCTCCCTGGTCGGCGACATCCGCGGCAAGCTGGGCAGCGATCCGGCGGTGGTGGCGCTCATCTCCGAGGGCGAGGGCAACAGCGTGCCGTATGCGGTCGCCGCCAACGCCGCCGCCCAGGAGCTCGGCATCCGCGCCGACGGGCTGATCAAGCACCTCGCCGGGGCGGTCGACGGCCGCGGCGGCGGCAAGGCCGACCTGGCGCAGGGCTCCGGAAAGGACCCGACCGGCATCGACGCGGCGCTCGAGGCGGTACGCACCGAGATCGCGCGGGTCGGTTGAGTGGTCTTGACACAGCACCGCCTCCCCGACCGGCCCGGCGACCCTGATCAGGACCCTGGGCGGGGCCGGCGGCTCGGCATCGACGTGGGCAGCGTGCGCATCGGCGTGGCGGTCAGCGACCCCGACGGCATCCTGGCCACCCCGGTGGAGACGGTGCGCCGCGACCGTTCCGGCAGGCACGTGCGCCGGCTGGCCGAGCTGGCCGCCGAGCTGGAGGCCGTCGAGGTGATCGTCGGGCTGCCGCGCACCCTCGCCGACCGCACCGGGCCGTCGGCGGTGGATGCGATCGAACTGGCCGAGACCCTGGCCCGGCGGGTCGCCCCCACGCCGGTCCGGCTGGCCGACGAGCGGCTGACCACCGTCAGCGCCCAGCGTTCGCTGCGCGAGGCGGGGATGCGGGCCAAACAGCAGCGGGCGGTCATCGACCAGGCCGCCGCGGTGGCGATCCTGCAAGGCTGGCTCGACGAGCGCAGGGGGGCCGGCCGTGGTTGACAGCGCCCGCGGCCAGCGCGCCGAGCCGGAGGCGGTCGGGCCGCCGCGGCGCAGGCTGAGCCGGGTCGACCGCAACCGCGCCGCACGCGGGAAAAAGCGGCGACGCTTCGCCGGCCGGATCACGCTCGTCGTCTCCGTGATCGTCATGGTGACCGTCGTCTTCGTCGGCACCAGGCTGTGGAACACGGTGTTCGGCTCCGGTGACGACTACAGCGGAAACGGCAAGCGCGACATCGTGATTCACGTGCAGGACGGCGACTCGACCACCATGGTCGGCGAGACGCTGCACAGCCAGGGAGTGGTCGCCACGGTGCGCGCGTTCGTCAACGCCGCGCACGGCAACGCCGCGATCAACTCGATCCAGCCCGGCTACTACCGCATGCGCACCGAGATCCCGGCCGCCAACGCCGTCGCGCGACTGGCCGACCCGAGCAACCGGGTGGGGCGGCTGGTCATCCCCGAGGGCCGTCAGCTCGACGACACCACCGATATGAAGACCAACGTGGTGAACCCCGGCATCTTCTCGCTGATCTCCCGCGCCACCTGCGTGAATCTCGACGGCGACAAGCGCTGCGTCTCGGTGGACGACCTGCGCGCCGCGGCGTCCAACAGCGCCCCCACCACGTTGGCGGTGCCGCCGTGGGCCGTCGAGCCGGTCACCGAGCTGGGCAAGGACCATCGCCGCATCGAGGGCCTCATCGCGCCGGGGACGTTCAACATCGACCCCGCGTCGTCGGCCGAAAGCATCCTGACGAGCCTGATCAGCGCGGGCGCCGTGGAGTACATGAAGTCGGGCCTGCAGGATTCCGCGCAGGCGAGGGGGCTGTCGCCCTACGACATCCTGGTGGTCGCGTCGCTGGTGCAGCAGGAATCCAACACCCAGGACTTCCCGAAGGTGGCGCAGGTGATCTACAACCGCCTGCACGCGCACCACACGCTGGAATTCGACTCGACCGTGAACTATCCGCTGGACCGCCGCGAGGTCGCCACCAGCGACGCCGACCGCGGCCAGAAGACCCCGTGGAACACCTACGTGTCCCAGGGGCTGCCCGCCACGGCGATCTGTTCGCCCGGGGTCGACGCGCTGCGCGCGGCCGAGCATCCGGAGCCGGGTGACTGGCTCTACTTCGTCACCATCGATGCCCAGGGCACGACGCTGTTCACCCAGGATTACAAGCAGCATTTGGCCAATATCGAGCTGGCTAAGCACAACGGTGTCCTCGACAGCACGCCCCGCTAGGAAGGCGGCCGTTCTCGGCTCGCCGATCGCGCATTCGCGCTCCCCGCAACTGCACCTGGCCGCGTACCGGGCGCTGGGGCTGGACGACTGGACCTACGAGCGCATCGAATGCGGCGCCGCGGAGCTGCCGGGCGTCCTCGGCGGTCTCGGGCCGGAATGGGTGGGGGTGTCGGTGACCGCGCCGGGCAAGTTCGCCGCCCTGCGCTTCGCCGACGCGCGCACCGAGCGCGCGGCGCTGGTGGGCTCGGCCAACACCCTGGTGCGCTCGCCGGCGGGGTGGCGGGCCGACAACACCGACGTCGACGGGGTTTCCGGCGCGATCGGGTCGGCCTCTGGATGTGCGCTGGTCTGTGGATCGGGGGGCACCGCGCCGGCCGCCGTCGTGGGCCTGGCCGAGCTCGGCGTCACCGGGGTCACGGTGGTGGCGCGGGATCCGGACAAGGCGGCCCGGCTGGTGGATCTCGGCGCCCGCGTCGGCGTCGAGACCCGGTTCTGCGGGCTGGACAGCGCGCGGCTGCCCGGCGAGGTGGCGGCCGCCGAGGTGCTGGTCAGCACCATCCCCGCGGACGTGGCCGAGCGGTATGCCGGCGCGTTCGCCGCGATCCCGGTGCTGCTGGACGCCGTCTACGACCCGTGGCCCACGCCGCTGGCCGCCGCGGTGGCCGCGGCGGGCGGCCGGGTGATCAACGGCCTGCAGATGCTGCTGCACCAGGCGTTTTCCCAGGTGGAACAGTTCACGGGGCTGCCCGCGCCGCGAGCGGCGATGGAGGCGGCGCTGCGTTAGCCTGCCCAGCGTGGCGGCCGGAGTTCCGACCGCCGAACGTGGGGCCTATGGACGATTTCGTCGCAGTTTTCGTACTTAGCCCCCACCCTCGCGGATGCACAGGGGGACCCATGCGCCTTGAAGCGGCTGTGACAGTGCTCACCTGGCTGGTGCTGCTGAGCGCCTGCGACATCCGACGGCGCCGGTTGCCCAACCTGCTGACGCTGCCCGGGGCCGGCGTCATTCTGCTGGCCGCCGCAGTAACCGGCCGCGGGCTGCCCGCGCTGGCCGGCGCGGCGGCGCTGACCGCGGCGTACCTGCTGGTCCACCTCGCCGAGCCGGCGGCGATGGGGGCCGGCGACGTGAAGCTGGCGACCGGGCTGGGCGGCCTGGCCGGCTGGTTCGGGCCCGACGTGTGGTTCCTCGCGGCGCTGACGGCGCCGCTGCTCACGGCGCTGGCCGGCGCGGTCGCGTGGTGTCGCGGCGCGCGGACCGTGCCGCACGGCCCGTCGATGTGCCTGGCCACCGCGGGCGCGGCGGGGTTGGCCTTGCTCGGTTGAGCCCATGGGAGAATGGCCGGGTGTTGCGCTGGATCACCGCCGGAGAATCCCATGGCCGCGCGCTGGTGGCCGTGGTGGAAGGCATGGTCGCCGGCGTCGGCGTCACCTCCACCGAAATCGCCGATCAGCTGGCCCGCCGCCGCCTGGGCTACGGCCGCGGCGCGCGGATGAAGTTCGAGCGCGACGCGGTGACCATCCTGTCCGGGATCCGCCACGGCGTCACCCTGGGTGGGCCGATCGCCATCGAGATCGGCAACACCGAGTGGCCCAAGTGGGAAACCGTGATGGCCACCGACCCGGTGGACCCGGCCGAGCTGACCAACAGCGCCCGCAACGAACCGCTGACCCGGCCTCGGCCCGGCCACGCCGACTACGCGGGCATGCTCAAGTACGGCTTCGACGACGCCCGGCCGGTGCTGGAGCGGGCCAGCGCCCGCGAGACCGCCGCCCGGGTGGCCGCCGGAACGGTGGCCCGCTCGTTCCTGCGCCAGGCGCTCGGCGTCGAGGTGCTCTCGCACGTCATCGCGATCGGCCCGTCAAAGCCCTACGACGGCCCGCCGCCACGCCCTGAGGACCTGCCCGCGATCGACGACAGCCCGGTCCGCGCCTTCGACAAGGCGGCCGAGGAAGCGATGATCGCCGAGATCGAGGCGGCCAAGAAGGACGGCGACACCCTCGGCGGCGTGGTCGAGGTCGTGGCGCTGGGCCTGCCGGTCGGGCTGGGCTCGTTCACCAGCGGCGACAACCGGCTGGACAGCCAGCTCGCCGCCGCCGTGATGGGCATCCAGGCGATCAAGGGCGTCGAGATCGGCGACGGCTTCGAGACCGCGCGGCGCCGCGGCAGCCGCGCCCACGACGAGATGTACCCCGGGCCCGACGGCGTCGTCCGCTCGACCAACCGCGCCGGCGGGCTGGAGGGCGGCATGACCAACGGCCAGCCGCTGCGGGTGCGCGCCGCGATGAAGCCCATTTCCACCGTCCCGCGGGCCCTGGCCACCGTCGACATGGCGACCGGCGACGAGGCCGTCGCGATCCATCAGCGCTCCGACGTGTGCGCGGTGCCGGCCGCGGGCGTCGTGGTCGAGACCATGGTGGCGCTGGTGCTGGCCCGCGCGGCGCTGGAGAAGTTCGGCGGCGACTCGCTGACCGAGACCCGCCGCAACGTCGAGTCCTACCAGCGCGCGGTCGCCGATCGGGAATCGCCCGCCGCGCGCGGTACCGCGTGATGGCGCCCAAGGCGGTGCTCGTGGGGCTGCCGGGCTCCGGCAAGTCCACCATCGGGCGGCGGCTGGCCAAGGCGCTCGGGGTCGGCCTGCTCGACACCGACGCGGCGATCGAGCAGCAGACTGGCCGCAGCATCGCCGAGATCTTCGCCACCGACGGGGAACAGGAGTTCCGCCGCATCGAGGAACAGGTGGTGCGCGCGGCGCTGGCCGACCACGACGGCGTCCTCTCGCTCGGCGGCGGCGCGGTCACCAGCCCGGGCGTGTGCGAGGCGCTCGCCGGGCACACGGTCATCTATCTGGAGATCGGCGCCCGCGAAGGGGTGCGGCGCACCGGCGGAACCGCCGTGCGGCCGCTGCTGGCCGGGCCGGACCGCGCCGAGAAATACCGCGACCTGATGGCCAAGCGGGTCCCGCTGTACCGGCGCGTCGCCACCATCCGGGTCGACACCAACCGCCGCAATCCCGGGGCGGTGGTCCGCAACATCCTGAGCCGGTTGGAGACGACCAGCGGGGCCGCCACATGACCGCCACCCCGGTCACCGTGTACGTGGCCGTCGACGAACCGTATCCGGTGGTGATCGGCACCGGCCTGCTCGGCGAGCTGGAGGGTGTGCTGTCCGGCCGGCACCGCGTCGCCGTCCTGCATCAGCCGGTGCTGGGCGACATGGCCGAGGAGATCCGAAGCCGCTTGGCCGCCAAGGGGATTGACGCGCACCGCATCGAGATCCCGGACGCCGAGGCGGGCAAGGACCTGCCGGTCGTGGGATTCATCTGGGAGGTGTTGGGCCGCATCGGGATCGGCCGCAAGGACGCGCTGGTCAGCCTCGGCGGCGGCGCGGCCACCGACGTCGCCGGGTTCGCGGCGGCCACCTGGCTGCGCGGCGTCGACATCGTGCACGTCCCCACCACGCTGCTGGGCATGGTCGACGCGGCCGTGGGCGGCAAGACCGGCATCAACACCGACGCCGGCAAGAACTTGGTCGGCGCGTTCCATCAGCCGCTGGCCGTCCTGGTGGACCTGGAGACGCTGAAGACGTTGCCGCGCAACGAACTCGTCGCCGGGATGGCCGAGGTGGTTAAGGCGGGGTTCATCGCCGACCCGGTGATCCTGGACCTCATCGAGGCCGACCCGCAGGCCGCGCTGGACCCCGCGGGCGACGTGCTGCCGGAGCTGATCCGCCGCGCCGTCGCCGTGAAGGCGGAGGTCGTCGCCGCCGACGAGAAGGAATCGGAGCTGCGCGAAATCCTCAACTACGGCCACACTTTGGCGCACGCCATCGAGCGCCGGGAACGCTACCGGTGGCGCCACGGCGCCGCGGTGTCGGTGGGCCTGCCGTTCGCCGCGGAGCTGGCCCGGCTCGCCGGCCGCCTCGACGACGACACCGCGGCGCGCCACCGCAGCATCCTGACCTCGCTCGGCCTGCCGGTCACCTACGACGCCGACGCGTTGCCCCAGTTGCTGGAATACATGGCCGGGGACAAGAAAACCCGCGCCGGCGTGCTTCGGTTCGTGGTCCTCGACGGGCTCGGGAAGCCGGGCCGGCTGACGGGGCCGGACCCGTCGCTGCTGGCGGCGGCCTACTCCGGGTTGGGAGCCTCATGACGGTCAACGTGATCAACGGCCCGAACCTGGGCCGGCTGGGCCGCCGTGAGCCCGACGTGTACGGGGACACCACCCACGACCAGCTGGCGGCGCTGATCGAGCGCGAGGCCGCCGCCCTGGGGCTCAAAGTGGTTGTGCGGCAAAGCGACAACGAAGCGCAGCTGCTGGACTGGATCCACCTGGCGGCCGATGCCGGCGAACCGGTGATCCTCAACGCCGGCGGCCTGACCCACACGTCGGTGGCGCTGCGGGACGCGTGCGCCGAGCTGAGCGCGCCGCTGATCGAGGTGCACATCTCCAACGTGCATGCCCGCGAGGAGTTTCGGCGCCACTCCTACATCAGCCCGGTCGCGACCGGCGTGATCGTCGGGCTGGGCATCCAGGGCTACCTGCTCGCCCTGCGGTATCTGGCGGAGGCCCGTTAGCCCTTTTCCGACTCCGAGCCCGGCTTGGAGTGCCTGGCGTCGGTGTCGGTGCGGATGACCTCCGTCTTGGCGTCGTCGTGGCCCGTCGGGATGACTTCGGTGGGCGCGTCGCGCTCGGCGGTCGCGACCGACCCGGTGCGCTCCTCGGCCTGGACCCCGGGCGCCGTCTGCGCCGGGATCTCGCCGGTCGGCGCCTCGTCGCCGCGAACGGCCGAGAAGACGTCGGTGTCGGCCCGTTCGTCGCCTTCCCCGTGCGGGCGGGGCGGCGGGTTGCGGTCGATGCGCCACCGGCCCACGGCTACCCCGATGATCCCCGGCAGGAAGACGAGCAGCGCGGTGAACGCGGCGAACGTCGTCACCTCGTTGATCAGGCCCCCGGTGTACAGGCCCGAGTACACCAGCGCGATGAGCCAGGCGACGGCGCCGCTGAGGATGCCGGCCAATAGGCCGGCCAGCAGCCACGTCATCGCCAGGTCCTGGCGGCGGTCCGGATCCGGCTGCGCCGTGGCGTCCGCCCGACCGTCGAGCACCCCCCACACGATGACGCCGATCACGAACAGCAGCAGCAGCACGACGCTGATCAGCCCGGCCTGTGTTTGCCACGCGTTGATCAATGCACCTTGTATCAAACGGACGACGACCATCGCGGCGGCGAACACCAATCCGCGCAGGATCCAGTTCCTCATGAAGGGAAAGCCTAGCGAGTACCGTCAAGGGTCGTGACACATTCCCAGCGCCGAGACAACCTGAAAGCGCAGATCGGGGCCAGCGGGCTGGACGCGATGCTGGTCACGGACCTGGTCAACGTGCGGTATCTGTCCGGGTTTTCCGGATCGAACGGCGCGTTGCTGGTGTTTGCCGACGACCGCGACCCCGTGCTGGCCACCGACGGCCGCTACCGGACCCAGGCCGCCGCGCAGGCGCCCGACCTCGAGGTCGCCATCGAGCGGGCCGTCGGGCGCTACCTGGCGGGCCGGGCCGCCGACGCCGCGGTCGGCAAGCTCGGCTTCGAGAGCAACGTGGTGACCGTCGACGGCTTCGACGCGCTGACCGGCGAGATCGAGGAGCACAAGGCGTCCACCGAGTTGGTGCGGGCCGCCGGGACCGTCGAGGCGCTGCGCGAGGTCAAGGACGCCGGGGAGGTCGCGCTGCTGCGCCTGGCCTGCGAGGCGGCCGATGCCGCGCTGACCGATCTGGTGGCGCGCGGCGGCCTGCGGCCCGGCCGGACCGAACGCGAGGTGAGCCGCGAGCTGGAATCGCTGATGCTCGACCACGGCGCGGACGCGATCTCGTTCGAGACGATCGTGGCCGCCGGGCCGAATTCGGCGATCCCGCACCACCGCCCGACCGATGCCGTGCTGGCCGACGGCGACTTCGTCAAGATCGACTTCGGCGCGCTGGTCGCCGGCTACCACTCCGACATGACCCGCACCTTCGTGCTGGGCAAGGCCGCCGACTGGCAGCTGGAGATCTACCAGCTGGTCGCCGAGGCGCAGCGGGCCGGCCGGGAGGCCCTGAAGCCCGGGGCCGACCTGCGCGAGGTGGACGGCGCCGCGCGCCGGCTGATCGCCGACGCCGGCTACGGCGAGCAGTTCGGCCACGGCCTGGGGCACGGCGTGGGCCTGCAGATCCACGAAGCGCCGGGCATCGGGGCCACCTCCGCCGGCACGCTGCTGGCGGGGTCGGTCGTCACCGTGGAGCCCGGCGTCTACCTGCCCGGCAGGGGCGGCGTCCGGATCGAGGACACCCTGGTGGTGCCAGACGGCACGTCGCACACCGCCGGGCAGACCCCCGAACTGCTGACCCGGTTCCCGAAGGACCTCGCGGTCCTGACCTAGCTGTTGCCGGTGGCGCCGTGCGCGCCGAACAACAGTCCGCCCGTGCCGCCGGGGCCGCCCTTGCCGTTGACCCGGGCGCCGACCGCGCCGTTCCCGCCGTTGCCCCCATGGCCGACGAGCTGGGCGTTGCCGCCGCCGCCGCCGTCGCCGCCGACTACGCTGCCGGTCCCGCCGTCGCCGCCGCCGCCCCCATTGCCGAACAGGGCGGCCGTGCCCCCGTTGCCGCCGTGCCCGCCACCCGACGCGTGCCCACCGGTGCCGCCGAATCCGCCGTTGCCGAACAACGCGCCTGCGGCGCCACCCGCGCCGCCCGTGCCGCCGAGACCGCCGGCCAGTGTCGAGCCGCTGCCGCCAGCGCCGCCACCGCCGCCGTTGCCGGACACGAAGCCGCCGTGCCCACCGGCGCCGCCGGCACCGCCGTCGGCCAAGGCACTTTGGCCGCCGTGCCCGCCGGCGCCGCCGGCACCGTAGATCAAGCCACCGTTGCCGCCGGCGCCGCCGGCACCGCCGTCGCCCTGGGCGCCGTCGCCCCCGGCGCCCCCAAGGCCGCCATTACCGAACAGGCCCGCCGACCCGCCCAGGCCGCCGACGCTGCCGGTCCCTTGTGAGCCACCGGCGGCGCCGCCGTTGCCGCCGGCGCCCCAGATGAGGCCGCCGGCCCCGCCGTTGCCGCCGTTCGCGGGCCCGGGACCGACGGCGCTGCCGCCGTTGCCACCGCGACCGAACAGCCCCGCGGGCCCGCCGGCGCCGCCGGCCGCGTTGGCGGCGGTGCTGTCGCCCCCGTTACCGCCGTTGCCCCACAGGATCCCGCCCGCCTGGCCGGGCGTGCCCACGCCCTGCGCGTTGGTGATCCCGTTGGCGCCGTTGCCGATCAGCGGGCGTCCCAGCAGCGTCTCGGTGGGCGCGTTGATGGCCCCGAGCACTTCCTGCTCGAGGGTCTGCAGCGGGTTGGCGTTGGCGGCCTCGGCGCCGGCGTACTGCGCCACACCGGCGTTCAGGAGGCTGACGAACTGCTGGTGGAACCGCGCCGCCTCGGAGCTGAGCGCCTGATAGGCCTGGCCGTGCGCTTCGAACAGCGAAGCGATGGCCGCCGACACCTCGTCGCCGGCGGCTGCCAGCACGTTCGACGTCGGGCCGGAAGCCGCCGCGTGGGCGGAATCCAGTGCCGAGCCGATATTCGCCAAGTCCGAAGCCGCCGACGACATGAATTCCGGCGCCGCGATGACAAGCGACATCCCGTTCCACCTACCTCCCCGACGCGCCAAACACGTTGGCGGACTTGGTCACATCGTGCGCTGCTGTGACCCGATGCCGGTGACGCTAGCGGTGGTGCGGGCCGGCATTCAATCAGGGATTCCCCTACCATTTTCCGGGCGATCGGTACTAGGGACCGCCGTTGCCGCCCGGCGGGCAGCCGGCGCCGCGGCGTACTGCTGGGCGTGGCCGCGGGTAAGCTGCACCGGGTGGCCGCTCTGCTCGCAGCATCGCGGGTACAGGCCCACGCCGGCGATCTGCGACAAGATTGACGAGATTGTCGGCGGCGACTCGCTCAATCGTCTAGGAGATACACCGACCGTGGCAACGACTGCCGACTTCAAGAACGGACTGGTGCTGGAGATCGACGGCCAGCTGTGGCAGATCATCGAGTTCCAGCACGTCAAACCCGGCAAGGGGCCGGCCTTCGTGCGTACCAAGCTGAAGAACGTGCTGTCCGGCAAGGTGGTCGACAAGACGTACAACGCCGGCGTGAAGGTGGAGACCGCCACCGTCGACCGCCGCGACACCACCTACCTGTACCGCGACGGCTCGGACTTCGTGTTCATGGACAGCCAGGACTACGAGCAGCACCACCTGCCGGAGTCCCTGGTCGGCGACGCCGCCCGGTTCCTGCTCGAGAGCCTGCCCGTGCAGGTGGCGTTCCACAACGGGGCGCCGCTGTACCTGGAGCTGCCGGTGTCCGTCGAACTGGAGGTCACCCACACCGAGCCCGGCCTGCAGGGCGACCGGTCCAGCGCCGGCACCAAGCCGGCCACCGTCGAGACCGGCGCGGAGATCCAGGTGCCCCTGTTCATCAACACCGGGGACAAGCTGAAGGTGGACACCCGCGACGGCAGCTACCTGGGCCGCGTCAACGCGTGAGCCGGCCGCATGGCTGTTAGGGGACGCCATCACGCGCGCAAGCGCGCCGTCGACCTGCTGTTCGAGGCCGAGGCCCGGGGGCTGACCCCGGCGGAGGTGGTCGACGTCCGGACCGCGCTGGCCGACGGAAACCCGGACGTGTCGCCGCTGTACCCCTACACGGCCACCGCGGCCCGGGGGGTCGGTGAACACCTCGCCCACATCGACGACCTGATCAGCTCGCACCTGCAGGGCTGGACGCTGGACCGGCTGCCCGCGGTGGACCGGGCCATCCTGCGCGTCGCGGTGTGGGAGTTGCTCTACGCCGACGACGTCCCCGAACCCGTCGCCGTCGACGAGGCCGTGCAGCTGGCCAAGGAGCTGTCCACCGACGAGTCGCCGGGCTTCGTCAACGGGGTGCTCGGCCAGGTCATGCTGGTGACCCCGCAGATCCGCGCGGCCGCCAAGGCGGTCCGGAAGGAACCATGACGCGGTTGGAGCTGCGCGTCGCCGTCGCCGCGTTCCTGGCCGCGACGGTGGTGCTGGGCGCCGTGGTGTGCGCCGCCTACGGGTGGACCGTCGTCGCCTCCGCGCTGGCGATCTATGCGCTGGGCGTGGGCGCCTGGCTCTACCACTCGATCGAACGCCTGCTGGTGGCGCGCCGCATCAGCACCGTGCGCTCGGCGGCCCGGCCGCTGCAGCCGCTGCTGCCGGTGATGGCGGCCATCATGGGCCTGACGCAGGCCGTGGTGCGGTCGCTGACCGATGTCACCGAGCTGCCGGCGCGCAGCCGGGAACTTCCGGTGCTGCGGTGGATGGATTCCCGGGCAAACCGGCGGATCGTAGATAGCGACGACGAACTGGACGGCTGACCCGGGAGCGGCTCGTGATCACATTGGACCGCTTGGTGAACGTGCTGGGGGGTTACGGGGTCCGGCTGCGGCGGTCGTCGGTGCCCCGGTCCACCGAACTGCGCAGCGTGGTGGTCCACGAATCGACCGCCGAGCGTCCCCCGGTCGGCGACGTGTTGCTGGCGATCGGTGCCGGCTCCCTTGCCGAAGCGCTCCGGTGGGCGGCGTCGGCCCGCGCGGTCGTGCTGCTGGCGCGCGACGACGACGAGCCCAGCCCGTCGGACGACGGTGTCCAGCCCGGGGCGGTGATGGTGCTCGACCGGTCGGTGTCGTGGAGCGAGGTCGCCGCGGTGGTCTACGGGCTGGTGCTGGAGGGCCGCGAGACCGAATCCGGCCGCGGCCCAACGGATATGTTCGCGCTGGCCGACAGCCTGGCCGAGTCGACCGGCGGCGCCGTGACCATCGAGGACCGGCTGTTGCGGGTGCTGGCGTATTCGCGGCCGCAGCAGCAGGCCGACCCGGCGCGGGTCGAGACCATCATGGGACGTCAGACACCCGAGCGGCTGCGCGCGCTGCTCGAGGCGCGCGGCGTGCTCGCCCACCTGGCCGCGTCCGACGACCCGTTGTACGTCGGCGCGGACCCCGAACACGGCCTGAGCGGGCGCATGGTGGTCGCGGTGCGTTCCGGGCGGGAGCTGCTTGGCTCGGTATGGGTGGCCTGCCCGGCCCCGCTGGACGGCGCCGAGCGGGCCGCGTTGACCGACGGCGCCCACACGGTGGCCCTGCACCTGCTGCGCTCCCGGGCCAGCGCCGACCTGGAGCGCCAGGTCGAATCCGAGCTGGTGATCCAGTTGTTGGAGGGCACCATCGAAGCCGCGACGCTGGCCAGCCGGCTGGGCCTGCCGCGCGGGCCGCTGCGGGTGATCGCGCTGCAGGCGGTCATCGACGGCGAGCGCGACGCCGCGCTGCTGCTGGCGTTCGAGCGGGCCACCGCCGGGTTCGGCTGGGCACGGCCCGGTCGCAGCGCGCTGGCCGGAAACACCGTCTACACCGTCCTTCCCGGCGAGGGGGCGGACGCCGCGCGGCGCTGGGTGAGCGATCTCACCGCGGCCATGCCCGAAGCCGCGGGGGTCGCGGCCGGCATCAGCGGGCCGGCCGGCGTGGCGGACCTGGTCGCCGCGCGCCGCGAAGCCGACGAGTGTCTGGCGCTGCACGAGTCGTCGCCGGCGGGTGGGGCGCCGCCGGCGTACGACGAGGCGTGGGACGAGATCCTGCTGCAGCGGCTGCGCACCGCGGCGCGGGCCGGTCGGTTGCCTGACCGCGGACCGGTCGCCGAACTGCGTCGCCACGACCGGGCGAACTCGACGGACTACGTCGCCACCCTGCGGGCCTGGCTGGAGGCCCAGGGGGACCCGGTGCGGGCGGGCGAGCGGTTGGGGGTGCACGAGAACACCGTGCGATACCGGCTGCGCAAGATGGCCGAGATAACCAACCTGTCGCTGGACGACGCCAGCAAGCGGCTGGCGATGACGATCGAGTTGGCCGCCACCGACACGGACTGACGCCCCGCGCACTGTCGGAACGCGACAATGCGCGGCGGCCGTGTTGTCCGGCTGGGGCAAGCCCGCGGCCGGAATCGGCGCCACCCTGGAGTTGCAACCAATTCCCGAGGTGACCGATCAGATGACAACCCCGTGCCCCGACGAGATGGAATCGCTCCGGGTCCCCGCGCGCATGCCGCCGCTGTTCGTTCGGCTGTTCGGCCGCAATCCGTTGGTGCGCACCACCGACCGCGTCGAAGCGCTGCTTCTGGTGTTCGCGTTCGTGGTGTCGATCGTCGCCCTGCCCGTCGCCGCGGCCGTCGGGACCGCGGTCCACGACTCCCGCAGCCGCGTCTACGCCGCGCAGGCGCAGACCCACCAGAAGGTCACCGCGACCGTCACCGGGGACAGCGACGCCGACCGCAAGCTCTCCAGCGCGAGGGTCGCCGCGCCGGCGCGGTGGGTCGTCTCGGGGACCGAACGCACCGGCCTGGTCGTCGTCGAGCGGAAAGCCAAACCCGGTGACCGCGTGGACATTTGGGTGGACGAGCAAGGCACGCCGGTCAACAAGCCGGTGTTTTCCGCAGTGGACGAGGCGGTGGCGACCGGAACGGCCATCTGGTTCGGCGTCGTCATCGGGGCGGCGACGCTGTTCGGGCTGGCGCGCGTCTTCATCGACCGCAAGCGCCACGCCGGCTGGCAGCGCGACTTCGACCGCATGGTCGCGGGCCGCGCCGCCGAATAACCGACTTCCAAGGCCTGCCCCCCGCGGGCGCCGAGTCGTCAGGGGCGGTTGCCGCGCCGCGGCCCGTCCCTGACGACACTCCCACGAGATGAAAGAGATCGACGAAAATGCGTGACACACAAGGGATTTTGCTGACCCGCCACGAACACGGCCGCCTGCTGGGCGAGCTCACGGCGCTGCGCTCTCGGCGCAGCATCGAAGTGCCGGACGACTTCATGGATTACGACGCCAACCGGATCGCGCGCTATTCGGCGCGCCGGGCGCGCATCCGCGAGATCGAGGATCTGCTGGCGCGCGCGATCGTGGCGGAGAACACCGCGGCGAACACCGCCGAGCCCGGCACGATCGTCACCATCCGGTACGAGGACACCGGCGAGACCGAGACCTTTCGGCTGGGCCGGTACGGCGCCAAAGACGCCGGCATCAGGGTGTACTCGACGCTGTCGCCGCTGGGCCGCGCGATCGCCGGGGCGCGCCCCGGGGAACGGCGCGTCACTCGATTCCCGACGGCGCCGACCTGGTCGTGACGGTCATCAGCGCGGTGCCCGACGCCGCCGTGGTCGCATGATCCTCGAGCTGATCGACCCCGTGGCCGTGCTGTTTCTCTTGATGGCGGCGGTCGGGCTCCTGGTGGCCCTGGCCTACGGCAAATCGGACCGCCGATAATCATCGCGCACGGGGCGGGGCCGGGCCACAATGGCCAGATGGATCGAAACAGCGCCCGCCCGCGGCGACTTCGCGTGTCCGCGCTCGCGGCGGTCGCCAACCCGTCGTACACGCGCGTCGACACGTGGAACCTGCTCGACGACGCGTGCCGTCACCTGCGCGACGTCGACCTCGCCGGGCTGGACAAAACCCACGACATCGCCCGGGTGAAGCGCCTGATGGACCGCATCGCCGCCTACGAGCGGTACTGGCTGTACCCCGGCGCGGCCAACCTCGCGACCTTCCGCGCCCACCTCGAGGACCTGTCGACGGTGCGCCTCAGCGAGGAGGTGTCGCTGGCCGTGCGCCTGTTGTCGGAGTACGGCGACCGCGCCGGGCTCTTCGACACCACCGCGTCGCTGGCCGAGCAGGAGCTGGTCGCCCAGGCCAAACAGCAGCAGTTCTACACCGTGCTGCTCGCCGACGACGCCCCGTCGACGGCGCCCGACAGCCTGGCCGAGTGCCTGCGGGCGCTGCGCACCCCGTCCGACGACGTGCAGTACGCGCTGCTGGTGGTGAGCAGCATCGAGGACGCCATCACCGCGGTCGCGCTGAACGGCGAGATCCAGGCCGCGATTATCCGCCACGACCTGCCGCTGCGGTCCCACGACCGGGTGCCGCTGATGAACACGCTGCTGGGCGCCGCCTGCGAGGACGCGCTGACGACGGAAACCCAGGACTGGGTCGAGTGCGCCGAATGGATGCGGGAGCTACGGCCGCACATCGACCTGTACCTGCTCACCGACGAGTCGATCGCCGCGGAGACCGAGGACGAACCCGACGTCTACGACCGAACGTTCTACCGGCTCAACGACGTCACCGACCTGAACAGCACCGTGCTCGCGGGCCTGCGAAACCGTTTCGCCACACCGTTTTTCGACGCCCTGTGCGCCTATGCGGGGGCGCCGGTGGGCCAGTTCCACGCGCTTCCCGTCGCGCGGGGCGCCAGCATCTTCAACTCGAAGTCCCTGCAGGACATGGGCGAGTTCTACGGCCGCAACATCTTCATGGCCGAGACCTCGAGCACCTCCGGGGGCCTGGACTCGCTGCTGGACCCGCACGGCAACATCAAGAAGGCGATGGACAAGGCCGCCCTGACCTGGAACGCCAACCACACCTACTTCGTAACCAACGGGACGTCCACCGCCAACAAGATCGTCGTGCAGGCCCTGACGCGCCCGGGCGACATCGTGCTGATCGACCGCAACTGCCACAAGTCGCACCACTACGGGCTGGTGCTCGCCGGGGCCTACCCGCTGTACCTGGACGCCTACCCGCTGCCCGAATACGCGATCTACGGGGCCGTGTCGCTGCACACGATCAAGAAGGCGCTGCTGGACCTGGAGGCGGCCGGCCAGCTGCACCGGGTCCGCATGCTGTTGCTCACCAACTGCACCTTCGACGGCGTCGTCTACAACCCGCGCCGGGTGATGGAGGAGGTGCTGGCGATCAAGCCGGACATCTGCTTCCTGTGGGACGAGGCGTGGTACGCGTTCGCGACGGCGGTGCCGTGGGCGCGCCAGCGGACCGCGATGGTGTCCGCCGAACGCCTCGAGCAGATGCTCGCGTCGCCGGAATACGCTGCGGAGTACCGGGATTGGGCCGCATCGATGGAAGGCGTGGACCGTTCGCAGTGGGTGGATTGCCGGCTGCTTCCCGACCCCGCCAAGGCGCGGGTCCGGGTCTACGCCACGCACTCCACGCACAAGTCGCTGTCGGCGTTTCGGCAGGCGTCGATGGTGCACGTCCGCGACCAGGACTTCAAGGCGCTGACCCGCGACGCGTTCGTCGAGGCGTTTTTGACCCACACCTCGACGTCGCCGAACCAGCAGCTGCTGGCGTCGCTGGACCTGGCGCGCCGGCAGGTCGACATCGAGGGCTTCGAGTTGGTCCGCAACGTCTACAACATGGCGCTGGTGTTTCGGCACCGCGTCCGCAAGGACCGGCTGATCGGCAAGTGGTTCCGCATCCTCGACGAGTCCGACCTGGTGCCCGACGAGTTCCGCGCGTCGTGCGTCAGCTCCTACCGCGAGGTTCGCCAGGGCGCCCTGGCCGAGTGGAACGAGGCGTGGCGGTCGGATCAGTTCGTGCTGGACGCGACGCGGGTCACCCTGTTCATCGGCAAGACCGGCATGAACGGCTACGACTTCCGCGAGAAGATCCTGATGGAGCGGTTCGGGATTCAGATCAACAAAACGTCCATCAACAGCGTCTTGCTGATCTTCACCATCGGGGTCACCTGGTCGAGCGTGCACTACCTGCTCGACGTGCTGCGGCGCATCGCCACCGACTTCGAGCGCAGCCAGAGCATCGGCGGCAAGGACGACCGCGCCCTGCAGCAGCGCCGGGTCGAGGAAATCACCGAGGACCTGCCGCACCTGCCGGATTTCAGCGAATTCGACATGGCGTTCCGCCCGGTCGACGCCTGCATGTTCGGCGACATGCGGTCGGCCTTCTACGCCGGCTACGAGGAGTCGGACCGCGAGCACGTGCTGATCGGCATGGCGGGCCGGCGGCTCGCGGAGGGCCGGACCCTGGTGTCCACCACGTTCGTGGTGCCCTACCCGCCCGGCTTCCCGGTGCTGGTCCCGGGTCAGGTGGTGTCCAAGGAGATCGTCTATTTCCTGGCCCAGCTCGACGTCAAGGAGATCCACGGCTACAACCCCGACCTGGGGCTGTCGGTCTTCACCGACGCCGCGCTGGCGCGGATGGAGGCCCAGCGCAACGCGGCGACGGCCGCGGTCGGTTCGGCGTACCCGGTCTTCGAGCTGCCCGCCGATGCTTCCGCGCGCAACGGCGACAGCGTCGCGCAGCCGGTGACCGGGGGCGGCTGAGCGGCGCTATCCGGCCACGGCCGGCCGGTCCGACAGGCCCTGCCGGATTCCCCGGGCGATCGCGTCCTGCCGGGCCGGGCTGCCGGCGGGAGCCGCCCGTTGGCAGCTGCAGCTGAGGGTGCCGAACACGCTGGGGTCGGCCCCCGCGGGGGCCGATCCGACGACACCGGCGCCCACGCAAATGGCAAGGCCGACCAGCATTTTGCTGGTCAATTTCGTCAACTTTCCCATGACAATTCCAGCGTAGGCGCGCGACCCTGGGAATCCGCTGGGAAGCCCTGCGATCAGGTGGTTTCCGCCGCCGCGCGGTCGTCCGGCTGGCCGGGATGCCGCCCCGGACGCTGCGGCAGGATGATGACCAGCGCGACGACGATCGCGGCGATGACCGCCGACGCCAGGGGGCGGCTCAGGGCGAGACCGCCGTCGGCGACGGGCTTGTCGATGAAGTCGCCGACGGTCGCGCCCAGCGGCCTGGTCAGGATGAAGGCGACCCAGAACAGGGCGACGCGCGACACGCCGGTCCAGTAGTACAGCGCCACGACCACGAGCAGGGCCGCGCCGAACACCAGCGCGCCGCGTTCGTAGCCGAAGCCGCGGGTGTCGGCGAGCCAGTCGCCGAGCGCGGTGCCCAGCGTCTGCGAGAACGTGATGGTCGCCCAGTAGAACGCCTCGACTTTGGGTGTCGCGACGGTGTTGACGGACACCGTGCCCTGCGACCAGCGCCAGAGCCCCAGGGTCGCCAGCAGGAGACTCAACAGCAGCAGCGACCCGCCGGTGTAGCCGATCCCCAGCTGTCGGTCGGCGAAATCGGCCAGCGTCGTGCCGAACGTCGTCGAGGCCACGATGGTGGCCCAGTACAGGCTGGCGTGGAATTGCTTGGCGAAGATCTGCGCGGCCACCAGCGCGACGAGCGCGACGCCGAACAGGGTGACGCCGGCGGCGTACCCCCAATTCAGCGTCATCGTGACGGTGTCGCCACCCGTCTCGCCCAGCGTCGTCGCCAGGATCTTGATCACCCAAAAGCCCAGGGTGACCGCCGGCACCTTCGTCAAAGCCTGTTTGGCAACGTCATCAGTCACGTAGTGATCCTCCCACGGATCGAGATGGCTATGCATAGCCTATGAATTTCGCCGCGACTCAACATGGTTCATGCCGCACGTACCGGCGCGTTCGGCGTCGACATTAGATAACAGTTATGAATAACCTTAATTTTCAATAAGTTTCGGCCAGCGTGATATCCGAAGCCCGCCAAACGCTGTGGCAACATTGTTGAATGGGTGCGCGGTGGTCGATCATGGCCGTCTCGTTGGGGGTAACGGCAACTTCGTTTCTTTTCATCAACGGTGTGGCGTTTCTGATTCCCTCGTTCGAGGTGCGCCGCGGCATGTCGCTGACCGTGGCCGTCCTGCTGTCGTCGATGCCCAGTTGGGGCATGGTGGTCACGCTGGTGTTCTGGGGCTACGTGCTGGACCGGGTCGGCGAGCGCATCGTGCTCACGGCGGGCTCGGTGCTCACGGCGGCCGCGGCCTACGCCGCCGCGTCGGCCCATTCGGTGCTGATGATCGGTGTCTTCCTGTTCATCGGCGGAATGGCCGCGGCGAGCTGCAACACCGCCGGCGGCCGGCTGGTGTCCGCCTGGTTCCCGCCGCGGCAACGCGGCCTGGCGATGGGCATCCGCCAAACCGCGCAGCCGTTGGGAATCGCCTTGGGGGCGCTGGTCATCCCCGAACTGTCCGAAAGCGGCCCGCACCGGGGACTGATGTTCCTCGCGGTGATGTGCACGGTCGCGGCGGTGGCCAGCGTGATCGGAATCGCCGACCCGCCAAGGAAATCCCGCAAGGCGGCGGCCGTGGAGGAACTGGCCAGCCCCTATCGCGGCTCGTTGGTGCTGTGGCGGATCCACGCGGTGGCCGGCCTGCTGATGATCCCGCAGACGGTGACCGTGACGTTCATGCTCGTGTGGCTGATGGATCGCCATGGTTGGCCGGTGGCGGCCGCCGGCGCCCTGGTCACCCTCACCCAGGTGCTGGGCGCGGTGGGCCGAATCGCGGTGGGCCGCTGGTCCGATCACGTCGGCTCGCGCATGCGCCCGGTCCGCACCATCGCCATCGCCGCCGCCCTGGCCCTGTTCGTGCTCGCCCTCACCGACGGCACGGGTTCGGGATACGACGTGTTGCTGATGGTCGTCGTCTCGGTGCTCGCCGTGCTCGACAACGGGTTGGAGGCCACCGCGATCACGGAGTTCGCCGGGCCGTTCTGGAGCGGGCGCGCGCTCGGCCTGCAGAACACCACGCAGCGGCTGGCGGCCGCGGCCGGGCCGCCGCTGTTCGGCGCGCTCATCATGGCGGCCCAATACCCGGCGGCCTGGGCGCTGTGCGGGTTGTTCCCGCTGGCGGCGGCGCCGTTGGTGCCCCTCGCGGAAGTCGAAACGCCGCCCCCCGAGAGCAATCGGGAACTGGTCGGCGCGTCGCGACCGTAGCTTTTGCTCACCGGGATCGCAAAGACGTCGCCGTTCCCCGGGTGGCGCAATGGGGCGGCGGGCGCGGCTTTTGGCTGGTCGTCGCCGAATCGGGCCCGGCGCAATGCCCCGCGCCGGTCCCGGGGGCCGCGCTTCACCGCCCCGGACGGTCCGCCGAGCCGCGTTAGCGTGACGACGTGGCGCAACCAGTACCGATTCGCGGTCCGCGGGCCGACCGGGCCCGCCGGGTGGCCGACGTGTTGCGTCAGCAGATCCACGCCGGCGCCTACCCCGACGCGCTGCCGGCCGAACACGAGCTGGCGGCCGAATTCGCCGTGTCGCGCAACACCGTTCGCGAGGCGCTCACGGTCTTGAAGAACGAGGGGCTGATCGACCGCGGGCCCAAGATCGGCACGCACGTCGCCCAGCGCAAGTATTCGCACGGGCTGGACAGGCTGCTGGGGCTCAAGGAAACGTTCAAACACCTCGGCGAGGTGCGCAACGAGGTGCGCGCCGCCATGCCGGTGACCGCCCCTCCCGCGGTGGCGCGACGCCTGGGGCTGGAGCCGGGCGAGCAGGCGGTGTTCGTCGAGCGGTTGCGTTACCTCGGCGACCTGCCGCTGAGCCTGGACCTGACGTATCTCGCCCCGGACATCGGGACGCGGATCCTGGACCACCCGCTGGAGACCAACGACATCTTCGCGCTCATCGAGCAGGTGAGCGGGCAGCGGCTGGGCTCGCGGGCGCTGGCGCTGGAGGCCATCCCCGCCGACGCGCACTCGGCGGCCGCGCTGCAGGTGCCCGACGGGGCGGCGCTGCTCATGCTGGAGCGGCTCACCAGCCTCGACGACGGCAGACCCGTCGACTTGGAGTACATCCGGATGCGTGGCGATCGAATCACCATGCGCGGCAGCCTGATTAGGAGCAAGCCATGACTCTTGTGAACCACCGCGCCGATGTGCCGGTCACGATCGACGAGTCGCTGTGCATCGACGGCTGCACCCTGTGCGTCGAGGTCTGCCCGCTGGACGCGCTGGCCATCGACCCGGACACCGGCAAGGCCTTCATGCATGTCGACGAGTGCTGGTATTGCGGCCCCTGCGCGGCCCGATGCCCCACCGGCGCCGTCACCGTCAACATGCCATATCTACTCCGGTGATGAAACGCCAAGCCGCGCGGCTGATCTCGATCGCGGCCGTCGTCGTCGCCGTCGTCTCCGGGTGCTCGCTGGAGTCCCTGTCGCAGTCCTCCGGAGTGGTCAACGTCGTGGTGGGCTACCAGTCCAAGACGATCAACACCGTCACCGCCGGCACGCTGCTGCGGGCGCAGGGCTACCTGGAGCGCCGGCTCGCCGACATCACCACCCGCACCGGGACCAGATACGCGGTGCGCTGGCAGGACTACGACACCGGCGCGCCGATCACCGCGCAGATGCTCGCCGAGAAGATCGACATCGGCTCCATGGGCGACTACCCGATGTTGATCAACGGCTCGAAGACGCAGAGCAACCCGCTGGCCCGCACGGAGATGGTGTCCGTCACCGGCTACAACCCGCGGGGCGCGCTGAACATGGTTGTGGTGGCGCCGGATTCGCCGGCGACCGCGCTGGCCGACCTCGCCGGCGCCAAGGTGTCCGCCAGCGTCGGCTCGGCGGGCCACGGCACGCTGGTGCGCGCCCTGGCCAAGGCCGGCGTCGGCGGTGTGGAGGTGCTCAACCAGCAGCCGCAGATCGGCGCGTCGGCGCTGGAATCCGGCCAGGTGCAGGCGCTTTCGCAGTTCGTCGCGTGGCCGGGGCTGCTGGTCTACCAGGGCAAGGCCAAGCTGCTCTATGACGGCGCCGAGCTGAACCTGCCCACCCTGCACGGCGTGGTGGTGCGGCGCTCGTACGCGTCGGCCCACCCGGAGGTGCTGGCGGCGTTCCTGCAGGCGCAGCTGGACGCGACCGAATTCCTCAACTCCAAGCCGCTGGAGGCCGCGCGCATCGTCGCCCAGGGGAGCGGCCTGCCGCAGGAGGTGGTGTACCTGTACAACGGCCCCGGCGGCACCTCGTTCGACGCCACGCTGAAGCCGTCGCTGGTCGACGCGCTGAAAAGCGATGTGCCGTACCTGAAGTCGATCGGCGACTTCGCCGACCTCGACGTGCCGAAGTTCGTCGTGGACGGGCCGGCGCGCGCCGTGTTCGCCGCCCGCGGGCTCGACTACGACGCGGCGCGGGCGCGGGCCGCCAACCCGTCGGTGCTCACCGGCGACCCCGCGCTGGCGAGCGAGCTGTGGCTGGACGGCTCCGAGACGACCCAAACCGTCGCCAATCCCACCGGCCTGCTGCAGGCGATCAGGGACGCCGCCGCCCGCGGCGCCAAGGTCCGCGCCGCCTACGTCCCCGACGCCGAGCTGGGCACCCGCTGGTTCGCCGACAAGGCGACCTGGGTGCGGGACGGACAGACCTACCTGCCCTTCGGCACCGTCGCCGGGGCCCGTCGCTACACCGTTTCACATCCCGGCAGCGTCGCCGTGAATTACCAACAAGCACTGGGAGGTTCGGTATGACCGCCGAATTGAGCGAACGGCTCGCGGGGACGGTTCCCGTACCCGCCGTCACCGTTGTGCGACCGTCCTCGTCCCCGTGGCGGCCGTGGCTCGTGCGGGTGGCGTCGGTGGCCGCCGCCATCGGGCTGTGGCAGGCGCTGACCGCGGGCAGGGTGCGGTTGTTGCTGCGGTTCGACACCCTGCCGACCGTCACCCAGATCGTGACCGCGCTGCACCGCCGGCTGGGCGCCTACGAGTACTGGCTCGACCTGGCGCAGTCACTGCTGCGGATCCTCACGGGTTTCGGGCTGGCCGCCGTGGTCGGGGTCGCGACCGGCGTTCTGCTGGGCCGCTCCCGGCTGTTCGCCGACGTCTTCGGCCCGCTGACGGAGCTGGCCCGGCCCATCCCGGCCATCGCGCTGGTCCCGGTGGCGATCCTGCTGTTCCCGACCGACGAGGCGGGCATCGTGTTCATCACCTTCCTCGCGGCCTACTTCCCGATCATGGTCAGCACCCGGCACGCGGTGCGGGCGCTGCCCACGCTGTGGGAGGACTCGGTGCGCACGCTCGGCGGTGGCCGGTGGGAGGTGCTGAGCCAGGTCGTGCTGCCGGGCATCCTGCCCGGCGTGTTCGGCGGCCTGTCGGTGGGCATGGGGGTGGCGTGGATCTGCGTGATCTCCGCGGAGATGATCTCGGGCCGGCTCGGGGTCGGCTACCGCACCTGGCAGGACTACACGGTGCTGGCCTACCCGAAGGTGTTCGTCGGCATCATCACCATCGGCGTGCTGGGGTTCGCGACGGCCGCCGCCGTCGAGCTGGTGGGCCGCCGGGTGACGCGGTGGCTGCCGCGCGCGCAGGAGGGTCTGCGATGACGGGCCTGCGGCTCGAGCTGGATCGAGTCCGGTTGTCCTACACCGGTTCTCCGGTCATCGACGGGCTCAGCCTGGCCGTGCGCCCGGGGGAGATCCTGGTGCTCACCGGCCCGTCGGGCTGCGGCAAGTCGACGGTGCTGCGGGCGCTGGCCGGCCTGCTGGCGCCCGACGACGGCCGGGTGCTGGCCGACGGCGCACCGGTCACCACGACCTCGGGCGACCGCGGCATGGTCTTTCAGGACAACGCGCTGCTGCCGTGGCGCACCGTGAGGTCCAACATCGAGCTGGCGCTGCGGCTGCGCGGCGAGCCCCGCGCCACCCGGCGCGCGGCGGCCGAGCGGTGGATCGACGAGCTCGGGCTCACCGGCTTCGGAA
>NZ_LZLY01000141.1 GCF_001673535.1 Mycobacterium sp. 1081908.1 | reverse complement strand
GGGGGGCCGCGTGCGTGGTTGCCGGGGTGCCGGCTACGGCGCCTCGTCCGCGGCTCTTGGGCTCTGCCGCGCCCGCAGATCTGCACACCCGGGATCGGTCCGCTGAAGGCCTGCACACCCTGAACTAGTCGTCACGTAGCTGCAAGACCGCGTCGTAGAGCTGGCGCGTACGCACGTCCGGATGCGCCGCGGCCACCTCGCTGCAGGCGTCCTTGACCCGCACCCCGCCGGCGACCAGCTCCTGGACCTCGGCCACCAGCGACGGCAGGTCGGCGCGGGGCGTCGCGCCCGCGAGCACCACGGTGATCTCGCCCAGCACCCCGTCGTTCGCCCACGCCGCCAGCTCCTCGAGCGACCCGCGCACCACTTCCTCGTGCACCTTCGTCAGCTCCCGGCAGACCACCGCCCGGCGGGCGCCGCCGAGCTCGTCCGCGGCGTCGCGCAGGCACGCCGCCAGCCGCCGCGGCGATTCGAAGAACACACAGGTGCGCCGCTCGTCGGCCAGCGAGGCCAACCACGTTCGGCGCGCCGACTTCTTGCGCGGGGCGGCGGGGAGCGCCGGCAACCCCGCGGGAACCGCGGGCAGCGCCGGGAGGGTGGCGGGCGCGGCCGCCAACACCGCCGGAATCGCGGCGGCAGCACCCGGAACGGCCGCCGCCGCACCCGGTACGGCCGCCGCCGCGGCGGCGAGCCCCGGGATGGCCGGCAAGCCCACGGTGAAGCCGGCCGGCAGCAGGCCGTTGCTCTTGAGGTAGGAGAGCGCGATGGCGGCGGTGGACGCGGTGGCCACGACGCTGGTTCCGACGCCGACCACGGTGGTTCCCACGCCCACCACGCCCTGGACGATCGACCAGGCGGTTTGTGCCCCGGCGGGTGCGGCTTGGATGGCCGCCGCATTGTCTATGGCGCCGGGGATTTGGGGCAGGACCGCAGCCGCGGCGTCAGGCAGACCGGTGTCGAGCCCGCCGGGGAACGCCGCGGCCGGCGCGCCGCCTCCCGATCCGCCCAGCCCGGGCACCGCGCGGGCCGCGGACCCACCGGGTGACGTCGGCCCACCGGGCACCGCCGGATTGGTCGCCTCCGCGGCCGGCTTGGGCGCCTCTCCGGTGTTTGCGGCGGGGGCGGCCTGCGTGCCGGGCGCCGACGGCGGAGTCTCGGGCATCAGGACCGACGCCACCTTTTGGCAGGGGCCCCCATTTCCGCATGGTCCCGCGGCCGGCAGCGGTGTGCTGACCGAGGTCAGGGGCGTGACCGCCAGCGTCCCGCCCATCAGGGCGGACGCAACGGCGCCCAGGACAGCGATTCTCATGACGGCCCCCTCCGGCAGTCGACTCGCGATCGGCGCGGGTCAATCCATGAAGCTTAAGCAAAAGCCGCACGTGGCGTGGGGGGTTAGCCGAAATTCACGGCCGGGGCGCCGATCTTTCACCTCGCCGACCTCCTAGCCGGCCGCCGCCGGCGCCGCGATCAACGGTAGGCCGACGATCGGGGCGGCCTTGTGCAGGCACTCCTCCCATTCGGCGTCGGGATCGGAGTCGGCGGTGATCCCGCCGCCGACGCCCAGCACGGCGCCGCCGCCCGCGTCGAACTCGACGGTGCGGATGGCGACGTTCAGCTCACACCCGGCGATCGGGGAGGCCAAACCGACTGTCCCGCAGTAGATGCCGCGACGCCTCTGCTCCCATTGCGAAATGAGTTGCCGCGCACGGTGTTTCGGTGTTCCGGTGACCGAAGCCGGGGGAAAGGCGGCGTCCAGCAACGCCGACGTCGGCAGCTCGACGGGAACGCGCGCCGACACCGTGGACACCAGGTGCCACACGCCCGGCGCGCGCCGCACCACCAACAGCTCGGGCACGGTGACCGTGCCGACGGTCGCCACGCGGCCGAGGTCATTGCGGACCAGGTCCACGATCATGATGTTTTCCGCGACGTCCTTGGCCGAAGCCCGCAGCGCCGACGGCCACGCATCCAGCGGCAGCGTGCCCTTGATGGGGCTGGACGTCACGACCGCGCCGCGGCGCCGCAGGAAGAGCTCCGGGGACAGCGACGCCACCGCCCCCCACGGCCCCGCCACGTAGGCAGCCCGGGCGGGGGAGGTGCGGGCCACGCCGTCGACGAAGAAATCCAGCGGGGCCCCGCGGACCGACCCGGTGAATTGCGTGCATACGCAGGCCTGATAGACCTCACCGGCGCGGATCGCCTCCAGGCAGGCCAGGACGCCGCCGCGGTGCACGGCCCGGTCGGCGCCGCCCCAGTCGATCCGGCAGTCGCGCGGCGGTGCCGGCCGGGCCGCCAGCGCGGCGCCCAGCCAGCCCGGCATCGGCGCGCCGGACAGGCTTTCGTACCACCAGCCCCCGTCGCGGTCGCGGCGCAGGACGCAGTCGGTCCAGCCGCCGGCGGCTTCCGGGATCCGGTTTGCCCGCCCGTCGGCGCCGGGATCGGGGTAGGAGAGGTAGCCGACCCACCCGCCGCCCACTGCCTCCGAGCCGGGCGCCGGGGCGCCCAGCCGGACCGCGAAGGCGTCGTCGACCGCGACCGGCCCCGCCGACACGCTGGGCGCGATCACCGCCAGCGAACCGAACCACTCGCCGGTCAGCGCGGCCGGCGGTGGCAACCCCAACCGGGCGGTGGCGTCACCGACCGCGCGCAGCACCCGGGGCGCGGCGCCGAGGTCGCCAAGCCGGTCGGTTCGCACCGCCCTAGTCTGCCGCCTAGCCGCGGCTGATGTCGCGAGCGGTGGCCATGGCCGCCAGCTTTTGCGGGTTGCGCATCACGTAGAAGTTGGTGATCTTGTCGCCGGCTATCTCCAGCGTGATCACGCCCTCGAGCTGTTCGCCGAGGTAGAGCAGTACCGCCGGGGCGCTGTTGCAGGTCACCATGTCCACACGCACCCCGGCCATGGCGGAGGCCTTGCGGATCAGCCCGACGATCGCCCGCGCCACCCGCTCGGCGCCGACCACCGGCCTGCGGGCGGCGCTGACGACCCCGCCGCTGTCGGCCGTCCAGGTGGCGTCCGGGGCGAGCATCGTCATTAGCGCCTCCACGTCGCCGCTGGCCGCCGTGGCCAGGAACTGGGCGGTGATTTCGGCGTTGCGTTCCGGGTCCGCCGCATCGAAGCGCTTCCGCCGCGCCCGCACGTGCTCGCGCGCGCGGTGCGCGACCTGACGCACGGTCGGGGCCGGCTTGCCGACCGCCTCGGCGATCTCGCCGTAGTCGAAGCCGAACACCTCCCGGAGCACGAACACCGCCCGCTCGTCGGGGCTCAGGGTCTCCAGCAACACCAGCATCGCCATCGAAACCGATTCCGCCAGAACGACATCGGCCGACGGGTCCTGCTCATCGAGCAGCAGCGGCTCGGGCAGCCAGGGCCCCACGTACTCCTCGCGGCGGCGCGCGTCGGCCCGCAGCGCGTTCAGCGCCTGCCGGGTGACCAGCTGGGCCAGGTAGGACTTGGTGTCGCGTACGGCCGACAGGTCCACTTTCGCCCACCGCAGATAGCTGTCCTGCAGCACGTCGTCCGCCTCGGTCGCCGAGCCGAGGATCTCGTAGGCGATCGTGAACAGCAGCGGTCGCAGCAGCGTGAATCGGTCGGCGTGCTCGGACGAACGGGTCACGGCAGCGCGACCTGCTCGTCGGCCGGGGCCTGCACGAGCCGCCTGCCGCCCTTGAACCAGAAGTACGAGCCGGGCTTGGCGGCCTCGCGGCGAATGACCCACAGCGTGCCCTTGCAGACCGTCTCCTTCACCGACGCGGCGAACCGGCCGCCGACGTATAGCTGGACCGGGGTGTCGTCCTTGCGGGCGAGCTGGATGGTGCCGTGCGAGCGGCCCATGCTGATGCACTGCCCCGTGAACGCCTGGTCCAGCAGCGCCGGGGCCTCTCCCGCGATGCGGCTGAGCACCGTGTTGGCCGCTTGGACCCCGAGCGGGCCGGCGGCTTGGCAGCTCATCCGCAGCGGCTGGCCCGACGGCGCGGCCGCGTCACCCGCGGCGACGATGCGCTGGTCGTCGACGCTGGTCAGCGTCTCGTCGGTGAGCAGGCGGCCCAGCGCGTCGGTGCTCAGCCCACTGCGCGCGGCCAGGTCCGGCACGGTGAAACCCGCCGTCCACACCGTCGCCGCGCTGGGCAGCACCGCCCCGTCGGTGAGCACCACCGCGTCCCAGCGCACCTGGCTCGCCGCGGCCGATTCGAGGACGTTGACGCCCAGGTGGCGCAGCTGCTTGGCGACGGACCGCCGGCCCTTCTCGCTCAGCGAGGGCCCGAGGATGCCGCCGCAGACCAGGGTCACCGGGCGCCCCAGCTCGGCCAGCTCGGACGCGGTCTCTATGCCGGTCAGCCCGCCGCCGACCACGGTGACGGGCGAAGCCAGCGGCAGGTCGGCGAGCGCGTAGCGCAGCCGCTGCGCGCTTTCCAGGTCGGCGACCGAGTGGGCGAACTCGGCCGCTCCCGGCACGGTTGGCGGTATCGCGCCGGTGCTGCCGACGGCGTAGATCAGGTAGTCGTAGTCCAGCTCGGCGCCCGAGGCCAGCACCACGCGCCGGTCGGCGGCCTCGATGCGGTCGACGGCGTCGATCACCAGCCCGATGCGCTCGCCGAGCAGCGTGTCGTAGTCGGCGATGGCCGCGCTGGTGTCCGCGACCAGCTGGTGCAGCCGGATCCGCTCCACGAACACCGGGCGCGGGTTGACCAGGGTGATGTCGACGTCGGCGCGCTGGCGCAGGTGGTTGGCGGCCAGCGTTCCGGCGTATCCGCCGCCGACGACGACGACGTGGGTTCTGGGGGCGGCCGGCTGGGTCATTTCTGTCTCCTACTCTCACGGGTCTCGTGCCCTTGAGACACCGCGGGCGGGCCGGCCGTGACAGTCCGGGGCGGGGCTGTGAGCTGTTTCACACGCCCTTCGGGACGAAGACGAAGTTGTTGACATAGACGCCGTGCGCGGCCCAGCCGTCCTCGCGGCCCCCGATGTTGGCCGGGTTCTGGTGCCGGGCCGCGTCGAACTCCTCGACCGGCCGCCGGCCGTCACCGGTGTCGAAGTAGCCCTCGTACCCGAGACCCGTCAGCAGCTCGGTGATCGCGGCGACGGCATTGGGATGGTGGCGCTCCTCGGCCTCCACCAGGACCGCCGGCCGGTTGCGCGCGAGCGTGTCGGTCGCGCCGCGCAGCACGGCCAGTTCGTGGCCCTCGACGTCGATCTTCACCAGGCCTACGTCGCCCAGGCTCAGGTCGTCGAGCCGCTTGACCGGTACCTCGATGCTTTGGACCGCGCCGCCGTCCGCGTCGCCCAGGGCGTTGTCGCCGTCGATCGTGCTGCGGCCCGGGTCGGATTCCACCACCCGCATGGTCGTCACGCCGGGTCTGTCGGACAGGGCCACGGCTTCCACCCGGACAGGCGCGCCGACCGCGTCGAACATCGACGCTAGGTCCCGCGCCTGCGCCGGCCGGGGTTCGAACGCGATCACCGATCGCGACGACGCGAGCATCGCGATCGTGAACTCACCGACGTCGGCGCCGATGTCCAGCGAGACGCGGTTGGGATCGCACAGCGACGCGACCAGTCGCACGTCCGGGCGCGCCTCGCCCAGGCGTTGCAGGATGCCGTACTTGCGGCGCCAGAACAGGCGGGGCGCCAACGTCTTTGCCGCCGGCGCGAGCCAACGTTTCGCCGAGCGTGCGACAGGCATCTGCGGTGGTCTCCCGTCCTCTTGGGGGCTTTGGGGGCAGCGCTTGACCGGGGCTGAGCCGGGTCGCACATGATACGCTTCGCATCTATTCGTGACCTGCCCCGGGCCGAATGCAGCCACCGCGAAAGTATGGGGCTCCCCAGTGCGCACCGGCGTGCATCGGGCGAGGCAAACTGGAAAGACGAACATCCCCTGATTGGGCCCCCGAACGGGCCAAGCCCAGCTGGGACACGCCCATCGGAGGAGTCCTTGCCGCGCAGCCTGGATCTCGTCGTCACCTCCGTGGCCACCCAGCTGATGGAGGCGACGGGAGCCACCGCGACCAAGGTCAGCGAGCGGGTGCTCGCGCAGCTCGTCGAGCAGTTCGACCTCGACGCGTGCTTCCTGCGCCACCACGACCACGACATCCGCGCCTCGGTCCTGGTGGCCGAATGGCCGCCGCGCACCGACGTTCCCGACCCCGACCCGATGGCCGTCGTCCACTTCACCAGCGCCGACCCGGTGCTCGCCCAGTGCGAGCACGGCAGGAAGCCGGTCGTGATCCGGCCGGAGCAGAACAACGGCGGGTTGCGCCGCCGCCTCGGTGGGGCCAAGCAGCCCTCGTCGCCATCGGTGGCCGCCGCGCCGCTGGTCTCGGGCGAGGCCACCACGGGCGTGCTCGGCTTCGTCAAGAACGGCGCGCGCAAGTGGAAGCAAGAAGAGATCAACACGCTCGAGGCCATCGCGGCGCTGTTCGCCCAGCTGCAGGCGCGGATCGCCGCCGAGGAGAAGCTCCGCTACCTCGCCGAGCACGACGACCTGACCGGCCTGTACAACCGGCGGGCGCTGGTCGCGCACCTGTCCGAACGGCTCGCGCCGGGCAGCGCGGGGCCGGTCGCGGTCCTGTACCTCGACCTGGACCGGCTCAAGCCGATCAACGACTACCTCGGCCACACCGCGGGTGACTGGTTCATCCGGGTTTTCGCGCAACGCATCCGGGTCTGCGCGGGCAACCAGAGCATGATCGCCCGGCTGGGCGGCGACGAGTTCGTCGTCATCCCCGACCAGGCGATGTCGACGGGGACGGCGGAGTCGTTCGCCCGCCGGCTGGGGTCGATGCTGCGCGAGCGGCTGGCCATCGGCGGACACATGATCACCCGCACCGTCAGCATCGGGCTGGCGGTGGGCATGCCGGGGCGTGACAACAGCACCGACCTGCTGCGCCGGGCCGACGAGGCCGTGCTGACCGCCAAGCGCGCGGGCGGCAATCAGGTGGCGCTGTCCACCGACGACATGTCGCTGAAGAGCGCCTTCCGCAACGACATCGAGCTGCACCTGCAGGGCGACATCGATAGCGAGGCGCTGCTGCTGCACTATCTGCCCGAGGTCGACCTGTGGACCGGCGCCATCGTGGCCGCGGAGGCACTGGTCCGTTGGCGGCACCCGATCTGGGGCCTGCTGCTGCCGGACTCGTTCATCGGGGTGGCCGAGTCGACCAACCTGGCCGGGGAGCTCGGCCGCTGGGTAATGCGAGCCGCCTGCGCCGAATTCAGCCGGTGGCGCGCCAACGGCGTTGGGCAGAGCGCGGTCCTGCGCATCAACGTGTCACCCATCCAGCTGATCACGCGGGGTTTCGTGCGCAGCGTCGCCGACACCATCGACGAATTCGGCATCGACGGCGGATCGGTTTGCCTGGAGATCACCGAGCGGGCCGTGGTGCACGACATCGAAACCACCCGCAAGACGCTGCACGAGCTCAAGGAGGTCGGGGTCCAGATCGCCATCGACGACTTCGGTACCGGCTATGCGGTTTTGTCGCACCTGAAGTCACTCCCGGTCGACATGCTCAAGATCGACACCGGGTTCGTCCGCGACCTCGGCACCAACGCCGGCGACCTGGCCATCGTCCGGGCGATCATCGGCCTGGCCGAGGCGTTCGGGCTGCAACTGGTCGCCGAGGGAGTCGAAACACCCGCCGCCGCACTGACTTTGATGCAACACGGATGCCACCGGGCGCAGGGCTTCCTGCTGTCCCGGCCCGTGCCGGGCAACGCGATGGAAGCGTTGCTGTCCGCGCGCTGGATGCCGATGCCGTTCCTCGCCGACCGCGAGGCGCTGTCGTTAGGCGCGATCTAACCCAGATGTTTCGATCATTCAAAAAGGGCGCTGCCGCGGTTATTTCGTGCACGGCGCTGCTACTGAACGGGTGCGGCGGTCACCCCAATCCGGGGCCGCTGTCGGCGATGGTCTTCCCGGCCATCCCGCCGACGGTCCAGGAGATCGCCAATCCGCTGCGCGGCCAGTACGAGGACTTGCTGATTCCGCTTTTCCCCCAAGGCAATCCCGCACAGCAGAGATACCCGGCGTGGCCCGCGTCCTACGACGCCAGCATGCGCATCTCGTGGCGGCAGCTGCAGCCCGTCGACCCCCGCACCCTGCCGCCCGACGCCCCCGACGACCGCAAGTTCGACTTCAGCGTGATCGACGACGCGCTGACGAAGCTGGCGAACCGCAACATGCGGCTGACGCTTCGGGTGTACGCCTACAACTCCTGTTGCAACGACTCGTATCCCGACAACACGAACCTCGCGATTCCCGACTGGATGCGCTCGGCGGCCACCAACTATTCCGCGCCGCCGAACAGCCCCACGCCCGGGGTGACGCAGGTGGTGCCCAGCTGGAACGACCCGACCTACCTCAACGCGTTCGGGCAGCTGCTGGCGGCGCTGGGCCGCCGCTACGACGGCGACGAGCGGCTCAGCGTCTTCGAGTTCTCCGGGTACGGGGATTTCAGCGAGAACCACATCGCGTATCTGCGTGACGTGTTGGGCGCGCCGGGCCCGTCGCCCGACGAAAGCGTGGGAATGCTGGGGTATTACAGCCAGTTCCGGGATCAAAGCATCACCAAGGCGTCGATCCAGCAGTTGGTGGCGGCGAACGTCAACGCGTTCCCCCACACGCAATTGGTGGTCACCCCGCAGAACCCCGAGATCGTGCGCGAGCTGCTGGCCGACGACGTCACCAAGAAGCTGTCCGCGCCGGTGGGGATCCGCGGGGACTGCCTCGGCGTCTATGCACCGATCCAGACCTGGGCCGAGTCCAACGAGTCGTACTACGTCAAGACGAACGATCCGGTTGTCAACGCGCTGAAGCAGCGGCTGGCCTCGGCGCCGGTGATCACCGAGTGGTGCCAGTTGCCGAACGGGACCGATCCGCGGTCCTACTACGAGAAGGGCCTGCACGACGTCGTCAGGTATCACGTGTCGATGACGTCGAGCGTCAACTTCGCGGACCGCGACTCCAGGTCGGCGATGGACCCCAAGCTGTTCTTGCTGTGGGCCCAGGCGAATATCTCTGCGGGCTACCGGTATTCGGTCGAGGCGCGGCCGGGCTCCCAGTCGATACAGGGCAAGACGGCGAGCATATCCGTGGCCTGGACCAACTATGGCTCCGCGGCGGCCACGGAGCAGTGGGTGCCGGGCTACAAGCTGGTGGATTTCTCGGGGGCGGTGGTTCGCAGCCTGCCGGCGACGGTCAACCTCAAGGCGCTGGTCAGCGACGACACCAGCACCTCGCGCGAGGAGGCGGTCCCGGCGACGACGACGGAGTCGGTGCGCGTCGACCTGAACGGCTTGGCGCCGGGCCACTACACGCTGCGCGCGTCCGTTGACTGGCAGCAGCACAAGCCGAACGCGTCGCACGTGGTGAACTATGCGCCGATGTCGTTGGCCCGCGACGGCCGCGACGGATCGGGGCTGTATCCCATTGCCACGCTGGATATTCCGCGCGACTCGACCACGTCACCGAACGGTCAGTGAACCGTCGCGTCGCCATTTCTGATGGCGACCAGGGACTTGACCAATCCGGCAAACCGCTCGTACCAAACGACGGACGACGGGAAATAGCGGCGCATCTGCGAAATGCCGATCAGTTCGATTTCGTCGACCTGGTCTTGCGCCGCCTCGCGACTGTGGGTGCGGATGTGGCCGCGGTTCCAATGCATCGATACCTGCACGCGCGCCTCATAGGGCAACCATTGGATGCCGGGGAAAAGCCAGTGCGGTTCGATCGGGAAATATCGGTATGGCGTCTGCACCCAATGGCGGTCGGCGAGCGAGTGGATGTTGTCAGCAAGCCGTTGGCGTTGGACGTGGCCGCCCACGTGCTCGAGCAGCGAGTTGGAGAACACCAGATCGAAGCGGTCCCGGGCAACCGAATTCGGAAGTTCGCATGCGTCGCCCTGGACCGCGACAATGTTCGGGTCCTCCGATTCCGCAGGCGCCAAGTTGACCGTGACGACCGACCTGGGGCGAACGGGCGCGAGTCGCCACGACTCCGGCGTTCCACCCAGATCCAGCACCCTCATTTCCGACACCGACGGAAAGCAGCTGTTGAAGTGCTGCCATCGTCGTGCGCGGGCGCGGCCAGACAGCGATCGGCCTGAATTGACATCTGTTGCGGTGTCTCGCAGCCAGTTAGACATTCCTACCCTCATACCTTGACGCGGTCGTGGCGCACGAGGTCGCTCCACAGCAGGGCCAGTGACTGATGCCACTGGCTTAGCCCGAAGTCGAGAGCGCGTCGGCGTGCGGCGGTGCTCAACCGGCCGCGGAGGTCCTCGTCGGTGACGAGCGCTGTCAGGGCCTGCGCTATCTGGTCCGACGACCCGGGCTGCACCGCGATGCCGGTGATACCGTCGGTCACCGCTTCCCCGATGCTGCCGACCGACGTGGTTACCGGCGCCAGCCCGTACGCCATGGCCTCCAACAACGCCATCGGCAGACCCTCGTCCCGGCTGGGCAGCAGGAAAACGTGTGCGCTCGAAAGCAGTTCGTCGCGAGCCGGCGGGTCCAGCCATCCGGCCACGTGAATCGTTTCGCCGACATCCGCGGCGGCCACCGCGGCGCGCACCTCGTCGACCTCACCGTCGCCGGCCAGCGTGGCGCGCAGCCGGCCGCGCACCGTAGGGTCGAGCGCTGCCACGGCTGAGACGATGTCGTAGCTGCCCTTGCGCGTCCCCATCCGGCCCAGCGCCACGGCGTCCACCCGTTCGACACCGGACTGGCTCACGGGGAGTTCCGGAACCCGGACGGCGTTGTGCAGCACACTGATTCGGTTGTCGGGCAGCCCTAGTCGGCTCGCATACTCGTCGACATGACGCTCACCCAGGACCACCCAGTGGTCGGCGACGAGCGCGCGGCGCACCGCGGCCCGCGCGGGCGACGGCAGCCGATCGAACCAGCCGCCGAAGTCGTAGCTGTGGCAGTGCACCACCGCCGGCACGCCCGCCAGCCGCGCCGCCCACAGCGTCACCGCCTTGCGAACCACGCTGCCGCCATGGGCCATGTGCACGTGCAGCACGTCGGCGCGGCCGCGCATGAGCAACCAACTGGCCCAAAGCATTCCCCGGGCGCCGACCAGTAGCTTCATGAATCTCGACCGGTCCACGTAAGTGGGCACCACGGTGACGCGGATTGATCGGTCCGGATGCGCCGCCATCAACGCGGCCACCGTCGCCATGCCGCCGCGGCTGTTCGCGGCGGACGGGGCCGGTCCCACCACGAGCACGCGCACCGCGCTCACCGCAGGGCTCCGACCGGCATGGGCTCGGTGGCGGGTTCGGTGCCGGCGTCGTCGGAGGTGCCGGAACGCTTCCGCAGGCGGGCGAATGCCAGCGCCGCGCCGAGCGCCATGCCCAGCGTCATGGCGTTGGCCGGGTCCTCGGGCAGCGGATCGACGATCGACATCATCAGCAGGCCGACAGAAACCGCCGCACTGGCCTTCGCGGACGCCGAAGCGCTGCGCAGCGCCTGCACCAGCGGGGTGAGGGCGAACACGGCAAACGCCGCCATGCCCACCGCGCCGGATTTGGCCAGCCACCACAGGTAGAAGTTGTGCGAATAGGTGGTGCCCAGTGTGTTGGTGAATGCGTCGGGGTCCCTGCCGAACGGTTCTTGATAGGCATAGCCCAGCCCATGTCCGAACATCGGAGCCTGGGCGATCACGCGGTTGAGGTTGGCATCTTCGGCCAACCTGTCGAGGGTCGAGGAGTCCACGGCGAGCGCGCTGCTCGATACGCCACCCAGCACGCGGTGGCTGAATCCGTTGATCTGGTCGTTCAACCAGTCGCCGGCCGTGGAGTGCTGCAGTAGAAACAGCGCGCCCGGCAGCGCCACCGCCAAAATCCCTGCGCCGGCAATGGCCAGCCTGGCCGCCCGCCGCAGGGATGCCCAGCCCAAGCTGGCGAGAAATGCCACGGCGGCGGCCACGCCCACCGCGATCAGGGTGTTGCGGGAGAACGCCAGCACCGAGACGATCAACGCCGGCAGACCCAACGCGAGGTACCAAAAGGGCTTTACCCGGCCGACGATCTGGGTGGCCACCAGTGCAGCCAGCACGGCGATCGCCGGGGTCAGGGTAGCGGTGATGACGCGGCTGGCGGCGTCGCCCGTATCCGACTGCAGGCTTTCCAGCCGGCCGGCCAGCCGCAGCCCGCCCGAGGAACTTGCGACGGCCATGCCCGCCGAAAACCACAGGGTGAGGACCATCGCGTGGATCGACAGCTTGACGTGGCCGCTGTACACGATCACCAGGGCAAGCATGAACCCGCCGACCATCTCGAGCAGAAAGGTGGCCTCCCGCACGATAATCGCGGGGGGATGTCCCATCGCGAATCCGACCGCGGCGAAGTAGGCCACCGTCAGCACGAACATCCCCGGCAACAGGTACTCGGACAAGCGCAGTCGGACGACCGGGAGCAGGAAGCAGATGGCGATTATCAGTG
Organism: Mycobacterium sp. 1081908.1; assembly: GCF_001673535.1. Classification (GTDB taxonomy): domain Bacteria; phylum Actinomycetota; class Actinomycetes; order Mycobacteriales; family Mycobacteriaceae; genus Mycobacterium. The sequence goes on along the minus strand of NZ_LZLY01000141.1, from coordinate 39,080 downwards.
CCACATGGCAGAGGTAGATCGTCGCGGGGCCGACCACCTTGCCGATGTGCAATCCTTCCGGCAGCGCGGCGAACCCCAAGAACAGCGCTACCCCGACCATCATCGCCGGCTTCGTCCAATACACCACCAGGCAGAACGACAGGCCGATCAGGAGGATCCCCTGGGTGGTGTTGCGCGCCGACATCACGCCAAACGCAAAGCAGCCGAACAGGAATGCCGCGAGGATGGCGCCAGACATCGCCAGGCGGTGCCGATTCTGCAGATAGAGGATCACTTCCGTGAGCCCACTTTTGCCCGGTAGTTTCGTGCCGCGGCCCTGGCGTGGCGCGGTATCCGGGCATCGGTCAGCACCGTACCGACGATGTCGGCACCCGCTGCGCGTAGCGCGATCAATGCGTCGCTGAGTTCGTCTTCGGTGGTGCGGCCCGCTCGTACCACCAATACGGTGGCTTGGGCGGCGGCGCCCAGCAGGCCGGAGTCGGCCGCTGCGAGCACCGGTGGACCGTCGATCACGGTGCGGTCAAAGGTGGCCGACACGTCTTGCAGCACCTTGTCGAGCACCTCGGGCAGGTAAGCGCTGCACGGCAGCGTATCCCGGCGGACCGCTCGCGCCGCCAGAATGAACAGCCGCGGAATCGCGGTCGGCTTAACGGTTTCCGTCGCAATGTCGGGGTCGGCCAACGCGTTGGCCAACCCCTCCCCCGAATCAACCTTCAGCAAGCCGGCGATCACGGGTCGGCGGGTATCGCCCTCGACGAGCAAGGCCTCTTCGCCGGACTCGGCGAATGCCCTGGCCAGGTTCAGCGCCGTCGTCGTGGTTCCCTCGCCGCCGAACGGCGCCGTCAGCAATACCTGGCGCGCTCCCGGTGCCAACGCGCGCAGCAGGCGCGCGCGCAAACCGCGGACCGCGTCGTCGAATGAGATGTCCGTGCCGAATCGCGGTGCGGTGCCGCGCTTTCCGGGGAGCTCGGCCAACGTCGGCAAGTCGGAAAGCCGTTCCAGCTTGGCACGGTCGCGCACGGTGCGGTCGGCGGCCTCGCGGGTCAGGGCCACCCCGGTTCCCAGCAGCAGCCCCGCGATAAGTCCCATTGCCATGTTGCGCATCGGCACCGGTTGGATCGGGCTGTCCGGCACCCCCGGCTGCTCGATGATGGTGGCCCGGGCGATCGGCATGTTCGGTGCCGGCTGGGGCGGTACCGCCAGGGGTTGCGCCGGCTGGGGCGGCGCGACCGGCGGGTCCGCGGACGGGGTGGCCTCGGTGGGTTGCGTCGCGGGCTGGCCATCGGTGTCCGGCGCCGGGGGAGCCTGCGGCGCGGGTGCCTGCGGCGCGGGTGCCGGAGGGGGCGGCGCTTGAGGCGGTGAGCTGTTCACGAGTGCCACCGGGTCCTTCGGATTCGCGCCAAGGGTGGCGACCGTCCCCGCGAAGGTGTCAGCCATCGCTTTCGCCAGCGTCGCAGCCCGATTCGGATCGGTATCCCTGACCGAGATGGTGAACATCGTCGACTTCGGGGTGTATTCGACGTGGGTCTCGCTGGCGAGAACGTCCGGGCTGATCGGCAGGCGGAACTGGGTGACTGCGCGCTGCGCCGCGGCATGCCCGCCGGCCACCGCCGCGTAGGACGACAGGCGTTCCTGGGCGGCCTGCGTTCCGGAATACACCTGGGAGAGGTCGGTTTCACCCGTAAACGAGATGAGGATGGTGGCGGACGACTGATAAAGCTTCGTCTGGAGCACCGTAATCGCCGCGGCGCCCGCCAGACACGCCAGCAGCGCACCGAGGAACAGCTTCCAGTGGGTCGTCAGCGTGCGAACGAAGGTGCGAAAATCCATGGGTTAAAACCTTTCCCGGCGCCTTCCGGCGCTCTCGAGCTCACGCGCGCCATGCGGCGGATGCGTGACCAAGACCCCAGTGATGATGTCCAGCATGCGGTCGGCGACCCGGTCCACGCTGAAGCGCTCCGCGTAGTGGTGCGCCGCCTCGGCACCGAGGCGCGCCGCCGTGGCCGGGTCCGCCAGCTTGTCGAACGCGGCGGCCAGCCCGGCGACATCGTCGACGTCCACGGTTGGGCCGCCCGGCGGCTGGTACTCCGGCAGCCCGCCGATGCTGGAGACGATCGGCATCACGCCCAGTTGCATGGACAGCACCTGCACCCCGCTTTGCGAGGCGTGTCGGTAATGGGCGACCGAACCCTTTGCGGCGGAGAGTGTCTCGACGACGTCGCGATAACGGTACTTCCCGGACCACCACCGCGTGTGTGGCGGCAGCGCGGCGCTTCGCAGGCCGATCGGCGCGTCGCCGATGAGCACCAGGTCGTCGCCGCGCCATCCGTCGCCGGTGGTGTGCCGCTGCCAGGCCTGCAGCACCACGTCGATGTTCTTGTAGGGGTTGAGGCGGCCCACCATCACGAAATCGCGGCGCGCCTCGGCGCGCACCGGCGGCGGCACCAGATCCACGTCGAGGTCGCTCGTGAGAGGCAATGTGTGCACGGGTGTCCGGGCCACGTCTCGCCGGGTGCTGATGGCCTCCGCGACGTAGTCGCTGTAGGTGATTGTCGCCGCCGATCGGGCCCCCCAGCGGTCGAATACCGCGCGCTCGTAGGCAGGCCGCTGTTCGCCGGCGTCATGGGGGCTGTCGTCGTGGACCAGCTGCACCCGGGGCACGCCGCCTGCCAACGCCATCCAGCGTGGATCGCGGACCAGCTCGGTGATCGCCACCTGCGGCTTGTAGCCACGAATGCGGCGCAGGGCCGCAAGGCTCGACGGCCACGTCCCGGCCGCACGAAACCGCGGATCGAGCACCAGCTCGTAATCGCGCGCGGCGTCCGACTCGGGGTGCTGGTCGGAGGTCACCAGCAACACGTCGGCCCCCCGCCGCTGCAGCGCCTCGGCCTGGATGCGCGCCAGCGGCCGCATCCACGGCGAAAGCCAAAGCACCCGAATGTGATTCATAGCAGCGCCTGGCTCCCGTCGGCGCCGGGGTCGATCGACCAGCGCCCGTCCAGTTGCGGGTAGGCCCGCCGGACCTCGTCGTACAGGTCCGGCAGGGTCAGCATGACGCGATCGGGCCCGGCCGCGATGAGCTCTTCGGGTGAGATGATCCCGACGTCGGTGCCCGGAATGCGGCGTCCCTGCTTCGCCGGCGACGCGTCGGCCACGGCCCGCAGCAGCCGGCGATCGACGCCCGCGATGCTGAACAGCGAAACGACGCGCGATCCGGCGCCGTACCCGTACACCGCGTGTCGCTCGCACGCCTCCGCGACCAGCCAGTCGCGCAGCTGCGCGGCGTGACGCTCGGCGGCGCACTGCAGACTGCGCACGATGGCCGCCTCGGTGATGCCGATGTTGTGCTCGCGCCGCAGGATTTCCCGGGCGCGTCCGTCGGGTTCGACGGCGCCGTGCACCGCCGCGACCAACACCGTGCCGCCGTAGAGGTCGAACTCCCACGCCGAGGCGACGGTCATGCCGGCCTCGGCGAGCAGGTTGGACAACGCGGTCAGCGAATAGTAGCCGAAGTGCCCGTGGCGCAACGCATTCCATTGCCCGTTGGTCACGATCGTCAACAGCGAGTGGAACTGCAGCAGCAACACTCCGCCCGGCGCGGTGGCCTCCGCGCGGAGTTGGAACGCCAGCCGTTGGTCCGGCTCGTGCATGATGCCGAAGGAGTCGAGCACGACGTCGGCGCGTTCGGCCTCGGTGAAACCGCGCTCCGCCAGCAGCGGCAGCCACGTTCCGCCGTGCGGGCTGCCGAATTCGCGTACGGTGGCGCCGCGCAGCCAGCCCGCGTCGGCGACGCGCCGGACGGCCTCGGCCGCCTGGTCGCGCAGGGCCTGCGGCTCGATGCCGCGCGGCTCGGCGGCCGCGGTGTCGTCGTGGGCGAGCTGGGCCAGGCCGCAGCGGCCGCACAGATCCATCGCGAGCGGATGCGACGATTCCTCGGGCCGCACGGGCTCGGCGGCCGGGGGGAAGTCGTCGCCCGCGGGCACGTTCCCCAGGTCGAGGACCCGTTGCAGATCGGTGCCGTCGCACCCGCGGCAGGTCCTCATCGCCGCACGCTATCAAGTTGAGCGGTGTGCAGGGTCGGAAGCGGAAAGACAAGCTGCCCGCCCCACTCCGCGACGTACCGGAGTTGGTCGGTCAGTTCGGCTTCGAGGTTCCACGGCAACACCAGCACGACGTCCGGGCGGTCATCGGCGATGCGCTCCGGCTCGTAGATCGGGATCCGGGTCCCGGGGGTGAAGCGCCCGTGCTTGTACGGGTTGCGATCGACGGTGTATTCGAGCAGGTCGGGCCGGATCCCGCAATAGTTGAGCAGCGTGTTGCCCTTGCCCGGGGCCCCGTAGCCGACGACGCGCTTGCCGTCGGCGCGGCACTGCAGCAAGAAGCGCAGCAGGTCGTGCCGGATCGCCTCCGCGCGCGGACGCAGTTGCAGGTAGCCGTCGGCACGATGCAGCCCCGCCGCTTCCTCGGCGCGCATCACCTTCTCCACCCGTTCGGTCGGCCGCGAGGCGATCTCCGCCGAGCGGGCCCAGATCCGCATCGATCCGCCGTGGGTGGGCAGCAGCTCGACGTCGACGACGGCGAGCCCGGAGGTGGCCAGCGCGCAGATCGCCGAAAACAGCGTGTAGTACTGGAAGTGCTCGTGGTAAATCGTGTCGAACTGCCCCAGCCGCACCAGGTTCAGCGCGTGGTGCACCTCGATGCTCAGCCAGCCGTCGTCGTCCATCAGCCTGCGCAGCGAGCGGGTGAAGCCGCGCAGATCGGGGATGTGGGCGTAGACGTTGTTGGCGACCACGAGGTCCGCCGGCCCATGCTCTTCGCGGACCTTGGCGGCTACCTTCTCGTCGAGAAACGCCGTCAGCGTGGGGATGTTGCGCGCGCGGGCCACGGCCCCGACGTTCTCGGACGGCTCGATGCCCAGGCACGGCACTCCCGCCGCGACGACGTGCTGCAGCAGGTAGCCGTCGTTGCTGGCGACCTCGACCACCCGCGATTGCGGGCCGAGCCCGAGCCGCTGGACGGCTTCGTCGACGAAGAGCTTGGCGTGCTGCACCCAGCTGTCCGAATACGAAGCGAAGTAAGCATATTCGGTGAAGGTGTCCTCGGGCGTGATCAGCGCCGGGATCTGCAACAGCAGGCAGTCCTCGCACAACCGCAGGTGCAGCGGAAAGGTCGGCTCCGCGAGGTCGAGCTCCTCGGCGGTGAGGAATTTCTCGCACGGCGGAGTGGCGCCCAGATCCACGACGCTGAGCAGGCGGTCCGAGTCACACAACCGGCAAAGCATATGACTCGCACTCCTCTGTGTTGCTGGGTGTTTGAATGTCCAAGGCGAGCTGCTGTGCGCGCCGCCGCGTGCTGTCGTAAATCAGCTTGCCAAGGCCGTTTTGGTACAGCCAGAGGCTGTTCTGCTGCCCCTTGAAGGATTCCTCTCCCGCCATCGCGCCCCAGGGCAGGAACCCACTGCCCAGCCCGACCCCGAACACGCCCGGGATCGTCATGCCGTCCTCGGCGAGCAGCCGCGCGCTCGGCGCGACTGACGGGCCGGTGCGGGCCAGCGGCACCCGGGCGCCGCGCGCGTCGTAAATGGGCGGCGCGGCAAGGCGATAGCCCAGAGCGGGAACGATCAGATCGCACTCGGTCAGCAGGTCAATCAGGACCGCACGCGACAGGCCGCCGATCGGCATGGCCACCGCGCGGTCGTCCGGCTCGGCACCGGGCTTGCGATGCATGCGACGCCACACTTCACGCCCGTCACCCTGTAACCCACCGAGCCGATGCACGCGACCGGTGGCCTGGCATACGTCCGATTCGGAGAACTCGTAGAAGTCGATATGGGCCGCGGCGCGCGACACGTACGTGGGCCGGGGTTCGCTCCGATGCAAAATCTGCACGTCCCGGGGGCCGAAGCTCACCCCCGGAATCCGTTCCAACAGCATCCACGCCGCCGAAAAGGCGCTGTGCGCGCCACCGAGGACGACCACTCGCGGGTTGCCCGGTATGCGGGCCAGCCGTCGCGCGACCTCTTCTGGGCCACCATGGCTCAGGAGCCGGTGGCTGGACACGATCTTCTCGCGCCAGTGGGCAAGGTCGATTCCGGGTGCCACCTCGATCTCAGACCATGACGCGTTGGGCCGCCCGCCGAGCGCCACTACCGCACTGGCGGCACGGATGACCGCGCGCTGCCCGTCGCCCGTGGCCGCGGAGACGGCGACCGAGCCGTCCTCCTGCAGCCGGATCGCCTCGGCGCGAGTGCGGGTGAAGGCGTGGCTGTTCGGATGCCGGTCAAACTCGGCCAGGATGGCGGCACCGAGGCGTCGCTCAAAGCGATCGACGAGTTCCAGCGTGGGCCGCCCGGCTCGGAAGTTTTCCAGTTCTCCCGCTACGGGATCGGCCCGCACGTCGGCCAGCAGCGGCTCGCAGTCCGGACCGTCCAGGCACTCCAGGAACGAGGTGCCCCGAGAGTCGGCATTCAGCGGGTACCGGCCGAGCGTCCCGCCCAACTCCTCGGCCTGCTCAACCAGCGCGACGCCGCCGTCCAGCCACGCACCCAGCCGACCGTGCCGCGCGGCCCAGACCAGCGCCCCGGTCCCGGCCGGGCCGCCGCCCAGGATCACGGTTTCGTACACCCGCGTCGGCCCGGTGACGACCGTCCGCTCGCGGCGCTTGGTCCGGAGGGGCGATTTCAAGTTCAGTCTCAAAGCGCTCACAGCACGGCCTCGATGGCTTCAAGGTAATCGTCGGTCATCGCTTCCACCGTGTAGTGCACGCGCATGCGCTCGTGGCCCCGCCGTCCCATCGAAGGCAGTTCGCCGGGCTTGGCCAGGATCTCGGCGAGGCAGTCGCGCCACGCCGACACGGTCACGGGCTCGACGACGAATCCCGCCTTGCCGAAGTCCAGCATCTCGGGGACGGCGCAAATCGCCGACGCCGCAACCGGTACCGCCCGGGCCATCGCTTCGAGAATCGCCAGCGGGAACGCCTCGGAACGGCTGGGGACGCACAACAGATCGGCTTCGGCCAGCGCGGGCCCGGGCCCCGCCGACCAGCCCCGCCAGTGCACGCGGTCGCGCAGCGCGGCCGGGGTGCGCGCCTGCAATCGCTCCCGATCAGGTCCGTCGCCGAATATGGAGAGCTCCCAAGGCATGTCGGTCAGGCCGGCGAGCGCCTCGATCAGCAGCTGCGGGTTCTTGTGCTCGACGATGCGCGAGAGCATCACCAGATGCACGGGTTCACCGGCGGCCCGAATCCGGGGCTCGGGCTCATCCATCAAGGCCACCCCGTTGGGCGCGACGAATCGCCGTCCCCGAAGCCGATGGTGTTCGGTCAACATCTCCCAATGCCGTTGTGCCAGCGTGATGAAGCCATCTGCACGACTCATCGCCGCCGCCAGCGGCCGAGAGTAGATGGGGCGCTCGGGTTCCGGCGGAACGTGCGGCGCGACCAACCAGCGTCGGCCGCCGCCGCGCGCCCGCCACAAGGTCGCAAAACCCGTCTCGGTGTTGGTGTCACCGCTGACCAGTACCGCGGGGCCCGGGGGAAGGTCGACGACCGGCGCCCACCAGGGTTGGCGAACCACCCGAACGGTGTGGGGGATTTCCCTGATCAACGGGCCGAACCGCTGCATGCAGACGATGGTCACCGGATAGCCGCGACGGTCTAATTCGGTGGCCAAGAGCGCCTTTTGGCGCTCGGCACCGCCGTAGACGAGCCGGTTTGTGGTGATCACGATCGCCGGCTTTCCGGTACTCCGCGAAACGGCAGCGCTGGACGACCGCCGACGCGCGTCGCGCTTTGAGCGCTGCAGCCGCTCGAGCACGGTGGTGCTCGCCAGGTACAGGTCCGCGCTGTGGACACCGCGTTGATGTTCCAGCAGCAGTGCCGCATTGGCGCGCGCCAAGTCTAGATTGCGGCGCCGTTCGGGAGTCGCGACCTGTGCGCCGTGACCCGAGCCGGGATCGATGGCATTCTTGGCGGCGGCCGGGTTGCCGTGGTCGACGTCGAGTTCGTTGGCCAGCAACACGCGCCAGCCCGCGGCTGTGGCGCGTGCCTGCCAGTCGGCCTCTTCCCCGTAGAGGAAGAATTCCTCGTCGAAGCCACCGATCTCGTTCCAGGCCGCACGGTTGATCGCCAGGCAGGCGCCGCCGATATAGCCGTCGATGCTTTGCGATTCGTCAGGCTGGTGGGCGTAAAGGTGGGAAAGCGGTGTGCCGCGAAGCAGATCCGAATAGCCGGCGGTCGCGACCAGCGCCCGGCTCAGGGTCCGCCGCCGCGTTGCGATGTCCCACCGCTCCGGCCCCGGGGCACCGTCGTCGTGGATCATGGGCGACGCCGCGGCCACCTTCGTCTGGTGGAGCAACTCCCGGGTGCGTGTGAGCGGGCCGACCAACCGGGCGTCGGCGTTCAGCAGCAGCAGATCGGCATCCGGCGGGGTGTGCTCGACCAGGGCGTTAAACGCCGCCGCGAAGCCGAGATTGACCGGGCCCAGCACCCAGTGCACCCGCGGGTGCCTGGCGGCCAGCTCCTCGCGGCCGGGATAGGTGTCGCCGCTGTTCTCGTAGACGTACACCGGCAGGTCGGGCAGATGTTCGGCGACGCCGGCCAGGCACTGCTCCACCAGGTCGTGGCTCTTGTAGGTCACGATCGCCACCACCATGGGTCGGCCGGACCTGGTGAGCTCGCCGACCGGGCGCTTCAGGTACGCGCGGTCCAATTCCCGGGTCACGCGACCACCGGCCTTCGGCGTAGCGCGGCCAATGTCGACCAGGTGAACGGCCCGATCACCGCGCTGGTAGCCAGGTAGGTCGCGGCGGCGGCGATCACGATCAACGCCACGTGGTAACCGGACAGCAGCAGCGCCACCAAGACACACGCCGCCATCGGCACCAGCAGCCGAATCAAGAACGCGACCGGCGTGCGGTAGCCGCACTCGCGACGCAGCCACCAGGTAGCCATTGCCATGCCGAACAGCTCCGTGCCTATCAACGCGAGACCGGCCCCGACCGCGCCGAACGGCCGGTCCAGCAACAAGTTCAGCGCGACGTTGAACGCGAGCGTCGCGATGGACAGCCGGAACAGGAACTTCTGATGATGGCACGCGAACAGCCCCTGGCCCAGGGTGCCGGTGACGAAACGCAAAGCCACCGCGACGAATAGCGTCGCCAACGTCGGTGCGCCGCGTTCGACGAACTCCCGGTCGCCGAACAATTCGATCAGGGGCCGTGCCAGTAATGCGCCGATGACGGCGAGGGGGACACCGGCGAAATACATCAGCTCAACACAGCGCCGCAGGAAATTGGCGAACGCGGCGAGGTCGCGCGAAAACAGTTCGGTTGCGGTCGACAGGGTCGCCTTGAGGAAGAACATCGACACGACGAGGGTGTTGAATGCGACCGTGTAGGCCAGTCCGTAGACCCCCACCTCGGAATGGGTGCTCACCCTTGACAGGATGACGCCGTCGGTGCGCCAGTATAGGACGCCGACGACGGCCACTCCGATCGGAAATGCGCTCTCGCGCAACAGGTCCGCAACTTCACTCGGAGCGAAAATCGGCCGCAACGACATGTGCCGGGCGGCGGCGCTCCCCTGAATCAGCAGTTGCAGCGCCGGGGGTATGAGCTGCGCGACCGCGAACCAGATGACGTCGGCCCGCGTGGCCACCAAGTAGCTGACCATCGCTAGCGTAGCCACCCGGCCCACGACATCGGACAACGCCACGGCCGAGAAGCGGACGGTCGATAGGAACACCGGCTCGAACCGTGTTGCCATCGTGAACATCAGCAGCTGGCCCGACAAAACCACGAGCATGATCCGCACGTCGTGGTCGTGATAGAGCAGCAGACCGGAACCCGCCGTCAGTATCGCGAGCGGGACGCAGTAGATCAGCGACAGGCCGCTGTTGACGCGGACGAGGCGCTCCAGGTTGCCGGTGCCCGAGGTGACGCGGCGCACGATTACGGTGCCGATGCCGAGATCGGCCAGGCTGCCCCACATTCCGACGAAGGCGACCGCGATGGTGAGCTGGCCGTAGCGGCCGGGACCCAGGTAACGGGCGGTCATCGCCACCGAAACCACCGAGGCCAGCATCCCCAGCGCCCGGCAGACGAGCTGGACGGAGAACGCGTGCGCGATCCGTGACCCCGGCACCGATGCGGCGGTCTGCGCCGCCGTCGGCTCAATCGTGGTGTCGGGCGCCATCAGTACGCCCCGTCGCTACTCAGCACCGCCTTGAGCGTCCTGGCGATGATCACCAGGTCGCCGGCCATCGACCAGTTGTCGACATAGGACAGGTCGAGCCGAACCGAGTCCTCCCACGACAGATCCGACCGGCCACTGACCTGCCACAGCCCGGTAACCCCCGGCTTCACCAGCAGTCGCCGCTTTACCTGACCGTCGTAGTTCTCGACCTCGCGCCGCAGCGGTGGCCGTGGTCCGACGACGCTCATGTCCTGCTTGAGCACGTTGATGAACTGCGGCAACTCGTCGACGCTGAATCGGCGCAGTATCTTGCCGACGGGCGTCACCCGGGGGTCCTGGCGGATCTTGAAGAGCATCCCGCCGGCGCCCTCGTTGAGCGGCAGCAGCCGGTCGATCTGGGTGTCGGCGCCGTCTACCATTGTCCGGAACTTGAGCATCGTGAAGGGCTTGCCATCCAGACCGATGCGCTCGGCGCGGTAGAAAACCGGCCCCCGGCTGGTCGCCTTGATGCATGCGGCCGCCGCGATGAGAAGCGGTGATGTTCCGATGATCGCGGCCAGAGCGAAGCAGAAGTCGAACGCTCGCTTCTGAAACCGTTGGGTGCCTTCGTATTGCGGCTTCTCTACGTGGAGAAGCGGAAAACCCGCGATCGGTTTCAGGGACAATCGCGCGCCGGCCACGTCGACCACCCCCGGCGATACGACGAGGTCGACGTCCATGGTCTCCAGCCGCCACATCAGGTCCCGGATCCCATGCACGCCGAAATGCTCGGTGCGCGTCACCGCCACCGTGTCCGCGCCGCAGCCGGCGATCGCAGATACCGCGGTGGTTTCGTCGCCGAGGATCGCGATCTGCTGGCCCTGGACGGTCAGCGTTTCGCCGCGCGGCGGACCGTAGCCCGGAATGCAGACGCCGACCACCACGTACCCGTCGTTCGGGTTGCGGATCAGCTCGCGGGCAAGATGCGAAACGCCTGGCCTGTCACCAATCGCCAATACCATCGTCTGGTATTCGCCTCGCGCCCGCTGGTGCCAGACATGCTTCCGCCACAAATTGCGGCTCGCCAGCAGTGCGATTGTGCCGATGGGAAGTGCGACCGCAAGATAGCCGCGGGCCAGCTCGATCTTGGCGAGCAGCGTGACTATGGCGATGAATCCGAACGTCCAGAAGGAGGCGCTGGCGATGCGCCGGTATTCGTCGATTCCGGCGCCGATGATTCGCGTCGAACGAGTCTGAAACATCGCCAGGGACGAAAGCCACAGTGTGGCAAAGAGGACCGAAAACAGCGTCATAACCTGGCCGGGATATCCCGACGCGTTTGGTGAGTCCCCGAACCGGACGACCTGAGCGACCGCGACCGCGGTCGACACGATCACCGAGTCGGTGATGCGCAGACGCGCCGAATATGTCTGCCGCCAACGCGAAGCAACCTTGGTGCCAACCCTTTGCGCGGGTTGCGCCTGAATCAGCGATATGCCACTTTCGGCTCTTAGGGTTGTCGTCATGCGGGCAGGTCCCTCGCTTATACCGTCGCCGATTCGGCAGCGGCGCGGGGGAGTTCGGCGTTGCACCCAACGGGGGTGTCCGGAAAGGGCAGGCGGTATGGCGTCATGACGCCTCGCTCTCGGCCGGCACCGTCTCCCCCATGGGAGGCCAGCTGGCGTCCTTCTCCGACATGACCGTCACCGGAAGCGGCCACTTGATGCCGAATTCGGTTTCGTCCCAGCGGAATCCCTCTTCGCTGTCGGGCACGTAGGGGCCGCTGACCTGGTACATGACCTCGGTGTCATCGGTCAGGGTCTGGAAGCCATGCAAGACGTAGGGGGGCAGGAACAGCGCCCGGCGGTTCTCCGCGCTCAGCTCCACCATCACGTGCTTGCCGTAAGTTTGCGATTCGCGTCGGACGTCGACGGCGACGTCGGCAATTGCGCCGCGGACGCAGCGGACCAGCTTGGCCTCGGCGTGCGGCGGCGCCTGCCGGTGCAGGCCGCGCACCGTGCCCCGGGTGTAGTTGAAGCACAGGTTCGTTTGTGCAACTTCGGAAATCAGGCCGTATGTCACGAATTCGTCGGCGCAGAAGGACCGAGAGAAGAAGCCGCGATGGTCGCGATGGGGTTCGATGTCGATGATCGTCACCCCGGCGACACTCGTGGGCGTGTACTTCACTGGGTCTCCTTCCAGAACAGTCTCTCGTCGACCTGCCCGGTTTTGAGCAGGTATTCGATCTGCTTGAGGCGGGTATGTCCGCGGCCGTGGAATGTCTCGGGGTCCATCGCGATGTTCTGGAAGACGCGGTGCAGTTGCGCCGCCCCGGCCGCGACATCCCACGCGGCGCGGAAGTCGGGGAATACCTCGTGGATCTTGCCGAACGCCACCCGGTAGCTGCGGTTGTCGGCATTGGGCGGGCCGAAAGTCAGTTCACAGCCCGGGAATTCGGCGCTGACGGTCTCCGCGATTTCGCGTACGGTGCGGTTGTTTTCGTCGCTGCCGACGTTGACCACCAGCTTGTGCACGGTCTGTCGGTCGGCGCGAAGCGCGCACCGGATGGCCTGCGCGATGTCGAGGGCGTGTACCAGCGGCCGCCAGGGGGTGCCGTCGCTGGTCATCGCGATGCGGTGCTCGGTCCAGGCGTACCCCGCCAGGTTGTTAAGCACGATGTCGAAGCGCATCCTCGGCGAGGCGCCGAATGCCGTCGCGTTGCGCAGGAATGCCGGTGAGAAGTCGTCGTCGGCCATCGCGGTCAGGTCCCGTTCGACCAGGGCCTTGCATTTGGCGTACGGGGTCAGCGGGTTGATGGGGCTGGTCTCGTCGACGGTCCCGTCCGCGATCCCGTACACGCTGCACGACGACATGTAGACGAACCGGCCGACGCCGGCGCTCTTGGCGCACTCGGCCAAATGCACACTGCCGCGGTGGTTTATCTCGAAGGTCACGTCGCCGATCAGGTCGCCGATCGGATCGTTGCTCAGCTCCGCCATGTGCACGATCGCGTCGAACCCGCGCAGGTCGGCGACGGTCACGTCGCGAATGTCCTTGATGAGGGTGAGCGGTGCCACCCCGTGGGCGCTGCCGGCGAGCGGTCCGGGGCACAGCCAACCGGCCCTGTAATAGCCGGTGTCCAAACCGACGACGTCGTGGCCGTCCTCGATAAGCAGCGGCGCGAGGAGGCAGCCCAGGTAGCCCTCCGTGCCGGTGACCAGCACTCGCATGGTGTCGTCCCTCCCGTCGAAAGTCAGTTGAGTGAACTAGCGGCGAACGTGCTCACGACCGCCTTCTCGCCCACGAAGGCTTCGGCGTAGCGCGCCCGGCACTGGACCCCCCGCACTCGCATCAGGCCGAGGAACGCCTCGTCGTCGAACCAGTCCCGGCCCGACTGCGACGGGTATGACTGCGCGAGCAGCTCCGCCTTCTTGTGGGCTATCTCGCTCGGAATGTCCACGTAGAGAGTGGGATTCGGCAAGTCGGACTCCCATTTGAGAATCTCGTAGCCCAGTACCAGGTGCCCACGAAACTCGGTCGGGATGAGCTCGGCGACCAAGCGATGGTCTTGGTGGTAGTCGTGGCGGTGCGGCCCGATCACCAGATCGGGCTGGCAGTCGCGCCGGAACTCGGCGAGGTAGCCCTTCACCGCCCCCCAGTTGTCCGGCAGCCGGCCGTCGGGCAGATCACCCACCGTCAGCCGGACCTCCGACCGCGGGAACAGCGCCGCGAATGCGTTCTTTTCCTCGATCTCGCGTTCGGTGCCGGCGCCGGTGAGCACCAGGGCGTGCACGACGACACCCGGATTGTGGTGGGCGATCTGCATCAGCGTCGCGCCGGCACCGATGACGATGTCGTCGCAGTGCGCCCCGATGACGGCAATCGAATTGATTGCGCCGGTGTTCAGCCGGTTCACGCCGAGAGCCTCGCGTGGCGTCCAACCGACGCCGGCACAGCGCGGGCTCGGTGCGGTTGCTCCCACACCATCCACGGGCGGACTCCCGCGTTGTAGTCGGCGTCGAGCTCGGCGCGCTCCTTGAACGTGTCGGCCGGCTTCCAGAAGCCATCGTGTTGATACCCCAGCAGCCGGCCGGTCCCGGCGAGCGCCATGCAGGCGTCGCCGACGAGGTCGCCGTTCTCCGGGATGAGGTCGAAGACCTCCTGCGTCAATACGAAGTAGCCGCCGTTCACCCAGATCGGAAACTTAGCGATCGGGGCGATCTCCTTGATGTCACCGTCGGTGCTGACGTCGACGCAGTGGAAGGACGACTGGGGCGGGACGACCAGCATGGAGGCGGCGGCGCCGCTCGTCCTCAGCCGGTCGATCATGGTGTCGAGCGGTGCGTCGGTCAGCACATCGGCGTAGTTGGCCAGGAAGTATTCGTCGTCGCCCAGATACTTGCGCACGCGCCGCAGCCGCTCGCCGATCGGCGACTCCAGCCCGGTGTCGACGAACGTGATGCTCCAGTCGGCCATGTCGGAATCGAGCAGCTCGATCTGACCGGCGCGCATGACGAAGTCGTTGGACTCCATCTCGCGGTAGTTGAGGAAGAAGTCCTTGACCATCGCCTGCCCGTAGCCCAGGCACAGGATGAACTCCTTGTGCCCGTAGTGGGCGTAGTAGCGCATCACATGCCACAGCAACGGTCGGGGCCCGACCATCTGCAGCGGCTTGGGAACCTGGTCGCCTTCGGCGGTCCGCATCCGCATGCCGTAACCACCGCAGAACAGCACTACTTTCATGACAACCATCCCTTCAACGAGGCGAGACCGAATACCCGCCCAGCGGCCAAGAAAGATACTTCTGGTATTTGGAGACTCGGGTCGGATCCGGCCCGCGCGGGCACCCTCGCGGCGGTCATACGATCGCCGCCCCATAGCCGCCGGACGGCGGCTGCGCCATGACGGTCGGTATCTGGCCGTACCGCGGACCCGGCGCTTGACGCCCCGCGGCGGTGCTGGGCAGACCGCCCAGCATGCTCGGTGGCAAGGCGCCGAGGCCGCCGGGGCCGCCGGCGTTGGGCAACACCGCGCCCGCGCTGGTCAAATGGGCCGCAGGGATGACGCTGGTCCAGCTGGCCGGGACTGACAGGGGCCCGAGTGCGCCCGCCTGGCCCATCGCGCCCGCTACGCCCGCACCGAGCGCGTCGGCGGCGCCGGCGGCCGCGCCGGCTGCGTCCGCGGCCACATCGGCGACACCCTGGGCCGCGGTGGTCGCTATCCCCTGCATGGTCTGGGCCATGCCGAGCACGCTGGACAGCGCATACAGCGGGGTCACGGCCACCATCAGATAGCCGGGGAGCAGGGAGGGCAGGTTGCTCTCCATGTTGCTCATGAAGCTCGACAGCGACAGCCCGCCGGTCCCGGACGTGACGCCGCCCACCAGCGTCCCCCAGGGCGTTTCCGTACCCGCGGCGCTCGCCGAGGCGGGCGAAGCCAGGCTCTGCAGCATCGAGGACATCGCGGACATCAAGCTGGTCAGCGAGAACTGCTGCGTCGCGGAACCAGCGGTCTGGGCTACCGCGGCCGACTGCGCTGCGACCCCGGAGGGGTCGGCGACCTCCGGCGCAGAAGTGAAGGGCGTCAGCTCGGCGGCCATCGCCGAGTTGGCTGCGTATTCGTACATGGCCACGGCGTCTTGGGCCCACATCTCGCCGTATTGGGCCTCGTTGGCCGCGATCGCCGGCAAGTTCTGACCGAAGAAGTTGGTGGCAATCAGCGACGCGAGCTGAACCCGGTTGGCGATGACCGCCTGCGGGGGCACGGTCGCGGCCCAGGCCGCGTCGTAGATTTCCGCGGCAAGCCTGGCCTGACCGGCCGCCTCCGCGGCCCGAGCGGCGGCCCCGGCCGTCCATGCGACGTACGGTCCGAACGCAGATGCCATGTTCAGCGACGAGGGACCCAGCCACCGCCCGACCGTCAGGCCCGAGATGATCGACCGGTACGAGGACGCGGCGGAATGCAGCTCGGTGGCCAGATCGTCCCAGGCCACCGCGGCCGCCGTCAGCGACCCCGGCCCGGGGCCGGCGTACATCCTCGTGGAGTTGATCTCCGGCGGAAGGGCGCCAAAATCGATCATTTCGACGGGCCCCTACCGGTCGGCGACGTGACGAACGACACACGTCGAGCGAGGTCCGTACGGGTCTTCCGGGGCAGTGGCTGATGCGGTGATCGAAGCGCGTTGCGCGCCCGCGGCCCGCAAAAATCGCGCTGACCAGCGGAAGAAACTGAGGACCACATAGATGACGATTCTACATACTTTTAGTTCGGAGTGCAGCATCATCGCGAACTGAAAGTATTTCCGGGTTGGACAACGCGACCCGCTGCGTTGAATGCCGTTGGGCGACCCCTGACTGCTAACCTCAAAGACGGCCCATATGCAGCCCGAGACACGCCGGGGAGTGCTGGCCCTGGAAACCAAGGTGTGTGGCCTACTCGAGGAAGGCATCGAGAAACGTGGAAGCGATCGATCCGGGCCACGACGCAGGCTCTGGAATGATCACCCGCCTTGCTCACGCAGCGGCGCGGTCGACGCGCACTGGGCAGCTGCGTTCCCGATTCCGATGACCACCCATTCGACCGACGGACGCGCAGACGCGACGCGGCGACAGATTTTGCGGGCCGCGTCGCATCAGTTCGCTCGACGCGCCTATCACGACGTCGGCCTGGACGACATCCTCGCGGAAGCGGAGCTGACGAAGGGGGCCATGTACTTCCACTTCCGTTCCAAGCACGCGCTGGCCGTCGCGATCATCGAGAGGCAGACGGCCGCGGGAAATGTCGCGGTGGAAGAACTGCTCACTCGCGGACTTTCGGGCCTCGAGACCCTCATCGACTTCTCGTATCTGATCGCCGTAGGGGACATCAAAACCGACGGGGTCAGGGCCGGCCTCAACCTCCTCGAGTCGGTCGGTCGGTCGGAGGGGCTGCAGAAGAAGCTCTTGGAGGAATGGGCCAAGGCGCTGGCCGGAGTCGTCGAGCAGGCCATCGCCGAGGGCGACATCGACGGGCAGTGTGACCCACAGGACGTGGGACGCCTGATCGTTTCGCTGCACATGGGGCTGCGACAAACCAGCAATCTGGAGGAGCCGGAACAGTTTCTGCAACACCTCGAGAAGTGCTGGCTGCTGATGCTGACCGGAATCTTGCAGGCGGGCCGCATCGATTACTTCCGCCAATTCCTCAGGCGCCGCGCCGCACTCGCGATCACATCCACCTCAACGGGCGCGGATTCTGAATAGCGCCATGTGCAGGTCGCGCGATCGGGACCGCGGGTTGGCGGCTGTTACGCTTACCCCTCCGGCCGGAAGGTTGGTGAAGGGGTCGAGATCCGCGCCCAGGGACATCGACGGAAATCCGGGGGTGTAGAGGGATGGCGCGCCAGGTTCGATCGGAAGCCACCCGGCGGAAGATCCTCGATGCGGCGATCGACGTTTTCGGCGACGTCGGGTACGCTGCGGCCGGGTGGAACACGATCATCGAGCGGACCGGCATGACCAAGGGGGCGCTCTACCACCACTTCGATTCGAAGGAATCGCTGGCGTCGGCCATCATCGAGGAGGGTTCGGAGACAATACTTGTCGCCTTCCGCAACGTGTGCGGGTCGTCATCGCCGGCGCTCGAGAACATGATTCACGGCACCTTCACGATCGCCAACATGCTCAGTACCGACAAGACGGCCCGCGCCGCCGAGCAGTTGACGGCGGCTCTGGCCGGATTCAACGAAGCAGCCATGCGCTTTTGCGCGAACATGGTTGAGCTGATGGCGGCTCAGGCTCAGCGGGCAAGTGCCGAAGGCGACGTCCGGAAGGATCTGGACCCGGTGGCGATCAGCGAGTCGATCGTCGGCGCCATGTTCGGAACCCGTTTGCTGTACAACGCGATCGCGGCGAAGGGCGCCGCCGGGCGTAGTGAGGGTACGGTCGCCGGCACTGGCCTGGATCCGCACACGGGTCGATTCTGGGAACTTCTGCTGGCGGGCATAGTCGCCGAGGCGTCGCTTCCGTACTTCCGCGAATTTCTGGCACGCGAGGCGCTTCGCCATGCCCCGCCGGCCGGATCGTCCCCCGGCGAGGCGGTCGCCGTCCCGGAGGTCGGCTAGGCGTTGGCGACTGCGGTATCTCGGGAAGCCACCGTAATTATCCGGGCGGGCGCGCCGGCCACCACCGCGTCGTCGGGCACCGGCTGGGTTACGACGGCGCCGGCCAGGATGGAGGCGCGATCGCCCACGTGGACATCGCCGAGCACCATAGCCATGGGATAAATCCATACGCCGTCACCGATTACGGGGACCTTCCCTCGGTTTTCCCCGACGGAGACGCCGTGGTGGATGTTGCAGTTCGCACCGATGCGCGCCTTGTGGTGGATCCACAGGGCGCCCGGATGTGCCAGCCGAAGGCCGGGCCCACATACATTTCGCGGGACATACAGCCCGAGTCGTTCGCCGAGCAGCTTCGTCCGCAGTCTCAACCAGAATGCGATGGCATGGCCCATCGGCGTGTGGGCGGTGTTGGTCCAGTACTCGGATTTTCGCAGCATCCGCTGGAAGTAGGCGGGACGTTCCAAGAGCTGGTAGCGGAACTTCCAGCGTTCTAGGCCGTGCGCCTTCAAGTCGGCCGCCAGATACATTCTCAGGTCCTCCCGAGTCCTGATCATGGCGGTAACGATACTCCAGGTATCCAGAGCAGGGTAGAACCATACGTATAGTTCACAGGCACTTTCAAGGTGTTTGGTTTCGTCGACCGCGACGCCGGGACGCGCCGGATGCCCTTAAGGCGGGTCCGATCAGGACGGCACCGCTCGGTGAGTGCCGTCGCACTTGCCGACCGCCTACGCGTCCAGGCCAGACGTGCTCTAACTCATAGTCTTCTATAGCTTACATTCCATACTTTATGCATGTAGCCTGCCCTTCATGTCTACCGTCAGTCTGCCTATGGGTCCGGAGGGATGCTCCGGCGGGAGCGCTGGCAAGCGGTTCCTCCAGGAATACGGTGGCGCGGGGCTCCGCCAGGCGCCGAACAAAGTACCGACGGGCAAGGCGGATCCCGGGCTGATCAACAAGGTGATCAACAGCATCACCCCCATCAAGGACCGCGACCAGGCGGACGCGCTGATCGCAAAGTGCCTCGCTTCGGAATCGCCGCAGATTATTTCTTTTCTCAACGCACATGGCCTCAACGTGTGCTACCGAAACAATGAATTCGCCGACGCGGTGTTGCGGTCCGACGTCGTCTTTCGCGACGGCATAGGCATGCAGCTGCTCGTCAAAGCGTTGAAGGGCGACCCGGGCCTGAACATGAACGGGACCGACCTGATACCGGAATTTCTCGACAAAGCACGAGGGGAGACGGTCGGCATCCTTGGGACCCGGGAGCCTTACCTGTCCAAGGCGGCTGAAGAACTCAAGCAAGCCGGGCACAATGTCGTTTTTTGCGCAGATGGGTTCAGGGATACGGCGTCATACCTATCGCTCGTGGAGCAGTACAGGCCGCGGGTTGTCGTACTGGCAATGGGCATGCCCAAACAGGAACTGGTTTCCTTGTACCTCAAGGAAAATGCGAGTTATAACCCGATACTCATCAACGGGGGCGCCGTCGTCGATTTCATCGCCGGCAAAGTAAAAAGAGCGCCGCAATGGATGCGACAACTTCACCTGGAGTGGGTCTTTCGCTTGGTGAACGAGCCGAAGCGATTGGCTAGAAGGTACGTGATAGGGAATCTTCTGTTCCTTATACGCATACAAGACATCCGCAAGACCTATATCCCTGCGCTGGATGGAAAGGCTCTGGCGGTTTGATGATCGGAAGGTCTCGCCTTGACTGAAACCGAGGAGTACGCCCGGACGTACTTCCAAGAGCAGGACGCGTCGAACAAAGAGTTTTGGCGGCGGTTCGGCGCGCCGGTGGATTGGGCCGGCAAGCGTGTTCTCGAGGTCGGCTGCGGCCACGGCGCCATGTCGGTTGAGTTGGCTCAACAAGGGGCCGAGGTAGTTGGCGTAGATCTCGACGAGGGCCGCATCGCATTCGCCAACCGCAACCTGCCGCAGCGGTTTCCTCATCTGCTTGACCGCGTGACGTTTCAAGCGGTCGAAGCGACTTCGCTTCCGGTGGACCAGCCGTTCGACGTGATCGTTTCCAAAGACACCTTCGAACACGTTGCCGACGTCGCGTCGCTGCTGAAAGCGCTCGGCGAGCGGCTGATCCGGCCGCATGGCGTGATCTATGCCGGTTTCAGTCCGCTTTACTCCAGCCCGTTTGGCGACCATGGTCGCACCGGTCTGAAAGTGCCGTGGGCGCACGCCGTTTTGCCGAAGCGTGTGGTGCTCGCTGCCGCGGCGCGCCACAACTGCCATCCGGTGGGCTCGCTATTGGATATCGGTCTGAACGGCAATACTCCTGAGCAGTTCCGGGCCGCGTTCAATGACAGCGGGCTGCGGCTTATCGACGTCGCCTACAACCGGGGTGACAAGCGGCTCCTGCCTCTGCTCGAGAAGATCCGCAAGCGTTCGCGTCGACTCGACCGATTCACCACGGTAAGTATCTACGCTGTCTTCGGCGTCTCGTCGTCCAACCCGAAGATGGGGCAGTGACCGTCGCCTGACGAACCAGGGTCGCGCAGCGGACACGGTGCGCTCGAAATCTACAGGGGCAGTTGGAAATTCGAGCAGCCAAAGTGTGGCTCAGTGCTCGTCTTCCCACAACTGCTCGGTCAGATCCTGGAACGCCGCAAGCACGAACTGATCGTCCGCGCGCAGCAGCGCGGACTTGCTCATCAGGGCGCGCACCATCGAGCCGTCCTTGTGGGCCAATTTGACGACCATGTTCGCCAGGGCATGAACCACGGATAGCAAGGATTCAGATTCAGGAGCCCCGTGGAAGATGTCTTGGAACCGCAGCGACAGGACTTCGTCGGGCTCGAACCCCAGCATGTCGGCGAACGCGGTGTTGGTGAACAAGATGGCGCCGTCGTTCCCGATCGCGAGCACTGGCACCGGAATCCGTTCGAGGACGACCAGCGCAGGCAACTGCTGCAAAGTAGTCAGCGGCTCGCTCGATTGCGGGTTGCGTCGTCGCTCTCTCTCCACAGGCCGATTATGGCCTATGACTACCGGTCGTTCGGTCGATATTCCCCAGGGTGTCAAGATCCCGGCCGAACGTCCCTGCGTCGCGCTCAGTCTTCCGGCGGAGGTGGGGGCTGGTAGCGCGGGAACACCCCCGTCGGCGGCGGCAGCGCGGTTCCGGCGACCAGCCGCGTGCCTACGGCGCTGAAGGCGCGTCGGTCCGCGTCCTGACCGAGCAGGTCCAGCAGCCTGCCGGCCGAGTCGGGCATGACGGGCTGGACGAGCAGCGCCGCGATGCGCACGACCTCGCACGTGATGTAGAGGACGGTACGGAACCGCGCCTGATCCGCCTCGGACTCGCTCTTGCGCAGGACCCACGGCTCCTGGGCCGAAAAATACCTGTTCGCCTCCCCGAGCATCAGCCAGATCGCCTCGAGCGCCAGGTGCATGGCCTGCCCGTCGAAATGGGCCCGCACGCGCTCGAGCAGGCCGTCGGCCGTCGTCAGCAGCTCGGTGTCGGCCGCGGTGAACTCACCCGGCTCGGGCACCACCCCGTCCAGGTTCTTGGCCACCATCGACAGCGAGCGCTGGCCGAGGTTGCCGAGCTCGTTGGCCAGATCGGCATTGATCCGGGTGACGATGGCCTCTTCACTGAAGCTGCCGTCTTGGCCGAACGGCACCTCGCGCAGCAGGAAGTACCGCACCTGGTCCAGGCCGAACGCGTCGACCAAGGCGACGGGGTCGACGATGTTGCCCACCGACTTGCTCATCTTCTCGCCGCGGTTGAGCAGAAACCCGTGCGCGAAAACCTTGCGGGGCAACTCGATTCCGGCGGACATCAAGAACGCCGGCCAGTAGACGGTGTGAAACCTGATGATGTCCTTGCCGATCATGTGTAGATCGGCGGGCCAATAGTGGCGGTACAACTCCGAGCCGGTATCGGGGAAGCCGACGCCGGTCAGGTAGTTGGTCAGCGCGTCGACCCAGACGTACATGACGTGATCGGGATGATCGGGGACCTTCACCCCCCAGTCGAACGAGGTCCGCGAGATCGACAGGTCGCGCAGCCCGCCGGAGACGAAGCTGACCACCTCGTTGCGCCGCACCTCGGGGGCGATGAAGTCGGGGTTCGCCTCGTAGTGGGCCAGCAGCTTGTCGGCGTACGCCGACAACCGGAAGAAGTAAGTCCGTTCTTCGGTCCAGGTCACCGGCGTGCCGGTCTCGACGGCGATCCTGGTCCCGTCCACGACCTCGGTCTCCGATTCGACGAAGAACCGCTCGTCGCGCACCGAATACCAGCCCGAGTAGGTGTCCAGGTAGATGTCGCCCGCGGCGGCCATCCGCCGCCAGATCTCCTTGGAGGCCTCGTGGTGGTCGGCGTCGGTGGTCCGGATGAACCGGTCGAAGGAGATGTTCAGCCGCTCCTGCAGGCGCTGGAACACGTCCGAGTTGCGCCGGGCCAGTTCGGCCGTGGGCAGCCCCTCGACTGCGGCGGCCTGGGCGACCTTGAGCCCGTGCTCGTCGGTTCCGGTCAGGAAGCGCACGTCGTAACCGTCCAGCCGCTTGAACCGCGCGATGGCGTCGGTGGCGATGTACTCGTACGCGTGCCCCAGATGCGGCGCGGCGTTGGGGTACGTGATCGCGGTGGTGACGTAGTAGGGCCTCATCGAGACTCACCCTATTGTGTGGCGGTGAGCTCCAACCGCTCTGGTAAACGAGAGGCGCCGCCCGCGCCCGAGCCGCTGGCGCCCCTGATCGACGCCCACACCCACCTCGACGCGTGCGGAGCGAGCGACGCCGAGGGCGTGCGGGCCATCCTCGACCGCGCCGCGGCGGTCGGTGTGGGCGCGGTGGTCACCATCGCCGACGATCTCGATTCGGCGCGCTGGGTGGCGCGCGCGGCCGAATGGGATCCGCGCGTCTACGCCGCGGTGGCGTTGCACCCGACGCGCGCGAATGCGCTGGACGACGCGGCCCGCGCGGAGATCGAGCGGCTCGCCGTGCACCCGCGGGTGGTGGCGGTGGGGGAGACCGGGATGGACCTGTACTGGCCGGGCCGCCTGGATGGCTGCGCGGAGCCGTCGACGCAGCGGGAGGCGTTTGCATGGCATATCGACCTGGCCAAGCGGTGCGGTAAACCGCTGATGATCCACAACCGGGAGGCCGACGCCGAGGTGCTCGACGTGCTGGCGGCCGAGGGCGCCCCCGATGCGGTGATCTTTCACTGCTTTTCGTCGGACAGTGCGATGGCCCGACGGTGCGTCGACGGCGGGTGGTTGCTGAGCCTGGCCGGGACGGTCAGCTTCCGCAACGCGCGCGCCCTGCGGGAGGCCGTCGCGCTGATCCCGCCGGAGCAGATGCTGGTCGAAACCGATGCGCCCTTTCTGACCCCGCACCCCTATCGGGGCGCAGCGAACGAGCCGTATTGCCTTCCCTATACTGTGCGGGCGATCGCTGAACTGCTGGATCGGCGCCCCGAGGATGTGGCACAGGTCACGACCAGCAATGCCCGGCGGGTCTACGGACTGGCTTCGGAGTAGCTGCGGCGGGGCGGTGAATTCGCTAACACCGTGCCGTTGGAGTTGCCCAACATTGGCCGGTTCGTTACCGTCTTGTGATCGAACGGTGGGGCCTTTGGGCCCTTTTGTCATTTTCCTGCTGAGTGGTTCGTGAGTGGTTGCTGAGGTCGGGGTAGCGCGCGTTGACTGTATTGACAAAACTTCATCACAATTCATCACCGATGTTGCGGCTCGTCGTCGCGGGCCTGCTGCTGGTTCTGAGCTTCGCCGGCGGGTTGGCAGTTTCCGCGTCCAAGACCGTGACGCTGACCGTTGACGGAATCGCGATGCGGGTGTCGACCATGAAGTCGCGGGTGATCGACATCGTCCAGGAGAACGGCTTCAGGGTCGACGAGCGCGACGACCTTTACCCGGCCGCCGACGTCGAGGTTCGTGACGCCGCCAACATCGTGTTGCGGCGCAGCCGGCCGCTGCAGATCTCGTTGGACGGCCACGACTCCAAGCAGGTGTGGACGACCGCTTCGACCGTGGACGAGGCGCTGGCCCAACTCGCGATGACCGACACCGCCCCTGCCGCGGCCTCCCGCGGCAGCCGCGTTCCGCTGGCCGGGATGGCGCTGCCCGTCGTGAGCGCCAAGACGGTCCAGATCAACGACGGCGGCGCGGTGCGCACCGTCCACCTCGCCGCGGCCAACGTCGCCGGGCTGTTGAACGCCGCCGGCGCGCCGCTGCTCGAGAGCGACCAGGTGGCACCCGGCGCGGCGTCCCCGATCGTCGACGGGATGCAGATCCAGGTGACCCGCAACCGGATCCAGCGGGTCACCGAGCGGGTGCCGCTGCAGCCGCCGGCGCACCGGATCGAGGATCCGGAGATGAATGTCAGCCGCCAGGTCGTCGAGGACGCGGGCAGCCCGGGCACGCAGGACGTGACGTTCGCGGTGGCCACGGTCAACGGCGTCGAGACCGGCCGGCTGCCCGTCGCCAACACGGTCATCACCCCCGCCCGTGAGGCCGTGGTCCGCGTGGGCACCAAGCCCGGCACCGACGTGCCCCCGGTGAGCAACGGATCCGTCTGGGACGCCATCGCGGGCTGCGAGGCCGGCGGCAACTGGGCGATCAACACCGGAAACGGGTACTACGGCGGTGTGCAGTTCGACCAAGGAACCTGGGAGCGCAACGGCGGGCTGCGCTTCGCCCCCCGCGCCGACCTCGCCACCCGCGAGGAGCAGATCGCCGTCGCCGAGGTGACCCGGCAGCGCCAGGGCTGGGGCGCCTGGCCCGTGTGCAGCGGAAGAGCTGGTGCAAGCTGACCATCCGGCTTCTCGGGCGCACCGAGATCAGGCGGCTGGCCAAAGAGCTGGAATTTCGGCCACGAAAGGCCTTGGGGCAGAACTTCGTTCACGACGCGAACACCGTGCGGCGGGTGGTTACGACCTCCGGCGTCGGCCGCTCCGACCACGTCCTGGAGGTCGGTCCGGGGCTCGGGTCGCTCACGCTGGCGCTGCTTGACCGCGGCGCCACCGTCACCGCCGTCGAAATCGACCCGGTGCTGGCCGGCCGGCTGCCGCAGACCGTCGCCGAACACTCGCACAGCGAGCTACAGCGCCTGTCGGTGCTGAACCGTGACGTGCTGACCCTGCGCCGCGACGAGGTCCCCGGGGAGCCGCCGACCGCCGTCGTCGCCAACCTGCCCTACAACGTCGCGGTTCCGGCGCTGCTGCACCTGCTCGCCGAATTCCCGTCCATTCGGGTCGTCACCGTGATGGTGCAGGCCGAGGTCGCCGAGCGGCTCGCCGCCGAGCCGGGCGGCAAGGACTACGGCGTGCCCAGCGTGAAGGTCCGGTTCTTCGGGCGGGTGCGCCGCTGCGGCATGGTGTCGCCCACCGTCTTCTGGCCGATCCCCCGGGTCTATTCGGGGTTGGTCCGCATCGACCGGCACTCGACCTCGCCCTGGCCGACCGACGACGCCTTCCGGCGGCGCGTGTTCGAACTCGTGGACATCGCCTTCGCCCAGCGGCGCAAGACCTCCCGCAACGCGTTCGCCGAGTGGGCCGGCTCAGGCAACGAGTCGGCGAATCGGCTGCTGGCCGCCAGCATCGATCCGGCCCGGCGCGGCGAGACGCTGTCCATCGACGACTTCGTGCGGCTGTTGCAGCGCTCGGCCCTTTCGGGGCACGCTTCGGCGAGCTGACCGCGATAGTCTGCTGCGGTGGTTGACAATGTCTGACGGCAACACCGCCGCGCAGTGGGTGCCCACCGGGTCGGTCACCGTCCGGGTGCCCGGGAAAGTCAACCTCTACCTGGCGGTCGGGGACCGCCGCAGAGACGGCTACCACGAACTGACAACGGTGTTTCAGGCCGTCTCGCTGCTCGACGAGGTGACCGTTCGCAACGCCGACGTGCTCTCGCTCGAGCTCGTCGGTGAGGGCGCGGACAAGCTGCCCACCGACGAGCGCAACCTCGCCTGGCAGGCGGCCGAGCTGATGGCCGAACACGTCGGGCGGGCCCCCGACGTGTCGATCATGATCGACAAGTCCATTCCGGTGGCCGGGGGCATGGCGGGCGGCAGCGCCGACGCGGCGGCGGTGCTGGTCGCGATCAACTCGCTGTGGGAACTCAACGTGCCGCGCCGCGACCTGCGCATGCTCGCCGCCCGGCTCGGCAGCGACGTGCCCTTCGCGTTGCACGGCGGCACCGCGCTGGGAACCGGTCGCGGCGAGGAGCTGGCCACCGTCCTGTCACGCAACAGCTTTCACTGGGTGCTGGCGTTCGCCGACAGCGAGCTGCTCACCCCGAAAGTTTTCAAAGAGCTCGACCGGTTGCGCAAGGCCGGGGATCCGCCGCGACTCGCCGAGCCCGGGCCGGTGCTTGCGGCTCTGGCCGCGGGCGACCCGGAGCAGCTGGCGCCGCTGCTGGGCAACGAGATGCAGGCGGCCGCGGTGAGCCTGAACCCAGTCCTACGCAAGGCGCTGCGCGCCGGGGTGGAGGCCGGCGCCCTGGCCGGAATCGTGTCCGGGTCGGGCCCGACCTGCGCCTTCCTGTGCACATCGGCGGCGTCGGCGGTGGATGTCGGGACCCAGCTGTCCGGAGCGGGTGTCTGTCGCACCGTCCGGGTGGCCAGCGGCCCGGTGCCCGGTGCCCGCGTGGTGCCGGCCCCCACTGAAGTGTGAATTCGCGCTCAAGCCGCGTCACGGTTTGGCAGTTACTTAAGAGGAGTTTAAGATGGCTCCCGGTGACGAGCAGCGGTAAGCAAGACCACTCGATTACTTCGCCCACCGGAATTGCCGGTGGGCTCGTTGGCTCATCACCGGTTCGAGACCTAACCGCTGCGCAACTGTGCTCGCGTGGCTGCTTCAAAGTGGCGCCCAGCAGGCGGAACATGAGATTCCGGGCCTTGGGGCAACTGCCGGAACCGAGGAGGTTTTTGTGAGCAGGTTTACCGACAAGATGTTCCGCAATGCCCGCACCGCGACGACGGGCATGGTCACCGGTGAACCCCACGAACCCGTCCGGCACACCTGGGGCGAGGTCCACGAGCGCGCGCGCTGCATCGCGGGCGGCCTGGCCGCCGCGGGCATCGGCCTGGGCGACGCGGTCGGTGTGCTCGCCGGCTACCCGGTGGAGATCGCCCCGACGGCGCAGGGGCTGTGGATGCGCGGTGCCAGCCTGACCATGCTGCACCAGCCGACGCCGCGCACCGACCTGGCCGTGTGGGCCGAGGACACCATGACCGTCATCGGCATGATCGAGGCCAAGGCCGTCATCGTGTCCGAGCCCTTCCTGGTGGCCATCCCCGTCCTCGAGGAGAAGGGCCTCACGGTCCTCACCGTCGCCGACCTGCTCGCGTCGGAGCCGATCGACCCCGTCGAGGTGGGCGAGGACGACCTGGCGCTCATGCAGTTGACGAGCGGCTCGACCGGATCTCCGAAAGCCGTGCAGATCACCCACCGCAACATCTACTCGAACGCCGAGGCCATGTTCATCGGCGCCCAGTACGACGTCGACAAGGACGTCATGGTCAGCTGGCTGCCCTGCTTCCACGACATGGGCATGGTCGGGTTCCTGACCATCCCGATGTACTTCGGCGCGGAGCTGGTCAAGGTCACGCCGATGGACTTCCTGCGCGACACGCTGCTGTGGGCCAAGCTCATCGACAAGTACAAGGGCACCATGACCGCGGCGCCCAACTTCGCCTACGCGCTGCTCGCCAAGCGGCTGCGCCGCAACGCCAAGCCCGGCGACTTCGACCTGTCGACCCTGCGCTTCGCGCTGTCCGGCGCCGAGCCCGTCGAGCCGGCCGACGTCGCGGTCGTGCTCGACGCGGGCAAGCCGTTCGGCCTGAGGCCCTCGGCGATCCTGCCGGCCTACGGCATGGCCGAGACGACGCTGGCCGTCTCGTTCTCCGAGTGCAACGCCGGGCTCGTCGTTGACGAGGTCGACGCCGACCTGCTGGCCGCCCTGCGCCGCGCCGTCCCGGCCACCAAGGGCAACACCCGCAGGCTGGCCACGCTGGGCCCCCTGCTGAAGGACCTCGAGGCCCGCATCATCGACGAGAACGGCAACGTGATGCCCGCGCGCGGCGTCGGGGTCATCGAATTGCGCGGCGAGTCGCTGACGCCCGGCTACCTCACCATGGGCGGCTTCATCCCGGCCCAGGACGAGCACGGCTGGTACGACACCGGCGACCTCGGCTACCTGACCGAGGAGGGCCACGTCGTGGTGTGCGGCCGCGTCAAGGACGTCATCATCATGGCCGGCCGGAACATCTACCCGACCGACATCGAGCGGGCCGCCGGCCGCGTCGAGGGGGTCCGGCCCGGCTGCGCCGTCGCGGTGCGCCTCGACGCCGGCCATTCGCGCGAGACGTTCGCCGTCGCGGTCGAGTCCAACGCCTGGCAGGACCCGGCCGAGGTGCGCCGCATCGAGCACCAGGTCGCCCACGAAGTGGTGGCCGAGGTCGACGTGCGGCCCCGCAACGTGGTGGTGCTGGGCCCCGGCACCATCCCGAAGACGCCGTCGGGCAAGCTGCGCCGCTCCACGTCGGTCAGCCTGGTCAGCTAGCTTTCGTTCGGCCGCGCCCGTTGCGGCGAGCGCGCGCAAATTGCCACGGATTGCGGCGTGTCGCCTTACAGACACGCGCGCTCGCGATCGGCGAGGCCTCAGGTCAGCGGCGAAAGCCCCGACCGCACCAAGTCCAGACAGGTGGCGGAGATGGCCGCCAGATCGTCGACACAACCGTTGCGCCCCCACGTCTCCACCCCGATGACCATTGCGGCGGCCAGCGTGGAGCCCGCGACGTTGGCCACCAGGTCGATGTTGTCCACATCGGGGTAGCGGTGCTTGACGAAGTCGGTGATGACCGCGGCGAATGACGACTGGACCACTCGCAGGTGGCCGGCGATCTGCTCCCCGGTGATCAGCTCGGCCCGGGCGAGCGCCGCCTGCCGAACCAGCTCCATGTCGTGCGGGTAGCTGGCCATGCTGGCCAGCACCGCCTCGAACACCGACTCCGAGCGCGGACGTGTTGCCAGCGCGTCGGCCAGCCACTCCACCTGGGTGTCGTAGTCCTGGAACAGCACGGCTTCCTTGGTGGGAAAGTGCCGGAAAAACGTGCGTTCGGTGACGCCGGCCTCCTGCGCGAGCTGCTGCACCGTGACGTTCCCGAAGCCCTCGCTGGCGAACCGCTTCAACGCCACCTGCCGCAGCGCCTCATGGGTCCTGCTGTGGCGCAGCTTGTGCAGATTCGTCCGCTCGCTCATACCTGGCATCCCATCACGTCGGGTTGGCCTTGTCAGCGCCGACACCTTCCAATTGAGTCAGTACTGACATATATTAGGTTCCACCCGCTTCGGCTGTGCGGCCGGCTCGCCTCGAAGACTGTTCGGACAAGGAGTATCAGCGATGACGGATTATGACGCGATCGTGGTCGGCGCCGGCCATAACGGGTTGACCGCGGCGGCGGTCCTGCAGCGCGGCGGCCTGCGCACCCTGTGCCTGGAGGCCAACACCTACAGCGGCGGAATGGCGGCCACGGTCGAGCTGATCGACGGATTCCGTTACGAGATCGCGGGTTCGGTGCAGTTCCCCACCGCCCCGGCGATCACCAAAGAGCTGGGACTGGACACCCTGCCCACGGTCGATGCCGAAGTCCAGTCGGTCAACCTCGGCGACAACGGCGAAGAACCCATGATCTTCTACCGCGATCCGATGCAGCTGATGACCCACCTCGCCGAGAAGCTCGGCACCGACGCCGTCACGGGAATGGCCGAGATGATCGGCTGGAGCCAGGGGCCGGCGAAAGCGCTCGGCCGCTTCGAGGTGTGCACGCCGCCCAAGACGCTCGATGAGATGTACGCCTGCGCGGCAAACGAATCCGAACGCAGGGCCATCCACGAAGTGTTGTTCGGCTCGGCGATGGATCCCATCGACCGCTTCCTGCCCGACAAGGACAAGCACGCGGTGCTGCGCGGCATGCTCGCCTTCCTCGCCATCAACTCGACCTACCGCGGGCCCTACACCCCCGGCAGCGCAACATGTTTGGCGTTCGCGCTCGCCGTCCCGAACGAAGGGGCGGCGATGATGACGAAGCTCGAGGGCGGGATCGGGGCGCTCGGCCAGCACCTGCACGACCTGTTCGTCTCCCACGGGGGCGAGGTCAGATACCGCGCCAAGGTCGAGAAGATCCTCGTCGAGAACGACCGGGTGACCGGCGTGCGCCTCAAGGATGGCTTCGAGATCACCGCCCCGGTTGTCGTGTCCAACCTGTCGCCCGACCTGACCATGATGGATATGGTCGGCGTCGAGCACCTGCCCGCCGACCTGATCACCCGGCTCAGCGGGCGCGACCACCGGGCGCCGTTCGTCCAGATCCACTTCGCCCTCGACGGCCTGCCGGAATTCGCCCCGCCGTACGACTTCCTCAACGAACCGGGCATGCAATCGTCCATCGGCATCTTCGGCTCACCCGAAGAACAGCAACGCCAATGGGAGGAGTGCAAGCGGGGCATCATTCCGGACAATCCGTCGATGGGCATGCAGATCCCGTCCGTGCACGATCCCAGCATGGCGCCCCCGGGGAAGCACGCGGCGAGCGCGTTCGCCTACGCGTTCCCGGTCGAAACCCCGCGCGAAATGCACGGCCAGCTCAAGAACGTGATGGCGGAAAAGGTCATCGACAAGATCACCCGCTTCGCACCCAACTTCCGCGACATCCAGATTCGGCATATCACGTTCGCCCCGTACCACATGCAGACGATGTTCGCGGCCCCCGCCGGAGACTTCTGCCACGGCATGCTGCATCCGGACCTGATGGGGCCCAACCGGCCCGGGCCCAAGGGCTTCCTCGACATGCCGATTCCGGTCGAGGGGCTGTACCTGGGCGGCGCGGGATGCCATGGGGGTCCGGGCATTACCTTCACCCCCGGCTACAACGCCGCGCACCAGGCGCTCGAGGATGTCTCGCGATGACCTACGTGATCGCCCAACCCTGCGTCGACCTCAAGGACAAGGCCTGCATCGAGGAATGCCCGGTCGACTGCATCTACGAAGGCGCCCGGATGCTCTACATCCAGCCCGACGAGTGCGTCGACTGCGGTGCCTGCGAGCCGGTCTGCCCGGTCGAGGCCATCTACTACGAGGACGACCTGCCCCAGGAGTGGAGCGCCTACACGCAGATCAACGCCGACTTCTTCGAGCGGCTGGGTTCGCCGGGCGGCGCGGCCAAAGTCGGTGTCAGCGAGCATGATCCGCTGGCGGTCAAACAGCTGGAGCCGGCCGGGGGCAAGTGCCAGTGACGCGGACCCTCGACGGCGCGGTGGCCCTGGTCACCGGCGCCAGCCAGGGCATCGGCCAGGGCATCGCGATCGAGCTCGGCGCTCAGGGCGCCACCGTCTGGCTCACCGCCCGCAACGCCGCCGGGCTCGAGCACACCGCCGGCCAGATCCGCGAGCTCGGCGGCGCCGCGGTGGCCAGGACCTGCGATCACTCCGACGACGACCAGGTGGTGGCCGTGTTCGACGAGTTGCGGCGCGAGGCGGGCCGGCTCGACATGGTGGTCAACGTCGCCTCGCCGGACTTCACATCCATGGTGGCGCAGCCGTTTTGGACGCTGCCGTTCCAGGCGATCACCGACAGCCTCGCCGTCGGACCCCGCGCGAACTTCGTGACCTCGGCGCTCGCCGCACCGATGATGATCGAGCAGCGGGGTGGGCTGATCGTCAACATCTCCTCCCACGGCTGCCAGGACTACCTGCTCTCGACGCCCTACGGGGCGGCCAAGGCTGCCATCGAGAAGATCACCCACGACACCGCGCTCGAACTGCGCGAGCACAACGTCGCCGTGATCGGCTTGTGGCCCGGACTGGTGCTCACCGAGCGCATCCTCGCGTTCGCGACGGAGGGTCCGTCGGGTTCGCGCGAGCTGTTCGGGCTCGACCTCGACATCTGCGAGTCGCCGCGCTTCCCGGGGCGCGCCGTCGTCGCGCTGTTCACCGATACCGACCGGATGGCCCGCACGGGCCGATCGTTCTTCGCCTCCAGGCTCGCCCGCGAGTACGGTTTCACCGACGTCGACGGGCATCTGCCGCCCGAGGTGCGGCTGCTGGTCGACTACCTGGGCGACGGCAACGTGCCTGCTTACTGGCAGATGGTGGAGCGGTTCGGCCGCGGGTTCGCCGAACCTGCACCGGCAGAACCGGTCTAACGACCTGGCACCCGTGCGCGCAGCAAAATTTGTCAGTACTGACGTCTTCCAAATACGTCAGCACTGACATATTCTGGCCTCACGCCGGGGCATTCAGTGATCCGCCCCGGGGGGCGCTGCGGACAAGGAGCTCGAGCCATGACTGAGCCAAGGGGGTTGGCGCGCAACGTCTCCGGTCCGTCAGTCGTTCGCCCGCTGATGGGCCTGGTGACCTTCGCGGCGATCGCGGGGGTCGTCGCCCTCACCGCGTTCTCCTTCCGCGGGGACTTCGACGAGAGCGTGCCGGTCACGGTGCTGTCGCCGCGCGCCGGGTTGGTGATGAATCCCGACGCGAAGGTGAAATTGCGCGAGGTGCAGGTGGGATCGGTTTCCTCGATAGAGGAGCGGCCGGACGGCCAGGCGGCGCTGCACCTGGCGATCGATCCGTCGAAGTTACGCCTGATTCCGGCCAACGTGCTCGTGGACATCGCCTCGACGACGGTGTTCGGCGCCAAGTTCGTGCAGCTGATTCCCCCGGCCGAGCCCTCGCGGGAAAAGCTGCGCGCGGGCCAGGTTCTAGATGCCAAAAGCGTTACGGTCGAGATCAATACGGTGTTCGAAGAACTCACCTCGGTGCTGTCGAAGATCGAGCCGGAAAAACTCACCGAGACGCTGGGCGCGCTCGCCTCGGCGGTTAACGGCCGCGGGCACCAGATCGGGCAGATGCTCGCGGACCTGGATTCGTTCCTAGCCAAGCTGGATCCTGGCCTGACCGACCTGACCCACGACATCGCCGCCTCGCGAAAGGCGTTCGGCGCCTATGCGGATGGCGCGCACGACTTCGTCGAGGTCATCGACAACACGACACGCATCAGCCAGACGGTCGTCGACGAACAAGCCAACCTCGATGCGTTCCTGATCAGCTCGATCGGCCTGGCGGACGTCGGGAACGACGTCGTGGGCGGCAACCGCAGCGCGCTGACCGATGTCGCCCGCCTGTTGGCGCCGACCACCGACATCGCCAACGAGTACCACGACGCGCTGAATTGCGCGCTGGCCGGCCTGGTGCCGATCTCGAAGAACCCGCCGCCCGGCGATCCGGGCGTCGTGGTTTCGGTCAGCTTCACGCTCGGGATCGAACGCTATCGCTACCCGGGTCACCTGCCCAAGGTCGCGGCCACGGGCGGTCCGCATTGCGCGGACCAACACCTGCCGGCGGTGCCCTACGAAACCGCTCCGCCGTTCCTGGTCACCGACGTGGGTGCGAATCCGACGCAGTACGGAAACCAGGGCATCCTGCTCAACTCCGACGGGCTGAAGCAATTGCTGTACGGACCGATCGACGGGCCGCCGCGCAACTCCGCACAGGTCGGACAGCCCGGGTGAGCGGCTCGACGGGCGCGACGGTGCTCAAGTTCGGGGCCTTCGCCGTCGTGATGACGACGCTGACCGCGTTCCTCTTCTTCATCTTCGGCCAATACCGCACCAGCGCGACGAACGGCTATTCCGCGATCTTCACCGACGTGTCGCGCCTCAAACCCGGCGACTCGGTGCGCGCGGCCGGTATCCGGGTCGGCACGGTCAACAGCGTCGAACTTCGCACGGACACAACCGTCCTGGTGAAGTTCGACGCCGACCGGGAGGTCGCGCTCACGACCGGCACGAAGGCGGCGGTTCGCTACCTCAACCTGGTCGGGGATCGCTATCTCGAACTGGTCGACGGCCCCGGATCGACTCGGCGGCTGCCGGCCGGGGCGCAGATCCCGATCGACCGCACGGCTCCCGCCCTCGACCTCGACCTGCTGCTGGGCGGCCTGAAACCCGTTATCCAGGGCCTCAACCCGCAGGACGTGAACGCGCTCACCTCGTCGCTGGTGCGAGTCTTCCAGGGCGAGGGCGACACCCTGGACTCCGTCTTCTCGAAGGCCTCGTCGTTCTCGAATGCCTTGGCCGACAACAACCGAACGGTCCAACAACTGATCGACAACATGCACGCGGTCCTCGGGACCCTCGTCCGGGACGGGGACAAGTTCTCCAGCGCCATCGACCGGCTCGAGCGCTTGACCGCCGGCCTTTCCCAGGACCGCGATCCGATCGGTGCCGCGATCGAATCGCTGGACAACGGAACCGCGTCCATCACCGACCTGCTGAGGAAGGCGCGGCCGCCGTTGGCCGGCACCGTGGAACAGCTCGGTCGCCTGGCGCCCCTGCTCGACCAGGGCAAGGACCAGCTTGACGTGGCGCTGCAGAAGGCGCCGGGGAACTACCGCAAACTGGTCCGCCTCGGCGCGTACGGCAGCTTCATCCAGTTCTACGTCTGCGGGATGACCGTCAGGGTCACCGACCTGCAGGGCCGGACCGCGGTGTTCCCCTGGCTGCGGCAGACCGGCGGGAGGTGCGCGGAACCCGATGCGTAAGTACCGCGGCGCCCACCTGATTCGGGCCGGTTTCATCGGCGTTGTCCTCGTGACACTCGTCATCGCCGTCGGCCTGCAACCGCAGCGACTGATGTCGATGGCGACCGACGTCCGCTACCGGGCGTTGTTCACCGAATCGGGCGGGCTGGAGGTCGGCGACGACGTGACGGCGTCCGGCATCAAGGTCGGTGCGGTGTCGGGCATCACGCTGAGCGGCGGCGATGCGTTGGTCACCTTCAACGTCGACGGCAGGATTCGGCTCGGGTCGTACACCACCGCACACATCCGCACGGGTTCGCTGCTGGGCCGGCGGGTGCTCACCCTCGACTCGGCGGGCGCCGGCACGCTGCATTCGTCCGACGTCATCCCGGTCTCGCGCACCTCGGCGCCGTATTCCCTGACGGAATCGGTCAGCGGCCTCACCAACGACCTTGCCGGCACCGACACCGCATCGCTGAACCAATCGCTCGACACGCTGTCGGCGACGATCGACCGGGTCGCACCGCAATTGGGGCCGATGTTCGATGGCCTGACCCGGCTGTCGCAGTCGCTGAACGGCCGCAACCAGACGCTCGGTGAGGTGCTGAAGGACACCGGCACCCTCACCGGCATCCTGTCGGAACGCAGCCAGCAGGTGAACCGGTTGATCCTCGACACCAACGACCTGCTCGACGTGCTGGCGCGGCGGCGCCAGGCGATCGTCGACCTACTGGCCAACGTGTCGGCCATGGCCAAGCAGCTGTCCGGGCTGGTGCACGACAACGAGAAGACCCTGGCGCCGATGCTGCAGAAGCTCAACGCGGTGACCGCCATCCTGCAAAAGAACCGCGACAACATCGCCAAAGCCCTTCCGGGCCTGGCCAAGTACGAGGTCACCCAGGGGGAAGCGGTGTCCAGCGGGTTCTACTACCAGTCGTTCACCCCGAATATCATGCCGCCGCAGTTCATCCAGCCGTTCCTCGACTACTACTTCGGCTTCCGCCGAGGCAACAATTCCGGGCAGCCGCCGGACAACGCCGGGCCGCGCGCGGAATTCCCGTTCCCGCGCAACGGGATCCCCGAGGTGCCGCACTGATGTCGCGGAACAGGTTGGCAGTGGGCGTGGCCGTCGTGCTGGCCGTGGTGGGCATCGGGAGCGCGGCTTTCGTTGCCTACCAGTCATTCTGGCGCCCGAAGACGATCACCGCCTACTTCACCACCGCGACCGCGATCTACCCCGGCGACCAGGTGCGCGTCTCCGGGGTCAAGGTCGGCAAGATCACGTCGATCCGCCCGGAGGGCGACCTGGTCCGGGTCACGATGAACGTCGACCGCGACGTGCGTGTGCCCGCCGACGCCAAGGCGGTGATCGTCGCCCAGAACCTGGTGTCCGCGCGCTACGTCCAGCTGACGCCGGCGTACCACGGGGGCGGGCAGGCGATGCGCGACGGCGCGGTGATTCCCGTCGGGCGCACCGCCGTACCGGTCGAGTGGGACGAGGTGAAGACCCAACTGACACGCCTCGCAACGGATTTGGGACCCAATAGTCAGGTGTCGACGCCGTCGGTCGCGCGGTTCATCGACAGCGCCGCCAACGCGCTGAGCGGTAACGGCGAGAAATTGCGCCGGACGCTGGCGGAGCTGTCCGGGGTGGGAAGGATCCTGGCCAACGGCAGCGGCAACATCGTCGACATCATCAACAACCTGCAGGTGTTCGTGACGGCCCTGCGCGACAGCAACGAGCAGGTCGTCTCGTTCGAGAATCGGCTCGCCACGCTCACCAGCGTGCTCGACGACGGCAGGTCCGATCTGGACGCCGCCCTGACCGATCTGTCATCCGTGGTCGGCGAGGTGCAACGCTTCGTCTCCGGTAGCCGTGACCAGCTCTCCGAGCAGGTCCAGCGGTTGGCCGACGTCACGAAGAACCTCGTCGACCACCGCACGGATCTCGAAAACCTCTTGCATGTGGCCCCGAACGCGTTCGCCAACTTTTACAACGCGTACAACCCCGACACCGGCGACACCATCGGATCCATTGTGTTCAACAACTTCTCGAACCCGCTGCAGTTCATCTGCTCTCAGATCGGGGCGCTCGAAAACGCCACCGCGCCGGAGACGGGAAAGCTGTGCGCCCAATATCTCGGCCCCGCGCTGCGATCGATGAGCTTCAACTACCTGCCGATTCCGACGAGCATGTTCCTGATGAAGTCGGCCAGCCCCGACAACATCGTCTACTCCGAACCGCGCCTGGCGCCCGGCGGCGAGGGCCCGAAGCCCACCTTGCCGTTGCTGCCGCCCGCGGTGTCCGCGTACGGCGGGCTGCCCGGCGACACCCCGCCGGCGGCGCCGCCACCGCCGCCGCCGGGACGCATACCCGGGCTGGCGCAACCCGAGCCGCCACCCACCACGGCCACCGGCACCGAGCCGCAGGACATGCCGGCGCGCGAGCCGGCGAACGTGCAGGACATGCTGCTCCCGGCGGCAGGGGTGCAGCCGTGAGCCGATCTCCGACCGTGCGCCGGGCGCTCGCCATCGGCGGCTTCCTCCTGCTCGCCCCCACCGGATGTGCGTTCCAGGGATTGAACTCGCTGCCGCTACCGGGCACCGTGGGACGAGGTGCCGGCGCCGCCACCTACTATGTCGAGTTGGCGAATGTCAGCACGTTAGAGGCGAATTCACCGGTGACGCTCAACGACGTCGTCGTCGGCAGCGTCGACCACATGACCTTCCACGACTGGCACGCCGACGTCGCGATCTCGGTGAAGCCCTCCGTCGTCGTCCCCGCCAACGCGGTGGCCCGGGTCGGGCAGACCAGCTTGCTGGGATCCATGCACCTCGAGCTGAGTCCCCCGGCGGGGCAGGCCCCGAATGGCCGGTTGCAACCCGGGGCCACCATCCCGCTGAACAGGTCGTCGACCTATCCGTCGACCGAGCAGACCCTCTCGTCGCTGTCGGTGGTGGTCAACGCCGGGGGGCTGGGCCAAATCGGCGACATCATCCACAACTTCAGCGCCGCCATGTCCGGCCACGAGGACCAGATCCGCGACCTGCTGACCCGGCTCGGCGATTTCGTCGGGGCCCTGGACGCCCAGCGCGACAACCTCATTGGGGTCATCGGAGACCTGAACCGCCTCACCGACACGCTGGCCGGGCAGCGCGACGTGATCACCCAGGCGCTGCAGAAGATTCCCCCGGCCCTGGACGTGCTGATCCGCGAGCGGCCGCGCCTCACGACGGCGCTGGACAAGTTGCGGGTCTTCAGCGACACCGCCACCGGCCTCGTCGACGACGCGCGAGACGACCTGGTGCGCGACCTGAAGAACCTGGAACCGACGATCAAGGCGCTCGCCGACATCGGTCCCGATCTGGATAGCGCGCTGGTCTGGGCGACGACCTTCCCCTACGGCCAGAACCTGATCGACCGGGGTGTCAGGGGCGATTACATGAACATGTTCCTGATTGCCGATCTCACGCTTCCCCGGCTCAAGCGGACGTTGCTGCTCGGCACCCGGTGGGGTCAGCCCGGCGCGAAACTCGTTCCCGCACCGGGAGAACCGGAATATCTGAATTTCACGTACGATCAGCCCGGCGCCGGCGCGCCGCCGCCGAATGCTCCGGTGCCGACCGACGGGGCTCCGCTGCCCACCGATTTCCCACCGCAAGATCAGGCGGGCGGCTGATGCTGACGCGTCTGGTCAAGATCCAGCTGACGATCTTCACGATCGTCTCGATCGTCGGCGTCCTGGCGATGGCCCTGGTCTACGTACAGGCGCCGACCCTGCTGGGCATCGACCACATAACCGTGCGGATGGAATTGCCTTCCGGCGGAGGGATATACCGGTTCGCCAACGTGACCTACCGGGGCGTGCAGGTGGGCAAGGTGACCGCGGTCGATCTCGAGCCCGACCGGGTGCGCGCGACGCTCTCGCTTGACCGGTCGCCGCGGATTCCCGCCGATCTGCGGGCGGAGGTGCGCAGCATCTCGGCGATCGGGGAGCAGTATGTGGACCTGCGCCCGCGGCACAACGCCGGACCCTACCTCGAAGACGGCTCGGTAATTCCCGTCGAGCCCCCGGAACGATTCGTCGAGCAGCGCGCTCATCTTGCCTTTGGGGATGCTGTCGATCAGCGCGCTGACCCGGTCCAGCATCGGCCCGACCGCCTGCGGAATCGTGGTGCGCTCGACGGGAATTACCGAGCCGTCTTCGAGGTAGGGTCCGGCGTTGTGCCGCGGGCGCAGGTCCACATACTGCTCC
>NZ_LZLY01000140.1 GCF_001673535.1 Mycobacterium sp. 1081908.1 | reverse complement strand
CGGGCTGCGCCGGGCTCGCCAGAAACGACCGAAGTGTAGATGGCCGCAATCCGGTTAGCGATAAGCGAGAGACCGATCTGCCCCGCATAGGCGCCGTTGCCACCGGCACCACCGGCCCCACCGTCGTCGCCGACGGTGACGGTGCTATCGATGACGGCCCCACCAGCTCCGCCGGCCCCGCCGGTGCCGCCGTCAGCGCGAGTACCAGCAACGATGCTCCCGCCAGCGCCGCCAGCCCCGCCGTTGTCGCCGGAGTGAACGGTGCTGCCCGTGACGGTCCCGCCGGCCCCGCCGGCCCCGCCATTACCCCCGTGAATAACCACGGTGCCGTTGGTACCACCGGAGCCGGTGCCTCCGGCCCCGCCGGCCCCGCCGTCGTCGCCGGTGGTGACGGTGCTGGACGCGCTCACGGCCCCGCCTGCCCCGCCGTTACCGCCGGCGCCACCGTTACCGCCGTTACCGAATAACCCGGCATTCTCGCCGGCGCCGCCGGCACCGCCGGCCCCGCCCAAGTCACCCATGCTGACGGAGGAACCGCCGGTGACCACCCCGGCGTCGCCGCCGCTACCGCCAGCACCACCGCTCCCGCCGGCACCGACAAACCCGCCAAGGCCGCCGCCCCCGCCGGCGCCGCCGTTGCCACCGGTGTCGCCGGCCTGCACGACGCTATTCGTGACGGCGCCCCCGGCACCACCCTTACCGCCGGCGCCACCGTTACCTCCGTCGCCGAAATTCCCGGTGTAGTTGCCGGCGCCGCCGTTGCCGCCGGCTCCACCGGTGTCGCCGGAATACACGGTGCTGTCGGTGACGGTGCCGGCGGCGCCACCGGCCCCGCCGGCACCGCCATTACCAGCCTGGCCGCCGAAACCCGGGCCGCCGACGCCGCCGGTCCCGCCCGCCCCGCCGACGTCGCCGGAGTAGACGGTGCTGGATCCGCTCACGGCGGCACCGGTCCCGCCGGCAACGGCACCGCAGGCCAGTCCGGCCAGCCCGGCTAACCTCAGCCCACGAACATCCGTTCGTCGTGTCCGCTGACGTGCACGAACCGTCACGCACTGGATGCTGAAACACAAGGCAGCACAACCGGTTTCACGCTGGCAGTGTGGGGGACATGCGAGGCAAGGGCGGCCGACTAGCAAACGGTGCCATCCTCTCCTCCATCTGGGAGATGCGGTACTAAGCGACATCGCGACGGCTGCGGGTCGTCGCGGGCTCGCTGGTCACGAGCCGGCACCGCCCTACGGCAGAATCCCCGCGACGCGACATTGAGCCTGAACCGCTTCAGCGTGGGCGTCATGTTGCGCGTAGACGGCGCGACACCAGTCACGCGCGGCCGTACCACACGCGTGCTGGAGTGCGCCGCCCATCGAACTCGCGAACGTGACATTCACGCAGCCATCACCCGATCGGTCGTAGGGGTCCGACGAATGGTCGGTCATTACCCATGCCGTCGAGCCGGCAGCAATAGCGCCGACGACGACGCCAACCGCTATCCGCATCGCACGGCGTTCGCCAGGAGTGAGCGGCTCGGTCGGTGGGGTCTTGCCATTGTTGACCGTCGGCGGCTCCTTCGCGCGGCGAACTCGACCGTTCCACAATAAACGGATTTCCCGCGGCCGCCAGAGGTTTGCTTTCGCTAAACAGCGCGATCAGCGGGTCGATCTGCTCGCGCTGGAGTGCTCACGTATTCGGGCAGCGGCCTTCTCCCGGAAGGCTTTCCGGGAGCCATTTTTCATGCCGTCGTTTCTCGTCTGCCAATGAGCTCATCGACGAGCAGTTGCAGACGCTGCGAGTCGTACTCGGGGCGCAGCCGTCCGGTCCGGCCGAGGGTGACCAGCCCGTGCAGCGCGGCCCAGAACACCTCGGTGAGCGTGTCCGCGTCCTGTTCGCCGGCGACCGCGCCGACCGCTTGATGCAACGCGGCGAAGGCCTCCATTAGCTGAGGCGGTGTGTCGTCGGCGGCGAAGCGCAAAGCGGTCGTGCGGGTGAACATCGCGTCGTAGACCGCCGGGTTGTCGCGGGCGAAATCCAAGTAGGCGTGCGCGATCCGGGTCAGGGTGTCGCCCGCCGCGTCGTTGTCGGAGTGGGCGGCCCGGATCACTTCGGCGAGTTCGGCGAACCCGTCGAGGGCGACGGCGTCGGCGATCTGTTCCATGCCGGCGAAGTGTTTGTACAACACCGGCTGGCTGTACTCGATCTCGGTGGACAGCCGACGGGTGGTGACGGCATCCCAGCCTTCGGCCTCGGCCAGCCTGCGCGCCGTTCCGACGATCAGCCGCCGGCGGGCAGCGCGTTCACGCTCACGACGATCCTCAATGGGCATGCCTGAGGATATCACGGCTAGAAAAACTAGCAATGCTAT
Source organism: Mycobacterium sp. 1081908.1 (assembly GCF_001673535.1). GTDB lineage: Bacteria > Actinomycetota > Actinomycetes > Mycobacteriales > Mycobacteriaceae > Mycobacterium. Next base: position 72,853 of record NZ_LZLY01000140.1, on the reverse strand, counting down.
TGACGCGGGCTCCGACAGAGGGTTAGCGTTGCTAACACCTACCAACGAGGGGAGCACGAAATGAATCTGGACGACATCGCCCGGGCCGCGGCGCTGGTCGCGGTGCTGGGCACCGCCGTGGTCTACGGCACCGACGTGTTTTGCGCCATGGTGATGCGACCGGCCTTGGCGTCGGTCGACAACGACGCCCTGGTCGCGGTCATGGGGCGCGTCCACCGGTATGGGGACCGGCGGATGCCGGTGCCCGGGGTGCTGGGCGTCGCGGCCACCGCGGTGAGCGCGGCACTGGCCGCGGTCGCGGCGCACTGGGCGCAGGCGATCGCGGCGGGCGCCGCGCTGGTCCTACTCGTGGTGTGGCTCGTGCTCTACACCCAGATCAGCGCGCCCATCAACAGGCAGATGACAGCCGCCACCGACGCCGGCCGGGCGCTGCCGAACGGGGTTGCGCTGCAGGCCAAGTGGGACTCCGTCATCGGCGCCCGCGCGGCGCTGCAAGGTCTGGCCGTGGCCGCCCTGTGCGCGACGCTGATGCTCTGACGCTCACCCAATTACCCTGGAAGGAACCAGATTTCGATGCTCCAACTCAGGACCTACACGCTGCGATCGCTGGAAGCTCTGCACCGGTACGCGACCGTGCACTGGGCGCGGCACGTGGCCACGTTCGAGACGTTCGGCGTCACCACCCACGGCGTGTGGATCGACCGAGGCGGCGACGCGAACCGCCTCGTCGCGCTGATCGGCTACCCACCGGGCGCCGACCCCGACCAACTCACGCGGCACGTCATGGCCAGCCCCCAATTCGCCGCCGACATGGCCGGCTTCGACGCCGAGGACATCCTCGACGTCCAGACGAGACTGCTTGACCCGACACGGTTTTCACCAATCCACTGACAAAACCCCCGGAGCTCGACATGACCATCACCGAGACCATCGGCTACGTCCTCGCCGGAGTCCTCGCCGCGGCCATCATCTTTATCGGCGCACGCTTCCTCGTCGCGCCGCGCGTCGCGGCCGCCGGCTACGGCGTGCTACCCGATCTGAAGCGGCCGGGTGCCGGCGCCTACCTGAGCGTCAAGGGCGTCCGCGACATCGCCACGGGGCTGTTCGTCATCGTCCTGATGGCCGCGGGCGCCACCCACCTCGTCGGCTGGGTGATGTTGGCCGCCACCATCATTCCGATCGCCGACGCGGCGATAGTGCTGCGCAACGGCGGCTCCAAGGCGGTCGCCTGGGGCGTGCACGGCGGGACCGCCGCCGTCATGCTCGTCACGACGGCGCTCCTGCTCGTGCCCTAGGCGACGAAGCAGGTATGACCGCGATCACATAACCCTCGGGAATTGCTTCGACTTCGAAGCGAGTTGTAGGCGGTGTAACTGCTTCGAATTCGAAGCAATCAGCGAAGGAGGGACACCATGAAGGCTGTGCGGTACCACGAGTACGGCGGTAGCGACGTGCTGCGATACGAGGAGGCCCCGCGCCCGGTGCCGGGACCGCGGCAGGTGCTGGTGAAGGTGGCCGCCACCTCGTTCAACCCGGTGGACGCCGGCATTCGCGGCGGCTATCTGGCCGAGGTGTATCAGGTCAGCTTCCCGCACATTCCCGGCGTCGACGTGGCGGGGACCATCGCCGAGATCGGCGAGGGCGTGACCGGCTGGAACGTCGGCGATGCCGTCGTGGCGTTCCTGCCGCTGGACGCCGACGGCGCCGCCGCCCAGTACGCGCTGGTGCCGGCCGAGTCGCTGGCCGCGGCCCCAACATCGGTCCCGCTGGCCGATGCGGCGGCCCTGCCCGTTCCGGCGCTGACCGCGTGGCAGGCCCTGTTCGAGATCGCCGGGCTCAGGGCCGGGCAGTCGGTGCTGATCAACGGCGCGTCCGGTGCGGTCGGCGGGTTCGCCATTCAGCTGGCCAAGCAGGCCGGGGCCGTCGTCACCGCGACCGCGAAGGCGCGCGACGCCGAGCGGCTGCGCGGCCTGGGTGCCGACCGCATCGTCGATTACATCGACTACAGCCACTCGCCGATCGACGTCGAGGGTGCGCCGTTCGACGTGGTGCTCAACCTGATCAGCACCACCGACGAGCAGACCGAGGCACTGATCGGCGTGGTCGCCGACGGCGGATTCCACGTCGGCACAATGGTTTTCGGGCCGCAGAACCCCGGCCGGGGAGTCCGCTCGCAGCGGGTCTTCGTCCGCAGCGACGCGGCCCAGCTCGCCGGGCTGGTCGGTCGCGTCGACGACGGTCGATTGCGCATCGAGGTCGCCGACCGCCGCCCGCTCGAGCAGGCCGCGGACGTGCACGCCGACTCCGACGCCGGGCGCCTGCACGGCAAGACGATCCTCCTGCCGGCCAATCACTAACGCACGCAGGCCCGGTCGTCACCGAGGGGTTGGGTCCCCTCGGTGACGACCGGCGGCATTTCGATGTCGAAGCATTACCCTCGACGAGTGGCCAAGGCTCTTAACCCCACCCAGCTGGGGACGTACTTCGCGCTGATGGAGGCCGTCAGCCTGCTGCAGTACGCGGTGCGGCGGCAGTTGCAGGCCGACGGAGGCCTGAGCTACGTGCAATTCGAGATCCTGGCCAAACTCGCCGACGCCGGGCGCCCACTGACGATGACCGACCTTGCCGACGGCGTGGTGTACAGCCGCTCCGGCCTAACCCATCAGGCCGGGCTATTGGAAAAGGAAGGCCTAATCACCCGGGAGGCTTCGCCCGACGATCAGCGCGCCACCGTCGTCAGCATCACCGAGGAGGGCCGTGCCCGCGTCGCCCAGGTCCTGCCCGGCCACGTCGAAGTCGTGCGCGACGCGCTGTTCGACTCGCTGTCCGATCAGGACGTCCGCGCTCTCGGCGACATGATGAGCCGCGCCCGCGACCACATGCGTGCTCGGCCACCCCGCTCCGCCGCACCGCGCGGTCGTGGTGCCGGCGCCAACTGATGGTGTGGGCTAAAGCCTTTTGACCCTGGGGCGCTCATGGAGCGCATGTTGGGATCGGTAGCCGCGCGAGCGGTGTCTAGTCGTACTGCAAGGAACGAACAGGCTTCCCGAGATAAGGAGCAGGCGACATGGGATTTATGGACAAGCTGAAGGGCACCGCCATGCAGGCGATGAACCCGGCGGGCCAGGCGGCCACGCGCGACAAAATCATGAGGCTGAACCAGTCAGGTGTGCTGACGCCGGCCACGGTGGACTCGATGCGTGAGACGGGCACTCAGCTCGGCGGTGGGCACCAAATCGATTTCGAGCTCACGGTGCACCCGGCCAGCGGTTCTGACTACCAGGTGCGGGTCTCGCAGTCGATGCACGATGTGACCCTCAACGGCATCTCCGAGGGGGCTCGGATCAACGTGAAGGTGGACCCCGATGACCCGCAGTCACTGCTGGTTTGGGGCGCCGCCAGTTAGCGAAACCAGGCAACGCGGCGCTCGACCCCACTTCCTCGGCGTGTGACCAAGTCCATTTGACAGCCACTAGCGAAAATGGCCCTCGCGCGGACTGCGGCGGCCATTTTCCTGCCCAACGGGGACACCTCTGGGAGCATTAGCGCGTGACCTTGCGCCAAGCCGACACCGCGAGCCCTGCTCGTGACGTCATAAGCCCTGCTCAAGGGGTATCGGCTAAGCGCCCGGCGGAGCCGGGATTCCGCGACGATATCGAGGGCCTGCGCGGCTTCACGCTGCTGGCCATCCTCGGCTTCCACATCTCCATGCCGGGCGTCAGCGGCGGCTTCGTCGGGCCCGACATCTTCTTCGAGATCTCGGGCTTCGTCATCACCGGGCAGCTCTGGCGCCAGGTGAGTACCACCGGCACCATCGGGCTGCGCAAGTTTTATGGGGCCCGAGCCCGCCGGCTCCTGCCGGTTTCGGCCACGGTGGGCGTCGTCACCGCGATCGCCGCGGCGCTGCTGCTACCCCTGGTGCAGGCGCAAAGCGCCTTGAAGGACGCCATCGCGTGCGCGCTGTACGTCCCGAACTTCTGGTTCATCGTCCAGCAGGTCGACTATTTCGCCGGCGGCGTGCCCTCGCCGTTCCAGCACTACTGGACCTTGGGCGTGGAGGAACAGTTCTATCTGTTGTGGCCGCCCATGATCGTCGGCACGGCGTGGCTGATCCGGCGACTGCGCCGGCGCGCAAAGGCCGATGCGGCCCCCCCGCAGCCTCCGTCGAGAAGCCCGTACGTGGTGCTCGTGTCGGTGGTCGCCGCCGTGTCGTTCGCGCTGTCGCTGCTGATCACCTACGTGATGCCGCTGGCGGCGTACTTCTCGCTGTTCACCCGGGCCTGGCAGTTGGCCGCCGGCGCGCTGGTGGCGCTCACGGCCGAGTACTGGCGCCGGCTCCCGCCGCGCGCCGCGGTGATCACGGGATGGGCCGGGATGGCGATGGTCCTGTGGGCCTGCGTCTTCTTGACCCCGGACGTCCCCTACCCGGGCACCGCCGCGCTGCTGCCCGTGCTCGGCACCGCGCTGGTGCTCGGCGCCGGCTGTTCCACACCGTCGCAGGGCGCCGGGCGCGTCCTCGGATGGTCTCCGATGCGGGCGATCGGCCGGCTGTCGTACTCGTGGTATCTGTGGCACTGGCCGGTCCTGGTGTTCGCGCCGATATTGGTGGGCCACCCGCTGGGTCTGGCCGGCAAGTTCGTGGCGGCGGTCGTCGTCTCCGGCGGGCTGGGGTGGCTCACCCTGCGTTTCATCGAAAACCCGTTGCGGTACGCCGCTCCGCTGCGCAAGTCCCCGATGAAAAGCCTGGCGGTCGGCGGTGTCGCCACGTCGGCGGCGGCCTGTGTGGGCGTCGCGTTGCTGATGTGGGTGTCTTCCCTGCCGATGCCCGTCCCGGTTGCGCTCGGCGCGCAGGCTACGCCGCTGACGATCACCGCGCCGGTGCGCCCGACGGGCGACGGCATCGACGCCTACGACGCGGCGGTGCAGAACGTGTTCTCGCAGGTGCAAGCCGCGGTCGCGGCATCCGCCGACGTGAAGGCCGTCCCGTCGAACCTGAACCCGACGCTTGGCGACGCGGCCGGCGAAGTCGGGGCGATGTTGTTCAACGGCTGCCTGCGCGCGCCGTTCCAAAGCGGACAACCCGAATGCGCGATGGGCGATACCGGCTCCAAGACGACGGTGGCCATGGTCGGCGACTCGCATTCCTCGATGTGGATTCCGGCGTTCCGGCAGATCGGCACGCAGCGCCCGTGGCGGCTCGAAGCCATGGCCAAGGCGGCCTGCCCGATGATGGACTTGCCCGTCGCAAACCCGATCGTCAGTCCGCTGGTCGAATACCTGCAAAAGTGCGGGCAATGGCGCGGTCAGATCATGGACCGGCTACGAGCCGAGCACCCAGCGCTCGTGATGGTGAGCGTGTTTCGCGGGTACACGGCCACCCACAGCAACGGGTTCCTGTCGGGTTTCTCGTCGTACGACGCGGCCTGGAACGACGGCCTGACCCGCCTGGTGCGTCAACTGCGTGAAACCGGTGCCAAGGTGCTGGTGCTCGGGCCGCTCCCGCACCTGACGACCTCGGTGCCGGGCTGCCTGTCCGAGCACCTCAATGACGCGACGGCGTGCTCGCCGCCCATGTGGTACGCGTTCGACCGGCCCGGTATGGCGGCCGAGGCCGCCGCCGTCAAAGCCGGCGGCGGGCAATACGCGGACCTCTCCGAGCTGTTCTGCACGGCGAAGCGCTGCCCCGTCGTCGTTGGCAACACCCTGGTCTACGTCGACGGGGGTCACCTGACGCTCGAATACTCCCGGCTGATGGCGCCGGCGATCGCGGCCCTGGCCGACCGCGCGCTGCACAGTTGACATCCTGCGGACGGTCGTTGCACAACCCCAGAAGTGGGTAAACGAATCGCATGGCACCTCAGGACGAAGGCCGGTGGGATGTCAGCATCAAGAGCAACGCGGTTTGCCTTGAGCGCATCTCTGACGGCGACAAGCAGTTATTCGAAGATGTGTTGGCACCCGAGGAGGCCCGCAAGCTAGCGGGGCTCCTGACCAAGTACGCCGACAAGGCCGACGAGGCGGGCAAGTCCGAGGACTCCGAGAAGTCCGACAAGTCGAAGGACAAGGACTCCGACAAGGACGAGGACTCCGACAAGGACAAGGACTCCGACAAGGACGAGGACTCCGACAAGTCGAAGGACGAGGACTCGGACAAGTCCGACGATTCTGACGAGTCTTCGGACTAATCGGCGCGCCTCTAGGTGCAGCCGCTCACGTGGATTCGCCGGCCCACCCCGGCGCAGACGCTGACCGGTGGCGGCGGCGGAAAGTCTTGCGGCAGAGGCGCATAGTCGCCCGGCGGCGGGGCGTAGGTGCCGACGGTGTCGGCGACGTTGGTGCACCCGCTCACCGAAACGCGCCTGCCGACGCTCGCGCAGACGTCGGCGTTGGCCACGCCGGGGGGCTGCACGACGGCATACAGTTCGGGGATCGCGGTGAGGGCCAACACCGTGACCCCCGCGGCGGTCCAAGACCGCGCCCACAGATTCATTGCGATCTCCTTCCCTAGGGTGTGGCGCCGCTGTCGCCGAGCAGCGGAGTCCACTGGCAGCGCTGCCTGATGTCGACCAGTGGCTGACGGATGTTTTCCAGGTCGGCCTGCTCTTGCGGGTTGGCGTTGAAGTAGTTCTGCACATCGTCGCGGATCTGGTCTTTCGGCCGATCCTGCAGGCCGGTGTAGAACCCATTCACGTCCGGGTGCGTGAACAAATAGGTCGAGAGCGACGCGGCGACACCGGCCGCGACACCCGCCACGTCCCCGGCCGTGCAGTTGGCCGGCCGGGACTGCGGATCGGCCCCGGCGGTCCCCGCGGTGGCTAACAGCAGCGTGCCGGTAATCGCGCCGGCGCCGATCGCGCCGACGACTACCCGGCGCCGAATTGAGGTGGTTGAGAGAAACATGGCGGGCCCCTTCCTGCGCATAGACCATCTTCTGCCAGCCTTGCCGGTTCCGGAAGACGTCGCGACCAGGCTCGTCGGACCCCCGGGTTCGGTTAATGTCCTAAGGCGCGGCCGGTCTGGGCGTCGCCGCCGGGACAGGAAGGGATGCAGTGAACCGTTTGCACACACGGCTCGCCGGATTCACCTCAGCGGCGCTGGCGGTAGCCGCGGGGATGTGCGTCGTGCCCGCGACGGCGCACGCGACGCCGCCGATCGGGGTCACCGCGGTGACTCTGTCGAAGCAAACCGTTGACGGCAAGGACTACATCGTCAGCGAGATCACGGTCGCGCCGAATGGAAGCACCGGCTGGCACACCCACCAAGGCGAGATCTACGGCGTCATCAAGTCCGGCGTGCTGACCCACTATGGGTCGGACTGCCGGCAAGACGGCGTCTACGGCCCCGGGGCTGCCATCACCGATCCCACCGGGCCAGAGCACGTTCACCTCGCCCGCAACCTGGGAACGACGCCACTGGTCCTCGATGTGACCTACATCGATCCGGCGGGAGCGCCCACCTCGGACAGCGCGCCGAACCCCGGCTGCGACTTCTCGTGAGCGCGTTCGGCTTTCACAGCCTGGCGCTGCTGACCGCGATCGGTTTCGCCGGTCCGCTGCTGGCGTCCGTGCCGCGGCTGCGAATCCCGGTCGTCATCGGCGAGCTGGCCGCGGGGCTCATCGTCGGCAAGACCGGCTTCGGCGTCATCGACGACGCCAACCCGACGCTTCAGTTGCTCGCCAACATCGGCTTCGCGCTGGTGATGTTCGTAGTGGGCACCCACGTCCCGGTGCGCGATCCCGCGCTGCGTTCGGCGGCGCCGCGGGCGCTTGTGCGCGCGGTCGTGATCGGTGCCGTCGCGGCGGTGATCGGTGTCGGGCTGGGCGAGGCGTTCGGCACCGGCCACGCCGCGCTCTACGCGGTGCTCATGGCGTCCTCGTCGGCGGCGCTCGCGTTGCCGGTGATCGACGCGCTGCGGCTGCGGGGCCCCGACGTGCTGTCCGTGACGGTACAGATCGCCATCGCCGACGCCGCGTGTATTGTGTTGCTGCCGTTGGTAATCGACCTGCGGCGGGCGCCGATCGCGGCGCTCGGCGGGCTCGCGATCGCGGGCTGCGCGGTGGTGTTCTTCCTCCTGCTGCACCTGGTGGACCGCCGGGGCTGGCGCCGGCGCATGCACAAGTACTCCGAAAAGCAGCGCTTCGCACTGGAATTGCGCACCAACCTGGTCGTGCTGTTCGCGCTCGCGGCGCTGGCCTCCAGCACCCACGTGTCGATCATGTTGGCGGGCTTCGCGCTGGGCCTGGTGATCGCGATGGTCGGCGAACCGCGACGGCTGGCCCGCCAGCTGTTCGGCATCACCGAGGGCTTCTTCAGCCCGCTGTTCTTCGTCTGGCTGGGCGCCTCGCTGCAGGTGCGCGAGCTGGGCGCGCACCCGAAGCTCATCCTGCTGGGGCTCGGACTGGGACTGGGTGCGGTGCTGGCGCATTGCGCGGGAAGGCTGCTCGGCCAGCCGTTGACGCTCGCGGCGCTGTCCGCCGCGCAGCTGGGCGTGCCGGTGGCCGCGGCCACCATCGGCACCGAGGAACACCTTCTCGTCCCGGGCGAAGCTTCGGCGTTGATGTTCGGCGCCTTGCTGACGATCGCCGGCACATCGCTCGCGGGCGCGCTGGCGGCGCGTGGCCGGCCGGCCGCCGTGTGACGAAGGGACCGAAGCACTCCCATCGTGGTCCATTCGGCCCTACGGGCCGCACTCGACGGGGTGGTCGGATAGAACCCTAGGACCGATCTAGGGGGCTGCCATGAGGATTCGCTTGTACCGCGTCTCCGATCGCCTGCACGAGGGTCGCACCGTCGCGGTGCCCGGTCACCAGATCGGCATCACCGCCGACTACGACACCGCGCCCGACGTCGAGGCGCTCGCCGCCGGATCGGGAAGGGCGTCGCGCAGCTGGTGGGCCGCCGCCCGCGATTCCGCTAGCCCTTGACGGATCGGTTGTTTCCGCGGCGGATGCGTTGGTGCGCGGTCAGCAGCAGGTGGTCGAATTCATGCGAGTTGAGCGGCAGGCCGGCGCCGACGAAGTCTTCGGCGATCTGCTCGGCCAACAGCCGCAGCTTGACGTTCGCCTCCTGGGAAAGCCACTTGAGCAGGTTGAACGCGGCCTCGTCGTTGATCCGGTAGATCAGCATCAGCATGCCCTTGGCCTGTTCGATGCCGGCGCGGTTCTCCTTGATCTCCGCCAGCCGCGCGGTGACGAGGTCTTCCTGCGCGCGTTCCGGGGAGGCGTCGACGTAGAAGCCGTGCGTTCCGATGACGTCGCCGTCATCGTCGAAGAGCTGATCACCGACGACGATGATGTGGCGCACGTTGCCGGCGGTGTCGATGATGCGGTGGCGGGTGCTGAACGCCTCGTGGGTGTTCACGATCTGGTCGATCGTGGCGGCGACCTGCCCGCGGTCGTCGGGGTGCTTGTGCGCGAGCACCAGGTCGGTGGTCGGGGTGACGGTACCGGGTTCGTAGCCGTGCATCCGCTGCACCTGGTCGGACCACTCCCAGCGCTGGTCGGCGAAGTAGAACCGGAACCACCCCACCCGCTGCGGAACGCCGGCGGCCAACGCCGCTTCGACGTCGGGCGTTTCGCCGTCTAGATGCCATTTCATCGTCGGATCTCGCCTCCTTGGGCGAAGGGGCGGGGCGGCGAAAGCCGCCCCGCCCGCCGGTCGGTCAGGCGTCGATCACCTCCCGCTTGCCGGCGTCCTCGTTGATGGCCTTGTGGCCGTTGCCGTGGGCGACGGAAATCTTGCGCGGCTTGGCCTTCTCGGCCACCGGGATTCGCAGGCGCAGCACGCCCTCGGAGTAGGACGCGTCGATCCGGTCGGTGTCCAGGTTTTCGCCGAGGACGAGCTGGCGGCTGAACACCCCGCGCGGCCGCTCGGTGGCCAGCATCTCGCGGTTGGGATCGACACCGGGGCGCTCGGCGCGCACGGTCACGACATTGCGCTCGATGTCGATGTCGAGTGTGTCGGCGTCGATGCCCGGCAGGTCGAACTCGACGACGAACTGCTCTCCCTCGCGCCAGGCGTCCATCGGCATCACCGCCGGCCGGGCGGCCGTGCCCAGTACCTGCTGGGCGAATCGGTCGAGGTCACGGAAGGGGTCGGTACGCATCAGCATGGCGGTCACCTTTCACTCCAATCTGCGGTTGTGAAGTGGCTATTACCTATGTCCAATGACATAGATTTCTTATAGCACTGTCGACAGGTGATATGCAAGTGTGGTAAACAGATTTTCTGAGCGACTCACCTGAGGAGATGCCCGATGACCGAGAGCACTGGCGACCCCGGGGCGCCGGCGCCGGATCGCGGGGTGTACGGAATCTCCGTCGCCGCCGAACTTTCCGGCGTCCCGGTGCAGTCGCTGCGCCTCTACGAGCGGCACGGGCTGTTGAGCCCGGCCCGCAGCGACGGCGGAACGCGGCGCTACAGCGCCGACGACCTGGCCCGGCTGCAGCGCATCAGCGCCCTGGTCGACGCCGGGGTCAATCTGGCCGGCATTGCCCGCATCCTGAGCCTGGAAGACCACAACGCCGAGCTCTCGGCGGTCAACACCGACCTGCGCTCCACCAACCGCAGTTTGCGCGATGCGGCCAAGGGCGTGGCGGCCAAGAAGAACGGCAGCTGACGCACGAAATCCGTTGATCGCCAACGGTTTTACCGGGCGCTTGGCGCTCGGGTGCGCGGGCACCTGCCGGACGGTTCGGTTGCCTCGCTTGCGCTTCGTTGTTTGGCCCGTAGGCTTCGTTTTACGGGTCGACGCGTTGGGTCCACCGCCGCGGCGCCCCAGGCCGGAAAGCCCTTGAGGGGGTGATGAGATACCGGACGAAAAGGACACGGTCGTCGGTCAGTTGACGGAACTGATGGCCAGCCTGGACCGCAACGGCACCGAGACGACGGCCGGGCTGCACGAACTGGTCGAGAATGGTGTTCGGCACATGCCGGGCTGCCAATACGCGGGGATCACCCTCGCCGAGCGGGGCAACACCGTCACCAGCGTGGTCGCCACCCACCGCTATGCGGCGGTCCTGGATGCGATCCAGGACCTCCGCCAGGAGGGGCCGTGCCTGGCGGCCGACTGGCGGCACCACATGATGTGGGTCGACGACCTGAACGTCGACCGACGCTGGCCGCGCTATCAGCGCGACGTCCTCGAGGCGACCCCGATCCGCTCGATCGCGTCGTACGAGTTGTTCGACGACGACAGGACCATGGCCGCGCTCAACTTCTATGCCGACAATCCCCACGCCTTCGGCGACGAATCGCTGGAAATCGGCGCTATTTTCGCCACCCACGTTGCCTTGGCGTGGTCGATGATGCGCCGGCAAGACCAGTTTCGCAGCGCGCTGGCGTCCCGGGACGCGATCGGTCAGGCGAAGGGCGTCATCATGGAGCGCTACAACCTCGACGCCGTCGAGGCGTTCGAACTCCTCACCCGGCTGTCCCAGCAGTCCAACACCAAGCTGGTCGACATCGCCAAAGGGCTTATCGAGAGCGAACATCCGCTCAAACCGCGGCATCGCGGCGCCCACGCGTAGCGCGCCCCGCCTTGGTCGGCAGCGTTTCGGCGCGCGCGACGCGGGTATGTGCCATGCACATGAAAGCCGTGACGTGGCAGGGCAAGCGCGACGTTCGCGTGGAGTCGGTGCCCGATCCCAAGATCGAGCAGCCGACCGACGCGATCGTCGAGGTCACTTCGACCAACATCTGCGGGTCGGACCTGCACCTCTACGAAATCCTCGGGGCCTTCATGAACCCGGGGGACATCCTGGGCCACGAGCCGATGGGAATCGTCCGCGAGGTCGGCGGCCAAACGGGCGACCTGCGCGTCGGCGACCGCGTCGTCGTCCCGTTCCAGATCTCCTGCGGCCGTTGCCACATGTGCGACATGCAGCTCTACACCCAATGCGAGACCACCCAGGTGCGTGACCAGGGGATGGGCGCGGCGCTGTTCGGCTACTCGGAGCTCTACGGCGAAATCCCCGGCGGCCAGGCCGAACTGCTGCGCGTCCCGCAGGCGCAGTTCACCCACATCAAAGTCCCTGTGGGACCACCGGATTCGCGCTTCGTCTACCTGTCCGACGTGTTGCCGACCGCCTGGCAGGCGGTGGCCTACGCCGACATCCCGGACGGCGGCTCGGTGGCGGTGCTCGGCCTGGGCCCCATCGGGGACATGGCCGCGCGCATCGCGGATCATCTCGGGTACCGCGTCATCGCCGTCGACCTGGTGCCCGAACGCCTGGCCCGCGCCGCGGGGCGCGGCATCCACACCATCGACCTGAGCCGGCTCGATTCGTCCCTCGGCGACGCGATCCGCGACCTGACCGACGGCCGCGGCGCCGACTCGGTGATCGACGCGGTGGGCATGGAGTCGCACGGTTCCCCCGCCGCCCGGCTGGCTCAGCAGGCGAGCGGGATGCTGCCGGACGTGCTGGCCAAGCGGGTCATGCAGACCGCCGGCGTGGACCGCCTCCACGCGCTGTATTCCGCGATCGACATCGTGCGGCGCGGCGGAACCATCTCGCTGATCGGCGTCTACGGGGGAATGGCCGACCCCCTGCCGATGCTCACCCTCTTCGACAAGCAGGTGACCCTGCGGATGGGGCAGGCCAACGTGAAGAAGTGGGTGGACGACATCATGCCCCTGCTGACCGACGACGATCCCCTGGGCGTCGACACCTTCGCCACCCACGTGCTGCCCCTCGACGAGGCCCCGCACGCCTACGAGATCTTCCAGAAGAAGCAGGACGGGGCCGTCAAGGTCATCCTGAAGCCGTAAACGCTTGTGCGACAGGCGTTTTCGAACGCGGGTTTGACCCCGGCGTTTGCGGGGTATCAAGAGCGCCATGACCGGCCCTGGACTCCGCGCGCCCACCCCCACCGGCGAAGTCTGGCCCGGCAAGGCCTACCCGCTGGGCGCGACGTACGACGGCGCGGGCACCAACTTCGCGGTGTTCAGCGAGGCGGCCGAGCGCGTCGAGCTGTGCCTGTTCGACGCCGACGGCACCGAGAGCCGCGTCGCCCTGCCCGAGGTCGACGGCTACGTCTGGCACGCCTACATCCCCAGCATCGAACCCGGCCAGCGCTACGGCTACCGCGTGCACGGCCCGTACGAGCCCGAGAACGGCCTGCGGTGCAACCCGAACAAGCTGCTGGTGGACCCGTACTCGAAGGCCATCGACGGCAGCTTCGAGTGGAACCAGTCCCTTTTCGCCTACAACTTCGGCGACCCGGACAGCCGCAACGACGAGGACTCCGCCCCGAGCATGCCCAAGTCGGTGGTCATCAACCCCTTCTTCGACTGGGGCAACGACCGGCCGCCGGACCATCAGTACGCCGACACCGTCATCTACGAGGCGCACGTCAAGGGCCTCACGCAGACCCACCCCGCCATCCCCGAGCAGATGCGCGGGACCTACGCCGCGGTGGCGCACCCCGTCGTGATCGACCACCTGAAGAGCATCGGCGTCACCGCGATCGAGCTGATGCCGGTGCATCACTTCGCCAACGACTCGACCCTCGTCGACAAGGGTCTGTCAAATTACTGGGGCTACAACACAATCGGATTCCTCGCGCCCGACTTCAAGTACTCCAGCGCCACGTCCCCCGGCGGACAGGTGCAGGAGTTCAAGGCGATGGTGCGCGCCCTACACGAGGCCGGCATCGAGGTCATCCTCGACGTGGTCTACAACCACACGGCCGAGGGCAACCACCTGGGCCCGACGCTGTCCATGCGCGGGATCGACAACGCCGCGTACTACCGGCTGGTCGACGACGACAAGCGCTACTACATGGACTACACCGGCACCGGCAACAGCCTCAACGTCGGGCACCCGCACGCGCTGCAGCTGATCATGGACTCGCTGCGCTACTGGGTGACCGAGATGCACGTCGACGGCTTCCGGTTCGACCTGGCCGCCACGCTGGCCCGCGAGTTCTACGACGTCGACCGGCTGGCGACGTTTTTCGAACTGGTGCAACAGGATCCGACCGTCAGCCAGGTCAAGCTCATCGCCGAGCCGTGGGACGTCGGACCGGGCGGCTACCAGGTGGGCAACTTCCCGCCGCAGTGGACCGAGTGGAACGGCAAGTACCGCGACACCGTGCGGGACTTCTGGCGCGGCGAGCCCGCCACGCTCGATGAGTTCGCCTATCGGCTGTCCGGATCGGCCGACCTCTACGAACACACCTCGCGGCGGCCGGTGGCCTCGATCAACTTCGTCACCGCCCACGACGGGTTCACGCTGCGCGACCTGGTGTCCTACAACGAGAAGCACAACGAGGCCAACGGCGAGGACAACAACGACGGCGAGAGCCACAACCGGTCCTGGAACTGCGGCGCGGAGGGGCCGACGGACGACGCGGCAGTCAACGCGCTGCGCGCCCGCCAGCAGCGCAACTTCCTCACCACCCTGCTGCTGTCCCAGGGCGTGCCGATGATCTGCCACGGCGACGAACTCGGCCGCACGCAGGACGGCAACAACAACGGCTACTGCCAGGACAACGAGCTCACCTGGATCGACTGGGCCCACGCCGACGCGGGCCTGCTGGAGTTCACCCGCCTGGTCTCCGCGCTGCGGGCCCGGCACCCGGTGTTCCGCCGGCGCCGGTTCTTCTCCGGCAAGCCGCTGGGCCGGCGCGGCCAGGAAGGGCTGCCCGACATCGCCTGGTTCACGCCCGAGGGCACGGAGATGACCGACGAGGACTGGGGCGCGGGATTCGCCAAGTCCGTCGCGGTGTTCCTCAACGGCCACGGCATCCCCGACAGCGACGCGCGGGGCCAGCGGGTGCTCGACGACTCGTTCCTGCTGTGCTTCAACGCCCACTACGAGCCGATCGAATTCACGCTTCCGCCAAAGGAATTCGGTGCTTCCTGGACCCTGGTGGTGTTCACCGGGCCCGACGAGGAGACGCCCGCCGACGAGGTGCCCGGCGGGGGCACGTTCACGGTGGACGCCCACACCGCCGTCGTGCTTCGGGCCCCCGACGGGGCGCCAGCGGGTTGACACAAACCCGCCCGACCGTTACGTACCCCCTGGCTGGTCGATACGCTGTGCCTGCAGCGGGCTCGTTACAGGAGAGGGCGAATATGTCAAGGACAGTGGTGGTTGGCGCCTCGAGCGGACTCGGGCGCTGCATCGGCGTCGGCCTGGCGCAGCGCGGCGATCAGGTGGCGCTGCTCGCCCGGCGCCGCGAGCGCATCGAAACCGCGGCGAAGGAGGCGGGGCCGGGCGCGATCGCCATCGAATGCGATGTCACAGACGAGGGGTCCTGCCGGTCGGCGATCGACGGTGTCGTCGAGGCGTTCGGCGGCATCGACAACCTGGTCTACACCCCGGCCGTCGGCCCGCTGGTCCGCATGGTCGACACCGACGCCGACACCTGGCGGCGCGTCTTCGACACCAACGTGATCGGCGCGGCCCTGGTCACCGCGGCCGCGGTGCCGCACCTGACCGAGTCGGCCGGCAAGGTCGTGTACCTGGCTTCCGACGCGGGGACGTTCGGGCCGCCCTGGCCGGGCCTGGGCGCGTACGGCGTCAGCAAGGCGGCCCTCGAACGGCTCGTCGAGGCGTGGCGGGCCGAGCATCCCGACATCGGCTTCACCAACCTGATCGTGGGGGAGTGCGGGGGCGGAGAGGGCGATGCGGCGACGGGCATGACCACCGGCTGGGACATGGACCTCGCCATGAAGGCCGCCCCGCTGTGGGCGTCGCGCGGCTGCATGCCCGGCAAGCTGATGCCGGTCGAGGACCTGATCGACGTGGTGCATACGATCCTGCGCACCGACGCGTCGACGTCGATGCCGCTGGTGGTGGCGCGGGGCGCCCCGGCGAGCCCGCCGGCGTTCGCTGACTCCGCCCAGACCTAGACCCTCAGTTTTTCGCGGACCAGGCCGGCCAGGAAGCGCCCGTTCGACACCGGTCGGAACGCGCGCGCCGCGCCGGTGAGGGCGTCGCGGGACTCCGGGGGCAGCTCGATGTCGGCGGCGGCGACGTTGAACTCGAGCTGCTCGAGGCTGGACGCGCCGGGGATGGCCACGACGCCCGGCAGGCTGATCAGCCAGGCGAGGGCGACCTGGGCCGGCTTGGCGCCGACCTGCGCCGCGACGTCGCGCAGCGTCTGCAGCAGCGGCTCGATGCGGCGCAGGTTCTCGGTGCCGAAGTAGCGGTTCACCGCGCGGATGCCGCCGGGACGGTTGTCCACCCCGTATTTGCCGCCCAGCAGCCCCTGTTCGAGCGGGCTCCACGCGATCACGATCCGGTTCTCGCGCTCGGCGAAGGGCACCAGGTCCTCCAGCGCACCGGAGTGGGCGAGCGAGAAATGCACCTGGTTGCTGATTACCGGCCGCCCGAGCGCGGCGTCGGCCTTTAGCCACCGCGCCAGCGAGTAGTTGGAGACGCCGGCCGCGCCGATCTTGCCGTCGTCGAGCAGGTCGCGCATCCCCGGCATGATCACCGAGTCGGGGACCACCGGGTTGGGCTGGTGGATCTGGTAGAGCGGGATGCGCTCGAGCCCCAGCCGCCGCGCGCTCTCGCGCTCGCGCTGCTTGATGACGGCGGGGAAGGGGGCTACCGGGAAGACCTTGCTGGCCACCGCGACCTCGGCGCGCTCGTCGCCGAGCGCCTCGCCGAGGATCCGCTCGCTCTTGCCCAGCCCGTACACCTCGGCGGTGTCGAACAGCGTCACGCCCAGCGCGCGGGCGCGCCGCACGATGTCTCGCGCGGCGCCGGAGGCGTAGCCCTCGCCGTAGCCCCACTCGCGCGAGCCGAACTGCCATGTGCCCAGGCCGATTCGGCTGACCCGTCCGACCCCGTCGACGTCGAGATATTTCATGGGCCCAGCCTAGGAGATCCCTATCCCGGGATCTTGTTCAGCGCGGCGGTGGCGATGCTCACGGCCGATTGGTGCGGCTTGGCGCCGTCGGTGGTGCCGCTGTAGGACACGTAGAGGTCGACGACGACGTTGGCCTTGGCCGCGACCGCGCGGGCCGAGCGCACCTGCAGGCCCTTGGGCGTCAGGTCGAGCGTGGTAATGCCGTTGCCGGCGTCGGCGGGCGCGCTCAGCGAGAACGGGATCGCCCCCGCCTCGGGAATCGTCACGCTTACGGTCGTGCCGCCGCATCGGCGCCATCCGTCCTGCAGGTTCGCCAGCTGCGATTGCGCGGCCGGCGCGTCGCGAAACGCCACGACGGCCTGGATCACCTGGACCGACTTGAGCAGGCTGCGGGTGTCGGAGAATTCCGCCGCGCGGTAACCGGTGATGGCGTCGACGTTGTAGGCGTCCGGGGTCCCGGGCGCGATGCTTCCCCAGCACTCCGGTCGGTCGATGGTTCCCTCCCGGTCGGATCGCGCCGGATGGTCCCACGTCTGGCCGCCCTCGAGGTTCTGGTCGTCGGTGATGGTCTTCAGCTCGCCGAGGCCGGGCAACGCGGTGGCGACGGCGTCCGGCGCGACGGTGGGGCCCGGGGGCGCCGCGGCGGTGGTGGCCGGGGTCGCCGGGCGGTTCGGGGTGGACGTCAACGCGGACAGGGTGGCCCACCCGACCAGCGCGAGGACGACGAGGCCGATGATCGCGTAGGACAGCGCCACCGCGGCGAGCGCGCGGCTTCGGCCGAGCTCGCCCGTGCGGCGGATCTGCGCCAGGGCCAGGTGTCCCAGCACGGCGCCGACGGGCGGGGACGCGAACGCGAACACCAGCGAGCGGGTGGCCATCGCGTTGACCGGCGGGCGGTACGGCTCCGCGGGCGGCGGTGGCAAGACGGGCGGCCGCACCGGCGGGCCGGCGGGGGGCATGCGACCGAGGGGGTCGTAGCTGAGCGGGCCGTACCCGTAGGGATCCTGAGGATTCACGCCAGTGGCCTCCTTAGCCCGGCATCCTGACCCGAATGTAGCCGAGCCGCGGCGCGGCGTCGAAGCGGCAATTTCTATGAGTCCGCGTTTGAGAAACCCGTGCCCGGGTACGTGCGCAACCGTGGGTTTTCTCGTCGAGACGTGGCCAGAAAGCTGGCACCGCAGCCGGTTGTTTCGACTCCTCAGCCTGGGCGGGTACGTCGCCTTCAACCTGCCCCGGGTGGTGACGGGGTTGGGCGCGGCGCTGCTCGTCGGCGTGGCGGTCACGCACGTCTATGCGTTGGTCGCCCAAGCCGCCCAGGGGGCGCTGCCCTGGCTTTTCGTGGGGTACGCCGTTCTGGTGATCGCCGCTTGC
Source organism: Mycobacterium sp. 1081908.1 (assembly GCF_001673535.1). Classification (GTDB taxonomy): domain Bacteria; phylum Actinomycetota; class Actinomycetes; order Mycobacteriales; family Mycobacteriaceae; genus Mycobacterium. Next base: position 54,658 of record NZ_LZLY01000140.1, on the reverse strand, counting down.
CTACTGGTGGCGGGCGCGCTTGCCGTGGGCGGCAAACCCATGGGCCGCAATCTCACTGTGGCACAGGCGGGTTGGTATTTCGGCAGCCTGCTTTCGGTCGTCGTGATCGGCGTTGCCCTCGTCACCCGGGTGGCCTCCCTGCCCGCACTGACGGCGACGACCGGGCGCTGGGACTTCGCGCCGGCATCGTTCGCGTTCGCGTTCGCGGGCGCCTTCCTCGCACTGCACTTCTCGCTGCTGCTGGGCATCAATGTCGCCTATCCGCAGCGGCAGCAGTGGGAGGACTGAGCGAGGACGCCGCGACATGACTCAGGCCGTGATACCGCTGGACTACCCCGCGTGGCTGCGCATCGACCACTGGCTCAACGTCCTGTTCCTAACTCTGTTGCTGCGCAGCGGGATCGAGATCCTTTCCACGCATCCCAAGCTGTATTGGCGGGACGACAGCAAGCCCGGCACCGAGTGGGCACGTTTCACCACCAAGACGATGCCGACCGAAAAGCTCTACGACACCCTCGACGAGGAGGAGGACTACAGCCCGCTGATCGCCCTGCCCGGCCACAAGCGGCTCGGCATGGGCCGGCACTGGCATTTCGTCTCGGTGATCGGCTGGGTGCTGGTGGGGCTGTCCTACTACGTGTTGCTGTTCGCCACCGGCCAGTGGCATCGGTACTGGCCGCACTCGTGGGCGACCTTCGTCGAAGCCGGCAACGACATCCTGACCTATGCGACGTTCAACCTGCCCCCGCTGCTGCCGAACGAACCGCTGGACGCCATCCAGAAGCTGACCTATGCGGGTGTCATCTTCCTGCTCGCCCCGTTTCAGATCCTCACCGGCGCGGCGCAGTCCCCGGCGATCGAGGCGCGGTTTCCCTGGTTCGTGCGGCTTTGGGGCGGACGGCAATCCGCCCGCAGCCTGCACTTCCTCGGGTTGGTCGCGTTCGTGGTGTTCATCGCGATCCACCTGGCGATGGTCTTCTTCTGGGGCTGGGGTCAACTCAACGCCTCGATGATCTTCGGCTCCGTGCGCAACGTCACGCTGGGGATCGTGTTGTCGTTCGTGATCATCGGCGCGATCGTCGCCGTCCACGTCGCGGCCACCGTGTGGAGCCTGCGTAACCCGGTCCAGGTGCGGCGCATCCTCGGCGCCGTCGTCACCCGCGCGCGGCTGATCCTGCTGCGCCCGTTGGACTCCCGGCAGGACTACCCGGAACGGATGCTGTCGGAGGAACACCGCGTGAACGGCAAACCGCCGTGTTCGGCCGAGTACAAGGTGATGGCCGTGCACAACTTCGTCGACTGGCGCCTGCGGGTCGGTGGGCTCGTCGAGGAGCCGATGACGTTCGACCTTGACGCGCTGCGCGCGCTGGCCGAGCCGCACCGGCAACGGGTTTTGCACAACTGCGTCCAGGGCTGGTCCAGCATCGGCGAATGGACGGGGCTCCCGCTGGCCGCCCTGGCCGACCGGGTGCGCCCGCTTCCCAAGGCGCGTTACCTGTGCTTGCTGACGATGCAGGACACCGGCCGCGACGAACCGAGCGCGCAGGGGGAGGGGCAGTTCTACGAGGTGATGGATCTCGAACTGGCCTACAAGCCGCAGACCATCCTGGCGTACGAGATGAACGGAAAACCGTTGCCCATCAAGCACGGTGCGCCCCTGCGGCTGCGGGTGGAGACCCAGGTCGGCTTCAAGATGGCCAAGTGGATCAGCGCGATCGAGTTCGTCGACGACCACCGCGGCATCGGCTACGGACTGGGCGGCTGGCGAGAGGACAACGTCCACTACGACAAGGACGTGGAGATCTAACCATGACAGCCGACGTGATGGTGCGGCCCGAGCTGATCGCCCTCGACGGGAACGCTCGCGAGCGGGTCGCCGAACAGATCGCGGCCAAGGGCGGATACTGCGAATGCTGCGGCGCAAAGGGTTTCGACGTCGGCGGCGCCCTGTACCTCGGCTTCCTCTTCCTCGATGAGGACCGCGACAATTACATGATCGCGTTGACCTGCCGCAACCCGGACTGCGCCAAGCCGCGCACCGGAATCGTCTTGAGCGGCAAGGACTTTCTCGGCGATTTTCCTCAGTGATTTTCTCAGCGACGGGAGCGGAAGCGTTTCGCCTTAGCGGGCGGGCTGTCGGTGAAGTTCGGCTGGGCGAGCCGGAACCGCTCTATCAGGTGCGACAGCGAGCGCAGCTCGTGTCGCAACGCGTCGAAGGTGCGCTCGTCCGTGTCGGTCAGCCGGCCCAGCGAGCTGTAGTGCACCAGGCGCCGGAGCCGGCCGGCCAGGACCGTGCCCCACCGGATGCTGAAGTCGTAGCGTTGCCCTTCGCTGATCGGCTCCTCGTCGTCCTGCGTGGCAAGGTCCTTGAGCGCCCTGATCTGTCCGGTGATCAGCTCGACGTCGCCGTCGATGGACACCGCTTCGGCCGCCGCCCGGGCGGGGTTTCGTGTCGCGCTCATCGGTTTCTCCCTTGCGTTACAGGTGCGGCTTGGCGACGCTGACGACACAGGGCGTGCCGGCCAGCGTGAGGTATACGCGGTGCGGTCCGAGGGCCATGCCCGAGAGGCGCGCGGATTGCGCGGCGCCGGCGGGTAGGGCCGTCCGGTAGTTGGTCACGCGGATCACCGGAATCTTCTGGCCCGGAAAGCCGGTGAAGCTGTCCGCCTCGAGCGTGACGACTTCGTGGTCGGTGGCCGCGTAGATGCGGGTGTCGTCGGTGCCGAGTTCGCGGATCGGCGACGGCAGCCGCGCGCTCGCCAGCACCTGCATTCCCCTGCCGCCGCGGCGCGAGTCGACGGCGTAGAGCGTGCTGCTGTCGTGGCCGGCCACGTAGTTGCGGGTGTCCGCGGCGCCGTCGCCGGCCGAGACCGCGACGTCCATGGCCAGCGACCCGCGGTTCTGCGGGGGCGACGAGAAGCCTTCGTAATAGCGGATTCCCGACGGCGAGTAGGCGTGGTAGTCGATCTTTCGCCCGCGGTTGGCGCCGTCGATGCTGTCCGCGGGCTCGTCGCCGATCGGGGCGGTCGGCAGCTTCCGGAAGCCGTACTGGTCCACCGGCGTCACCGCCGTTCCGTCGGCCGAGAGGGCGAGCAAGATCCGCATCCCGGCGTCTTCGGCCAGATATGCCGGGGCGGGGCCGGCGTCGAAATCCGCCGTCTGGCGCAGGCTTTCCAGGTCGACGGCGGCCACCCTGCCGCGCTGCGGTTGCGGCACGAACACGACTCGGTCGTCTTTCTGGCTGATCTGCAGGTTGCGGCCCACCGGCAGCGGCGCGGACAGCCGCGTGTTCGCGTCGCCGGGGCGGGCGCCACCCGTCACCTCGGCCAGCCGGCTGTCGTCGGCGATCGCGACCAGGGCGTGCGTGCGATACGACCAGACCGGTTGCCGCAGCGCGGCGCCCACGTGCCACAACGCGATCTCGGAGGCGCTCTCCAACGTGGTGCCCGGCGCCGCGCAACCCGGCGCCACCGCGACCGCGCCGAGCGCGCACATCGCGCCCCCGCGTCGCATCCATCGAGAGCAGCGGCCCATTTCGGAGAATTACCCCAACCCGCGCACCTCACACGCCTTTTTGTTGCCCCGCGCTCGCCGTTTGGTGGCCATGCCGGTCGGGTAGCCGCTAGGCAGCGTGCAACAGCCCGCGCGTGGACATGCAAGGACGACGTATATGCAGATGGGAGAGACATCATGGCCGATACCGCCATCACGTCGCGCTCCGACGTGGTCGACTTTCTGGTCGGCCAGCACGAGCAGATCAAGTCGATGTTCGCCGAAACCCTCTCGGCCTCGGGGAAAGAACGGGAGAAAGCCTTCGTCGGGCTCCGGCGACTGCTCGCGGTGCACGAGACCGCCGAGGAGGAGATCGTGCACCCGCGCGCCAAGCGGAAGATCGCGGACGGCGCCGCGGTGGTGGACAAGCGCCTGGAGGAGGAGCACGAGGCCAAGACGGTCCTGCAGAAGCTGGAGAAGCTCGATGTCGACAGCGAGGAGTTCACCCGGCACCTGACGGAACTCCGGGACGCCGTGATCGACCACGCCGAGCACGAGGAGAAGGACGAGTTCGCCAAGCTGGGCGAGGAATTGAGCGACGACGAGCTGGCCCGGATGGGCCGCGCCGCCAAGCTCGCCGAGGCGATCGCGCCCACCCGGCCGCACGCCGGAGTCGAGTCCCAGGCGGCCAACCTGACCGCGGGCCCGTTCGCCGCGATGATGGACCGGGCCCGTGACGCCATCATGGGCAAGGGCTGATCATGGCCTGAATCATGGCCGCACCCAAGACCAGCGCCGCGCGTTACCTGCCGCAGGACCGCGGGCTGGATTCCCTGAAAACCGCGGCCGAGCGCTGCCACGGTTGCCCGCTGTTCGCCGACGCCACCCAGACGGTGTTCGGCCACGGGCACCGGGGCGCGCCCATCATGCTGGTCGGCGAGCAGCCGGGGGACCAGGAGGACCGCGCCGGCCTGCCATTCGTCGGGCCGGCGGGGCGGTTGCTGGCGCGCGCGCTCGACGACGCCGAGATCGATCCGACGCTGACGTATCAGACCAACGCCGTCAAGCATTTCAAGTTCACCCGGAAGGGCGGCAAGCGCCGGATACACCAGAAGCCCAGCCGCACCGAGGTCGTCGCGTGCCGACCGTGGCTGATCGCCGAGATCGAGGCGGTGGGCCCGCGGGTGATCGTCTGCCTCGGTGCGACGGCCGCGCAATCGCTTCTCGGAGCGGCGTTTCGGGTGTCCGCACAGCGCGGCGAGGTCATCCCGCTGCCGGCCGCCGTCGGCCTGGAGGTCCAAGACCTGGCGCCCGAGCCGATCGTGGTGGCGACCGTGCACCCGTCGGCGGTGCTGCGCGATCGCAGCGACTCCCACGACGAGGCCTACGCGCTATTCGTCGACGACCTGCGCAGCGCGCGCTCGGGGCTCGGCTAGGGCTTGGGCTCGGATAGCGCGTCCGCAAGGACCTGCGCGACGTGCATCGGGCGCCGGTCGGCGGCGAGCGCGCGAATCTGGGTGCGGCAACTGAATCCGTCGGCCAGCACCAGCGCGCCGGCATCGGCGTCGCGCAGGGCCGGCATCAGCTTGTCCTCCGCGCACGCCACCGACACGTCGTAGTGGCCGTTCTCGAAGCCGAAATTGCCGGCCAGGCCGCAACATCCGGCGTCGAGGACCTCGACGTCGACGCCGGCGTCGACGAGCAGCTGCCGGTCCTTGCCGTAGCCCAGGATCGCGTGCTGGTGGCAGTGTTGCTGGACCACCGCGTGGGCGTCGATGTGGGGTGGCTCCCAATCGGGCGCCTGTTCGGCCAAAAGCTCGCCGAGGGTGCGGGTTTGTTTGGCCAGCCGGTGCGCGTCCTCGTCGCCGAAGAGCAGCTCGGGCAGGTCGGACCGAAAGACGGCGGCGCAGCTGGGTTCCAGCACCACCACCGGCGTGCTGGTCCGCAGCGCCGGGCGCAGCGCCGAAAGGGTGCGCCGCAGAACGCGTTTGGCGACCTTGAGCTGCCCGGTGGAGATCCAGGTCAGCCCGCAGCACAGGGTGCGCCGCGGCACCTCGACCTCGAACCCGGCCGACTCCAGCACGGCCACGGCGGCCTTGCCGACGTCGGGCTCGAAGTTGTTGACGAAGCTGTCCGGCCACAGCACCACCCGGCCCCGCGACGACCCCCTTGCCGGCGCCCTGGCGGCCGCGGGCCGGTCCCGGAACCAGGCGGTGAACCGCTCGTCGGCGAAGCGCGGCAGTTCGCGCTGCGGCGCGATGCCGCCGACCTTCTTCAGCAGCGTCGACGACCCGGGCGCATGCGCGACCGTGTTCAGCGCGCGCGGCGCCACCGCGGCCAGGCGGGCCCACAACGGGATCCAGCCCATCGAGTAGTGCGCCATCGGGCGGAACCGGCCCCGGTAGTGGTGGAACAGGAACTCGGCCTTGTAGGTCGCCATGTCGACGTCGACGGGGCAGTCGCTGCGGCAGCCCTTGCACGCCAGGCAGAGGTCCAGCGCGTCGTGCACCTCGCTGGAGCGCCAGCCGTCGGTGATGACGTCACCCTGCATCATCTCGAACAGCAGGCGCGCCCGCCCGCGGGTGGAGTGCTCCTCCTCGCCGGTGGCCCGGTAGCTGGGGCACATCACCCCCGATTCGTGGCCGCGGCACTTGCCGACGCCGACGCAGCGGGCGGCCGCCCGCGAGAAGCGGTGGTCGTCGTCGGGATAGGCGAACATGACGTCCGGCTCGGCCGGGCGGTAGTCCACGCCGAACCGCAGGTTCTCGTCGAGCCGGTAGGGGTGCACGACCTTGCCGGGATTCATCCGGTTGTCCGGATCGAGCAGCGCCTTGGTCTGCTCGAACGCCTTGACCACGCTCTCGCCGAACATGATCGGCAGCAGCTCGCCGCGGGATTGGCCGTCACCGTGCTCACCGGACAGCGAGCCGCCGTAATCCACGACCAGCCGCGCCGACTCCTCCACGAAGGAACGGTATTTGGCGATGCCCTCGGCGGTCCGCAGCACGAACGGGATGCGGGTGTGTACGCAGCCCTGGCCGAAATGGCCGTATAGCGAGGCGCTTTCGTAGTCGTAGCGCTCGAGCAGTTTGCGGAAGTCGCGCAGGTAATCGCCGAGCCGGTCCGGCGGCACCGCCGCGTCCTCCCAGCCCTCGTGGGTTTCGGGCTCGTTGGGCGGGTACGCGGTGGCGCCCAGCCCGGCCTCGCGGGCCGCCCACACCTCCTGCTTGCGCTGGGGGTCGTCCAGCACGGTCGCGTCGATGTGCACCTTCTTTTTCTGCAGGGCGTGAATCATCGACTTGGCCTTGCGGTCGGCCTCGTCCTGGTCGTCGCCGTCGAGCTGAACCATCAGCCAGGCGTTGCCGTCGGGCAACTGGCGCAGCGCCTTTTCGGCCAGCCGCCGCGAATGCTCGAGTTCGACCAGGCGGTGATCCAGGCCCTCCAGGGCGCTGGGGTCGTGTTCGAGCACGGCCGGCACGGCGTCGGCCGCGGCGCCGATGTCGTCGAAGCCCAGGACCACCAGCGCGGTCGCCGCCGGGGGCCGGACCAGCTGAAGCTCCGCGCGCAGCACGGTGACCAGCGTGCTCTCCGAGCCCACCAGCGCCTTCGCGACGTGAAAGCCGTTCTCCGGCAGCAACGAATCGAGGTTGTACCCCGAGACGCGCCGCGGGATGTTCGGATAGCGGGACCGGATGTCGTCGGCGTAGCGGTCCGCGATTGCCTTGAGGCCGCGATAGATCTCGGCCCTCCGTCCGCCCTCGTCGAGGATGCGGCGAAACTCGTCGTCGCTCGTCGGCCCGACCCACATCCGCAGGCCGTCGTAGGTGACCACCTCGAGGCGGCGCACCGAATCGACCATCTTGCCGTACGCCTGGGCGCTGGAACCGCAGGAATTGTTGCCGACCATCCCGCCGATCGCGCAGCTGACGTGGGTGGACGGTTTCGGGCCCACCATCCAATTCGCCGATTTCAACCGGTCGTTGAGGACGTCGAGCTTGATGCCCGGCTCCACCACGGCGATTCCCGCGTCGGTGTCGACCGAGCCGATGCGGGTGCAGTACTTGCTCCAGTCGATGACTACCGCGGCGTTGCAGCACTGGCCGGCCAGGCTGGTGCCCCCGCCGCGGGACAACACCGGCACGTCGTGGCCGCGGCACACGGCGATGGCGTCGGCGCCGGCCGACGGGGTGCGCGGCAGCACCACCCCGATCGGCACCTGCCGATAGTTCGAGGCGTCGGTGGAGTAGGTCGCGCGCGATCCGGGATCGAACCGGATTTCGCCGTCGACCTCGGCGCGCAGATCGGCGGCCAGCGCTTCGAACAACTTGGGCGTCTTGGGCTTTCGATCCGCGGTCATCGCTGGGCCCGCCCCTCAGTTCTTCTTGTGCGGCAGGAACTCCTGTGCCTTCGTTTTCAGGCCGACCTTGACGAAGCCGACGCGGTCCTCGTCGCCGGACAGCACCGCGGCGGTGGCGGACTTGAATTGCTCCCAGGTGGCGTGCGGCGGAATCGGTGGCATGTCGGGGTCGGTGTAGACGTCCAACACGGTGGGGCGATCCGCGGACAACGCGTTGCGCCAGGCGTCCGCGAGTTCGTCGCCGTCCTTGATCGCCATCGCGTTCAGACCCAGGCTGGCCGCGAACCCGGCGAAGTCGATGTCCGGAAGGTTCTGGGATTCCGCGAATTTCGGCGCCCCGGCCATCGCCCGCATCTCCCAGGTGACCTGGTTCAGGTCGTTGTTGTGCAGGATCGCCACGATCAGGCGCGGGTCGTCCCACTCCTGCCAGTACCGCTTGATCGTGATCAGCTCGGCCATGCCGTTCATCTGCATGGCGCCGTCACCGCTGAACACGATGACCGGCCGTTGCGGGTGAGCGAATTTCGCGCCGATGCCGTAGGGGACGCCCGGGCCCATGGTCGCCAGGGTGCCCGACAGCGAGCCCCGAATGTTGCCGCGGAATCGCAGGTTCCGCGCGTACCAGTTGGCGGCCGAACCGGAATCGGCCGTCACGATGGCGTCGTCGGGAAGCTGCGGGGACAGCTCGGAGAACAACCGCATGGGGTTGATCGGGTCGGCGGAGACCTTCGCCTCCATATCCATGGTTTCCCACCAGCGCGACACGTTGGCCTCGATGGTTTCGCGCCAGTTCCGGTCCTCCTTGCGGCGCAGGTGCGGAATCAGGGCCCGCAGCGCGGCCTTCGCGTCCGAAACGAGGTTGACCTCGTAGGGGTACCGCATGCCGATGAACCGGCCGTCGATGTCGATCTGCACGGCGCGGCACTGCCCGAACTCCGGCAGGAATTGCGTGTACGGGAAGCTGGAGCCCACGGTCAGCAGCGTGTCGCAGTCGCGCATCAGCTCGTAGCTCGGACGGGTGCCCAGCAAGCCGATCGAGCCGGTGACCCAAGGCAATTCGTCGCTCAACACGTCCTTGCCCAGCAGCGCCTTGGCGGCCCCGGCCCCGAGCAGGTCGGCGACCTCGGCCAGCTCCTCGCGGGCGCCGCTGGCGCCGTTGCCGACCAGCATGGCGACCCGTTTCCCCGCGTTGAGCACGTCGGCCGCGCGCCGGATCGCCGCGTCGTCGGGAGAAACGGCCGGCCACTCGATGCCCAGGCTGGAGGGCACCATCTTGAAGGCGTGGGTGGGCGGCGAGTACGGCAGCTCCTGCACGTCGGCCGGGATGATCAGCGCCGTCGGCGCGCGCTCCGCCATGGCCACCCGGATCGCGCGGTCCAGCACGTTGGGCAATTGCTCTGGGACGGTGACCATTTGGACGTACTCGCTGGCGACGTCCTTGAACAGGCTCAGCAGGTCGACCTCCTGCTGATAGGACCCGCCCATGGCGCTGCGGTTCGTCTGACCGACGATGGCCACCACCGGAACGTGGTCGAGTTTGGCGTCGTACAGGCCGTTGAGCAGGTGGATCGCGCCGGGGCCGGAGGTGGCCATGCACACCCCGACGCGGTCGGTGAATTTGGCGTACCCAACCGCCTCGAAGGCGCTCATCTCCTCGTGCCGCGACTGGATGAACATGGGCCGGTTGTCGGCGCGCCCGAAGGCGGCCAGGATCCCGTTGATGCCGTCGCCGGGATAGCCGAACACGTGCTCGACGCCCCACGTCCGCAGCCGCTCCAGTAGGTAGTCCGAGACCTCTTGCTTAGACATTCAATGCCCTCCTCGACAGACGTTGGGGTGTCGTTGGGCGCGAATCTTTGCCCGCGTCGGCCTTTCACCGCGCCGAACGAGACCGGATCGCCATGGGTTCGACTTTCCGGGCGGCTTTCCGAGCAGCACCTTCGCGCGTGCTTCGGCGCACAAGTCCCGGCATACCCGAATTCGCGGTGCTTATTCGTGGGCCGGTCACGCGCTCCTGGGCAGTGCCGAAGGTCCGGATCCACTGCGGCCCGCGGCCACTCGGCGAATGAGCATGCGGGTCGCCTTCTCCAGGATTTCCTGCTTGGCCTCGGCCCGGCGGGCGCGTTCGGCGCGACGCGCCGCCGCTTGGATCGTCAGGCCCTGCTCATAACCGCTGACGACGCGCGGGTCCACATAGGAGCCGCGGGCCACCGCGGGGGTGTTGCCGAGCTCCTCGGCGACCTCTTTCATGACGGCGGACTCGACGCGCTTGACCACCCGCTGCGACACCGGCGGGTCCGCGTCCGCGAACGCCGCCGCGGCCAGCACCGTGCCGTGCCAGGTCCGCAGGTCCTTGACCGTGAACTCGTCGCCCACCATCTCCTTGAACCGGGCATTGAGGTCGTCGGACCGGATGTCGACCCACCCGGACCCGGTGCGGCACACCAGCAATCGGTCGGTGCGCTCCGGCCGCCGCATCAGCGAGCGCACCGCGCGAACGATTTCGGCGTCCTCGATTTCCACCGTGCGCCGCACCCCGCTCTTGGCCGGGAAGTCGAATTCGACCGCGCTGCGGCGCACCGTCACGTGGCTGCACAGCAGGGTGGCCAGTCCGTAGGACTCGTGCTCCTCGGCGTACTGCTCACCGCCGGCGCGGAAGTAGCCCCGGTCGAGCAGGCGCAGCGCGACCGCCAGCACGCGCTCGCGCGTCAGACCGCGGCGCGCCAGGTCTTTGGCGATGCGCGCGCGCCACATCGGCAACTGCATGGACAGCTCCAGGACGCGGTCGAACTTCTCCTCGGCGCGCTCCTGCTGCCAGGCGGCGTGGTAGAGGTACTGCCGGCGCCCGGCCGCGTCCGTGCCGACCGCCTGGATGTGGCCTTTCGGGTCGGGCGAGATCCAGACCTTCTTCCAGGCCGGCGGAATGACGAGGTCCTTGATGCGGGCCAGGGTGTCCGGATCGGACAGCAGCTTGCCGTCGGGGTCGTAGTAGGCGAAGCCCTTGCCCCGCCGCTTGCGCGCGATCCCGGGCTTGCCCAGATCGCTGCGACGCAGTCGCATCGTTGCCTCCAGTCGCGTTGGCTGACTGCACAATTACCCTGCACAGTTACCCTGCACAATTACCCGCTCAATACCCGCCGGCGGTACACGCGAAACGACCCGCCACGGCGCTGTGGCGGGTCGTTTCTTGGCGGGATCAGCCGGCCATGAACTCCTGGTAGGCCGACTCCAGCAACGGCGGCAGTGCCTTGACGTTGCACTGCCGTTCCGTGTCGCCGATCGGCGCCAGGATGCCGCGCAGGTCGTAGTACTGCTGCGGATGCGCGGTGAAGTAGCCGCGCAGGCTCGACTCGGCCTCCGGGCGCGGCTGGCCGTAGGCGGCCGTGACCACCTGGTTCGTGTCCGGGTGAGCGGCCAGGTACTGCTCCGCGGCCCCCTGCACCGACGACACGGTGGCGTTCACACCCGCGGGGCTGCAGTCGGGCGCTGCGGCCGCGGATGGGGCACCGATGATGCCCACGGTCAATCCCCCGAGCAGGAAGCCCGCGCTGATACCCGCAACTTTGCGGCGCGCGGCGATACTGCTGTTTTTCATGATCAGACTTGTCCTTCGAAATTGATCAACTGATTTCTTCTCAAGAGGCTCCCGATCCTCGAAATCCAAAGTAGCGGAGGCCAAAAACGGGGGGGTTCGCCGGAAATGAACACCGCGCGCCACGCAGGGCCCGATCGCCTCACAGGTCCCATTTTCGCTAAGCCAGCAAATAAATTTGCCCGCCAATGTTGAGAGTTCTCAGAGAACGGGCGCGGTTCTTAACGAATCGTGACGTCGATCGTGACGCAACCGTGACCTCGGTCGGGGAGCCGACCGTTCGTTTCGCCGCCAGCCCTAACGACTGCTGGGGGACAGGTCCCGCGTGCGCAGTGGCGTCGGCGGACCGCTGCCGTCGGCCGACTCGCCGTCCGAGCCGGCGGGCGAAAGGGTGTGCAGCCAGGTGTCGACGTCGGGGCCCAGGACGATGGCGCCGTCGGACGCCAGCAGCGCCCCGGTTCCGAGCGCACCGAACGCGGGCTGCACGGCGCGCACCCGACGGTTGTCGCCCAGCTGGGCGAGCAGCTTCGACGTGAGTTCGGGCAGCCGGACGGCCTCCGGGCCGGTGATCGTGCGCGGCCGATGCGTCTGCCCCAGGGCCGCCTCGACCAGCACGTCGGCGACCGTGTCGGCGGCGATGGGCTGGATCAGCCAGTCCTGGACCACGACCTCGCCGTCATGGGAACTAACCGCGGCGGGGTGGGTGGCGAACTCGTACCACTGCGTGGAGCTCACCAGGGTCACCGGTACGGGTCCGTCCAGCACGATCTGCTTGGCCGCCCGTTTCGCCTCGTAATACGGAAAGCCGTCGAACGACGGGTCTTCGATTCCGGCGATCGTCAACGCCACCAGCCGCCGCACGTCGCGCGCGGCGCACGCGCCCACCACGTTGCGCGTCGCGGCGGCCACCGTCTGGGTGATGTTCGACTCCCCGTCGGCGGGCATCGGGTTGGACACGTCGATCACGACGTCGACCCCGGCCAGCGCCTCGAATAATCCTCGTCCCGAGATCACGTCAACGCCGTGAGCGCGGGACATCTCGACGACCTCGACGTCGCGGGCCTTCAGCCTGGCGACGACGCGGGACCCGGCCGTGCCCGTCGCCCCTATGACACCGATGGTGCTCAGTGACTCCACCCCCTTGAGCGGTCGGCGGATGGATTTACCCGGAAATATCGCTTTCAAACGCGTTGGTTCGCACGGCGAATCGCTCGGCCCGCAATCGCGCGGGAGTGTTTGGCCCCGCCCCGGGCGGGAAGCCGGTAGGTGCGAACCAAGACGTAACCACGAAAGGGAGGTCGACCATGGGCGATCAGAAGAGCGGACCGCAAGAGGCCGTCAGGGGCACCGTCGAAGGCGTCAAGGGCAAGGTCAAGGAGGTTGGCGGAACCGTCACCGGTCGCGACGACCTGGTCGAAGAGGGCCGGGCGCAACAGGACAAGGCCGACGCCCAGCGCGACGCGGGCAAGAAGGAAGCCGAGGCCGATTCGGCGCGCGCCGGCGCCAAGGCCGCCGAAGAGCGCCAGAAGGAAAACCAGTAGGCCGATTACAGTGGGGGCCCGGTCCGGCATGCGGACCGGGCCCCCTTTTCATGGTTTCAAACCGGCGCGCCGGGTTATTCCTGGCAAGAACCGGCGGGAGGTGAGGGATGGTCTTGCGCGGCACGATGTCGAGCGTCATCGCGTTTCTGCGCGCCGGTTACCCCAGTGGCGCGCCGCCTTTCGGTTACGCGCCGTTATTGGCCCTGCTGCCACGGCGAGTATGCGACGACGAGGTCACCGCGATCGCGACCGCTCTCACCGGTCGGAAGCGCCGGTCGATCGACGACGCGGACGTCGGGGTGGAGATCCTGCGGGTCACCGACGAGATGCCGTCACTGGACGACATCGACCGGGTCCACGGGCGACTCGACGCGATGGGGTGGGCCGGCGGGTAAGCACCGGCGCTCACACGTGCTCGACGTCCACCACCAGCGGCCGGTGATCGGAGATCGGCATCACTTCGGACCGCACGGCACCGCCGCGCAGGCCTGGGTCGTCGGTCAGGATGTGATCGAGCTGGCGGTTGGGTGCTTCGGCGGGAAAGGTCGCGGCCGTCGCCAGGGGCCGCATGCCCGACCAGCGGCGCACCGCGTCGGGCGTCATATTGAGGTCACCGGTCAGCAGGCGCGGACCCGGGAAGCCGTCCAGGTCGTGCATCAGCCGGCGCAGCTGGCGCCGATTCCAGCCGGGCACGAAGGACAGGTGCGTGTTGGCCACCGTCAGCCCGCCCCATGGGGTGTGCAGCTGCGCGATCACCGCCGCGCGCGGTTCCTCGTCGACGACCATCACCCGGTTCGGTCCGGGCAGATACATGGGAAACCGCATGGGAATCCGGGGCAATCGCACCACCTGCCAACTGGCCACCGGGAAGCGGGACAGCAGCGCGATCCCGTAGGCCGCCGTGCCGGGTTGTTCGCGGCCCGTCGCGGCCATCCAGGTGGCGCCGGGCGTGCCGGAGATCGCGGCCACGAACCGATGCTCCACGGCCCCCATGGCTTCCGCCGCGACCGCCGTGAGGTCGGCGCGGTCGGACCGCGGTTGTTCGCAGTCGACCTCCTGCAATCCGAGGATGTCGGGATCCAGGCGGCGCACGCAGTCCCGTAGCCGCGCGAGATCCACCCCGTTTCCGACGGTGCGGCCGTGCAGGATGTTGAAGGTCGCTACGCGCATACCCTTTTCGATACCCATTCCCGGGGGGCGGTCACCACTTCACGGCGAGCCGGCGTCGCCGGTGTCGAAGACCTCGACGACGAAATCGCGATCCCCGTAACGGGCGATGGAAGTCAATCCGGGCGTGTCCGCGATGACCGCGTGGGCCGCGTCGCCGGTGAGCGGATGGTCGGGCCCGGGCCGGCGGCAATGTGCGGCAACGACTTTCGCACCCCACTGCAGCCGCGGGCATTCGCGGCACAACACCGTGGCGAGCGCGTCGGCTTCGAGGCAATAGGCGACCCCGCTGAGCATCAGCAGGTCAAAGGGCCCCGGCGGCCACGACGCATCGCGGGACGACAGGTACAGGGTCACCCGATCCCGGCAGCCGAGCCGGCGCAGCCGCGCATCCGCGCTTCGCAGCGCCGCGTCGGCCACGTCCATCGCCGTCACGCGATCGCAGCGCCTGGCCAGCTGGGCGGTGAGCGCCCCCGTCGAACAGCCCAGCTGGAAAGCGTGCCGGTACCGGGGGTCGGGCAGCAGCGCCAGGGTGATGGCGTCCCTGCGCTCTTGGTGCCACGGTGTCCGGTACCCCCGCGGCGGATGCCGCCGTGGATCCTCGATGCCGGCATACGCCGCCGTGGTCACCGGAATACGACCTCCCCCACCGCGAGCAGCCGTTGCAGCACGAACGGCGGGACCGCGGGCGCCGAGCCGCCGGCGGCCGGCTCGAGCTGGCTGCGAAAACAATGCGCGGCCAGCCGTTTGCGGGCCAGCGCCCGGCCGGGCACCGGCACCGACTGGGCGCGATGCCAGGGCACCGTGGGATCGGCGGGGCTGGCCCAATGCCACATCCACACCGGGTATTCCAGCAACGCGGCGCCGGTGCGCCGGCACGCCTCGGTCGCGGCACGCCCCACGGCTTCGTGGTCGGGGTGCCCGTCGCCCCGCCAGGTGGCGGCGCACCACGTCCCGGGCGGGGCGGTGTCGAGGATGCCGGTAAGCAGGTCGGCGACCCGGTCCTCGTGCTCGGCCAGCTGCCCGTCGGGCAGCCCCAGCGATAGCGGTTTCGGGATCCCCAAAATGCTTGCCGCCCGGCAAAGTTCGTATCTGCGGGTGATCTCCCAGCGGGTCCGCTCCCGCGCCGTCGCGGCCGGCGGGGCCGCGCCGCCGTCGGTGACCGAGACCACCTGCACGTCGACGCCCGAGGCGACCAGTTGGGCGGTGGCCGCGCCGAGGCCCAGCGTCTCGTCGTCGGGGTGGGCCGCGACGACGACCAACCCGGGGCACGCGCTCAGGTCCAGCGCGGGCAGCGGTTCGGAGTCGAGGGCGGCCAGCCACACCGGCACCGGGGTGCCGCCGCGGGTCAGCGGCTTGGCCGCGAACTTGGCGCAATTGCTTGCCCGCAGGGTTTTCATGGCCGGACTTTCATGACCGGGCTTTCATGACCGTCGCCCGGCCAGGCGCCCGAGCTCGGCCAGGTCGCGCTCGGCGTGGCTCTGCCGGATGTAGATGGTGAGGTCGGCGACGCGCTGGGCATGCCGGCCGTCCTGACACAGCGGCCCCGGCCCCAGGGCGCGGCCGGTGCGGGTGATGGCCTCGTCGACCGCGTGTTCCACGACCGTGCGCGCGCGGCGGGCCAGCAGCTGTGCGGTGTCGGAGCGATCGAAGGGGTCGGCGTCGATCTGCGCCGCCGCCGTGGCAAGGATGGCGTCGCCCGCGGCCAGTGCGGCGTCCACCGCGCCCAGATGCGCCAGGGAGTAGGCGTCCGCCGATTCGCTTGTGGCGCAGCGATACAGCGGCTCGGCGACCCGCCGCGCACCGCCGAGCCAGCAGGCGGCGACGCCGATGGCCCCGTGCCACAACCCCGGCCTGGCCAAATAGTCGTCCGGGTCACCCACGGCGACGGCCCGCGCGTTGGTGAACTGCACGGCCCTGGTGTCGCTGCCGGCCATCCCGACGTTCCACCAGGAGGTCGGCAGCGCCTTGACAGCGGGTTCGGTGACGGGCACCGCGAACAGGCCGCACCGCCCGTCGTCGAGCCGGGCGGTCACCAGCGCGTGCGTGCAGAACCCGGCGCCCGAACACCACACCTTGGTGCCGTTCAGGATGACGGTGCCGCCGCTGATCGTGGTGGCGATCAGCGCATCGTCGGACGATTCGGCCGCCCACACCCCCCACAGCTGATCGGCATCGGGCGGCTTGCCGCCCAGCTCGTGCAGGATCGCGACGGCGTCGGCGTGGGCCTCGGCGATCCGGGCCGCCACGATGTCTTCCTCGGCCAGCCGGGCCAGGCGCTGCCAGCGTTCGGCGGTGCGTCCCGAGGCGGGCAACGGCAGCTCGAGCCGTCCCGACTCCAGCCAGTACTTGACCAACCCCGCCGTCACGCGCGGTCTCCCGGCACCGAGCTATCGCGGAAGACAGGGGCTGACATAACACAAGACTTGCCAGTGTGACGGCCACTTAAACGGACGATAAACGATGTCACGCAAACGCGGAGCGGGTTGCCCGGCCGAATGGCGGGGTATCACCTATGCACGATGACACCCATCCAGACGCCCGCGGATGCGTCCTGCAGTCAGCTACGGGAGGCGCTGCGCGGTGCGGCGTCGGCGCTCAAGGAAAACGGGCCGCGCTTCGCATTGGCCGGGTCCTATGCCCTGTGGGCTTTCGGCGCGCCCGAGCCCAGCCACGACGTGGATCTCGTCGTGGCCGAGACCGACGTGGCGAGCGCCGAGGCCACCCTCGCCGACGCCGGCTTCGTCGTCGAACATCCGCCGGAGGACTGGCTGTTCAAGGCACGCACCGGCGATACCGTCGTCGACGTCCTGCACCGCATCAACGGCGAGCGCGTGGAGCCGGCCACGCTGGACTGCGCCGAACAGCGCGACGTGCTGGCCATCGGGATGCCGGTGCTGCCGCCGACCATGGTGGTCATCCAGAAGCTGCGCTCGCTGGGCGAACATCACTGCGACTTCGCCAAGCTGCTTCCGGCGGTGCGGGCGGTCCGCGAACGGCTGGACTGGGAGCGCATCAGGTCGCGGACCGCCGACAACGATTACGCGGTCGCGTTTTTGGTGCTGGCCGACCGGCTCGGCTTGACCGCTTGAGGCGCCCGGACGTCGTCAGTGGTTGCGCAGCTTGGCGACCAGCTTGTCCTTGGTCAGGCTCGAATAGCCCGACATGCCAAGCTCTTTGGCCCTCTTCTTCAACTGCGGGACCGTCCAGTCCGCGTAGGACCCGGACTTGCCGCCCTTACGGCCGACGGACGACTTGCCCCGGCCCGCGGCCGCGTTGGAGATCCGCGCGGCCTTTTCCTTGGAATCACCCTTCTTGCGCAGATCCTGATACATCTTCTCGTTCTTGATCGACGAACGAGGCATGGTTCCTCCTCCTCTATCGGTTATGTGTCGGGTTATGCCGGCACCGGGTCGGTTTGGCGCTCCCAGCAGCGGTGGCGGGCCAGCGCGGCGGCGAATTCCTCGGCGAATTGGTCGGGGAACTCGTCTGCGGCCGCTTTTGTTGTCACCACCGCCCGGTCGCTGACCACGTCGGTGTCCGCGTCGCTGTCCGACGCGAGGCGGGTATCGATGTTCGCGGCGCGCAGCAGGCGGATGCCGGCGCCGTAGGCGCCGATCGGCTTGAGGTGCTTGTAGGCCTCGACCACGAAATGCACGGCGTAACCGTCTTCGGAAAGCGTCGCCACCGAATCCGGCCCGCACGCCACCACCACCGCGTCGTAGAGGACCGACGCCATTGTCGTGAACGCCCGGTCGACGGGAAGTTCGCCGCCGGACCCGCCGCGCAGGGTGCCGCCGGCGACGGGGGCCAGCACTTCGACCATCGCGCCGCGCTGGGCCATCAGCTCCTTGAAGCGTTGCGTCCCAACGACATCCACGCCGTCGGCGGCCAGGACGGCGATCTTGCGCGACTCGATGGAGTCCGTGGCATTGGCGGCGCCGATTTGCGACAGCGCCGGCGAGGAGGCCACCTCGCCGTCGACCGCCTCGTCGGGCGGCGCGGGCAGCCCCAGCTTCGCCGCCACCCGGGTGGCCAGACCGTGGTCGACGCGGGCGAGTTGCGAGACAACCGCCGAACGGATGTCGGGCACCTCGACCTTGCCCAGCTCGAAGGCGAACGCGGCCACGATGTGTTCGGCCTCGACCGCCGACATGCTCTTCCAGAACATCCGCGCCTGGCTGTAGTGATTCTCGAAGGACTTCGCGCGCTTGCGCATCGCGGCGCCGTCGATGCGCTGCGTGTAGTGGCGGAAGACGTCGTCATTGGCCAGCGCCGGACACCCGCTGCCGAGGGTGTTCTTGTAGTAGCTGCTGCGCCCCTGCGGGATGGCGTGCTGGGAATAGCCGTCCTGCTGGTTGTTGCGGACGTCGGCGACGGGCCGGTTGATCGGCAGCTGCGCGAAGTTGGGGCCCCCCAGGCGGATCAACTGCGTGTCGAGGTAGGAGAAGTTGCGGAACTGCAGCAGCGGGTCGTTGGTGAAGTCGATCCCCGGCACCACGTTGGCGGTGTGGAAAGCGACCTGCTCGGTCTCGGCGAAGAAGTTGTCCGGGTTGCGGTTCAACACCATCTTGCCCACCGGGCGAACCGGAACCTGTTCCTCGGGAATGATCTTCGTGGCATCGAGGAGATCGAAATCGAACTTGAACTCGTCGGCCTCGGCGACGAGCTGCACCCCGAGTTCCCACTCGGGATACTGGCCGGACTCGATGGCCTCCCACAGGTCGCGCCGGTTGTAATCGGGGTCCTTGCCGGCGATCTTCTGGCATTCGTCCCAGATCAGCGAGTGCACGCCGAGTTTGGGCTTCCAGTGGAACTTCACGAAAGTGCCTTCGCCGCTGGCGTTTACCAGGCGGAAGGTGTGCACGCCGAAGCCTTGCATCATGCGGTAGCTGCGCGGCAGCGCGCGGTCGGACATCAGCCACATGATGGTGTGCAGCGTCTCGGGCTGCAGGGAGACGAAGTCCCACAGCGTGTCGTGCGCCGACTGGGCCTGCGGAATCTCGTTGTGCGGCTCGGGTTTCACCGCGTGGACGAAGTCGGGGAACTTGATCCCGTCCTGGATGAAGAAGACCGGGAAGTTGTTGCCCACCAGGTCGTAATTACCTTGCTCGGTGTAGAACTTGGTGGCAAAACCGCGGACGTCGCGGACGGTGTCGGCCGAGCCGCGAGACCCCGCCACCGTGGAGAACCGCACGAACACGGGGGTCCGGGTGCCCGGTGTGGTCAGGAATTTCGCCGCGGTGTACTCGGCCAGCCAGTCGTCATACGGCTCGAAGAAGCCGTACGCGCCGGCGCCCCGCGCGTGAACGACGCGCTCAGGAATGCGCTCATGGTCGAAGTGGGTGATTTTTTCCCGGGCGTGAAAGTCCTCCAGCAGCGTGGGTCCCCGCTCGCCGACGGTCAGCGAATCGTCGGTGTGATCGACGCGGACGCCCTGCTGGGTGGTGAGGTATCCGGTGTCGCGGCGGACCCGTGACGGGTCCAGGGCGCGCTGTTTCGGGTCTGATGTGTGGTCGGTTCCCATGGGGTTCGGTTACCACCGCTCATCCGTCGTAAACCGGGCGATGACGCACCCACCCGATGCAGCGCGGTTACGTCGCGTTGATGGGGGTAGTCGAGGGTGGTGATCGAGGCGGCCAGTGAGAACGGCGAATTGCGCGAAGTGGTCGTGCTCCACGACCCCGCGGGCGCGCCGGCCCAGATCGTCGATCGCAGCGGCCGCTACCGGCCGTCGCCGCCGAAAATGGTGCGGCGCTTGAGTCGAGCCGCATCGACGCATTGTTCCGTTCGGCCGTCGCGGCGTTCGGGCCCCGCGCGGGTGGCGTGCTGTTGTCGGGCGTGCTCGACAATGGGGTGACACAGGTGGTTGACCCGCGGTTGGCTGTCCGCATCGAAGCAGCACCCCAGCACGACGTGCCGATCCTCGTGATGGACGGGGTGCTGGACAGCTCGACGTACCGGACCGTCCGCGACACGGTGATCAAGGCCGCGCTGGACGAGCCGCGCGCGGTGATCGTGGACGTCAACCGGCTGTCCGCGCCGTCGGCGTCGGCCTGGAAGGCATTCAGCAGCGCCCGTTGGCACGTCAGCGTGTGGCCGGACGTGCCCATTCTGCTGGTGTGCGCGCAACCGCAGGTTCGCCATGCGATGGCCTCCAGCGGAGTGACCCGATACGTGCGGGTGCACCCCACCCGGCCGTTGGTGCTTCACGACGTGCGCGACCAGCCCTTGGCCAGCCGGCGGCGGGCGCGCAGCGAGCTGCCGCCCGCTGCGGAGAGCGTCGGCATGGCCCGTGCCATGGTCACCGACTGGCTTACCCTGTGGGACGAACGCGAGCTGATACCGGTTGCGGCGACGGTGGCGACCGTCTTCGTCGAGAACGTCCTCGATCACACGCAGAGCGCGCCAGTGCTGATTGTCGAGAGCCAGCGGGACACCATCACGGTCGCGGTGGAGGATCGCAGCGACCGCCTGCCGGGGCGCCACGAAGATTCCGACCGAGGCGCGGAAATCGCGTCCGGGTTGGCCGTAGTTTCCGCGCTCTGTCAGGCGTGGGGGGCCACGCCGACCTCGTCGGGCAAGACGGTATGGGCGCTGGTCGGTCGCGAAAACCTGCTCTGAGGCCGCGAGACCCCGGAGGTCCACGATGCGAAACCCGGCGGCTCAGGGCGAAGGGCGCGAAGTCCCGCGTTTCGTCGCCCGTCAGCGGGGTAGCTATTGAAGTGGGCGCAGCGCGCAGACGGAGGGTGGCCGTGGTGAGGGTTGCAATCGTCACCGGTGATGACATCGTCGGCGACGACGCTGCGCAGCTCTGTGCCGCGCTCGAGTTTCGCGGGCACGAGGCGACGGCCTACGTCAGGGGCCAGCGTGGGATCCGCGTCGGTCCGGTCGCTGCGGCTCCCGCGCCGGCGGTTCTGCCCTATGTCGGCGACTGGGCGCGCGCCCTTGAGCGCGTGTGGTCGGCGGACCAACCGGACGTCGTGCACGCGTTCGGCTGGCTGGGTGGGTTGACCGCCCAGCTGGCGGCGCGACGGCTGCGGATACCGATCGTGCAGAGCTTCCAGGGTTTGGCCGTCACCTCGCGCTGCGGCGCTCTCGCCGGCGCGCAGCACGGGCGCGAGCGCGAACGCATCGAGCCGCTGTTGGCGCGTGGCGCCTCCTGGGTGACGGGTGAATGCACCGCCGACGCCGACGTGCTGGCCCGGCTACGCCACGGGCGGGCCCGAGTGTCCATTTTGTGCGGCGGCGTCGATGTCGAGCGATACAGCCCGGTGGGTCCCGCGGCCGTCCGCGATGCCCGCCACCGCATCGTCTGCGTCGCGCCGAACCCGTTGCCGGGCAACGGGTTCGACATCGCCATCCGGGCGCTCCCCAAGATTGTGGGCGCGGAGCTGGTCATCGCCGAAACCGCCGCCCACGGGCCCGACCACGACCGGGCGCGCGCCCAGCTGAAACGTTTCGCCGCCGAGACGGGCGTCGCCGACCGGGTCCGCTTCGCGGGCACGGTCGGCGATGACCAACTGCCATCGCTGCTGCGATCCGCCGACCTCGTCGCGTGCACGCCGCGACAGCCACCCCGGGCGGCACCCGTGTTGCAGGCCATGGCCAGCGGGGTGGCGGTCGTGGCGGTTCCGGTAGGCGTCCTGACCGACGCGGTGGTGGACGGCGTCACAGGGCTGGTGCTTCCGCGACGCAGCCCCGCCGCGGTGGCCACGGCGTTGAGAAACCTTCTGTCCCAGAGCTTTCAGTGTGACAGCATGGGCGCGGCGGGGCGAAGCCGCGCGGTCTCACGCTTCTCCTGGGAGCGGATAGGGCTCGACGCGCTGAACATATATCGACAACTCGTCCCGCACACGTCGACCCCCGTCGCACTCGCGGTGGACGGGGCGCCGGTGGGACGATCGGCCGACCTACCATGACGGCCATCGCCGACGACGCGGCGCCCGGCGCGGTCGGTGTAGCCGGCGAACCCGACGAGATCCAGATCGACCTGCGTCCCGCCCGCCGCGCCGTCGCGCGCGACCTCGCCCCGGTCCAAACGGCGGCGGCGGTCCGCTACGAGCAATTCCGCAGCGTCCAGCCCGACGCCATGCGCCGGTTCTTCGCCGGCGCGTACACGCCGGGCTGGCGCGTCAGCGGCCTCACGAGCCGCTCGGCAGTCACCCATCGGCGCTGCGCGGCGGAGTCGATGGCGATCGACGAAGTGCTGATTCACGGCCCGGCGGTCTTCGAAATCCCGCCGGCCGAAACCGCGGCCGAAAACATTGTCGTGATCCAGCCCCGGGCCGGGTCGCTGACCGTGACTGGTGGGCCCTTCCCGAACGTCGACTGCCCCGTCCTGATCGCCCATGGCATGTCGTGTGCGCTGCAGGTGAACGGCGCGCGGTTCGACGTGGTGACCGTCGCGCCCGAGGCGTTGCGCAGGATCACCCTGGACTGGCAGTCGCCGCTGTCGCAGCACATCCGGTTCCTCAACTGGCGCCCCCGGTCGCGCGTCGCCGTGCGCGCGTGGCACCGGGCGCTCGATTACGTCAGCGCCACGTTGGCCGCGCCGGACACCGCCCAGCAGCCGATGATCGTGGCCGCGATGGCCCCCCTGCTGGCGGGCGCGCTGCTCGAGTGCTACCCGTCCAACGTGACCGAGCAGGACCTCGCGGGCGACCCCTCGCTGCCCGAAACGCTCAAGGAAGCGGTGGCCTTCATCCACCGGCATGCCGCCGGCGATGTGAGCATCAACGACATCGCCGGGGCCGTGCACCTGACACCCAGGGCGGTCCAGTACCTGTTCCGGCGCCAGCTCGACACCACTCCCACCGAGTACATGCGTCGCGTCCGGCTGCATCGGGCGCACCAGGAGCTGCTCGCCGGCGAGCGCGCCGGCACCACCGTCACCGAGATCGCGCAGCGTTGGGGGTTCGCGCACACCGGCCGCTTCGCCGTGCTGTACCGGCAGACCTACGGCCAGAGCCCCCACACCACGCTCAACCAGGTGACGTAGCGGCTCTCATCCACTCAGCCGGTGCATCACCTGGCCCGCGGCGTATCGGCCGCTGACCATCGCGCCGGTCACGGTGCCCGGATTGTTGACGCCGACGGCCTCGCCCGCCAGGTACAGCCGGTCGCCGATCGGCTCGGCCAGCCGGCGCCGATCGGCGAGACCGGAACCGGGCGCGTGGAACGAATACGAGCCGAGCGCGTACGGGTCGACGGTCCAGTTCGACGTCCGCACGTCGACCGCGGCGCCGTCGCCGCCGAACAGCTGGCGCGCGATGGGCAGCGAGCTGGCGATCAGCTCGGCCGGGGAGGCCGACTCCGCCCACCGGCCACGCTCACCGGCGTTGAACGCCAACGCGATCGGGCCCGACGCGCTCGGCAGCGTGAACCATTGTGACCACGCGCCGGGCTCGCTGCCGATGTACTGATAGAAGGCGTTCTCCACGTCCCACGTTCGCCGGGCGAAACGAAAGTAGCTCTTGGACAAGACGCCGAATCCCAGCGCCTGCACCGCATTTCGATGCTCGTCCGGAAGGGGCGGGTCGAAGGCGATCGCGCCGGATTTGAGCACGCCCAGGGGAACGGTGACGATCGCGGCGGGACCCTCGAACGACCGGTCGCCGGCCCGCACGACGACGGAGTTGTCGCGGCGCGCGATCGCGGTGACCGGCGTCTTGAGTCGGATCGAGAGTCCCTCGGACAGCAGCCGGGGCAGGGCGTCGTAGCCGTTGGTGATCACGTCCTGGTCGCCGTCGGCGTACTCGCCGCGGTCAAAGGTCTTGGCGGACAGTTGATCCACGCCGGCGGCGTATTCGTTCTCGATCTCGGAGGTGAGGTAGAAAGCCAATTGGGCGCGCTCGGAATCGGCAAGCTCGGCGCGGTTCGCCGCGGCGTCGACGGCGGCGCCGAGACTCCCGTCGTCGACGCGGCCTCGCGCCCGTTTCACGAAGGTGCGCCAGGTCTGCGGGTCGTAGGCCAGCGGCGCGAGCCGCGGATCGACGGCCAGCTTCGCCCATCCGTAGTAGTCGGTGGGTGCGAGCTGGGCGCGCGCCCGTTGCGCCAGCTCCATCAGCGGATTGTCCGTCGTGCCATGGATCCAGGACGCGCCCATCTCGAGCGGGGGACCCCAGGCCCGGTCGGTGTACACCCGGCCGCCGATGCGGTCGCGGGCCTCGATGACGCGCACCGGCCATCCCGCGTCGGCCAGGCTGCGGGCGGCGGACAGGCCGGCCATGCCGGCGCCGACGACGAGCACCGCCTTGTTGTCTGGCGGGGTGTCCGGCGCGGGCGGTGGGCCCGACCCGCAGGCGGCCGCCAGCCCGCCGCCGACGAGGCTGCTCGTGGCCGCGAAGAACTCCCGACGGGACATCGGGTACACGGCTGTCAGCGTCTCATAAGTTGTTGGACGGTCGTGCCCGAATTCGCCGCGTGTAATGGGCCGTTTTCACCAGTTCGTCGTTGAGACCCGGCTACACTTCGCCTACGTCCGGAACTGGCGATGGGGCCGTGTTCGAAGGGGGAACGGCGATGAACGTCGAGCTGCCACCAAGCCGTACCCTGACCGTGCGAGCGGCCGACGGAACGCCGCTGCACGCCGAGGTTTTCGGTCCACCCGACGGGTACCCGATCGTGTTCACGCATGGGATCACGTGCGCGATCCGCGCCTGGGTCCACCAGATCTCGGACCTGGCCTCCGACTACCGGGTGATCGCGTTCGATCATCGCGGCCACGGGCGCAGCGGTGTGCCCCGGCGCGGCGGCTACAGCCTGGAACACCTTGCGGCGGACCTGGATTCGGTGCTCGAGGCGACATTGGCGCCGCGCGAGCGCGCGGTGCTGGCGGGGCATTCGATGGGCGGCATCGCCATCGCCGCGTGGTCGGCGCACTACCGCGACAGGGTCCGCCGGCGCGCCGACGCGGTCGCGCTGATCAACACCACCACCGGCGATCTGGTGCGCCAGGTGAGGCTGTTCTCGGTGCCCCGCGAGTTCTCGGGGGCCAGGGTCCTGGCGGCCCGGGGCCTGATCACCGCGTTCGGCGGGTTTCCGGTGCCGGCCGCGGCGCGGATCCCGAGCCGGCATGTGGTCGCGATGTTGGCGGTCGGCAAGGACGCCGACCCGAGCGCGGCGCGGGTCGTCTACGAGTTGTTCGCGCAGACCTCGCCCGCCGGGCGCGGCGGCTGCGCCAAGATGCTCGTCGACGCGCTGGGGTCGCGGCATCTCGAATTGGACGGGCTGACGGTGCCCACCCTGGTGATCGGCAGCGAGCGCGACCGGCTCACGCCGATCGGCCAGTCCCGCAGGATCGCCCGCACCGCGCCGAACGTCGTCGGCTTGGTCGAGCTGCCCGGCGGCCATTGCTCAATGCTGGAGCAGCCGCGCGAGGTCAACCGCCACCTGCGGGCCCTGGTGGAATCCGTGACCCAGGACGCTCGGGTGCGCCGGATCAGCTCATAACAGGGCGGCGACCTCGGCGGCCGCCCGCTGCCCGGACCGGACGGCGCCGTCGAGGAATCCGGTCCACTCGTCCGCCGTCTCCGTGCCGGCCCAGTGAATCGGCCCGACCGGCGCGCGCAACCACGGCCCGAATCGTGTCCACGAACCCGGCGGCACCGCCGCGGTCGGGCCGCCGGGAGCGAAATCCTCTGCGCCCCAACGCTGGTCGACATAGTCGAGGGGTTTGAGTGCGTCGTCGCCGAACAGCGACGCGAAGCAGCGCAGCGTGTCGCGGCGGCGCTGCTCGGTGGGCAGCGAGTCGAAGGCGCGGGCGTCGACGAAGCCCATCAGGATGCCCGGGCCGTCGGGGTGCGGGCTGACGTCGAAGGTGATGAACACCGGTCCCGTGTCGGACAGCGCCTGCCCGGAGAACCCGTCGGCCCGCCAGAACGGCGTTTCGTAGGCCGCGTACGCCTTGCTGAGCCGGCCCTGCGGCCAGTGCCGGGCGAGTTGCTCGTATTCGGCGGGCAGCGGGGGAGCGAACTCGATCGACGTGCGGTGGGCCGGCGGGATCGCGACGATGACGAACCCGGCCTCGGCCGAGCCGGCGTCGGTCGTGACCGTGACCCCCGCCCCGTGCCGTTCGATGCGGCGGACCGGCGCGCCCAGCACGACGCGCGCGCCGAGTTCGGCGGCCGCCGCCTCGGCGATCTGCTGGGTGCCGCCCGGGAAACGATCCTGCTGGGCGCCGTTTTCGACGTCGAGCAGTGGGTCCAGGCCACCGGCCGCGTGCACGTAGCGGGCGGCGTGCAGCATCGACACCTCGTCCGGTTCGCACCCCCACGTCACCCGGGCCACGATGGCCATCAGGTCGTGCGACGACGCCGAAGCGCGCACCGAGCGCAACCAGCCGCCCAGCGACATGCCGTCCAGCTCGCGGGCCCGGCGGGCGTCCCACGGCGCCGCCACCGGCACGCTGCGGGCGATCCGCTCGAATTGCCAACGCAGGCGGCCGATGTCGAGCAGTCCGGTCAGCGACACCCGGGGAATCGTGCCGCGATACGGGCGCGCCCAGCCGCGCCAGTGGATCACGTTCCTGCCGTCGTGGTGGGTCGGAGTGGTCGGGACCCGAAGCTCGGCCGCCAGCGCCAGGACGGCGTTCTGGGTCGGTCCGACGAAGGTGCCGCCCAGGTCGGCGGGCAGCCCGGCGACGCTGCCGGTGAACGAGCGGCCGCCGACCCGGTCACGACCCTCGAAGACCAGGACGTCATGGCCCTGGCGCGTCAGCTCGCGCGCCGCCGACAGCCCGGCAAACCCGGCACCGACCACGACGACGTCGACGACCGGCGGCGGCTTTGTCACGCCGTCTAGTCAACAGCATTTTGACGGTTTCGTAGGATAAATTTGCATTGCCGGTCTAAGTACGTGCTCAAGGTGGGCAAATGAAGGTCTTCACGGCGTTGTACGGGCCGGTGGACGCGGCCGGGCGCGCGCGGGCGCTGCGCGACGCCGGGGCCACCGGCGTCGCCACGTTCGAGGGTCCACACGACGTGTTCGCCCCGCTGACGCTGGCCGCCACCGTGGGCGGCCTCGACCTGATGACCAATGTGGCCATCGCGTTTCCGCGCAATCCCATCCACCTGGCACACCAGGCCAACGATCACCAGCTGCTGAGCGGGGGACGATTCTTCCTCGGCCTGGGCACCCAGATTCGTCCGCAGATCGAGAAGCGGTTCGGCGCGCAGTTCGAGCACCCCGTGGCCCGCATGACCGAGCTGATCGCGGCCCTGCGCGCGATCTTCGAGGCCTGGAATACCGGCGGCCGCTTGGACTTTCGCGGCGACTACTACCGGCACACCCTGATGACGCCGACCTTCAGCCCCGGCCCCAATCCGCACGGCCCGCCGCCGATCTATGTCGGCGCGCTGGGGCCGCGGCTGACCCGCGCCACGGCCGAGCACGCCGACGGCCTGCTGGTGATGCCGTTCGGCTCCAAGCGATTCCTGCACGAGCACACGATGCCCGCCGTGCGCGACGGCCTGCGGGCGTCCGGCCGGCGGCCCGAGGAGTTCGCCGTCGTTCCCGAGATCATCGTGTCTTCAGGCCCAGACGGGGGCTCGGACGCGGCGGCCGACGCGAGCACCCGGCGGCTGCTGGCCTTCTACGGGTCGACCCCGGCCTACCGGCCGGTGCTGGCCGCGCACGGCTGGGAGGACCTGCAACCCGAACTCAACGCGATGTCCAAACAGGGCCGCTGGGAGGAGATGGGCGGGCTCATCGACGACGAGATCCTGCACACCATCGCCGCCTGCGGCACGCCGAAGGAGATCGCGGCGGCTATCCGCGAGCGCGTCGAGGGCATCTCGGACACGGTGTGCCTGTATCAGCCGTCACCCATCGCACTGGAGACGCTGTCGGAGATCGTCGACGAACTGGGTCGAAAAGGCTAGGGCGCCACCGTCAACCAGTCCTTGAAGCCCGAAGGGTCGTGGCGGCCCAGCGCGCCGTGCTCGTAGAGTCCCCAGCCCTCGACCGGGTCGCCGTCGCCGTCGCGGCACACCGCGCGGCCCACGTGGTCGATCACGCCGAAGCCGGACCGCGCGACGATGGCCGGGTCGGTCATGTCGTACGTCAGCCGCTCGACGAACTTTTCGCCCTTCCACATGCCGTGCAGCCAGTCCGAGTCGCCACCGTAGCCGCCGCCGACGTGAATCGGCACGGGCAGCTTGGATTCCACGTCGAAGTGGACCGGGGTGCCGTCCGGCGCGGTCGCATCGATGGTGGCCCCGGTCGGGATGCGGGTGCCCGACCGGTAGTGGATCTTGACCCGCGGCCAGCCGAGCTGTTCGACGCGGCCGTCGCGCCACACCCGGGTGCAGTCGTTGAGCGACCGGAAGCCGTTGGGCTCCTCCTGGATGATCAGCACGATCGCGAACTCGTCGAACGCCATCGGCACGTACAGCCACCACATGCCTTCGAACGGCGGGTCGGCGGGCCGACCCGCGGGCTCGGGCTCGCCGATCGGCCGGATGCCCCAGGACCGGTCGCGGCTGCCGAGCCAGGTCGCGGGGTCGACGGCGATCTCCTCGCCGTCCACGGCGATCCGCCCGCTCCAGGACCCGAGCTGGGCGAACCGCTGCGCGTCCAGGGTCACCCGGTTGCCGGACCGCATCAGGTGCGGCTGTTCCTGCACGACGTCGAACAGCCCCTCCCAGGTGAGATCGGCTGCGATGCCCTCGGTTTCGTCGAGGACCAAACGCAGCTTGCGCAGCGGTTCGCTGACCTCGATGCGGTAGCTGTTGACGTTCTGGTTAAGCCGGTCCTGGTCGATGGCGTCGGACAGGTGCACCGCCGTTTGTGTGTCCCCCCGCCGGACGAGGAAGAACGCGTCCTTGACGCCGAGGTTGGGGTAGTACCCGATGCCGCTGATCACGAAGATGTCGCCGGTGCGGTCGTGGGCGTTGAAGTAGGAGCGGTCGTAGAAGTTGCGGTCCGAGGAACCGGCCCACGCGATCGGTTGGGGAACCTGGTGGACCGGGAATTCGTCAAGCGGGCCAAGCATTACTGATCCTCTCCGATGAGGCGTCTCATCAATCCGGCGTGGTAGAACAGCGATTCGACATCGTCGGGTTTCTCGGTCTCGCCGAAGTGCACCCGCCGCGCGCCGGTGCGCATGAACACGCACGCCCACATCACGCCCGAGTAGGCGTAGAACCAGCGCAGGTCGCCCACGTCGATGCCGGTTAGTTGCCGATAGGTGGCGCGGACGTCGTCCTCGCGCATCACGCCGGGAAGCCCGGGCAGGGTCGCCAGGCCCGCGAGTTCCTGGAAGACCATGTGCGCGTAGATCATCCACGCGATGTCGAGCTCCCGCGGCCCCAGCGTCACCATCTCCCAGTCCAGCACCGCCACCGGCGCGAAGTCGCGGTACAACACGTTGCCCACCCGCGCGTCGCCCCAGAGCAGCACCGGCTCACGGGCGGCCGCGTCGTCCGGCCAGTTGTCCTCCAGCCAATCGAAACTCCGCTCCAGCAACGGTGATCGGCCGATGTCGGGCACGGCGAAGTCGTACCACTCGCGCACCCAGTTGAAGTGCCGGCGCAGGGCGGTGTCGCCGTCTCCTGCGGAGAGGAACCCAAATACGTTCTGCGCGTCCGGGATTGAGTGCAGCTTGGCGAGCACGCCCACCGTGGCGTCCTGCAGTTCGCGCTGGCGTTCGGGGGGTGCGTCGGCGAACCAGTTGCCGCCGAAGGTGTAGGGCATGACGTCGGGGGGCACCTCGCCGTCGACGTAATCCATCACGAAAAAGGGTGTGCCCAGGACGTCGCCGGTGGGCTCGAGCCAGCGCACTCGGGGGACGGGGACGTCGGTGAGTTCGCCGACCTTTCGGATCACCTCGAATTGGTGGTCGAGCCGGTAGGTCGGAAAGACCTGCACGTCCTCGGCCGTCGGCGCCACCCGGGCCACCAGCTTCTGCTCGATCGGCTCGCCGTCCTGCTCCCAGCGCGCGGTCAGGATGATGGTCTCCGACGACATGCCGGTCGAGTCGACGCCGCTTTCCACCGTCACCTGGGGCTTCGCGCCGCCCGGTAGCACGGTCGACAGCCATTGCGACATCACCGCGGGCAGCGTGGTGACGTCTCGGCTGGAGCGCTGCAGGCGGTCGACTTTGTCCAGCACGGGTTCGTTGGACACGGGTGCCTCCATTCTTAGAGACTTCAGTGAGGCAATTACGATACGGTAGGTAGCGTTATGAAAGCAGACCCGTCCTACCTTGACAAGGCCCCGGGCGCCGGGCGGCCCCGGGACCCGCGCATCGACTCGGCCATACTGTCGGCGACCGCGGAACTGCTTGTGGAGATCGGCTATTCGAACCTCAGCCTGGCGGCGGTGGCCGAGCGCGCCGGGACCACCAAATCGGCGCTGTATCGCCGGTGGTCGAGCAAGGCGGAACTGGTGCACGAGGCCGCGTTCCCGACGGCGCCCACCGCCCTGCAGGCCCCGGCCGGCGACATCGCCGCCGACGTCCGGATGATGATCGAGGCCACCCGCGACGTGTTCACCACGCCGGTGGTGCGGGCGGCGCTGCCCGGCCTGGTGGCCGACATGACCGCCGATCCCGCCCTGAATGCCCGGGTGATGTCGCGCTTCGCCGGGGTGTTCACGGCGGTGCGGGTGCGGCTGCGCGAGGCCATCGACCGGGGCGAGGCGCATCCCGACGTGGATCCGGACCGTTTGATCGAGTTGATCGGGGGAGCGACCATGCTGCGGATGCTGCTGCGCCCGGAGGAGAGCCTGGACGACACCTGGGTGGAGCAGACGACCGCCATCGTCGTGCACGGGGTGACGGGATGACGGGGCGACTGGCGGGACGGTCCGCGATCGTCACCGGCGGCAGCCGCGGCCTGGGCCGGGCGATCGCGCTGGCGCTCGCGGCCGACGGCGCCGCGATCGCCGTTGCCGGGCGCACCGAACAGGTCTGGGATGAGCGGCTGCCCGGGACCATCGGCGAGACGGTCGCCGAGATCGAGGCGGCGGGCGGACGGGCCGTGCCGATCCGCGCCGATCTGACCGACCGCGACGACATCGCCCGGCTGGCGGGCGAGGCCCGAGAGGCGTTGGGGCCCATCACGATTCTGGTCAACAACGCGGCCTTCACCGCGCCCGGCCGGCCGCCGACCCCCGGTCGGGAGCCGCGCGCAAAACCGCCCAAGGCCGCGAGCGGTGGAGCCAAGCCCGCCTGGCCCGGGTTCGTCAGCACGCCGCTGCAGGCGTTTCGCCGGCATTTCGACATCGCGGTGTTCGCCGCCTACGAGCTGATGCAGCTGGTGTGTCCCGACATGTTCGAGGCGGGCGGCGGCTCGATCATCAACATCACGTCGGTCGCGTCGCGGATGCCCGGTGACGGGCCCTACCCCGACCGCAGCGGCGGGGTCCTGCCCGGCTACGGCGGATCCAAGGCGGCGCTCGAGCATCTCACGCAGTGCGCGGCGTACGACCTGGCCGACCACAACATCGCGGTGAACGCGCTGTCGCCGTCGAAACCGATCCTGACGCCGGGCCTGGCCTACTACGCCAGCGAATTCGTGGACACCGCCCCGGCCGACGAATTTGCGCGCGCGGCAGTGGAATTGGCGCTCGTAGACCCGGCAATAGTCACCGGGCGCACGATCGGCCACCTGAACGTGCTCGACGGCAGCTTCTCCCCGTTCACCCTCGGTTAGGCCGGCTTGATCGCGGTGACGCCGTTGATGATCAGCGCGTACAGCCGGTGCCATTGCGGGGAACGAAACCCCGCGCGCAGCAGCAGCGCCGTGGCGCGACTCGGGGTGCGGGCCTTGCCGCGACGGGTGTTGGCCAGGGTTGGCAGCAGCCACCGGGAGAACTGGTCGACGAGCACCAGGTGACCACCGGGGCGCAGCACCCGGGCGCATTCGACCAGTCCGGCCTGTTGGTCCGTCCAGTGGTCGAAGGACGTCGTGCTGACGACGAGGTCGAAGGTGCCGTCGGGGTAGCCGAGTTCCTCCGCCACGCCGACGGCGAAGCTGCATCGATCGTCGTACCCGAAAGCCGTTGCCGTGGCGATCATTTGGGGTGCGGCGTCGACGCCGCAAAGCTGCTGGGCGTCCGGGTAGCGGCGCGCGAGGGTGCGCAGCAGGTAGCCCGTCCCGCACCCGACGTCCAGCACGCGACTGGGCGAGGCGCAGGCGGTGGTTGCCACCGCGAGATCGGCCGTGCGCTCGGAAATCTCGTGGTGCAACCGCCCGCGCCACCCGCGGTCGTACTCGGGCGCTCGATCGTCGTACGCGGCCAGGTCGCGATGTGGCGGCATTCGCTAAGTCTGCCCTCCTCATTCCTCGTCGGACTCGGGTGGGTCGGGGTCGCCGTGGAGGAGTTCGTCGGGGTGGTGGGCGTGGTTGATTTCCGGTGGGCCGGTGCCGTCGGTCCAGGCGAGGCGTCCGGTGTCGGTGACGGTGGTGTGCCAGTCACCGCGGCTGGCCCCGCCGTGGTCGCAGCCGCAGGCGAAGAAGAGTTTGTCGGCGTCGGTTTGCCCGCCGGCGGCCCAGTCGGGGGCGTGGTGCACCTCGCAGTGGTAGCCGGGCACGAGGCAGTTGGGTCGGGTGCAGCCGCGGTCGCGGGCGTAGCAGATGAGGCGTTGGTCGGCGGTGGCGATGCGTTTTTGCCGGCCGAGGTAGAGCGGCCGGGCGGTGTGGTCGTCGAACACCGCCAGGTAGTGAATCGCGTTGGCGGCCATGCGGATCAGGTCGGACATGGGCAGCCGGGACCCGCCGCCGGTGCGCGCTGGTGGCGGCATCGGGACCGCGGGGTCGACGGCGGCGTGGGCGGCCTGGTTGAGTTCGGCCAGGGTGGTGGTGACGACCACGGTGACCGGGTGGCCGCGATGCGTTCCGAGCTGACCCGAGCCGATCGCGGTGCGCAGGGCGAGTTTGAGGGCGTCGTGGCCGCGTTGCGCGGGGCTGCGGGTGTCACGCTGTTCGGGGCCGTCGGGTTGGTGGCGTCCGGGGCGTACCGCGGCTTCGATGGCTTCGAAGTAGGCGCGGGCCTCGGGGTCGAGCAGCCCGGACAGCCGGGACATGCCGTCGGGGCCTTGCGGGCCCAGGCGCAGCGAGCGGCGCCGCGCCCGGTCCTCGTCGCTGAACTGTCCGTCGGGATTGAGGTAGTCGGCGACGCGCTTGCCCAGCCGGGTGACCACTGCGGCGTCCAGCTTTCTCGCATGGGAGACCAGGGTGCGTTCGGCCTCGGCCACCTCGGCCGGTGACACGCTGGCGGGCAGCACGTCGATGGCCTGGCAGACCGCGCGGATGTGGTCCTCGCCGAGCGCGCCGGCCTCGACCGCGCCGGCCAGCGCCTCCAGCTCGGGCGAGAGCGGGGGGCCGGTCAGCGAACGTCGCGGCCGAATCCGCGCCGCCAGCCGAAACCGGCGCACCAACTCGCGGGGTGGGATGCGCAGCCGCGCGCACAACCGTCCCCGCACCGCCGGGGCGGACTCGGCGCCATCGGGGGGCTCGGCGATCTCACCGAAGAACCGGTACATCAACCCCCGATTGACCCGCTCCTGGGTCTCCAGCCGCTCGGCCACCTCGACGCGAAAGTCGTTGCCGACCAAATCCGACGAGGTCTCCCGCAGCGCGTCGTGGGCGGCGTCGATCGCGTCCAGAGCGGCACCGATCCGCTCCCGCGCCACCTCCGCACCCACGAAACCCACACCGCAAATCTATCGAACAGACGTGCGAACAAGGACGAGTGCCGGCCAATCTGTGGATAAACAGCCGACTGTGGATAACGACGTGCGAAGGTGGGGCCGATGCGTCAATCAGGACTAGTTCTCAGCGCGCCGCTCGCGGTTGCCGCGGTCACGATGTGCCTGGCGGCCGCGCCGACGGCGGCGGCCGGTGACGGGGACTGCGGCGTCATCCTGCCGGCGGCGGATCGGCTGGAGAATGTGTTCAACCTGGTGTCGCCTTCCGGCACGCCGCCCTACCTGGCGGGCCAGATCCGCAACGCCCTGTCTCCGTTGCAGGGCCTGCGCAGTCCGGTCGCGCTCGACCTGCGGCTACGCTCGGACATGCTGGCGTCGCAGATCGACGCCAGTGACCCATACCGGCCGCCGACCCCGGAACAAATCGCCAGCGACCTCGCCAAGGCGAGACAGCAGCTGGCCGCGGCCCGCGCCTACTGCGCGCCGTAACGCTATTGCTGCCCTCGGCGCCAGCGTCGAATGTCAAGGCGCTCGGCGCCCGGCCAGATGGCCTGGGCGGCCGGTGATGCGCAGAAGGTCTCCTCGGCCTGGCGCAGGCTCATGTCGACCGCGTTCAGGCCGTCTTCCTGGTGGGCGCGGCAAATGACCGTCAGGACCCGGTGGGTGTCGGGGTCCACCTGTTCGGCCTCGATGGTCAACACCACGACGAGCGTGTACCCGGCTCCCGTCGGCAGATAGAAGGTCAGGTCTCGGCTGTCCAGCGCCCCACCGTTGGTCACCAAATAACCGTCACCGCTGGGATAGAGGGCCTGCCCGACCATCTGGGTGCGTTCGAAATGGTTGCGGTCGCTCGGCGCGCGCCACACGGTAAACCGGGTGTTCGGGCTGCCGTTGAACGGGTGCCGGGCGATCGGGATGATCAGCTCGTCGCGGCCGTCGCCGTCGACATCCTGTAAGCCGACGCCCCCGGGGCTCGAAGGCTCCAACAATTCATCGATCGTTTGGACCACCTCGCCCGACGGGTCGGTCACGACGACCTTCACCGCCTGGGGACCGGGCAACTCGGGCGCGCTCCAGTAGGTGACGACGAAATCCAAAGCGTCGGAATGCATTCGGCAGTCAGTGTGCGGCGATGTGGCCGTCGGGCTGATCAACGCGGCCGCCTGCGGGCACGGCGGCAGCGCGGTATCGGCGGCTCCGACGGGACACGCGGGGCCGACGGCACCCGCGGTGGCCATCGCCGCGACGGCGATCAGCTGTGGCAGCCGCTGCACGGGCGCGCCTACCGTTTCGGTGCCGGCTTAGCCGGGGCCGGAGCCGGAGCGGGAGCAGGAGGGGGCCCGGCCGGCGGGACCTGCTCCTCGACGGGCGGGCGGGAGCCGGTCTTGGGCCCGATGTCGGAAACCTGCCAGGCGTTGCCCACCCTGTTGACGGTGACTTGCAGCAGGATGATGGACACCTTGGGCGTCGGGTTTTGCAGATTGCGCGTGGTTTGGTGGGCCGACACCACCACCTGGTAGACCCCGCCGGGCTGGGCGATGGGGTCGGTGGCCAGAACCTCGCCGGTGGACGTGACCTGAGCCTGCAGCATGATGCTCTTCAGTAGGTCGCTGGCGTTGACGTACTTGTCCTTGAGTTGTTGCGACACACCGTCTTCGACCGAGCGGAAGAAGGCGTCCGGGTCCTCGAAGCTGTAGGTCAGTGACTTCAGCGCGTACTCCTTGGCCAGCTGCGCCACGGCGTCGCGATCGGCCTGCTGCTGACGCAGCTGCGCGAGCTGGCCGGTCACCTGGTGGTATTTGATGAACCCGAACACCCCGGCGGCGAGCACCGCCGCGACGAGAACGGCTGCGCCCCAGCGTTTCCGGCTCATTGACCGCAGCCGCGCCGCCAGTGATCGGTCGGGCCCCGCATCCTCGTCGCCGGCGGCGACGGTCTCCTCGTCGCCGGTCGCCTTGCCCTCGGTGTCGTCCACTTTTTCATCATCGCTGACAGTTGAGTTGGTCACGTCGGTTCTTTCTTTCTTGATCATTGGTGCCATGCGGGCACGTTGAGTTGCACCCGCATGCCGCCGGTGTCGTTGAAGGTCGATTCCCAGAAGTCGAGCCAGTGCCCGGCGTCCACCTTGACGTCGTGCAGGGGGGCGAGCGCGGGTTGTAGGACGGTGGTGAAGGTGCTGAGCGGGCCGGCCAGCATGTCGAGGTACTGGCTGATCTTGGCCACCAGGATCCCGGCCGGATCGTCCGGGCCGACCACGCCCACGCCGCTGTGCGAAAGCGTCTCGATCTCGTGGATCATCCGCAGGAAGGCCGGCACCGAGCGCGGCAGCAATTTGCCCGTTTCGCTGATCACTTCGCCGGCGTTGATGTCGCCCAGGTCGGTGGTGAGCGTGGAGACGTTGTTGAACAGGGTGGCCATCAGCTGCTTGTCGTCCCGGATCACTTTGGCGGTCAACCCGGCGGTGGTGGCCAGCGAATCGACGGTGTCGTCGTTGTCGCCGAGCGCCGCGGAGGCGTTGGTGATAATCGTGTGCACCTGGTCGAGGTTGAGCGCCGAGACCAGGGCGTTCGCCTTGGTGAGCAGGTCGGCGCCGGTCACCATCGGCGCGACCCGCTCGGCGGGGATCACCGTCCCGTCGGCGAAGTAAGGCGGCGCAATCAGTTTCGGTTTGAAGTCGATGTATTGCTCGCCGGCCGCGGAGAGATTCTCCACGCTGATCGCGCTGTCGGCGGGCACCGGGTGCGCGTGGTCGAGGTCGATCGAGACGGCCAGCCCGGTCGCGGTGGTCTGGATGCCGGTCACCCGGCCGACCTTGATGCCACGCATCGTCACCTCGGACGTGGGCATCAGGCCGCCGGATGTGTTGAGCATCAGCGTGAGTCGGGTGACCTGTTTGGTCGGGCTGATGTCGAGCACTCCGATCGACATGTAGGCCGCGCCCAGCAGCGTCATCACCGCCAGGATGGCCAGCGTGACGCCGGCATTGAACTTCATGGCAGCATTCCCATGCTCTGCATCGCCTTCACGGCCGCGTCGGCCTTGTCGGCGGGATCCACGCCCTCATGCCCGGTCGGTGGATGCAGTTCGGAGACAATGTATTTCGGGCCGCCGTTGCGGAACCATCCGAGGAGCTTGTAGTGCAGGAATGCGATCAGCTTGTCGGCGAGCACCGGAATGGTGGTGTCGGCGGTGGCGATCGTTCCGATCATTGGCGTGAGGTAGGACATGATCTGCATGATGTCGCCGACGACCGGTTCGATGACTTGTCCGCCGAGGGTGCCGATGTCTCGGGAGTCCCCGACGACGTTGAGGATCGCCACCGTGATCGCCGACAGCCCTTCGAGTTTCGGCGGGCCCTCGGTGACCAGCCGGTTGAACACCCCGGTATTGGCCGCCGCGTTGGTGGTGATGTTCTCCATGCTGGACAGGATGCCGTCGATGGTGTCCTGGTTGGCCGCCAGGTCATTGAGCACGCCGGCGACGGTCTGCTGCGTCCGGGTCAGCTCGGCGGGGTCCTTCGGGAACGCTTTGTTGAGGTTGACCACGGTGCTTTGCAGCGTGCCAATTGCCCCGCCCGCCACCAGGTTCGACACCGACCGCAGGAGGTCCTCGACGTTGTCGGCCGGCGCGGTGTTGCGCAACGGGATGGTGTCGCCGTCGCGCAACAGCGCCCCCGGCAGATCCCCGCTCCGGCCCGCCGGCGGCACCAGCGCGATGTAGATGTCGCCGAGGGGGGTGGCCTGGCGCAGTTCGGCGCGGGTGTTGTCGGGAAGCCTGCTGCCCCCGGCGATATCGACGTAGGCGACCGCCGTGGTGCCGTCGAGCTGGACGTGGTCGAGCACGCCGATCTGCACCCCGCCGGAGTCCACCTTGGCACGGGCGGGCAGGTTGAGCACGCTGGAGAACTGGATCTTGATCCGGTAGGCGTCGTGCGGGCTGTAGGCGCCCGGGACCGGCAGCCGCGTGGGATCCAGCGAACATGCCGCCGTGAGGCCGATCGCCAGCAGGGCGACCAGGACGCGCATCGATCGTCGGGTCATGAGGGTCATGACAGCGCCGCCCCCAGGATGAGATCGGTCAGGCCGAGGGTGACCGGATCCGACGTGGCGCCCGACGCGCACGCCGCCGCGGCGCCGGGGACATTGCGCTGCCGCAGCCCCTCGCAGATGGCGCCGGCCTGCGACGGCGAAATCGCCACCTGCGGCGGGATATACGTGACGTTGTGGGTTCCCCACGCCGGCTCGTAGATGTCACTGATCCAGTGGCTGAACTGCGGCCACGAGTTGATCATGGCGAGGATGGCCGGCGTGTGCCTGTTCAGCATGTCCCGCAGCCAGGTGATCCCCTTGTCCAGTTTTTGGTAGAGCCGCGGGCCCCACCGGTTCAGCGCCTCGACCAGGATCGGCAGCAGGTGCGACATATGGCTCAGGGCCGCACCGAAGTTGTCCGACAGGCCCTCGATCAGCTGGGTGGTGGCCGGCAGCGTTTGGATTACCGACGCGAAGCTGTTCCAGTTCTTGAGGAAGTCCGAGCTGAGGATCTCGCTGTTCTCGAACAGCTGCCGGTAGTCGGCGTCGGCCTTGTAGGGGTCGGCGAGCATGGTGACCAAATTGCCCAGCGTCTGGTTGAGGGCGGGTCCGGTGCCATCGAGGGAACGACTGAACGCGCGCACGCTGTCGTTGATGGCCTGCACGCCGGGCGCGCGCGACAGGTCCTGGCCGGGTTGGGGGCCCATGATCGTATCGGCGAGTTTTCCTATGGCAGAGAAGGTTTCGCTGACGCTGATCGGCGTCTTGGTCGACTTCAGCTTGATGCACCCCGGCCCGGTGAATTTCGGGCCCGACGTGTAGGGCTTGGTCAGCTCGATATGCCGGTCGGTGACGATCGACTGCGAGTAGGTG
Organism: Mycobacterium sp. 1081908.1; assembly: GCF_001673535.1. Lineage (GTDB taxonomy): Bacteria > Actinomycetota > Actinomycetes > Mycobacteriales > Mycobacteriaceae > Mycobacterium. The sequence continues at coordinate 15,954 of NZ_LZLY01000140.1, read as the reverse complement.
ACCGCGCCGACGTCCGCGGGTAGGTCGAGGTCGGTGGGCACGGTGAAGTCGACCTCGACGTGGTCGCGCTTGTTGACGATCGCGGTCGTCGAGCCGACCTCGATGCCCAGCAGCGCCACCTTGTTGCCGGGGTAAAGGCCCACCGCGTCGGTGAATTCGGCGCACATCGCCCGGGTGGGTTTGGGCGTGACGATCTTGGCGCCGATGACGACCGCCGCCGCGACCGCCGCGACGACGGCAAGCACGGTGGCGATACCCCTCGGGGAACGCAGCCGCGAGCCGGGCGCCGACATCCGGGCCATGTCAACAGTTCCTCATGATGTTGGGCAGGCACAGGTCCTGCCCGGGGACCAGCCGGTTGTGCTTGTCGAAGACGACCCCGTTCCCGCTGAGCATCGGCCCCACGATGCCCAGGGTCTGTCCGAGCCCGTCGAGCGCCTCGCCCCAACGCTCGGGATGGACGGCCAGCGTGGTGGTGATGTCGTCGAGTCCGTCGACGATCGGCCCGATCTCCCTGCCATAGAACACGGTGATGCGGTCCATGATGCGGGCCAATTCGCCGAGCAGACTGAAGAACTCGACGATGTCGACCGACCTCGAGGTGTAGGACTTGCCCAGGATGTCGAGCTGCTCGAACAGCGAGATGAGCAGCTTACGTTGCGCGACCGTGGCCCGCAGCCCGTTGTTGGCGAAGTCCAGGCCGCGATGGAAATCGGCGGTGGACTTGCTCAACGATGCCGTCAGCGCGTTGGCCGACCGGAGCAGGTCGCGCACCGCGTCGGGATACTTGTTGGCCGCGTTGGCCACCTCGGTGAAGGTGTCGTGGATGACTTGGCCGTTGACCTCCTTGATCAGCGGCGTCGCCGCCTGGATTATGTCGTTGACCTCGAAGGGCAACCCGACGCGTTGCGGCGGGATCACGTTGCGGCCCAGTGGTAGAGCGCCCTTCGGGTCGAGGGCCACGTAATGGCCGCCGAGCGGAGTCAGCAGCTTGATGTCCAGCGTGGATTCCGAACCGACCGCCACCGAACGCTCGACGTCGAATTTCATCTCGACGACCGCGCCGTCGAGCCGGACGCCGGTGACCTTCCCGACCGGGATGCCGGCGATCCGAACCTGGTCGCCGGCGCGCGCGCCGCCGGAGTTGGGCAGGTGGGCGACGTATCCGGTCTGGCCGGTCGGGTTCAGGTAGGCCATCGCGGTGGCGGCCAACGCCGAAACGATGACGACGACGCCGACGATGCCGTTCCGTCGATTGCGGCTGGCGGCCGCGTGCTCGTCGAGCATGGGCCGCCGTCGTCGGAACATCTTGTCGCCGAACACCATTACCGGCACACCACCAGGTTCTGTTGCGCGAACGACACCTGCCCGATGCCCGGCAGGCTGACTTCGCCGTGCGAGCAGGTGAACGTCGGCGCGGCGGGCTGGTCGTCGGCCAGCCAGTCCCGCATGCCCTGGATCAGCGACGGGGCGAGTGACATGCCCGCGATAATCGTCGCGGTCTGCGGCCACATGCGGTTGAACAGGTCGTAGAGCGGGACGGTCGTCCCGTCGAAGATGCGCTCGTCGTACTGCAGGATGTGTGTGGTGTCCCGCAGGACGGGCAGCCCGGTTTCCATCGCGTCGCGGAACTCGTCGGCTTTGGAACCGAACTTCGTCACCACGTCGTTGAGCGTGGCGATGAGATGAAACAGTTGCTGTGACTTGCCGCCCAGGTCCGCCGAGATCGCACTGAGGTTGCGCAGCACGACGGCGATGACCGCCTGGCGCTTGACCGCCAGCTTGGAAATGACGTCCAGGTCGTGCAGAAACGGGCCGATGCCGTTTTCGTCACCCTGAATCAGCCGAAGCAGGTTCTCGCCCAGCAGGTTGAACTGGGCGGGGTCGAGGGTTTGGAATATCGGCCGAAACCCGTTGAACAGCTTGGCCACATCGAACGACGGAATCGTCTGCCCCAGTCCGATGGTGTCCCCGGCCCGCAGCCGTCGGTCCGGCTTGGCCGGCTGGACGAGTTCCACATAGCGCTGACCGAGCAGGGTTTGGTAGCGCACCGCGGCGACGGTGTTGGCGAACACCGGGTGATCGTCCTGCGCGGTGAAATCCACCTTGGCGGTGCGCCCGTCGAGCCGGATGGTTTGCACCTTGCCGACCTGCACGCCGGAAATGCGGACGTCGTCGCCGACGTAGAGTCCCGACACGTCGGAGAACGCCGCGGTGTAGCGGGAGACCGCCCCGGTGACCGGGCTGCGCAGGGCGGTCAGCACGATCAGGGTGCACACCACCGCGACCGCGGTGAAGACGGTCAGCCACACCACCGATTTGGTGACGCTCCTCATCGGCCACCCGCCGGCGTCGGGGAGGGCGGGGACGGCAGGGCCGCCGCCAGCCCCGGCATCGTGTCCAGGGTGACCTCGATCTGCATGCGCACCTTGCCGTCGACGATGGGGAACGCCGCGCTGGTGCGGTCCAGCAGGCCCGAGAGCCGGTCGTAGACCGGCGACATGCTGCCCTGCATGTACGAGAGCGGCAGCAAGACGTCCATCACCGCGCGCATGAACGGGGCGAGCCACGGGACGTTCCGCGCGAACATGCGGTCGCTGTTGAAGAGGAGCTTCGCGGTCTGGTCCAGGATGACGTTCATCCGCTCGACCCCGTCGGGATGAGCCAGAAACTCCATCCCGTTCAGCAAGTCGTACGCCAAACCGATCAGCGGGATGGAGTCGCTGGCGCCGTTGACCACCGAGGCGAACACCGAAAGCGAGTGGGAGAACGGCACTTTCTGCGAGTCGACGAGCATCTTGACCAGATCGAAGTAGGACCGGGTCACCGGCTCGGTCAGGTCGGCGTGCCGGCGGACCACCTCGATGATGCGGTCGACGTCGGGGGAGTCCGCGAGCCGGCCGAGCTTCTGGCCCTGGCGCAGCAGCCCGGTGATGGAGGCCGACCGCGCGTCGGCGCCGATCAACAGCGTCTGGTTCGGCCGCAACCGGGGGCCGGCGCCGCTGCTGACCAGCTCGACCGCCGCGAGCCCAAAGGTGTTCGACGACATGAAATTAGCCGTGGTGTCCGAGGCGAGGGCCCTCGCCTGTTGCGGCTCGAGCTCCACCGTGATCTTCTGCCGGTTGTATCCGACCGATTGCAGCGTTTTCACCGATCCGATCGTCAGGCCGCGGAACTTCACCTCCGCGCCCGGCGTCAGGCCCTCGCCGATCGAATCGGCCACCACGGTCAGCCTGAACGTGTCGGTGTACCCGCCGGTGCCCAGCTGATACAGGACTGTGCCCGCGATGCCCAGCACCGCCGCGGCGATCAGGCCCCGGATCCGCAGCGAGCGCGCACTCGGCGCCCGCGCCCCGTGGTCGGGAGATACCGGCATGGGCTACCCCGATATCCGGATGCCGGGGTTGTTGCCCCAGAACAACAGCGTCAGCACCATGTCGGCGGCGACCACGGTCACGATGCTGGCCCGGATGGCCCGCCCCGAGGCCCGCCCGACGCCTTCGGGACCACCGCTGGCGTAGTAGCCCTGATAGCAGTGGATGGCGATGATCAGCGTCACGAAAATGGCCGCCTTGACGACCGAGAACACCACGTCCGACGGCTGGATGAACGAGTCGAAATAGTGGTAGTAGGTGCCCGACGACTGCCCGTGCAGCACGTTGACCACCGTCGCGCACGACACGTAGCTCAGCGCCAGCGTCACCACGTAGAGCGGAACGATGGTGATCATCCCGGCGATCACCCGGGTCGTGACCACGAACGGGATCGACTGAATGCCAAGGGCTTCCAGCGCGTCGATCTCCTCCGAGATCCGCATGGCGCCGATCTCGGCGGTCATGCGGCACCCGGCCTGGGCGGCGAAGCCGATCCCCGCGATCATCGGGGCCATCTCCCGGGTGTTCGCGTAGGCGGAGACGAACCCGGTCAGCGGGCCCATCCCGACCATGTCGAGGGCGCCGTATCCTTCGACCCCCACCGAACCACCGACCGCCGCGCCCATGAACACCAGCACGCCGATGGTTCCGCCACCGACGATGATCGAGCCGTTCCCCCAGATCATGTCGACCAGCAGCACCCCGGTCTGGTGCCGGTAACGCTTCAGCGTGTGCGGAATCGCGCCGAGCACCTGCGACAGAAAGGTGACCTGGTGGCCGAGGCGCTGGATCAGCGAGTCACCCCGGTCGGCGACCCATCGCGAGGCCCGCAGGGGCGTGGGCACGTAGCGTGCCGGTACCGCCATCCGGGCCATCAGCCCACCCTCAGCGGCATGGACATCGACAGCCCCTGGGTGATCAGCAGGTTGAGAACGAACACCGCGACGATGCCGATGACGACGGAGGCGTTGACCGCGTCGGCGACCCCGCGCGCGCCGCCCTTGGCCTCCAGGCCGCGCTGACAGGCGACGAGGATCACGACGACGCCGAAAAGCCAGGTCTTGAGGACGGCGACCACGACGTCGTTGACGCTGGCGAAGGACGCGAAGGACGCGATGTAGCTACCCGGAGTGCCGGACTGGAAGCCCACGTTGATCGCGTAGCCGGCCGCCAGCCCCATGAAGATGATGAAGGAGCACAGCACCGGCGCCACGATGACGATGGCCGCCAGCCGGGGTGTGACCAGCCGCTGCACCGGGTTGATGCCCATGACGCGCAGCGCGTCGACCTCTTCGCGGATGGTGCGGGCGCCCAGATCGGTGGCCACCGCCGAACCGGCCGCACCGCCCAGCAGCAGGGCGGCCACCACCGGCGCACCCTGCCGGATCACCCCGAGGCCGCCGGCCGCGCCCGACACCGACGAGGCGCCGACCTGCTGGATGAAGTTGCCCACCTGCACCGCCACAATGACCCCGAACGGGATGGACACCAGTAACGCGGGTATCGCCGTGACGCTGATGATGAACCAGGCCTGGTTGACGGTGTCCCGCCAGGGGTGGCGCAACTTGACCAGATCCGTGAGCAGGTACCTGAAGGACTGGGCGGCCAGGTCGAAGAACCGGCCCAGGGTCTGCAATGAGGAGTCGAGCTGCCGGGCGACGTACCGGAACGGTTTGCCCAGCGTCGCGCCGGCTCGGCCGCCGGTCGGCGCCTCCGCGACGGCGGGGGGATCGTCGGGGCGATCGGCGGGCGCGCCGGGCGCCGCGACGACGGGACTCGCGACGTCCGCGCCGTTCGTGATGGTGCCAGGGTCGGCGTCGACGCAGGCGAGTCCGTCGCCTGCGGTCTCAGTCGGTGGTTCAGCCGCTGTCGCGTTGTATACAGCGGTCAACGGCGGGTCCCTCCTTAATCGCTGCTACGGGTTCTCAGCCAATCAAAGATTGGGAGCTTGGTCGACGTGCGTTCAATAGTGGCACCGAGGGCGTGCGTTCTATCCAGAAGCAGTTGAGTGTGACGTACGCCACAATCCGTAGGATTGCGCGCCATGGGCGGCGGCGGTCCTGGCCTGTGGATAAAGCCGCGATTGCGGCCCGGCCCAGGATGGGCGTCGCGCCCCGGCGCCGGCGTCGTTCCTGGCGGGATGGCCGCTTGACGTGCCAGTATGAACCAAGACAGAGCCGCAACGGCGTATGCAACCGGTCGGGTGGTGCCCATGCCCGTTATGAAGTCCGGTATCGACAAGCCGACCGGGCGCGTGGTTGCCCTGATCGTCCTCTTGATCCTTGTCGCCGCCGCCCTCCGAGGCTACTTCCCGGCTCAGGGCCATGCGCCGCGCGGCGAAGCGGGCGGCGGCCGGGCGGCGCTGCTCTTCGTCGTCGCGGCCCTGAGCGGGACGCTCGCGCTGCTGGCGATCGCCGTCATCGCGCGGTTGCGGGACCCGCGCGCGGCGGCACCGAAGCAGGCGGACCTGTCCGACCTGCTCGGCACCGGCAAGGGCCGGCCGAGCTGGCGCGTGCTGCTGATCGGGCTGGCGCTGATCGCGGCCTGGCTGCTGATCGTGACCCTGCTGGTCCGCTATCTGGCGCCGCACGACGCCAACCCCGCGGCTCCCACCGCCCAAGTCCCCGCCGCGCGGCCGTCGTCGGCGCCCCCGAGCGGTGCGGCGAACCAGCCGCACCCGGCCAACGGTTCGGGGGACATGTTCGGCGTTCTGCTTGCCGGCACGATCCCGATGATGCTGGTGATCGTCGCCGGGTCGCTGATCATGGCGAGGCGGCGCTGGCGCGCGCCCAGACCGGTCATCGTGGCCGACGATCGCCCCGCGTCGCCGGCCCCGGAGCCCCGTTCGGAGTCGCTGGCCCGCGCGGCCGAAGTCGGACTGGCCGAGATCGGCGACCTCAACCGCGAACCCCGCGAGGCGATCATCGCGTGCTACGCCGCGATGGAACGCGAGCTCGCCCGGGTGCCCGGGGCCGCCCCCCAGGACTTCGACACGCCGACCGAGGTGCTGGTCCGCGCCGTCGAACACCATGCGCTGCACGCCGATAACGCCGAACGGCTGGTCAACCTGTTCGAGGAGGCGCGTTTCTCCCCGCACGTGATGAACGAGGGGCATCGCGAGGTGGCGGTCAGCGTCCTGCGGCTGGTGCTGGCGGAGCTGCGGAGCCCGGTATGAAAAGGCTTATCGCCCTGGGTGTTTGCCTCGTCGTGGGGATAGAGCTGCTGGCGCTGACGCTGCACGGGCACCGGTTCCTGTTGGCCGCCTCGGGAGTCGCCCTGGCTCTCGTGCTGCTCAATGTCCGTCGTTACGTGGGGCGCGGCACCGAACCGGATGCCGAGCCGGACTACGACCAGCTGGGGGATTCGTTGCGGCGCTGGCTTTCCACCACCGAGACGACGATCCGGCGGTCGGACTCCACCCGGGCGGACTGGGACCGGCATCTGCGTCCCATGCTCGCGCGACGCTACGAAATGGCGACGGGGCACAAGCAATCCAAGGATCCCACGGCCTATCACGCAAGCGGCCGAATGCTTTTCGGCGCGGAATTGTGGGAATGGGTCAACCCGAACAACGTCGCGCGCACGGGTGACCGGGAACCCGGACCCGGCCGCGGAGTGCTGGAAGAGATTCTGCGAAGGTTGGAGCAAATATGACGCTGCCGGTCGCGACCACCACCGCACGCTGCGAGGCGGTCCTCGACGAGATCGAACGCGTGGTGGTGGGGAAGCGCTCGGCGCTGACGCTCATCCTGACCGCGGTCCTCGCGCGCGGCCACGTGCTCATCGAGGACCTGCCCGGCCTCGGCAAGACGCTGATCGCCCGGTCCTTCGCCGCCGCACTGGGGCTCCGATTCACCCGAGTGCAGTTCACCCCGGACCTGCTGCCCGCCGACCTGCTCGGCTCGACGATCTATGACATGCAGTCCGGCAACTTCGCGTTCCGGTCCGGACCAATTTTCACCAACCTGCTGCTGGCGGACGAGATCAATCGCACGCCGCCGAAGACGCAGGCGGCCCTGCTGGAGGCGATGGCCGAGGGGCAGGTGAGCATCGACGGCGAAACCCACAAGCTGCCAACGCCGTTCATCGTCCTGGCGACCGACAATCCGATCGAGTACGAGGGCACGTACCCGTTGCCCGAGGCGCAGCTGGATCGGTTCGCGATCCGGCTGGAGCTGCGATACCTCTCGGAGCGCGACGAGACGTCGATGCTGCGCCGCCGCCTCGACCGCGGGTCGGCCGAGCCGACGGTCAACCAGGTGGTGGACGGGCACGATCTGCTCGCGATGCGCGAGTCGGTCGAGCAGGTGACGGTGCACGAGGACGTGCTGCACTATGTGGTGTCGCTGGCGACCGCGACGCGGCACCACCCGCAGGTCGCGGTGGGCGCCAGCCCGCGCGCCGAACTCGACCTCGTTCAGCTCGCGCGCGCCCGGGCGTTGTTGCTCGGCCGCGACTATGTGATCCCTGAGGACGTCAAGGCGCTCGCCGTCGCGGCCGTCGCGCATCGCATCACCCTGCGGCCCGAGATGTGGGTGCGCAAGATTCAGGGCGCCGACGTCGTCGCGGAGTTGTTGCGGCGCTTGCCGGTGCCGCGAACCAGCGGGGGCCAGGGCTGATATCCGGTGGACACCCAAGTCGAGTTTCGTTGGCGTGCATCGCCATTGGCCCGGTCGATCGCGACCTGCGCCGGGTTTGCGCTGGCCGCCGCCGTGGTCGGCGGGCGGTGGCAGCTGCTTGCCTTCGCGGCGCCGCTGCTCGGCGTGCTGTGTTCCATCAGCTGGCAACCCCCGGTGCCGAAGATCCGGGTGCACGGAAAACCCGTTTCGCAGCGATGCTTCGAAAACGAGCAGGCGCGGCTGCGGGTGTGGTTGACGGAAGACGGCGACGCCGGGCCCTCGGCGGTGGAGCTGACGGTGCGGCCCGCCGCGGGCATGCAACTCGAGGCGCTCGATTCCGAGTCCCGGCACGCGAAAACCGTTGTGGCCACCGCACAGCGCTGGGGCCGCTACCCCGTCCGGGCGCGCGTCGAGGTGCTCGCGCGGGGCGGGTTGCTGACGGGCACGGGTACGGTCGACGCCGCCGACGTCATCGTTTTCCCGCTGACGCCTCCGCAGTCGACGCCGATCCCGCAGATCGAGTTGCTCGACCGGCTGGGCGCGCACCTGACCCGGCACATCGGCCCGGGTGTCGAGTACGCCGACATCCGGCCCTACGTGCCCGGTGACCAACTGCGCGCGGTGAACTGGCCGGTGAGCGCGCGCCGGCGCCAGCTGCACGTGACGCAGCGATTGACCGATCGCGCCGCCGACGTGGTGGTGCTGATCGACACGTATCGGCAGCCCGCGGGCCCGGCGACCGAGGCCACCGAACGCGTCGTGCGCGGCGCCGCGCAGGTGGTGCAGACCGCGCTGCGGCACGGCGATCGCGCCGGGATCGTCGCCCTGGGCGGCAACCGCCCACGCTGGCTGGGCGCCGACATCGGGCAGCGCCAGTTCTACCGGGTGCTCGACACCGTGCTCGGCGCCGGCGACCGGTTCGAAAACACCACCGGCACACTGGCTCCCCGCGCGGCGGTTCCCGTGGGCGCGATCGTCATCGCGTTCTCCACGTTGCTTGACACGGAGTTCGCGTTGGCGCTGATCGACCTGCGCAAGCGCGGCCACGTCGTGATCGCCGTCGACATCCTCGACAGCTCCCCCTTCGAAAGCCAGCAGGATCCGCTGATCGATCGGATGTGGGCGCTGCAGCGCTCGGCCATGTATCGCGACATGGCGACGGTCGGCGTGGACATCGTGGCGTGGCGGGGGGACAGCACGCTGGATCAGTCGATGGCCGTCCTGCCCGACCGCCGACATCGCGTGCGGGGACGGCTGCGAGCATGAAGTGGATCGCGCTGGTCGTCTCGACCGTTTTCGGTGCGCTGATGGTGGGGCTGGCCGCCACCGGTTCGCACGGGCCGGCGGTTGCCGCGGGGGCGGCCGCGTTGATCGCGGTGGGTGTGTCCGTGGTTTTCCGTCCGGCGGCGACGATCGCCGTGCTGGCATCGGTGGCGACGATCCTGGCGTCGGACCCCTCGCTGGTCTTGGCCGCCTGGTCCGGGCTGTGCGCCCTCGCCTACCTGGTGTGCCGGCACGCGGTCGGGACGCCCGCCGGCGGCGTCATGTGGAGCTGGCCGACCGCCCTTGCGGCCGTGGGGTTTACGTTCGCGGGCCTGGTCGCGACGTCGTTCCCGCTGCAGTTGCCGTGGCTGCCGCTCGCCGCGCCGGTGGGGGTGCTGGCGATCTACGTCCTGGCCACCCGCCCATTCGTGAGCTGACTCAGTGCAGCAGCTGGGCCGCCTGATCGGCCAGGTCGAGCAGCGGCTGCGGGAAGATCCCCAAAAGGATTGTGACCGCGGCGCATACCGCGATCGCGATCTTGCTCAGGATGCCGGGTGTCACGACGTTCGGGGTGTCGTCGGTCGCTTCGGTGAAGAACATCGACACGATGACGCGCACGTAGAAGTAGGCGGCGACACCGCTGGCGACGACGCCGATGATGACCAGGGGCACCGCGCCGCCCTGGGCGGCGGACTTGAACACCGCGAGCTTGCTGACGAATCCACTCGTCAGGGGGATGCCGGCGAAGGCCAACAGGAACATCGAAAACATCACGCCCACAATGGGGGAGCGCTGCCCGAGCCCGGCCCAGTGGGAAATCTTGGCGTCTTCGACGCCGTCGGCATCGCGGATCAGGCTCACGATCGCGAACGCGCCCACGGTGCTGAAGCTGTAGGCGACCAGATAGAACAGCGTGGCGGACAGCCCCGCGGTGTTGTCGGCGATCACGCCCGTGAGGATGAAGCCCACGTGCGCGACCGAGGAATAGGCCAGCATCCGCTTGACGTCGGTCTGGTTCACCGCCGTGACGGTGCCCACGGCCATGGTCAGGATCGCGATCGCCCACAGCACGGGGCGCCACTCGTGGTGCAGCGGGGGCAGCGCGACGTAGACCACCCGGAGCAGCGCGCCGAACGCCGCCACCTTGGTGGCCGCCGCCATGAACCCGGTGATCGGGGTGGGCGCGCCTTGGTAGACGTCGGGGATCCAGGAGTGGAACGGGACCGCGCCCACCTTGAACAGCAGGCCGACCGACAGCAGCGCGACGCCGGTCAGCGCCATCGAGCTATCACCATGGGCGGCAAGGGCATCCCGGATCCCGGGCAGCAGCAGCGTACCCGTCGCGCCGTAGAGCAACGCGACGCCGTAGAGGAAGAACGCCGAGGAGAACGCCCCCAGCAGGAAGTACTTCATCGACGCTTCCTGGGACAGCAGGCGGCGATGACGGGCCAGCCCGCACATCAGGTACAGGGGCAGCGACAGGACTTCCAGCGCGACGAACATCGTCAGCAGGTCGTTGGAGGCGGGGAACACCATCATGCCGCCGACGGACAGCATCACCAGCGGGAAGAGTTCTGTCTGCGCGGCCCCGGCCCGCTCGGCCTCGCGCTCGGCCTCGCAGCCGGGAACCGCGGACGCCTGCGGCGTAAAGGAATCCAGCCCGCCCGACCCGACGGCATTGTTGGCGCCCACGGCGACCTTGGCGTCCGCCTTGGCCTGGGCCCGTTCGCCGATGAAGATGACCGCCAGCACCGCGACCAGCAGCACGGTGCCCTGCAGGTACAGCGTCGGCCGGTCGATGGCCACCGCGCCCAGCACCGCGGCCCGGCCGGACGAGGGGATCGACTCGGCGACTTCCACGTCCGCGACGAGCGCCGCGACCAGGCCGCCGAGGGCCAGCGTCATCTGGGTGGCGTAGCGAATCCGCCTGGGCACGAAGGCCTCGACCAGCATGCCGACGACCGCGACGGAAAAGACGATGAGCATCGGGCACAGCAGGAAGTACTCGACGCTGGGGGTGGGCAGGGTCATCGGTGCGGTCCTTCGGCAGTCCGGGGCGGCACGCTCGGCGCTGGGTCATGCTGGCCGATGGTGGTCATGGTGTTCTCGACGGCGGGATTGATGATGTCGAGCACCGGCTTGGGATAGACGCCCAGCACGAACAGCAGCGCGAGCAACGGTGCCATCACGACCAATTCGCGCGCCCGCAGGTCGGTGATCCGGTCGTTGTCCTCCGCCACCGGCCCCGTCATCACCCGCTGGTAGAGCCACAGCATGTAGATGGCCGCGAGCACCAGGGCGGTCACCCCGAAGGCGCCGGCCAGCCAGTACCGGTTGAAAGTGCCCAGCAGGACCAGGAATTCGCTGACGAAGGGCGCCAGCCCGGGCAGCGACAGGGTGGCCATGGCCGAAACCAGGAAGGTGCCGGCCAGGATTGGTGCCACCTTCTGGACGCCGCCGTAGTCGGCGATCGACCGGCTGCCGCGCCGCGTCACCAGGAATCCGGCGATCAGGAAGACTGCGGCGGTGGAGATGCCGTGGTTGAGCATGTACAGCGTCGACCCGCTCTGCCCCTGGCTGGTCATGACGAAGATGCCGGCGATGATGAACCCGAAGTGTGAGATCGAGGTGTAGGCGATCAGGCGCATCATGTCGGCCTGGCCGATCGCCACGACCGCGCCGTAGATCACGCCGATGATCGCCAGCGTCACGATCGCCGGACGGAAATACGTTGAGGCGCCGGGGAACAGCTGCAGGCAGTAGCGCAGCATGCCGAAGGTGCCGACCTTGTCCATCACGGCCGTGATCAGGACGGCCGTCGCCGGGGTGGCCTCGACGCAGGCGTCGGGCAGCCAGCGATGGAGCGGCCACAGCGGGGCCTTGATCGCGAACGCGAACATGAAGCCGAGGAACAGCGCCTTGAACACCGCGGGATCGACGCCGGCGAAGCGGCCTGACGCGACACCCGCCACGATGTCACGGAAATCGAACGTGCCCGAGCCGTGCTGGGCGGTCACCACATACAAACCGATCACGGCCGCCAGCATGATCAGGCCGCCGAACAGGTTGTACAGCAAGAACTTCACCGCCGCGCGCGACCGGCCGGGACCCGGCCCGAAGCCGCCGATCAGGAAGTACATCGGCACCAGCATGGCCTCGAAGAACACGTAGAACAGCAGCACGTCCAGCGCGACCACCGAGATCAGCACCATCGACTCGATGGCCAGCGTCAGCGCGACATAGGCGTGCACGCCACGGTTATTTTCCTGGGTGCCCTTGTCGCCGTCGTTCCACCCCGCGACCTGCAGCACCGGGATCAGCACCGCGGTCAGCAGCACCAGCACCACCGCGATGCCGTCCACGCCGAGGGAGTAGCCCGCGCCGAACGCCGGTATCCACTTGTGGCTTTCGACGAACTGGTAGGCGGGGCCGCCGGCCTTGAAGCCGACGGTGACCACGATCGCCACCGCCAGCGTCAGCACGCCGACCACCAGGCCGGTCCACTTGGCCAGCTGCCGCAGCCCCGGCGGCAGCAGGATGATCAGCAGGGAGCCGGCCAGCGGCAACAGCCACAGGACGCTCAGCCACGGCACGTTACTCACCACACCCTCACCGCCAGGATCAGCGCGGCCACCAGCACGGCGCCCGCCAGCATCGACAACGCGTAGTTGCGGGCAAAGCCGGTTTGGAAGCGCCGCAGGCCGTTTGACGTCCGGCTCACCAGCGCCGCCAGGGCGTTGACCGAGCCGTCGACGCCCGCGTTGTCGACTTCGACCAGTGCGTCGGTCAGCTGCGCGCCGGGGCGCATGAACACCTCCTCGTTGAACGCGTCGCCGTAGAGGTCGGCGCGCGCGGCGGTCGTGAGCGCCGAAACCCGCACGGGCGCGACCCGCGGGATGGGCGCGGTGGCGTACATGCGGTAGGCCACCGCGATGCCGACGGCGACGACGCCCAACGCCAGGGCGGTGCTGACCCAGACGGGCATGGCGTGGGTCACTTCCTCGTGGGCCCCGACAACCGGCTCGAGCCAGTGCCGCATGGTGCCCCGCCAGGCCAGCAGGCCGCCGGAGAACACCGAGCCCACGGCGAGCAGGATCATCGGCCATGCCATCACTGCGGGCGCCTCGTGCGGATGGGCGCCTGGGGCCCAACGCTTTTCGCCGAAGAACGTCATCAACATGACCCGGGTCATGTAGAACGCGGTGACGCCGGCGCCCACCATCGCGGCCCCGCCCAGCACGTAGCCCCGGGTGCCGCCGGCGCCCAGCGCCGCCTCGATGATGGCGTCCTTGGAGAAGAAGCCCGCGAACGGGGGCACGCCGATGATCGCCAGGTATCCCAGCCCGAACGTGGCGAAGGTGACCGGCAGGGCCTTGCGCAGGCCGCCGTAGCGGCGCATGTCCTGTTCCTCGTGCATCGCGTGGATGATCGACCCCGACCCGAGGAACAGGCCGGCCTTGAAGAAACCGTGGGTGAGCAAGTGCATGATCGCGAAGGCGTAGCCGGCCGGGCCGAGGCCGGCGGCCAGCACCATGTAGCCGATCTGGCTCATCGTCGATGCGGCCAGGGCGCGCTTGATGTCGTCCTTGGCGCAGCCGATGAACGCCCCGAACAGCAGGGTGACGGCGCCGACGATGACTACGCCCAGTTGCGCGCCGGGCGAGAGGTTGTAGAGCGGGTTGGACCGCACGATCAGGTACACGCCGGCGGTCACCATGGTGGCGGCGTGGATCAGCGCGGACACCGGCGTCGGGCCCTCCATCGCGTCGCCCAGCCAGGCCTGCAGCGGAACCTGCGCGGACTTGGCGCAGGCGCCCAGCAGCAACAGCAGCCCCATCGCGGTCAACGCGCCGCGCGGGGCGGCGGGCGCACCGGCGAACACCCCGGCGTACGACAGCGTGCCGAAAGTGCTGAACATCAAGAACATTCCGACCGCCAGCCCGGCGTCGCCCACGCGGTTCATGACGAACGCCTTCTTGGCCGCGGTGGCGGCCGACGGCTTGTGGTACCAGAAACCGATGAGCAGGTAGGAGGCCAGGCCGACGCCCTCCCAGCCGACGTAGAGCACCAGGTAGTTGTCGGCGACCACCAGCAGCAGCATCGAGGCCAGGAACAGGTTGAGGTAGCCGAAAAACCGGCGGCGGTCCGGGTCCTCGGCCATGTAGCCGACCGAGTAGATGTGGATCAGCGATCCGACGCCGGTGATCAGCAGCACGAAGCACATCGACAACTGGTCGATCTGCAGCCCGAGGTCGACCTGGAGCTGCCCGACGGGGATCCAGGTGAACAGCTTCTGGTGGATGGTGCGATCGGCCTCGCCGCGGCCCAGCATGTCGGCGAGCAGTGTGGCACCCACCCCGAACGCCGCGAGCGCGGTGGCGCAGCCCAGCAGGTGGCCCCACGCGTCGGTGAGCCTGCCCCCGAACAACAAGATCGCGGCACCCGCCAACGGCAACGCCACCAGCAGCCAGGTGTAGTCAGTCATCTCGGCGTTCTTTTAGCCTTTGAGTAGGTTCGCGTCGTCCACCGACGCGGATTTGCGGGCACGGAAAATCGTCATGATGATGGCCAGGCCGACGACGACCTCGCAGGCGGCCACGACCATGGTGAAGAACGCGATCATCTGGCCGTCGAGGTGGCCGTGCATACGCGCGAACGTGACGAACGCCAGGTTGACGGCGTTGAGCATCAGCTCCACGCACATGAACATCACGATGGCGTTGCGGCGCAACAGCACGCCCGAGGCCCCGATGGTGAACAGCAGGGCCGAAAGGTAAAGGTAGTTGGCCGGATTCACGACGCACCGCCCCTGACCGCTTCGGCGGACCGGACGTCTCCGCCGTCCGCGCCGCGGATCTTCAGGATGGGCGAGACCGACAGCTCCGAGTACGAGCCGTCGGGCAGCAGCGCGGCGACGTCGACCGCGTTCTGGCGCGCGTAGACGCCCGGGTTCGGCAGCGGGGTGGGGCGCCCGCCGGCCCGGAAGCGTTCTTCGGAAAGCTCACGCTGGGTCTTGCGCCGCTCGAAACGCTCGCGGTGCGCCAGCACCATCGCGCCGACGGCCGCGGTGATCAGCAGGGCGCTGGTCAGCTCGAAGGCCCAGAGGTAACGCGAAAAGATCAGGGCGGCCAGGCCTTCCACGTTGCCGTTGGCGTTGGCGGTGGTGAGTCCGACAAAACCACCGGTCGCCACGTTGCCGATGCCGGCCAGCAGCAGGACGCCGAACCCGACGCCGGTCAGCAGGGCCGCGACGCGCTGGCCGCGCAGCGTCTCCTTCAGTGACTCCGCGCTGTCCACACCGATGAGCATCAGAACGAACAGGAACAGCATCATCACCGCGCCGGTATACACCACCACCTGAACGACGCCGAGGAACAGCGCGTCCTGGATCATGTAGAACACCGCCAGGATGATCATGGTCATCGCCAAGAACATCGCCGAGTACACGGCGTTGACGGCGAGCACCACGCCGAGCGCGCCGATCAGCGCCACCGCACCCAGCACCCAGAATGTGACCGCCTCGCCGGTGGAGGTGCGAACGATGGTCTCGGAGGCGAGGTTCGAGGCGAGCGTTGCGATCATCTTGTGTCCCCGGCGTTCTCGCGCTGGCGTAACCCCTGCGCGGTCACGTTGCCCTGGTAGTAGTCCTTGTCGGTGGCGCCCTCCGCCCGGGGGTGCGGCGGCGCGAGCATGTCCTG
>NZ_LZLY01000139.1 GCF_001673535.1 Mycobacterium sp. 1081908.1 | reverse complement strand
GCTCCTCCACCGGCAACCGCTCGGCGTGGATATCCGGGTCGGTGAAATCGAACCCTGGCGGCAGATTCGGCTCGGTGGTTACCTTCGATGCTGACAAGGTCCGCTCCTTCATACGAAGTCGTCTAGTCGTCTTCTTTGTGCCAAATAAACCACTGCTACACCATGGTTGGGAAGGATTGCGGCAAGATCACCGGGCCGAATTGCAACGTGTTCCTTTACCGATGAGTTTCGCGGGCGCCGCCGGTCTGTATCGGTACGAGAGACCCGACCGACCGAAAGGGAGCACATGCGCATCGTTCTGAGCCACTTCATGAGCCTGGACGGAGTCGTCCAAGCCCCGGGCGGCCAGGGCGAGGACACCGACGGTGGATTCGCACACGGCGGCTGGTCGATGCCGTACTTCGAACCCGAGACCATGGGACCGGCCGTCTCCGAGCTGTTGGCCGAGACCGACGCGCTGCTGTTCGGCCGTCGCACCTGGCAGACCATGGCGGCCGCCTGGCCGGATCGCGCCGGCGACGAGTTCGCCGACCGGATGAACGAGATCCCGAAGTACGTGGCGTCCCGGACGCTTGGCCGGGGCGACCTCAACTGGACGGGCTCGACCCTGCTGCCGGCCACCGACACAACGGGCGCGATCGGCGCGATACGCGAACTGCGCGCACGCGAGGGTCGGGCGCTACAGGTGATGGGCAGCGCGTCGCTGGCCGCGCAGCTGATCGAGCACGACCTCGTCGACGAATACCGGCTGATGCTGGAGCCGATCCTGCTCGGCGGCGGCAAGCGGGTGTTCCCGGACGACGGACGGGCCCGCGCGTTGGAGCTGGTGTCCGCGACGACGACGGGGACCGGGGTGTTGATCTGCACCTACCGGCGTCTTTGACCGGTCGATATGCTTTGGTCCAGGTCACCGGCGACAGGTGGGGTGGAAGATGATTCGGGAACTGCTCAGCGCGGCTTCGATAGCGGGCATCACGATCGGCGTGGCGCCGTGCGCGGCCGCCGATCCGCACTACGACGGCGACGTGCCGGGGATGAACTATCAGGCATCGCTGGGCGCGCCCTGCGACAACTACGAGAGCTTCATCTTCGGGCGGGGCCCCAGCGGCCAGGCCGAGGCGTGCCATTTCCCGCCGCCGAACCAGTTCCCCGCCGCCACCACCGGCTACTGGGTCATCTCCTATCCGCTGTACGGGGTACAGCAGGCGGGCGCGAAGTGCCCGGGACCCCAAGCGGCGGCACAGTCGGACCGGGGGCTGCCGATGCTGTGCCTGGGAGCCCAAGGGTGGCAGGAGGGCTGGTTCACCGGGGCGGGGTTCTTCCCCCCATCGGGATGACCGGCTGACGCGATGAGCCAGGCCCAGCCCCGCGAAGCGCCGATTCCGCGCTGGCTGCGGTTCGTGCTCGCGTCGGATCGTGCGGGCTCGGCCTGGTACGTCGGGACGGGCTTCTTTTTCGCGCCGGTGCTCGCCGTGTTGTCGCCGTGGCCGGCCGTCACCGCCGTGCTCTGGGGCGTCATCGCGGTGGCCGGGTTGTGGCTGGGCCTACTCGGTATCGCGATGGCCGTCGGGCTCGCCCGTGTACTGCGCTCCGGCGCCGAGATTCCCGAGGATTACTGGCGCACCCTGGTGAACTACTAGAGCCGACGGTGGCGACCAGCCGCGCTCGCGATCGCGATCGCCACTAGAGTCGTACCAAAGGCCATGCGACAAAAGGAGATTCCGATGGGCTTCAATCCCAAGGACGCAGTCGACGCCGCCCGCGACATCGCCAGCAATGCCGTCGAAAAGGCTTCCGACATCGTCGAGCACGCCAGCGACATCATCCGGGGCGACATCGCCGGTGGCGCCAGCGGCATCGTGCAGAACTCGATCGACATCGGCACGTACGCGGTGGACCGCACCAAGGAGGTTTTCACCGGCCCCGGTGCGGACGAAATCGAAGTCGACGACGAGTAGCCGTCGACTAGCCCCGTCAGACGGCGGCGGCCTCGTTCAGCTCGTCCAGCCTGTTGGTCGCCTCCAGGTACTCCTGCACCCACCGCTCGATGACGGTCGCCGTCTTCTCCACCTTGGTGAACTGCCCGACCACCTGACCGACCGGGTTGAACGCGACGTCGACGGACTCGTTGGGGTACCTGTTGGTGGCCCGCACCGCCATGCCGGAAACCATGTACTGCAACGGCATACCGAGCGGCTTGGGGTTCTCGGGCTGCTCCCATGCCTCGGTCCAGTCGTTGCGCAGCATCCGGGCCGGCTTGCCCGTGAACGAACGGCTCCGGACGGTGTCGCGGCTGCCCGCCTTGACGTACGCCTGCTGCTGCACCGGCGTGTTCGAGGACTCCTCGACCATCAGCCACTGCGAGCCGGTCCAGGCGCCCTGCGCGCCCAGCGCCAAGGCGGCCGCGATCTGCTGGCCGCTGCCGATGCCTCCGGCCGCCAGCACCGGCACCGGCGCCACCTCCTTAACGACCTGTGGCCACAACACGATTGAGCCCACCTCGCCGCAGTGCCCGCCGGCCTCGCCGCCCTGGGCGATGATGATGTCGACGCCCGCGTCGGCGTGCTTACGCGCCTGCGACGGCGAGCCGCACAGCGCGGCCACCTTGAGCCCGGCCTCGTGAATGTGCTTGATCATGTCGGCCGGCGGGGTGCCGAGCGCGTTGGCGATCATCTTCACCTTGGGATGCTTCAACGCCACCTCGACCTGCGGGGTGGCCGTCGCCTCCGTCCAACCCAGCAACTGCAGGGTGTCCCCGTCGCTGTCTTCAACGGGCACCCCGTGGTCCGCGAGGATCTTCTTGCCGAAGTCGAGGTGCTCCTGCGGCACCATCTTGCGCAGCGTCTCGGCCAGCTCCTCGGCCGACAGGTGGGAGTCCATGCCCTCGTACTTGTTCGGGATCACGATGTCGACCCCGTACGGGTGGTCGCCGATGTTCTCGTCGATCCAGTTGAGCTCGATCTCCAGCTGCTCGGGCGTGAAGCCGACGGCGCCGAGCACGCCGAAACCGCCGGCCTTGCTGACAGCCACCACGACGTCGCGGCAGTGGGTGAAGGCGAAGATCGGGAACTCAATGCCGAGCTCGTCGCAAATCGCGGTGTGCATGCCTACTCCTGGAAAGCTTGACCGATGCGAATAGAACTGAAACGTGTTCTAGTTTAGTACGGACCCCGCTGACGTGGCCAGCCGCCCCCGGCCAGCGCGTCGGCACTACGGGGTTTCAGGACGCGCGCGTCGTCCACAGGACCAGGAACGCGAGCATGCCGGCGGCGCAGATCAGGTGGTCGCGGCAGATGGCTCTCGCGAGGCGCGTTTGTTCGGCCGGGCTGTCGGCGCGGTGTCCGAGCCGGACCGCGCTGGGCACCGTATGTATAGCGGCCAGCGCGATCGGGACACCCGCGAGTACGGCCGACGTCGCCGGCAGCCAGCCGGGGTCGTGACCCCGGGCCGCCTGAAAGCCCAACGCGAATAGCAAGATCAGCATGACCAAGGCGATCAGCCGGCCCATCGGCCGCGACGTCGTGGTCGCGCGATGGTAGTAGCCGGCAATCGAAGCGAGCACGGGCTCGGGCAATTCCTCACCCGCGCTTCGGTTTTGGAGGACCTGAACGTCGAAGATCAGGTCCATCCACAAAACGGCGAGCAGAAATCCACCGCACGCCGTGAGTAACGGGGCCATGACTCTCGTTACCTCCGGTTCGCCTGGGCGCCACAAAGTGCGGGTCGATTTATTGTTCTGCGCTGAGCCGCCGCTGGGAAACGGCTTTGAATTGTTGTAATTGTGTCGAATTGGCGGACGGGGCCGCCTACCATCCGCTCAGGGCGGGTGAGCTGGAGGTAGTCGGATGTCGTTTGTGGTTGCAGTTCCGGACGCGGTGGCGGCGGCGGCGGAGAACGTCGCGAACATCGGTTCAACGCTGAACGCGGCCAGTTCGGCCGCGGCGGCCAACACCACCAGCGTGGCGGCCGCCGCAAGCGATGAGGTGTCGGCGGCGATCGCTTCCTTATTCTCCAGTCACGCCGCGCAATATCAGTACGCCAGCGCCCAGGCCGCGGCCTTTCACGCCCAATTCGTCCAGCTCCTGCAGGGCGCCGGCGGCGCCTACGCGGCGACCGAGGCAGCCAGCGCCAACCCACTGCAGACCGTCGTCCAAGACGTGTTGGGGGTGATCAACACCCCGACCGAGCTGCTGTTGGGGCGCCCGCTGATCGGCAATGGCACCAACGGCGCGGCCGGCACCGGGGCGGCCGGCGCCCCCGGCGGGATCCTGCTCGGTAACGGTGGCACCGGCGGCTCGGGCGGGGTCGGACAGGTCGGTGGCGCCGGTGGCGCGGCCGGTCTGATCGGCTTCGGCGGCACGGGCGGAACCGGCGGTCCCGGCCTCGCGGGTGGCCGTGGCGGTAACGGTGGGTTGCTGTGGGGCAACGGCGGCGCCGGTGGGACGGGCGGGACGACCGGCCTCGGCATCGGCGGTGCCGGCGGTGCCGGCGGCAATGCCTTCTTGATCGGGAGCGGCGGCGCCGGCGGCGCCGGTGCGCTCGGAATTCCCGGCTCTAACGGCGGGGACGGCGGGGCCGGCGGCCACGCCGGCTTCCTCTCTGGGATCGGCGGGGCGGGCGGCGCCGGCGGCGACGCTCTCGGCGCCGGATCCGCGGGAGGCGCTGGCGGGGCCGGCGGTAACGGAACCGGCCTCTTCACCGGCTTCGGCGGGGCCGGCGGGCACGGTGGCGCCGCCACCACGGGAGCCGCCGGCGCCGGCGGCGCCGGCGGCCAAGGCTTCGCCCGCATTCCCTTCGGGATCGATTTGAGCCAGGGCGGGGCCGGCGGCGCGGGCGGCGACGCTACCGGCCTCGGAGGTACCGGAGGCGCCGGCGGCGCGGGCGGGAACAGCGCCTCTTCCGGCTTCTTCGGAATCGACCTGACTCAGGGCGGCGCGGGCGGCGCGGGCGGGGCCGTCGGCGATTGGGGGGGCGGGGGCGGCGGCGGTGCCGCGGCGGTGGCGGCCAACCGCA
>NZ_LZLY01000138.1 GCF_001673535.1 Mycobacterium sp. 1081908.1 | reverse complement strand
CCCCGGCCCCTACGGCGAACGCGCCGACTGGTGGTGGTACGACCCCTTTCAACCGCAGCCACCGCCAACCAACAACTAAGCCGGTTGGATTGGGGCACAGCCAATCTCGTCTGCGCTACCCGCTGCCATCGGGGTCGTGAGAATCAGGGCCGACCGCCAAACCCCGCGATAGGACGACATCGTTGCGCCGCGGTGACACGATATTGGCGTGGACGACGCGCGTAGTGCGCTAAAGGCAGCGGGACTGTCGTGCGCCTCGTGTGGCACGCAGCTGCCGCCGAAGTCCAAGTTCTGTTATCAGTGCGGTGCGCCGGTTACACAGGTCAGCCGATCGGCGGAATACAAGCAGGTCACCGTCCTGTTCGCCGACGTGGTCGACTCGATGGGCTTCGCCGCGACAGTCGGGACCGAGCGGCTGCGCGAGATCATGGTCGACCTGGCCAACCGCTGCGCTGTCGTCGTCCGCAGATACGGCGGCACCGTGGACAAGTTCACCGGCGACGGGAT
>NZ_LZLY01000137.1 GCF_001673535.1 Mycobacterium sp. 1081908.1 | reverse complement strand
GAACGCGACGATCGAGATGCCGGTACCCGCGGTCGCCACCAGGGTGGCGAACAGGATCAGAACCGCTGGGCCGCTGCTTTTCATGGGATATCGGCGCTGAATGTAGCGCCAATGCGCCGTTTGCGGCGACCGATTTTTCGCGCTCATGCAGGATGTTCATGTGCTCGCCCATCCACGCAGCGGCCAGGCGTTCGCGTCGCCGGTGGTGCCCGGCAGCGGATGGCCCGGCGATCCGGCCACGCCCCGGACGCCGGTGGCCGCCGACGCCGCCCGCGTGGTCGCTTTGAGCGGCCAGGCCGGCTCCATCGCTGAACTGGACGCCGCGATCAGCGTGTGCCGGGCCTGCCCGAGGCTGGTGACCTGGCGCGAGGAGGTCGCGGCCACCAAGCGCCGGGCCTTCGCCGACCAGCCCTATTGGGGGCGGCCGGTGCCGGGCTGGGGATCGGAGCGGCCCTGGCTGCTGATCGTCGGGCTGGCACCCGCCGCGCACGGCGCCAACCGGACCGGACGGATGTTCACCGGCGACCGCTCCGGTGACCAGTTGTACGCGGCGCTGCACCGGGCCGGGCTGGTGAACCAGCCGACGAGCGTGGACGCCGCGGACGGCTTGCACGCCAACGGGATTCGGATCTCCGCCCCGGTGCGCTGCGCGCCGCCTGCCAACGCGCCGACGCCGGCCGAGCGGGACACCTGCTGGCCCTGGCTCGAGGCCGAATGGCGGCTGGTGTCTGAGCATGTGCGGGTGATCGTGGCCCTCGGCGGTTTCGGTTGGCAGATCGCGCTGCGACTGGTGTCAGGGCGGCCCAAGCCGAAGTTCGGTCACGGCGTCGTGGCGGAGCTGGAATCCGGCGTGCGATTGCTCGGCTGCTACCACCCCAGCCAGCAGAACATGTTCACCGGTAGGTTGACTCCCGTAATGCTGGACGACATCTTCGTGAGCGCAAAGAGGTTGGCAGGAATCACGTGACCGACATACTGGTTTCCGGGGCGAGCGTGGCCGGCACGACGGCCGCGTATTGGCTTGCCCGCCAGGGCTATTCGGTGACCGTGGTGGAACGGCATCCGGGGCTGCGGCCGGGCGGGCAGGCCATCGACGTGCGGGGCCCGGCGCTGACGGTGCTGGAACGCATGACGCTGCGGGCCGCCGCCGACCACCGCAGGACCCGAATCCGCGGCTCGTCCGTCGTCGATGCCGACGGCAACGAGCTCTCCGAGGACACCGAGTCGACGCCCACCGGCGGGATCATCGCCAACCCCGACATCGAGCTGCTGCGCGACGACCTCGTCGAATTGCTTTACGAGGCAACCCAACTGGACACCGAATACATCTTCGGCGACAGCATCGCCGCGCTGGAGGACGACGGCAGCTCGGTCAAGGTGACCTTCGAACGTGCGGCCGCGCGCAGCTTCGACCTGGTGATCGGCGCCGACGGCCTGCACTCCAACGTGCGCCAGCTGGTCTTCGGCCCGGAGGCGCAATTCGTCGAGCGGCTGGGCACCTACGCGGCGATCTTCACCGTGCCCAACTTCCTGGACCTCGACTACTGGCAGACCTGGCACTACGGCGACAACACCATGGTCGGCGTCTACAGCGCGCGCAACAACACCGAGGCCCGGGCCATGGTGGGGTTCATGGAGGCCGACCTGCGGATCGACTACCGCGACACCGAGGCGGTGTTCGCCGAGCTGGAGCGGCGGATGGCCGACGACGGCTGGGTCCGCCCGCAGCTGCTGCAGTACATGCGCAGCGCGCCCGACTTCTACTTCGACGAGATGTCGCAGATCAAGATGGACCGCTGGTCGAAGGGCCGGGTGGCGCTGGTCGGCGACGCCGGGTATTGCTGTTCGCCGCTGTCGGGGCAGGGGACCAGCGTCGCGCTGCTGGGCGCCTACATCCTGGCCGGCGAGCTCGCCGCGGCCGGCGGTGATTATGAGAAGGGCTTCGCCAGCTACCACGCCGAGTTCCACGACTACGTCAAGCGCAACCAGTGGCTGGTGATCGACAACATCCCGGGCGGCGCGCCGATCCCGCAGGAGGTGTTCGACCGCATCGTCAACTCGATCACGCTGAAGGACTATTGAGCGCGCGTTCGCGGGTTGTGGTTGTGAAGTGTGGGCTTTGAGTGTGAAGCCCGGGCGGTTACCCGGCCTAAATCCCGCCCTGCTTACACACCGAAAGCCATGAGTGCACACGCAAAGCCCCGGGAACGTTCGCCCCGCCGAAAGCGTTGACGCCGTCGTGCGACTTTCCGTCCTTGACCTCGTGCCGGTGCGCAGCGATCAGACCACCGGCGACGCGTTGGCGGCCACCGTGCAGCTCGCCCAGGCCGCCGACCGGCTGGGCTTCACCCGCTACTGGCTCGCCGAGCACCACAACATGCCGTCCGTGGGCGCCACCAGCCCGCCGGTGCTGATCGCCTACCTGGCCGCGCAGACCACGCAGCTGCGGCTGGGATCGGGCGGCGTGATGCTGCCCAATCACGCGCCGCTGGCGGTCGCCGAGCAGTTCGCGCTGCTGGAGGCGGCCGCCCCCGGCCGCGTCGACCTGGGCATCGGCCGCGCGCCGGGCTCCGACCCGGTGACGTCGTACGCCTTGAGGGGCAGCCGCGGTGACGAAGACATCGAGCGCTTCCCCGACTACCTCGACGACGTGGCCGCGCTGATGAGCGTGCGCGGCGTGGTGGTGCCGCTGCGGTCGGGGGACTACCGGCTGAAGGCCACCCCGGCCGCGGCGAGCGAGCCGCGGCTGTGGCTGCTGGGCTCGTCGATGTACTCGGCGCACCTGGCCGCCGCCAAGGGGCTGCCGTACGTGTTCGCGCACCACTTCTCCGGGCAGGGAACCGAGGAGGCGCTCGCCGTCTACCGGTCCCGGTTCAAGCCCAGCGCGCTGACGCCCGAGCCGGTGACGTTCCTGACCGTCAATGCCGCGGTGGCCGAAACGCGCGACGAGGCAACGGCTTTGATGCTGCCCAACCTGCAGATGATGGCGCGCCTGCGCACCGGGCAGCCGCTCGGGCCGGTGCCGCTCGTCGAGGAGGCCGAAGTCGCCCAGCTGACCGAACAGCAGCAGCACATCGTGGAGAGCGGACTCAGGCGCGCCGTCCTCGGCACGCCGGAAGAGGCCGCCGAGCAGGTGCGGGCGCTGGCCGAACGGTTCGGCGTCGACGAGGTGATGGTGCACCCGGTCGCCTCGGCCCACCTCGGCACCGATCCCGCCACCGCGCCCGCGCGGGTCGCGACGCTGGAGCTACTGGCCAAGGAGCTGTTCTAGTCGATCAGTCGGCCGCGCCCGATCTGCGCGGTTGGGATCTCGGAGCTGCGCTCAGCCCGCGACATCAATTCCAGCTCGGGGCGCAGCCGCAAACAGGACATGCCGGACGAAACGATGCCGATCACCTGTTCGTCGGTGCCTGAATCCACCACCTCACGTTGTCGGGTGATCACCGGCGCCGCCGGCGGCGAGATCACGCGCGCGACGACACGCTTCGGCTCGACCACGGCAACCGGCCGCCAACGGCGATCGCCACTCGGCTAGGACCGAAGACTCCGACACGACCAACCTGCCGGTTTCAGCCGGGTATCACGGTGTGGGGGTGCCGTTGGCGCCGGGTGTGCCGGGATTGCCGTTGCTGGGGCCGAGCGCGCCGGCGCTGCCGGGCGTGCCCGACCCACCGCCGTTGTCGTCCCCAGGCTGACCGGCGGCGCCGCCGGGGGCGGCACCGCCGGCAGTGCCGCCGGTGCCCCCGAAACCGCCGACGCTGGTGGGTCCGGGCGTCAGCGAGTCGCCGCCGCCGCCGCCGTTGCCGCCGTCCGAGCCGTACCCACCGAAACCGTGGCCGCCGTTGCCGCCGTCGCCGCTGGGCTGGGCGGGGCTGCCGGCACCGCCGGTGCCGCCGGCCCCGCCGGCCCCGCCGCTCGTGCCGCCGTTGCCGCCGTTTCCGCCGTTGCCGCCGTTGCCCGACCCGGCGGCGGCCCCGCCGGTGCCGCCGTTACCGCCGAGGCCGCCGTTGTTGCCGTTGCCGCCGTTGCCGCCGGTCCCTCCGGGCGCGCCGTCGGAGGCCGCGCCGCCGG
>NZ_LZLY01000136.1 GCF_001673535.1 Mycobacterium sp. 1081908.1 | reverse complement strand
GATCCAGCCCGAAGACGCCGCCGAGCGGGTCGTTGCCGGCATCCGGGAGGAACGCTTTCTCATCCTGACCCATCCGGAGAACCAGGAATGGGTGTCGAACCACGGTCGCGACGTCGAGGGCTTCCTCGCCGCCTACCTACCGATGCTCTACGAAGGGCGCGGCCCCGACGGGCTGCCCGTCACCTAAGCGGCCCGTCACCTAAGCGGCCAGCGCCGCCCGGATGCACACGGTGACGTACGGCAACGCCAGCCCGTTCGAGTTCGCCAGCGCCGGATGGGTGGCCAGCAACTGACGCACCTGGTCGAGTGTTTGGGTGCGGACCTCGGTCGGCGAGGTGATGCAGTAGCTGCGCGACGCTACCAGGTCGATCAATGCTTGCGGCGTAAGGTAATTCGTCCACTCGACCTGATGGCGCTCGGGGTCGGTGAACGACGTGGACAGCGATACGTCGAAGCGGCCCCGGTCGCCGTCGGAGCCGATGATCTCGCCCAGCTCTCGCACCCAGCCCAGCCGCTCGTCGCGGGTGTTCCACACCAGGCCCAGCCGCCCGCCTGGGCGCAGCACGCGGGCCACCTCGGGGATCGCGCGCTCGGGGTCCACCCAGTGCCACGCCTGCGCGACGAGCACGGCGTCAACGCTGTTGTCCTCCAACGGAATCTCTTCGGCGGTGCCCAGCAGGGCCCGGGTCTCCGGCAGCGAGGTGCGCAGCACCTCCAGCATGTCGGGAATCGGGTCGACGGCCACCACGTCCAGGCCGCGTTCCACCAGCCGGGTCGTCAGCTTGCCGGTCCCGGCGCCCAGATCCAGCACGCGCCGCGCGCCGCGCGGTATCAGCCAGTCGATCGCCTCCGGCGGATAGGAGGGGCGGCCACGCTCGTAGGCGGCGGCCGCCGAGCCGAACGACAGCGAGCGTTCCTGGCTGGAGCGGATCACCGCCCGCCCCGATCGGCCGAGTCCGCCAAATCCAGCGTCTCGCGGATCAATTCGCCGACGGCCTCGGACTCCACCAGGAACCCGTCGTGCCCGCAGATGGAGTCGACGACGTGCAGCTCGGAGCAGCCCGGCAGCAGCTCGGCCAGCTCCTCCTGCAGGCGCAGCGGGTAAAGCCGGTCGGAGGTGATGCCGCCGACCACCACGGGCACCGGGCACCCGCGCAGGGCGCGCTCGACACCGCCGCGGCCGCGGCCGACGTCGTGGCTGCTCAGCGCCTCGGTCAGGATGACGTAGCTGCCTGCGTCGAAGCGGGCCAGCAGCTTGTCGCCCTGGTGCTCGAGGTAGCTCTGCACGGCGTAGCGGCCGCCGCCAAATGGGGCCGGATCCTCGTCGCCCTGGCTGTCGTTGGCGAAGCGGGTGTCGAGCTCGACCTCGCCGCGGTAGGTCAGATGCGCGAAGCGACGGGCGATCGTCAACCCGGCATCCGGCGCCGCCCCGGTCTCGTAGTAGTCGCCGCCGTGCCAGTTCGGGTCGGCCTTGATCGCAGCGATCTGCGTGGCCTGCGTGCCGATCTGGTCGGCGGTGGCGCGCGCACCGACCGCCAGCAGCAGCCCGGACCGCACCCGGTCGGGGTGGCCGACGATCCACTCCAAAGCCCTTGCGCCGCCCATGGATCCGCCGACGACGGCGGCTACCTGGTCGATGCCCAGGGCGGCCAGCGCGGCGACGTCGGCCTCCACCTGGTCGCGCACCGAAATCAGCGGAAACCTTGAGCCCCAGGGCTTTCCGTCCCGGGCGAGCGAGCTGGGGCCGGTGGAGCCACGGCAGCCGCCGAGGACGTTGGTGGCCACCGCGCACCAGCGGTCGGTGTCGATCGGCGCCCCCGGCCCGGCGACGCCGTCCCACCAGCCGGGCGTGGGGTGCCCGGGTCCAGCGGGCCCGGTGATGTGCGAGTCGCCGGTGAGCGCGTGCAGGACCACCACCACGTTGTCGCGCGTCGGAGACAGCTCGCCCCAGCGCTGGACCGCGATGCAGACATCGTCGATCACCGCACCGCTTTCGGTGGTCAGCGAGCCGATGTGGACAAAGCCGACCTCGCCTTCGGCGGGCAGCGTCTGCGTCGGGACGTCGGAGATCGTCATGTCAGAACCCCTCAGAACGCCGCCACCGCGTGCGGGTCGGCCGCCCCGGCGCCTTCCGAACCGAATTTCCGGGCCGCGGCGAAGCCGAGCTCCAGGTCGGCCAGGATGTCGTCGATGCCCTCGATGCCGACCGCCAGGCGCACCAGGCCGGGAGTGACGCCGGTGGCCAGCTGCTCCTCGGGGTTCAGCTGGGCGTGCGTGGTCGACGCCGGGTGAATCACCAGCGAGCGCACGTCGCCGATGTTGGCGACGTGGCTGTGCAGCTGCAGCGCGTTCACGAACGCCTTGCCGGCCTCGACGCCGC
This sequence comes from Mycobacterium sp. 1081908.1, assembly GCF_001673535.1. Lineage (GTDB taxonomy): Bacteria > Actinomycetota > Actinomycetes > Mycobacteriales > Mycobacteriaceae > Mycobacterium. The sequence continues at coordinate 8,503 of NZ_LZLY01000136.1, read as the reverse complement.
CGGCCAGCTCGAACGCCAGCACGGCCCCGGTTCCCTTGGGCGCCAGCTTCTTTCCCCGCTCGTACCACGGCGAGCTGCGCAGCCCCGCGTAGTTGACGGACAGCACGCCGTCGTGGGCCTCCAAGAACTCGGCGACCCGCTGCGCGTTGGCGACGTGCCGCTCGACGCGCAGGCTCAGCGTCTCCAGGCCCTGCGCCACCAGGAACGCGTTGAACGGCGCGGCGGCCGACCCCAGGTCGCGCAGCAGTTGCACGCGGGCCTTGAGCGCGTACGCCGGCGGCCCCAGCTCGGCGAACACCACGCCGTGATAGCTGGGGTCGGGCGTGGTGAATCCGGGGAAGCGGCCCTGGGTCCAGTCGAAGGTGCCGCCGTCGACGATCACGCCGGCGATCGCGGAGCCGTGGCCACCCAGGTACTTGGTGGCCGAGTGCACCACGATGTCGGCGCCGTGCGTGAACGGCTGGATCAGGTAGGGCGTCGCGATGGTGTTGTCGACGATCAGCGGGACGCCATTGGCGTGGGCGACCCCGGCGACCCCCGGGATGTCCAGGATGTCGATCTGCGGGTTGGAGATGGTCTCGCCGAAGAACGCCTTGGTGTTCGGCCGCACCGCCGCCTGCCAGGAATCGAGGTCGTCGGGATCGTCGACGAAGCTGACCTCGATGCCGAGCTTCGGCAGCGAGTAGTGGAACAGGTTGTAGGTGCCGCCGTAGAGCCGCGGGCTGGAGACGATGTGATCTCCGGCACTCGCGAGGTTCAATATGGCGAATGTCTCAGCCGCCTGCCCGGAGGACAGGAACAGCGCGGCCACCCCGCCCTCGAGCGCGGCGATGCGTTGCTCGACGACGTCGGTGGTCGGGTTGCCGATCCGCGTGTAGATGTTGCCCGGGACCTCGAGCCCGAACAGCGCGGCGGCGTGCGTGGTGTCGTCGAAGACGTAGGACGTGGTCTGGTAGATCGGCAGGGCGCGGGCGTTGGTCGCGGGGTCGGGACTCTGGCCGGCGTGGACCTGCTTCGTCTCGAACGACCAGGTTTCGGACGAGGGATGCGCGGTGGGATCGGCCTCGGGACTGGTTTCGTTGTTTTGGGAGCTCACGTGCGGTGTGCTTTCTTCTCAGAAGGTGAATTCGGGTAGCGGGAAGTGTGCGGTCGAATTACCGACGGCAGACAAAGCCGCGGACAAAGCCGCAGACAAAGCCATGCGAATGAGCTTGACGAATGCGCATCACGTTTCCCCTCTAGTCAGGGGTCCGGTATGGCGGACCCGCGCTTGCCGCGCAGCCTGTGGCTACTAGACCTGGTCTTTCACCCGGGGCACCCCACCGCGGTTGGAGGGTTGCCGGCCAGCAAGCCGGGGCTTAGCGCTGGCGCTCATGACCGATGTGAAGCCTATCTCATAGCGGCGCGCCCATGCCAACGGAGAGGCCAACGGACCGGCTCGCCCGCGGTCGACACCTGTCCAAACACCCTTGATAACGTGGCAACCAGAACGCTGAGAACCCTCGAATATCTGACCAATACCTGACCAATGACGCCGGGAGATGGACCGTGTGCGCCGAACAGCCGACCGTCATCTACACGCTGACCGACGAGGCGCCGCTGCTGGCGACCTACGCGTTCCTGCCGATCGTGCGAGCCTTCGCCGAGCCGGCGGGCATCAAGATCGAAACCCGTGACATCTCGGTGGCCGCCCGGATCCTCGCCGAGTTCGCCGATCACCTGACCGAAGAGCAGCGGGTGCCGGACGACCTGGCGGAACTGGGCGAGCTGACCAAGCGGCCCGACACCAACATCATCAAGCTGCCGAACATCAGCGCCTCGGTGCCCCAGCTGATCACCGCGATCAAGGAGCTGCAGGCCAAGGGTTACCGGATCCCGGACTTTCCGCAGAGCCCGAAGACCGACGAGGACAAGGAAATTCGCGCCCGCTATGGCAAATGCCTCGGCAGCGCGGTCAACCCGGTTCTGCGGGAAGGCAACTCGGACCGGCGCGCGCCCAAGGCCGTCAAGGAGTATGCGCGCAGGCACCCGCACAGCATGGGGGAGTTCTCGCCGGCGGCTCGCACCCACGTCGCGACCATGCGGCACGGCGACTTCTACCACGGCGAGAAGTCGATGACGCTGGACCACGCCCGCAACGTGAAGATGGTGCTGGAGACCAAGAGCGGGCAGACCCTCGAGCTGAAGCCCAAGGTCGAGCTGCGCGAGGGCGACGTCATCGATTCCATGTTCATGAGCAAGAAGGCCCTGATCGAGTTCTACGAGGAACAGATGCAGGACGCCTACGAGACCGGCGTGATGTTCTCGCTGCACGTCAAGGCGACGATGATGAAGGTCTCCCATCCCATCGTGTTCGGTCACGCCGTGAAGGTCTATTACAAGGAGGCGTTCGCCAAGCATCAGGAGCTGTTCGACGAGCTCGGCGTCAACGTCAACAACGGATTGGTCGACCTCTACGACAAGATCGAGTCGCTGCCCGCCTCGCTGCACGAGGAGATCATCCGCGACCTGCACGCCTGCCACGAACACCGCCCGGAGCTGGCGATGGTCGATTCGGCCAAGGGCATCACCAACTTTCATTCGCCCAGCGACGTGATCGTCGACGCGTCGATGCCGGCGATGATCCGCGCCGGCGGCAAGATGTGGGGCGCCGACGGGCGGCAGAAGGACACCAAGGCCGTCAACCCCGAGTCCACGTTCTCCCGCATCTACCAGGAGATCATCAACTTCTGTAAGACGCACGGGCAGTTCGACCCGACGACGATGGGCACCGTGCCCAACGTCGGGCTGATGGCGCAGCAGGCCGAGGAATACGGCTCGCACGACAAGACGTTCGAGATCCCCGAAGACGGTGTGGCCAACATCGTCGACCTCGACACCGGGGAGGTCCTGCTCACCCAGAACGTGGAAGAAGGCGACATCTGGCGCATGCCGATCGTCACCGACGAGGCGATCCGCGACTGGGTCAAGCTGGCCGTCAACCGGGCGCGAAACTCGGGCATGACGGTGGTGTTCTGGCTGGACACCGAACGGCCGCACGAGGTCGAGCTACGCAAGAAGGTCAAGGCGTACCTGAAGGAACACGACACCGAGGGCCTGGACATCAACATCATGCCGCAGGTGTGGGCCATGCGGTACACGCTGGAGCGCGCGATGCGCGGGCAGGACACCATCGCCGCGACCGGAAACATCCTGCGCGACTACCTCACCGACCTGTTCCCCATCCTGGAGCTCGGCACCAGCGCCAAGATGCTGTCCATCGTGCCGCTGATGTCCGGCGGCGGAATGTACGAAACCGGGGCGGGCGGCTCGGCGCCGAAGCACGTCCACCAGCTCGTCGAGGAAAACCATCTGCGCTGGGACTCCCTCGGTGAATTCCTCGCCCTGGGAGCGTGTTTCGAAGACATCGGCATCAAGACCGGCAACGAGCGCGCCAAGATTCTCGGCAAGACGCTGGACGCGGCGATCGGAAAGCTGTTGGAGAACAACAAGAGCCCGTCGCGCAAGACCGGCGAACTCGACAACCGCGGCAGCCAGTTCTACCTGGCGCTGTACTGGGCCGAGCAACTCGCCGCGCAATCCGACGACGAAGAGCTGCGGGAGCACTTCGCCGCGCTGGCCGAGGAGTTGAGCCGCAACGAGGAAGCGATCGTGGCCGAACTCGCGGAGGCGCAGGGCGAGGCGGTCGACATCGGCGGCTACTATCGCCCCGACACGGAGAAGACGACTGCAGTGATGCGGCCGAGCAAAACGTTCAACGAAGCGCTGGCAGCTTCGCAAGCCTCTTGAGGCTCAGAGCCGCGGGAAGAAAGTCGAACTCGATATGGCAGGCGAATCCAAAATCAAGGTCCAGGGGCCGGTAGTCGAGCTCGACGGCGACGAGATGACCCGCGTCATCTGGAAGCTCATCAAGGACATGCTGATCCTGCCCCACCTCGACATCAACCTGGACTACTACGACCTGGGCATCGAGCACCGCGACCGCACCGACGACCAGGTCACGATCGACGCGGCCTATGCGATCAAGAAGCACGGAGTCGGCGTCAAGTGCGCGACCATCACGCCCGACGAGGCGCGCGTCCACGAATTCAACCTGAAGAAGATGTGGCTGTCGCCCAACGGCACCATCCGGAACATCTTGGGCGGCACCATCTTCCGCGAGCCGATCGTGATCTCCAATGTGCCGCGGCTGGTCCCGGGCTGGACCAAGCCGATCGTCATCGGCCGGCACGCGTTCGGCGACCAGTACCGCGCGACCAACTTCAAGGTCGACAAGCCCGGCACCGTCACGTTGACGTTCACGCCGTCCGATGGCAGCGAGCCGATGGTGCAGGAGGTGGTGTCCATCCCCGAGGACGGCGGCGTCGTGATGGGGATGTACAACTTCAAGGATTCGATCCGCGACTTCGCGCGCGCCTCGTTCGCCTACGGCCTCAACGCCAAGTGGCCGGTGTACCTGTCCACCAAGAACACCATCCTCAAGGCCTACGACGGCATGTTCAAAGACGAGTTCCAGCGCATCTACGACGAGGAGTTCAAGGAGCAGTTCGAGGCCGAGGGCCTGACCTACGAGCACCGGCTCATCGACGACATGGTGGCGGCCTGCCTCAAGTGGGAGGGCGGCTACGTGTGGGCCTGCAAGAACTACGACGGCGACGTGCAGTCCGACACCGTCGCGCAGGGCTACGGCTCGCTGGGGCTGATGACGTCGGTGCTGATGACGGCCGACGGCAAGACCGTCGAGGCCGAGGCCGCGCACGGCACCGTCACCCGCCACTTCCGGCAGTACCAGGCCGGCAAGCCGACCTCGACGAACCCGATCGCGTCGATCTTCGCCTGGACGCGGGGCCTGCAGCACCGCGGCAAGCTCGACGACACCCCCGAGGTGATCGAGTTCGCCAAGAAGCTGGAAGAGGTCGTCATCTCCACCGTCGAGGGCGGCAAGATGACCAAGGACCTGGCCATCCTCATCGGCCCCGACCAGGAGTGGCAGCAAAGCGAGGAGTTCCTCAACTCCATCGCCGAGAACCTGGAGAAGGCGCTGGCCGGCTAACCCACGCGCTAGCCAGCTAGCCCGCGGGCTGTTCGCGGCCCGGGGACGGGCAGCGTTCCTCGATGAAGTCGGTGATCACCGCGGTGATCCGTTCGGGCGCCTCGAACATCGGCACGTGCCCGACGCCGTCGAGCTTGGTGACCTGGTGGCTGTCCTTGGGCAGGTGGTTGGTGAAATGCCTGCTGAACCGGGGCGCGGGCAGGATCCGGTCCTTCTCGCAGATCACCAGATGCGCCGGCACGGCGTTCTGCGCGACCTCCCGCAGGCCGTGCAGCAGCGTGGCCTTGACCAGCAGCTGGAAGTAGGCGGGGCAGTGTGCGACGTCGTCGATGCAGCCGAGCAGTTGAGCGTCGCTGACTCCGTCGGGCGTTGCGCTGATCGCGTAGGTGGCCAAGTGGCGGCTGAACGGCAGGCGCAACACGCGCGGCCCCAACGCCCAGGCGGCCAGCAGCAGCGGGATGCCCAGGATGAACTTGGCGATCACCTCGAACTTCGCTGGGGTCCAGCGCGTCCAACCGCCCGCCGGGGCGATGCCGGTGACGCTGCGGGCCCGGCCGCGCCGCTCCAGCTCGAAGGCGACCCAGCCGCCCAGCGAGTTCCCGACGATGTGGGCGGTTTTCCAGCCCAAGTCGTCCATCTGCCGCTCGACGTGATCGGCGAGCACCTCCGAGGACAGGAACCAGGTGCCGGCCCTGGGACCACCGTTGTGACCGGCCATCGTCGGGGCGAAGACCTCGTAGCGGCCGGTGTCGGCCAGCTGCCGGGCCACGTCCTCCCACACCGTCTGCGACAGCAGGAACGGATGCAGCAGCAGGATCGGTTCCCCGGAACCGAGATGGATCGGCGGACGGGTCCCCACGTTGCTCCCCATGGACCCGACAGTAATGGCGGTACCGCCGGTACTGCAAACAATGGCCGGTCCGCGCGTGAAAAGATCGGGGCATCATGAGCATCGCTACCGGATCCAGCCGGCTTTTCTCCGGCGTGCAGCCCACCTCCGACTCGCTTCACCTGGGTAACGCGCTGGGCGCCATCACCCAGTGGGTCACGCTGCAGGACGACCACGACGCGTTCTTCTGCGTCGTCGACCTGCACGCGATCACCGTCCCGCAGGATCCCGAGGCGCTGCGACGCCGGACCATGGTCACCGCCGCGCAGTACCTGGCGCTGGGTATCGACCCCGACCGCAGCACGGTGTTCGTGCAAAGCCACGTGGCCGCCCACACCCAGCTGGCGTGGGTGCTGGGTTGCTTCACCGGCTTCGGGCAGGCGTCGCGGATGACGCAGTTCAAGGACAAGTCCACGCGCCAAGGCAGCGACTCGACCACGGTGGGCCTGTTCACCTACCCGGTGCTGCAGGCGGCCGACGTGCTGGCCTACGACAGCGATCTGGTGCCCGTGGGCGAGGACCAGCGCCAGCACCTCGAGCTGGCGCGTGACGTCGCGCAGCGGTTCAACAGCCGCTTTCCCGACACCTTCGTCGTTCCCGACGTGCTCATCCCCAAGGTGACCGCCAAGATCTACGACCTGGCCGACCCGACGTCGAAGATGAGCAAGTCGGCGGCCACGGACGCCGGGCTGATCAACCTGCTCGACGATCCGGCGTTGTCGGCCAAGAAGATTCGCTCCGCGGTGACCGACAGCGAGCGCGAGATCCGGTACGACACCGAGGCGAAGGCCGGCGTGTCGAACCTGCTGACCATCCAGTCGGCGGTCACCGGGGTCGGCATCGACAAGCTCGTCGAGGGTTACGCGGGGCGCGGCTACGGCGACCTGAAGAAGGACACCGCCGAGGCCGTCGTCGAATTCGTCGGCCCGATCAAGGCGCGCGTCGACGAATTGATGTCGGACCGCGCCGAATTGGAGTCGATCCTGGCGGCCGGCGCCCAGCGCGCCGAGGAGGTCGCGGGCGAAACCGTTCGGCGGGTCTACGATCGGATAGGGTTCCTTCCGGTACGGGAATAGGGTTGCGCATGAGCGAGCCGGGCAAGCCAGGCGTCCTGGATCGGCTGCGGGCCCGGTTTCGCTGGCTCGATCACGTCCTGCGCGCCTATCAGCGTTTCGACGAGCGCAACGGCGGCTTCTACGCCGCCGGCCTCACCTACTACACGATCTTCGCGTTATTCCCCTTGCTGATGGTCGGTTTCGCGGCGTTCGGGTTCCTGCTGTCGCGCCGGCCCCAGCTGCTGAACACGATCGACGACCACATCCGGTCCTCGGTGACCGGCGCCCTTTCGCAACAGCTGGTCGACCTGATGAATTCGGCGATCGACGCGCGCACCTCCGTCGGCGTCATCGGGCTGGCCACCGCCGCCTGGGCGGGCGTGGGCTGGATATCGCACCTGCGGGGCGCGGTGACCGAGATGTGGTGGGACAAGCGCATCGAGTCGCCGGGGTTCCTGCGCAACAAGCTGTCCGACCTGGTGGCCATGCTCGGGACGTTCACGGTGATGCTGGCCACCGTGGCGCTGAGCACGCTCGGCCACGAGGCCCCGATGGGCGCGGTACTGAGATGGCTTGGCATACCCGAGCTTTCGGTGTTCGACTGGCTGTTCCGGCTTTTCTCGATATTGATCTCGCTGTTCGTGTCGTGGCTGCTGTTCACCTGGATGATCGCCCGGCTGCCGCGCGAGAAGGTGGACCTGGTCGCCTCGATGCGGGCCGGCCTGCTGGCGGCGACGGGCTTCGAACTGTTCAAGCAGGTGGCGTCGCTGTATTTGAGGGCGGTGCTGCGCAGCCCCGCCGGGGTGGCGTTCGGGCCGGTGCTGGGCCTCATGGTGTTCTCTTACGTCACCGCGTATTTGGTGCTGTTCGCCGCCGCCTGGGCCGCCACCGCGTCGCCCGATCCGCGCGCCAAACACGTGGACCCCCCGCCGCCGGCGATCATCGCCCCGCGGGTGCAGGCGGACGAGGGGCTGTCCACGCGCCAGACGCTGACCGCGATGGGCGTGGGAGCCATTGGGGCGTTGGCGTTTTCCCGGCTGACCCGCTGGCTGCGGTAGCTACCCGTCCAGCACCCAGTCGCCGCGGACCATGACGGCGGCCACATCCAAAGCGCCGTCCAGCACAACGAGATTGGCGTCGAAGCCCGGCCGCAAACAGCCCACCCGCTCGAGGCCGAGCGCCCGCGCCGGCGTCGCCGCCGTCATCGCCACCGCGGCGGCCAGGCCCGCGGCGGCCGCGTCGCGGAAGAGCCGATCCATGGTGGCGGTGCTGCCGGCGATCGTCGGCGTGCCGTGCACGCGCGCCACACCCGACACCACGTCGACGGGCACCGCGCCGAGCCGAAACGTCCCGTCGGGGCAGCCGGCCGCGGCGAGCGCGTCGGTGACCAGGGCGACCCGGTCGGGCCCCGCGGCCGCGATGACCGCGCGCACCACCGCGAACCGGGACCCGCGCTCGCGCTGCTGCGCGCCCCGGGGGTCACGGTCGAACTCATCGCCGACGGCG
>NZ_LZLY01000135.1 GCF_001673535.1 Mycobacterium sp. 1081908.1 | reverse complement strand
CCGGCTGGTCGGGTTGTGGTGGCGCTACACGGCGTGGTGGGCGCTGGCGCTGGGCCTGGCCACGCTGTGGTGGGTGGGCGTGCGAGGGATCCGGGGTTCAGTGGTTGGCCGTCGTCGTCGGTGACGATCAGCCGGTCGGCGGTTCCGGTGATGGTGATCTCGCCGCGGTGGTGTGCCCGGTGGTGATAGGGGCAGAGCAACACCAGGTTGGCCAGCTCGGTCGGTCCGCCGTGCCCCCGTGCCCGGGGCCCCTGGGCGAGCGCGCCGACTGGTGGTGGTACACCCCGTTCGAACCCCAACCCCCACCAACAACCAATTAGGCTAGGGCACAACGAATCTCGTCCGCGCTACCCGCTGACATCGGATCTTGATCCCCGCCGAGGTACGCACCATTCAGCCAAGCCGGGTCCTAGAGCGCATGGCGCAGATCGGGATCCCGGCGCTGCGGGGTCCTGTTCTGCTTGGCGGCGTACAGGTTCGCGTCGGCGACCGCCCACAGCACGGCGACGTCGGCGCTCGCACCGCCGGTCGATGCGGTCCCGACGCTCGTGCCCGGGGTCTGCAGCCGCACGGCGGCGACGAACCGCTCGGCCGCGGTCGGGCCCGGACCCTGGCGCTCCGCGATGCACACGGCGAACTCGTCGCCGCCGAGCCTGGCCAGGATGGCGTTGGGGGGAGCCGCTTTTCGCCATGCGGTCGCGCGGCTGATCAGGTGCTGGTCGCCGGCGACGTGACCATCGGTGTCGTTGATGCGTTTGAAGTTGTCGATGTCGAGCGCGACGACGGTGATGGTGGTGGAAGTCGAACGCGATCGCGCCAACAGGTCGGCGGTGGCGATCTCCCAACCGGCGCGGTTGAGCGAGCCGGTGAGCGGATCCGTGCACGCCGCGGCGACCAGGGTCCGCGTCACCAGACCGAACGACTCCGCGGCACCGACGATCGCGATCACAAAGATGAAGTAATCGATATCGAGCGTCGCGGTGCGCGACACCGCCAGGCCGGCAACGCACGCCAGGGCGAGCACCCCGACCAGGACCATGCCTCGGCGCGGCGAGTAGAACGCGCGCAGGTACATCGCCAGAAACATCGGCGCGATCAGGCAGACGAACTCGGCGATGATCGCGATGTGAAAGGCCATCACGATCGGCGTGGCCACGATCGCCACGGCCGTCGCCGGCGCGGTTTTGTCGGGCCGCACGGCCAGCCAGACCAGTGCCGCGATACCGAGGACGATCGCCACGATGCCCCCGAGCGGATGGCCCCGGGGGCGGTCGGGGTGCAGCGGAATCACGGTGCTGAACACCACGCCGTAGGCGTACAGGAATGTCGTGGTGCCCACGTAGATCCGCAGCAGCCGAACCTGGTGTTTGCCGTAAAAACCGCTTCCGGAGTCGGCGCGCAGCCGCAGTTTGTATCGGCGCGTGTGGCCAAGGGGGCCTGCAAGGCGTAGACCCATCCCGTCACTCTCTGGTCAGATGCGCTGATGCGGACGCGCGGCCAATTATTTCACCGCCATTTTGGGAGCACGCAACCGCCATTCGTCTGAACCGTAGTTCAGAACTCAGAAGACGGATGGGGTTATCGAAAATCCACCTCGGATGCAAAAAGAAGGGGCGGCTTTTAATCCGTCCCACTTCAACATATTACGCACCCCGGGGCTTGCGGCAAGACCGGGGTCATGCCGCAAAATCGCTGGTCGAAGCGAAAGCGGACCGAAACAGGGGGCGAGATGAGTGTGTCGCGGGAACCAGTGGCCGACCACGCGGTGGCAGTCGCCGGGGGAGGCCCGACCGGGTTGATGCTGGCCGGCGAGTTGGCGTTGGCGGGCGTCGATGTCGCCATTGTCGAGCGGCGCGCCGACCAGGAGCTGATCGGCGCGCGGGCGGGCGGATTGCATTCGCGCACCATCGAGGTCCTCGATCAGCGCGGCATCGCCGACCGTTTCCTTGCCGAGGGCCAAGTGGCGCAGGTCGCCGGGTTTGCGCAGATTCGGTTGGATATCAGCGACTTTCCCACCCGGCACCCTTACGGGCTGGCGCTGTGGCAGGTCCACATCGAGCGCATCCTGGCCGGCTGGGTCGACGAGCTGAAGGTGCCGATCTATCGCGGACGTGACGTCGCGAGCGTCGCCCAAGACGACACCGGCGTCGACCTCCAGCTGTCCGGCGGCCAATTCCTGCGCGCCGAATACGTCGTCGGGTGCGACGGGGGACGCAGTTCGGTGCGCAAATCGGCCGGCATCGACTTCCCGGGGTGGGACCCGACGATGAGCTACCTGCTCGCCGAGGTCGACATGCCCGTCGGGGCCGGGGAAGCACCGCCATGGGGCATCCGCCACGACGCGCTCGGCGTCCATTCGCTGAGCATGGTGGAGGACGGGGGCCCGATGCGGGTCATGGTGACCGAGCGGCAGGTCACGCCCTCCGGCGAGCCCACCCTGCGCGACCTGAGCGAGGCGCTCATCGCCGTGTACGGGACGGATTACGGAATATGTAGTGCTGCATGGATTTCCAGGTTCACTGACGCGGCGCGGCAGGCGGCAGCCTATCGCGACGGGCGCGTCCTGCTGGCCGGCGACGCGGCGCACGTGCACCACCCGATCGGCGGGCAGGGCCTCAACACCGGTATGCAGGATGCAGTCAACCTGGGCTGGAAGCTGGCCCAGGTGGTGAAGGGAACGGCCCCGGAAGGGCTGCTGGATACCTACCACACCGAACGTCACCCGGTCGCTGCGCGCGTGCTGCGCAACGCCATGGCCCAAATGGCGCTGCTTCGCCCGGATGACCGCACAAAGGCCTTGCGGGGGGTCACTTCCGAGCTGCTCGGCATGGCCGAGCCACGGCGGCGGTTCGCCGCGATGATGTCGGGTCTCGACATCCACTACGACCTGGGCGAGGGGCATCCGCTGCTCGGCCGTCGGATGCCCGATCTCGACCTGGTCACCGCCGACGGCACGGTGCGCGTATTCACCCTGCTGCACCACGCGCGGCCCGTGCTGCTCAACCTCGGGGAGCCCGGTGGCTTCGACATCAACGGTTGGGCAGATCGGGTCACGCTGGTCGACGCGAAATACGTTGGCGCGTGGGAGCTTCCTGACCTCGCTGCCGTCACTGCTCCGGACGCGGTGTTGATCCGGCCCGACGGGCATGTCGCCTGGGTGGGGGAGGACGGGGCTGATGATGCCGGGCTCTCCGACGCCCTCGGAACCTGGTTCGGCGCGCCACAGGCGCCCGGGGCACGCGGGGGATCAAGGCCCGCGCCGTAATCGGCCAGGTTGTTCTCATGGCCCGATCGATTATGGTGGACTACGAGATATGGCCCCGACTTGGCGCAGCGACCCGGCCAACGATACGCCTTTCTACGAAATGCCCCGACCGGAAATACCCGGCCCGGATGGACACCCGGTGCCGCTAGACGTCGAGGCAGAGGCCGAGCGGCTGTCGTCATTGACGAGGCAGGGCATCGACTCACCCGAAATCGCGGACGGATATATGCGGATCGCCCTGCAGGAGGGCACGCGAGGCGCGAAGGGCTTCGACGCCATGATGGACTACCTGCAAAAGGCTTTGGAGATCCGCAAGAAATTGTTCGATCGTTACGATCCGCTGCTAGGCCGCACCTACCGGGTCCTGTGCGACCTGAGCGTCGGCAAGGTGCCACTCGAGAATTCGATTGGCTGGTTAGAGAATTGGATCGAGATTGCCGAGCACCACATTGGCTCCGGAATCCGTCCGCAGATCTGGAACCAGTACTACATGAACGAGTCGTACAAACAACTTGCCCGCTGGTACCGCGTGAGCGGGCGGCCCGACTTGGCGCGTCAGACCTTGGACAAGATCAGGTAGTTACGCCAGGCGGTCGTCGTTCGACAGTGTCGACCTCAGCCAACCCTAACGCCGCCCGAACGCTCCGGGCCCCGCATGAAAAAGTCCGATCAGGAGTACCCCGACCGCCGTCGCACAGAACGGCCACAGCGGCTCGCGCCCCTCGAACGCCGCGTGCAGCACCACGGCGGCCAGCACCAAACCGGCCCATCCCGCAACAACATTGGGAATGGGACCGCCGCCCCACGCATTCGGGTAGCGCTGTTTTGTGATTCCGCGGACGAAGTGAGGAATCGCATTGCCGCCGAGGAGGCCTCCCACGAAAGCGAGTGCAAGTGCCCCGATCACGACTTGCCGCCTTTCGAGTCGCGCGTCAGCACGGGCATCAGCGCCGCGTCCACAATGCGCACGATCTCGTCGTCGCCAAGTGGCTGGCCCGTCACCAAGACGCGCGTGAAGACCAGGGCGGCGGCGATCTCGGATGCCAACTCGTGGTTTGCATGAGCCGGCAGTTCCTTTCGCGTGACCGAGCGCTCGACGAGTCGGCCGATGACCGCACGTTTTTCGCTCAGGACGTGACTGCGGACATGCTCTGCGAGTTCAGCATTTCCGCGTATCGCGTTGAGCAGACCCAAGATCACCGCGCCGTCTTGGGACGCGAGCCCGTCGCGCATCTGGGTGACCGCTTGAATCAGGTCACCGCGAAGCTCACCGGTGTCGACCTCAGCGGCCGAGGCCGCGCCATGTCGCGCCAACGCGGCGATCACCAATTCGGACTTGCCCGGCCAGCGACGGTAAATCGTCGCCTTGCTGGCCCTCGAGCGCGCCGCGACGGCATCAATGGTGAGGCGGTCGTATCCGGTGATGGCCATCAGCTCGATGGCTGAATCCAGAATCGCGTCGGCGCGGGCCTCTCCTCGAACCACGTGCACTCCTGGTGAACGAAACGGTTTCGTACACCTGCTGACGTTAGGGCCCGCGCGGACCGGCGGTCAAGGGTTCTGCCGGGACAATCACCGCACCATCAGTCTGGCGGCTCGTCCTGCGGGCCGCCATCGGCGGCGTCACGTTCGCGGTCGCTGGGCTTGCCGGGGACGCCTTCGGCCTCCCGCTCGTTGGCAACCTTCTCGTCGAGCTCGTCGACGATGTTCTCCAGCTTCTCGGCGTGGCTCAGCTGGTCTCGGTCGGGTCCGGTCATATCGCTATTCCGTACCCCGCCGCGCGATCGGTAACCGCCCAGATCGACCCCAACATGGGGCTGCAATGACGGCGCGGCGATGGAAGGATCGCAAGAGTGGCCGACAAGAAACCGCAAACGATCTCTTACCCGGCGCCGGAGAAACGCCCGCGCCGCCACGACACGGAACTCCTCGATCCCCACGTCATCGTCCTGTTCGGCGCGACCGGGGATCTCGCCAAACGCAAGCTGATCCCGGGACTGGCCTACTTGGACCAGTCCGAGCTTGCCCCCGACATCCAAATCGTCGCGACATCGCTGGAAGACCTCAGCGACGACGAATTCCGCGAGCTCGCCAAGAACGCGATCGACTCGTTCGGCACCCACAAGCTCAACCCCGAACAGTGGGACAACTTCGCAAAGATCGTCAGGTACGTGCCGCAGAGCGCCGGGCCCGAAGCGCTCGCCGAGGCGGTCGCCGAGGCCGAGAACAACATGGGGCCGGACGTGCGCCGACTGCACTACCTGTCGGTCCCCCCGAAGGCGGCGCGCAGCGTCATCACGATGCTGCGCGACGCCAAGCTCGTCGAGAGCTCCCGGGTGGTCATGGAGAAGCCGTTCGGAACCGACCTGGCCAGCGCGGTGGCGCTGAACGACTTTGTGCACGAAACCTTCGAGGAATCACAGATTTTCCGCATCGACCACTTCCTGGGCAAGGAGGCCGCCCAGAACATCTTGGCGTTCCGCTTCGCTAACGGTCTGTTCGAGCCGATCTGGAACCGCAACTTCATCGACCACATCCAGATCGACATCCCCGAGGCGCTGGGGCTGGACCAGCGGGCCAATTTCTACGAGGAGACCGGCGCCTACAAGGACATGGTGGTGACCCACCTGTTCCAGGTGATGGCCTTCGTGGTGATGGAGCCGCCGACGGCGCTCGAACCGTTCGCCATCAGCGAGGAAAAGAACAAGGTCTTCCGGTCGATGCTGCCGATCAAGCCTTCCAACGTGGTGCGCGGCCAGTACAACGGCTACCGCGACGAGAATGGCGTGGCCAAGGATTCCGACACCGAGACGTTCATCGCCCTCAAGGTCGGCATCGACAACTGGCGCTGGGCCGGCGTGCCGATCTATCTGCGCACCGGCAAGAAGATGGCCGAGGGCATCCGCATCATCTCGATCGCGTTCAAAGAGGCTCCGCGAACGATGTTTCCGCCCGGATCGGGCGTCGGGACCCAGGGGCCCGACCACCTCACGTTCGACCTCGCCGACAACTCGAAGGTCTCACTGTCCTTCTACGGCAAGCGGCCCGGCCCCGGGATGAAGCTGGACAAGTTGTCCATGCAGTTTTCCTCGCAGGAGATCGACACCGTCGTGGACGTGCTGGAGGCCTACGAACGGCTGATCCTCGATGCGATGCGCGGCGATCACACGCTGTTCAACACCGCCGAGGGCATCGAATCGCTGTGGGAGCGTTCCGAGGAATTGCTCACCGACCCGCCGCCGGCCAAGCTGTATCAGCCCGGCACCTGGGGCCCCAACGCGATTCACCAGTTGATCGCCCCGAACGCCTGGCGGTTGCCGTTCGAGCGGGAGTGGCGCGAATCCAAAGGCTAGTCGGCCGGTGGCACCGGCTGATCGAGCCAGTCGTGCAACTTGGCGTAGATGTCGGCGTGATTGAGCAGATCGAAATGGTGCAGGCCGGTCAGCGTCAGCCCATGATCCGGGTCGAACGGGATCTTCCGCGACTTGCCCACGCCTGACGCGCTCTGCGGGCGCACCAGGCGGTCGCCGAGCACCACGCCTACCGCGCCCGGGCCCGCGCTGGTCGCCACGAAGTGGTAGACGGCGTGGGGGAGGAAGGGCACCTCGTTGCACCGGTCGCGGAGGAACTCGTCGGGGTCGCACTCGCTCCAGTCCTCGTCGAGCAGTGCGCCGTACCGCAGGTCCTTGGTGCCCGAGCTGCGGGCGTTGAGAAACGAAGACAAGCCGCGGGTTTCGGGCAGCCGGGCCAGCGCCCAGGACGCCGCGTTGACGCCCTTTTCCAGGTCGGCGCCCAGGTGCGGGGAGCCCAAGCAGACGACGTGGCGGACGGCGTCGGGCCAGCGGTGCTGATGCTCCGTTCCGTAGTGACAGGCGCTGCGGATCACCAGCCCGCCCATCGAATGACCGACCAGCGCGATCTCCTCGACCGGCACCGGCCACAGCGCCCGCAGCTGATCCAGCAGGGCAGCCAGCGATTTTCCGTTCTCGGAGATGTGCAGGCCGGTGTTGTAGCGCAGGTAGACCGGGGTGAATCCCAGGTCGTCGCGCAGCCGCGCGCCGTAGGACTTCACTTCCTCGCCGTCGCGCGGGCGGCGCCACCACGACATCTCCGTCATGCACCAGCCGTGGACGAACACCGCGATCCGGCCGGTTGCCCGCGGGAACGCCGCCGCGATATCGGGGCCGTTCATCGCGACCGGCCGGCCGCGGTGGCGCACCTGCATGGTCAGGGCGAAGCCGTTTCCGCGGTCGGTGAGCTCGTCGCCGTAGATGCCGTTGAGCGCGGCGATGACGCCGGCGACCCTGGGATTGGCTTCGACCGTCTCGTCCTCATCGCTGCCGCGCGTCTCGGCGGCCAGCTCACCGGCCGCGCGCAACGCGCCCCGAACCGCGCGGTCGACGGCGTAATACGTTGCCGCCGCGGCCGTGTTGTGGACGACCTCCACGGGTTTCGCCACCGGCCCGACGGCGCCGAAGACGCGGCGCGCGATGCCGCTGTGCGTGTCACGCACGAGCGTGGTGAGAACGCGGGTGCCCTCGCCGGCGAGATCCGCGAGTGACCGGATTTCGTGGCCCTGCATGACCTGCTCCTCCCTTTTCGCTCTCCGGGGATTTCCCACTCTGGGCCCGGCTTATCCCAAAGGCCCTACTGTCGTGTCATGCCACCGACGCTGCGCCCGCGCCGATCCGCCCTCTACCTGCCGGGCAATAACGCCAGAGCCCTGGAGAAGGGCAGGACGCTGCCGGCGGACGTGCTCATTTTCGACCTCGAGGACGCCGTGGGCCCCGATGCCAAGGCCGACTCGCGGGCGCGGGTCTGCGACGCCGTCTCGTCCGGGACGTACCGACCCCGCGAGGTCGTGGTGCGCATCAACGGCTTGGGCACCGACTGGCACGACGACGACTTGGCGGCCGTGGCCGGTTCGGCCGCCGACGGCGTGCTGGTGCCCAAGGTCGAGACGGGCGAACAGGTCCGGGCGCTGACCGCGGCACTCGGCGAGCTCGGCGCGCCGGAATCGTCGCGGCTGTGGGTCATGATCGAAACGCCCAGGGCCATCCTGCGGGCGGAGGAGATCGCCTCGGCCAGCGATCGCTTGGCGACACTGGTGGTGGGCACCAACGATCTGGTGAACGATCTGCACGGGTTGCACCTGCCCGGCCGGGCGCCGGTGCTGACGGCGTTGTCGCTGGCCGTGTTGGGGGCGAGGGCGGCCGGAAAGGTCGTCCTGGACGGCGTCTTCAACGACATCACCGACGAGGCCGGCTTCCGCGCCGAGGCCCGGCAAGGCCGCGAGATGGGTTTCGACGGCAAGACCCTCATTCATCCGTCCCAAATCGGACCGGCGAACGACGTGTTCGGCCCGTCCGACAAGGAGCTGGCGGATGCCCGCAAGATCGTCTCCGCCTACGAGCAGGCCCAAGCCGCGGGGAACAGCGTCATCACCGTCGACGGCCGGATGATCGAGAGCCTGCACGTGCGCGACGCCCAGCGGATCCTCGCCCTCGGCGACCTGATCGCCGAATTGGAATCGGCATAACCCGATTCAGCTTTTAAACGCTCCTCGAAACGGAATTGTCGGTAGGGTGCCTGCAGCAAATAGTTCGTCGGGCAAGGAGTGTTCTGGTGCGGCTAACACGGACTGCGCTCGCAGGAATGGTCGCCGTCTCGGTCATCACCGCGGGCTGCTCGAGCGGCAATAATTCGTCGGCCTCGACGTCGAGCGAGACGTCGACGTCGAGCTCGCCGCCGGCCGCCTCGTCGCAACCGGCAACGCCGCCCGCGTCGTCTGCGCCGGCCGCGCCGCTCGACCAATCGACCTGCCTGGACATCTCGTTCGCCAAGGACAATCTGATGGTGGCCGCGAAACCGGAAAACGCACGCAAGGCCGCCGACACGCTCGAGAAGTACAGCCCGCCCGACCCGGTGAAGGCGGCGATCGAACACTTCGTCACCACCGTCGGCGCGCAACCCAACGACCCCGACCTGAACTCCAACAGGGACCTGATCACCGGCTGGATCAAGCAGATCTGCCCGAACGTGAACCCGTAGGCCGCCCCCGGCCTACGGCTAGGTGGTGCTGTTTCGCTGGATCCACTGGGTGAGCGCGTCCTCGAGCGCGGCCGAGACACGCACACCGGCGCCCTCCGCGGCCTGCTCGAACCGCTCGACCAACTCCGTCGGAACCAACGCGTCCACCCGGCGGTGCGTCGGCTTCGGCTTCGGCGGCTGCTCGGGCGCGGCCACGGGCGCGTGTCGCGCCACGGTGGCGTCCATCGTTTCGCGCAGCGCCGGGATCCCGTCGAGCAAACGGGCCAGGTCGTCGCGCTCGATGCGCAGCACCTCGGCCGGCCCGGTCGTGGTGACCGTCGCCGAACGCAGCTTCCCGCGGCGGAGCGCGGATTCGCCGATCACTTCGCCCGGCCCCACCAGGGCGACGCGGTCCTGGCCGACATAGACGCCGGCCTCGCCGGTGAGCAGGATGTAGCAGGCGTCCGAGGGGGTCTGCTCGTGAATGAGTGGCAATGGCGCGGACGTGGAGGTGTGATGCGCCGCCGAGACAATGCGCTGCAAATCATTATCCGAGAGCTTGTCGAATGTGGCGAATTCGCGTAGCCGGCGGATGTCTTTTTCCTCGTGTCCCTGCGCATCCTCTTTCATAGCGGGCTCCTCATATGTATGTGACCCGGACATCGAGGAGCCTAACTCGATTTTGTAGCAACGACGGAAATAAATTTTGGCCGCAAAACCCGCATCAGCAGGACTTACTTCGGGGCGGGCGGGGCGGCGCCCAGCGCGGCGCGCGCGGCCGCGTGCGTCTGCGCGGCATACCCGCCGCCGAACAACGCGACGTGTGCCAGCAGCGGGTACAGCTGGTGCAGCCCGATCCTGTTGCGCCAGCCCGCCTTTAGCGATCGCACGCGCTGGTAACCGGCGAGGACCGCGTCGTAGTGCGGGCAGCCGAACAGCGCGAGCATCGCCAGGTCCGTCTCGCGGTGACCGGCGTGGGCGGCCGGATCGATCAGCACCACCCCGTCGGGCGTCCACATCACGTTGCCGCTCCACAAGTCGCCGTGCAGCCGCGCCGGCGCGTCGTCGTCGTCGAAGTCGCCCGCGCGGCAACGCGCCACGACCGAGTCGATCGCGGCGCGGGCGGACGCGTCGAGGCGCGGCGCCGCGAGCTCGGCCATCGGGACCAGCCGCTCGTCGGCGTAGAAATCACCCCAACTTTCGTGCGCCCGCAGCGACATCGGCAGTGGCTGCGACAACGGGCCGAAGAACCCGGGGCCGTCCCAGCCGTCGGGCGCGGCGCCGAACGCGGAGGCGCCCGCGTCGTGCGTGACGGCGAGTCGGCTCCCGAATTCGTCCGCCGCTTCCGGGCTGGGCGTCACCGAATCCAGGCGCCGCAGCGTCAGGTGGTCGGCGCCGAACGACACGACCGTCGCGCACGGCACGCCGCCCACGACGCCCGAAAGCCATCGCAGCCCCGCGGCCTCCCATCCGAAGTAGCCGGCCGGTGCGCCCTGGCGGCGCTTGACGAAGTCAGTCACCGGTAACCGCAGACGCGTTCATCGCGCTCCAACTGTAGACGTCGCGGCTGCGCCCTTGCGTTCCCGCGCGAACCGGTAGGTTGAAGCCGGATTCCGAACGAACCGAGAAGGAGAGACCGTGCACCAGACCGCGGCCATGGCCGAGGCCGACCGCGCGTGGATGATCGACACGCTGCTCGCACTGCTGCAGACCCCGAGTCCGGCGGGGCGCACGGATGCGGTGATGCAGCTGATCGGCGACATCTTCGACGACTTCGGGGTGCCGTTCACCCTGACGCGCCGCGGTGCATTGACCGCCGAACTGCCGGGGGAGTCCGCGACCATCGACCGGGCGCTGGCGGTGCACGCGGACACCATCGGCTGCATGGTGCGCGACCTCAAGGACAACGGCCGCCTCGAGCTGATTCCGGTCGGCACCTTCTCGGCCCGGTTCGCCACGGGCGCCCGGGTGCGGATTTTCAGCGACGACCCCGACGAGTTCATCACCGGAACGGTCTTGCCGCTCAAGGCCAGTGGCCACAGCTTCGGCGACGAGATCGATACCCAGCCCACCGATTGGAAGCACGTCGAGGTCCGCGTCGACCGCAAGGTGTCGTCGCGCGAGGACCTGGTCAAGCTGGGCGTGAACGTCGGCGACTTCGTCGCGTTGATCGCCAGCCCCGAACTCACCGCCGACGGCTTCATCGTTTCCCGCCACCTCGACGGCAAGGCGGGCGTCGCGGTCGCGCTCGCGCTGGCCAAACACTTTTCGGAGAACAAGGTGGTGTTGCCGCACCGCACCACGATCATGGTCACCATCACCGAGGAGGTCGGCCACGGCGCCAGCCACGGCCTGCCCGCGGACGTCGCGGAGCTGATCTCGGTGGACAACGCGGTGTGCGCGCCCGGTCAGCACTCCATCGAGGACGGCGTCACCATCCCGATGGCCGACATGCACGGCCCGTTCGACTACCACCTGACCCGGAAGCTGTGCCGGCTCGCCGAGGAGCAAGGGATTCCCTTCGTGCGGGACGTGTTTCGCTACTACCGCTCCGATGCCGCCGCGGCGATCGAAGCGGGCGCGGGCACCAGGGCCGCGCTCGTCGGCTTCGGGCTCGACGGCAGTCACGGCTGGGAGCGCACCCACATCGACTCGCTGGAGGCGGCCTACAACCTCCTGCACTGCTGGTTGCGGACCCCGCTGACCTTCGCCAAGTGGGACGCCAAGCCGTCGGGGCCGCTGCGTGACTTCCCGTCTTCCAAGCAGCCCGCGCCGACCGAGCAGTGGGTGCCGCTAGCCCGTGGCGAGCACGCCGAACCCGGTGACGCGTCGCCCGGCGCGCACTGGCCGCCCTCGGAGGGGCCGCAGGCCTGAGGCGGTGGGCGGCCGAACGGCTAGGGCTGTCCCGCTACGCCATCGGTACCGAACAACAAGCCGCCTGCGCCGCCGGCCCCGGCAGCACGGGCACCGAGCCCCGAGCCCGAACTGCCGCCGTTACCGCCGAACCCGGCCAGTTGGGCATCGCCGCCTTTCCCTCCGCCGCCGCCGAATCCGTTAATGGGGGAAGTGCCGTCTCCGCCGGTACCACCCGCGCCGCCGCTGCCGATGAGCCCGGCTTTTCCGCC
>NZ_LZLY01000134.1 GCF_001673535.1 Mycobacterium sp. 1081908.1 | reverse complement strand
CGTCAGGATCTGCTACCCGCGCTTTTCGTTCTCCACGCCAGCGAGGAATTCTCATGCCGCAATCATGCTGCCGCGGTCTTGACTAAGCGCGGTTTTTGACTCTTGCCCGCCGGTTGCCCCTTCCCGGCGAACGTCATCGACGGTTAACCACACGCGCATCGTCCTTGCACCGCGGCAGCATGATTGCGGCATGAGAATTCCTCGCTGGCGTGGAGAACGAAAAGCGCGGGTAGCAGATCCTGACGCCGACCTCGGCTGGACGCCGATCCGAGACGTGCCGGCGTGGAGCACGGAAGCCATCGCCGACGCCCAAGTGCTGCTGCAGCAATATGTCACGAACCATGATCTAGAAAGTGCGGCAGCACTAGCGACCGCGTGGAACAGCGTCGTCGCCGACCTCCGGTTCGAGGCAGCGCCGCTATCGTTCCGTCTCGACATGCTCAATCGACGCGCCATCGCCACCTCGTGGCAGGCAGCCAACGCGAAATCAGTCGATGGATTCGACGCGGCGATCAGGCAGTGGTGCAACGCCCTGGAGTTGGTACCGGACGGATGGCGGGAACGTCTCCGATATCTAACTAACGTGGGTTCACAGTATCTCGAACGCTATGGCCTCACTAATAATGAGGCCGATCTTGAAAATTCAATCAAATCTCACCTCGAGGCTATAGATGCGGCGCGTGATTGGAAGGATTACAGCGTAGGTCTAGCGCATTACAATGCGGTCTACGCGCTTACCGTCAGATACCGCAAATTCGGCGATCACCGAGATCTCCGGAGTGCTGTCGAAGTGGCAGAGTCGGGTTTACGCTCAGCCACAGCAGCCCGCGCCGATCGACTGAATTTGTTCCGGGTTACATTGGCCGATGCTTTGTCGACGCGGTTCGAGGCCTTTGGCAAATTCGACGATCTCAACCGAGCAATCGATACTGTCTCGATTACTGATAAGCACACGGTACACAGCGAAAAAGATGACCAGCAACTACTCGCCAGATTGCTTCGGCGGCGGGGAGAATTAACCAGAAATCGCAACGACCTCGATCTGGCGGTGACAATTTTAGATCGATCAAATCGGAAGTCGCGGTCTGACCCCGCGCTGAAAACAAACCTCGGCAACGCGCTTCTGTCTCGGTACAGAGAGACCTCCAATGTTGACGATGTCAAGCGCGCGGTCGCGCTCCAGGAATCAGCGATCCGGCTCTCACCTCCGAATGACTGGCAGCTCGCGTCTCGTTACAACAATGCAGGCAACGCGACGCTCGCACTGTATGAACAAACTAGAAAGGCCAAAAGTCTTTCTCAGTCGATAGCGCACTACCTGCGTGCGATCGAACTCACCGATCCTCAGGCACCTGAGCTCGCCTCTCGCTACTACAACCTTGGTCGATCACTGCAGATTGCATACGAACTCAATGCCACCGAGTCCAACGCCGTGCTGATTGCGCATGCCTACAAAGCAGCTTGCGAGACGGGGTTGGCAGCAGGCCTGGAATGGGCACTCACTGCGGCCCTCCGTTGGGGCGACTGGGCACTCGCCTGCCTGAGGTGGGGCGAGGCGGGAGGCGCGTATCGGTACGCACTCGACGCAATAGATAAGCTCTACCGCCGACAGCTAGGTCGAGACGAGCAGGAAGCGTGGCTTGGTCGCGTGCGCGGATTGGCAGCGCGCGCGGCATACGCTCTAGCGCAGGCCGGTGAGGGCACCGATGCGGCGATGGCTATCGAGCGAGGCCGGGCATTTATCTTGTCGGAAGTGCTCGAACGTGATCGCGCGGAGCTAACTGCACTTGAGCAGTCCGGCCGGCCCGCTCTCGCTGATCGATATCGACGGGCGTCGGCAGCGGTGCGGGTCGCGGGCACGGCGACGGCGGCTCGCGCCGCACGAGACGAACTTGAGCGCGCTATCTTGGCCATCCGCGAAGTCACCGGTTTTGGTGATTTCCTAGAGAAACCGCGGTATTTGACTTCCGAAGAGCGCGAGATGTTAGGACCCATTATCTACCTGGCAGCAGCGCCGATGGGCGGCTCCGCGATTGTGGTCGATAGCGCCTCATCATCTCCCGCGGTAGTACACCTCGAGCTCCTCACGGAAGCGGCTGTCGACCGCCAGATCCAAGCATTACTGACCGCCTATTCCTGCCGGCACCTTTCTCCAGGCCTTTGGGCAGGCACCCTCGATGCGGTTGCTTCATGGCTTTGGAACTCGGTGATCGATCCGTTGCTCTCGACCCTTATGACCTTTGGCGAAGCGACTCTCGTCCCAGCGGGACGCCTGGGGTTGCTTCCGCTGCACGCGGCTTGGATAAGTAATTCGGATTTTCCATCGGGACGTCGGTACGCATTGGACGAAATCGCCTTCAGCTACGCCCCAAATGCACGTTCGCTCCTAGCGGCGCGTCAGATTGCCGACGGGTTACGTGTGCCAGAAAGCATTCTCGTCGTTGACGATCCACAACCCGTGACTGCGGGTCCAGTACCAGCCGCCGATGTCGAAGCTTTCGCCGTACGTCGAGTGTTCCCGAATGCGCAGTTACTCCGCACCACTGAGGCGACTCGCGCAGCCGTGCTTGGAATGATGTCAACTTTTGACGTGCTGCACTTCGCCTGTCACGGAGTCGCCGCTCCGCACTCTCCACTGGACACTGGGTTGATCATGGCGGGTGACGAGCGGTTGTCGCTCCAAGACCTTTTCGCGCTCGGCTCGTCGCGCACCTCCACACACAACGGCCGCCTGGCGGTGCTATCGGCATGTGAGGCAAACCGCTCCGGGGAGGACCTACCAGACGAAGTCGTGAGCTTGCCAACCGGGATGTTTCAGGCGGGCGTCCCCAGCATCATCGCCCCTAACTGGGCTGTCGACGGCGCATCCACGGCCATGTTGATGACCCGGTTCTACGACTGCTGGCGCAGCGATCGGATTTCCATCGCCGATGCGTTGCGCCGGGCGCAGTGTTGGCTGCGCGACTCAACCAACGAAGAAAAGGCGCGGTGGTTCTCGATGCAACTTGATCGCTGCGATCCTGATGACACCGAAGCTATCGACTCCTTCCGAAAGCTCTGGCAGGCTTCGGTCCGGAAACCGCCGAAGGACCGCACCTACTCGCACCCTCGACATTGGGCAGCTTTCGCACACGTTGGTGCGAGCTAAAGGAGCACGATGCCTACGATCCGGGAGATCGCCGAGACCATTGGAGCCGAACTCGCTGACGATGGCGAACTAAGTCGGACGCTCGGCGTCGACGAGGCGAGCCATATCCGTGACGAGATCTTTGAAACGCTGGCCCGGGAAGATTCTGGTGAATCTGTCGAAGATCAGCTGATCGCGATCCTGGTTTCACGGGAGCCGACCAGGGTCCGTCTCGATGCGCTACTGCCAGATTCGCTTGCCGCCGGCGAGCGCGGCTACGCGCCAATGCCCGGAAAGTATCCGGAGCCGCCCGACACCGAGGTCTATGTGTGCCCGCAAGGCGACTATGCGTGGCCCCGCTTCAGCGCGGGTGAACCCGTACCCGTATGCCCTACCCACCAGGTGCCACTCGTTCGAAGTGATAGCTAACGCCGATGCTCTCAACCCTCGGGACAGGCCTTGGAACCAAGCTGGCGGATAGGTGGATTGCCGGCGTCCTGTCGCCTGCTTTCGTATTCTGGCTGGGCGGACTTCTCGCTTGGGGCGGCGCTCACAAGGGTGGTATTCAGGGCGCCCTGGCCGACCTTGTTCACCGTCTAAGCCCACTATCAACTGCACTCCAAGCGCTACTGACCATCATCGGTCTGCTTACAGTGACCGTATCTGGCCTCGCAATCCAGGCGCTGGTCCCATTTGCACTGAGGACACTCGAAGGCTACTGGCCCGCACCGCTTCGCGGCGCCAAACGACTTCTCACGGAGCTGAGGTCGAAGCGCCTGGATGCGGATGCTAAACGGTGGGGTGAGCTTGCGCTGAAGCAGCATAGAGCCCTTGGGCAGCACGCGGAGACGCTAACGGCGCGCGAGCTCGAAGAGTACGCCAACCTGGATCTCAAGAGGCGTTTGGCTCCTCTTGATCCGAAGACCCGAATGCCAACCAGGCTGGGCAACCTGCTTCGCGCCATGGAGACGCACTCTCGCGATCACTACGGACTCGATGCCATAGTCTGCTGGCCGCGGTTATGGCTAATCCTCCCGGAGCAGGCCCGCAAAGAGGTCACCGACAGCCGCAAGGTGCTCGATCTGTACGCCGAGATCTGGCTATGGTCTGTCCTTTTCCTGGGCTGGACGTATTTCTCATGGTGGGTTCCGCTTGTAAGCGTTCCCGTGGCAGCCTTGGCTTACAGAGGCATGACGACCGCGGCCCTGGTCTATGGAGACCTCGTGGTGGCGTGCTACGACCTTCATCGATTCGATCTTTACAGCTCGCTCAAATGGCCACTGCCTGTGTACCCGGCCAACGAGTTCGTTGAGGGCGCGGCATTGACGAAGTACATCAGCCGCGGACTAGCACCTACATCGATAACTTTCACGGGCGCTGTTAACAGTTCTCCAGACGCGACGAAATCGTTATCCAAACAGACTGCTACAAGCAGCTCCGCGTTCAAAGTCGTGGCATTGATCGCGTCGGTCGCTGTGCGCCTCCGCGGCTTTCTCACAACGATCTTCGACGTGATTCGATTTAGTCAATAGATCGCCGCATCCGTGCCCTGTGCCTCTGAGTACAACTGACAAGTCCTTCGCATTCCGCGTAAGAAGTGCAAGGGCAACAGCATGTACGACGTGGTAGCCGGATCAGTCATCCTGCGCGCCAACGGACGCCTGCACCACATCGGCGTCGGCCGCATCCACTACCGAACCCGCGTCCTGATCCTCGCCCACGACCTCAACATCAAAATCATCAACGCCGCCACCGGAGAACTACTGCGCGACTTCACCCTCGACCCCACCAGGGACTACCAACCCCGCGGCGTCAAATGCGGAAACAGCCCCGAAAACCGGCTAAACGTGTAAATCATGTCTCGGGACACCTGTCAACGATGTCCCGAGACATGACAAGTGTCGGGCTGACAGGATTTGAACCTGCGACCACTTGACCCCCAGTCAAGTGCGCTACCAAACTGCGCCACAGCCCGCGTGCCGCCGGAATCACCGGCAGCAGGTCGACAGCCTACCGCAGACGGGCCGCCACCTTGCTAATGCCCGAGCGACCTGCGAGTCCGCTCCACCCAGGCCAGCAGCGCTTGCGCAATCTCTGACTCGCGGCGGTAGAACCGCTGCGCCGGCACGGGAACGCTGACCGCCAGCATCTGCTCACCCACGGGCACCACGGCGCCGACGGCGCAGACGCCTTCGGTCTGCTCCTCTCGGTCGTATGCGACACCGTCGGCGCGGACGCGTTCGAGCTCCTTACGCAGCGCTGCCGGCGTCGTGATCGTGTTGTCCGTCAGCCGGGCCAGCCGGCTGGGCAGCGCCTGCGCCTCCTGCTCGGGCGGCAGATTGGCCAGCAGCGCTTTGCCATTGGCGCAGCAGTGCAGCGGAAACGACTCCCCGACCGCACTGATGGCGCGCAGCCGGTGCGGCGATACAACCTGGTCGACGAACGTCGCACGGTCGCCGTCGAGGATCGACAGGTCGACGGTCTCCCCCAGCTCGCGCGACAGCTCTTCCATGAACGGGTGCACGTCCATCACGACGCCCAGCCGCACGGTGGCGGCCATGCGCGCGATCTCGGGCCCGAGCCGATACGGGCCCCGCGCCCCCCGCGAGGCCACCAGGCCTTCGTCGTCCAGCGCCCCCAGGATCCGGCTGACCGTGGAGCGCGCCATGCCAAGCCGCTCGCCGATCTCCGCCTGGCTCAGCCCACCGGGGTGCGCCTGCAGCAGCCTCATGATCTCGGCCGCGCGCGCGATGACCTGGATGCCGCCGTCGGAAGTCACGCCGCTTCGCCGGTCTCGAGGCGGTAGGTCCCGGTCGGGTCGACGATCGCTACCAGCCGCACGATGCAGCCGTCGCCGCCCACCCAGCGCCACGGGAACGCGGCGAACGTGACGCGCTTGCCGGTGACCTTGTCCAGGTCTCCCCCGACGTTCTCAAAACCGTAGATGCCCTCGGAAAGGATCGCGTGGTGGCACGGCTCCCACTCCGGGAAGTCGTCGAGCGCCTTGCGGCCGGTCTCCTCCTCGTATTCCCTTACCGCCCAAGGCAACAGGCCACCGGTGTGCTCGGCCGGGCCGTGCGGGGCGATCGCGGTGGCCATCGGGTGATCCAGCGCCTGGGTGTCGATGCCGACGGCCTTGACGCCCTTGGCCGCGAACCACTCCCCGGCCTCCTTGTAGAAGCCCGGCGAGTAGGCGTAGTACTCGGCGCTGTCGGCGTAGGTGTGATGCCAGCCGGTGTTGACGATGACGATGTCGCCGGGCCGGATCTGCGGTGTGGCCTTCTCTAGATCGTCGGCGGTGACGACCTCCCACTTCTTCTTCGGGATCGACACGACGACGCCGGTGCCGAAGAACGCGCTCAGCGGGATCTCATCCAGAAACGGTGTGCCCTCGATGACGTGCGCGGGCGCGTCGATGTGGGTGCCGGAATGCATTACGGTGGTGATCTTTTGGGTCAGCACCCGGCTTCGGGCCATGTTGTGCAGCCGCTCGATCTTGACGTCATCGAAGTATGGCCACGTCGGCACGCCAAGCCCCCAGGGATGGGACAGGTCGTAGAACTCCAACTTCGACTCGGCGTCGCCGAGGGGCCAACTGATACTCATGATTTCCTTTCGAACTAACAGGCGGTGTAGCCGCCGTCGAGATACATCACCTGGCCTGTGAAGAAGCTCGCCGCGTCGCTCAGCAGATAGATCAGGGCGCCGACGAAGTCGTCGGGCTCGGCGAAGCGGCGCAACGGGATTCGCGCGAACATCGCCTCGCGGGTCTGGCGGCCCTTCTCGTCGTCGGCGAACATCCACTCGGTCACCTCGGAGCGGAAAACCGTTGGGGCGAGCGCGTTTACCCTGATGCCGTCCGGACCCCATTCGGCGGCCAGGCTTTTGGCCAGCAGGTCGGTGGCGCCCTTGGACGGGCAATACGCGCTATAGCCCGCGGGGTGGCCAAGCGAGCCCCGTACCGAGGAGACGAGGACGACGCTGCCGCCGGTGCCCTGCTCCAACAGCACTCTGCCGGCCGCCTGGCACACCAGCCAGGCGCCGCGCGCGTTGGCGCCCATCACCTTGTCGTAGTCCTCGACGGCCATCTCGGTGATGGGCGCGACGTGGTTCATGCCCGAGGCAACCAGGACCCCGTCGAGGCGGCCGTGCTCGGCGACGGCCGCCTCCACGATGGCCTGGGCGTCGGCGGGGCTTTCGGGGCGTCGGGCAACGACGGCCGCATTGTCGATGCCGAGCTCATCCAGCCCCGTGGCGTTGCCGCCCGCCAGCGTCAGCCTGGCCCCCGCTTCGGACAGTGCCCGGGCCGCGACGCTGCCGAGGGCGCCGGTCGCGCCGGTGATCAGAATCGACTTGTCCTCGACGCTGAACAGCTTCATCGCTGTCTCCGTAATTCCTACGATGCGGGTATTTCAACCCGATATACAAGAGAGGTTAAGGCGGAGCGTCAGGCGAAGTCAACGATTGTTCCTGTGATGTAGCTTTCATATCCCGTATCGCAGGATTAGGGGCACGGTGATATCGCGGGCGCTATCGCTTTCGAGAATCGCCGCTTGGTCCGGAGAGACCCCGCCGGCCCTCAGCGGCGCCTGGCTCCCCGCTTCTCCCGCACGCGCACGTTGATCCGGATCGGCGAACCCTCGAACCCGAACGTCTCGCGCAGCCGCCGCTCCAGGAAGCGCCGGTACCCCGCCTCCAGGAACCCGGTGGTGAACAGCACGAACGTCGGCGGCCGGGCGGTGGCCTGGGTGGCGAACAGGATGCGCGGCTGCTTCCCGCCGCGCACCGGGGGCGGCGTGGCCGCAACGACCTCCTTGATCCAGGTGTTCAGCTGGCCGGTGGAGATCCGCTTGTCCCAGGATTCCAGCGCGGTCTCCATGGCCGGCACCAGCTTCTGCACGGCGCGGCCAGTCTTGGCCGAAATGTTGACCCGCTGCGCCCAGCGCAGCTGCGCCAGCTCGCGATCGATCTCGCGCTCCAACAGATCGCGGCGATCCTCGTCGACCAGGTCCCACTTGTTGAAGGCCAGCACCAGCGCGCGGCCGGCCTCGATCACCATCGACAGCACCCGCTGATCCTGTTCGGTCAGCGTCTCGGCGGCGTCGATCAGCACGACCACCACCTCGGCCGCGTCGATGGCCGAGTGCGTGCGCACCGACGCGTAGAACTCATGACCGCTGGCCTGGCCGACCTTGCGCCGCAGCCCCGCGGTGTCGACGAACCGCCACACCTTGCCGCCCAAGTCGATGAGCGAGTCCACCGGGTCCACCGTCGTGCCGGCGACGTCGTGCACCACCGAACGCTGGTCTCCCGCAAGCTTGTTCAGCAGCGAGCTCTTGCCCACGTTGGGCTTGCCGACCAGCGCCACGCGCCGGGGCCCGCCCGACTTGGGCGCCGCCTCGGACACCTCGGGCAGCTCGGCCAGCACCTCGTCGAGCAGATCGGCGACGCCGCGCCCGTGCATCGCGCTGACCGCGTGCGGCTCACCGAGCCCCAGCGACCACAGCGCGGCGGCGTCGGACTCGCCCTTGTCGCTGTCAACCTTGTTGGCGGCCAGGAAGACCGGCTTGCCGGAGCGCAGCAGGATCCGGGCGGCGGCCTCGTCGGCCGCGGTGGCCCCGACTGTCGCGTCGACCACCAGGATCACCGCGTCGGCGGTGCGCATGGCAACCGACGCCTGCTCGGCCACCAACTGCTGCAGGCCCTTGGCGTCGGGCTCCCATCCCCCGGTGTCCTGCACGACGAACCGGCGCCCGGTCCACAGCGCGTCGTAGGACACCCGGTCGCGGGTCACGCCCGGGACGTCCTGCACCACCGCCTCGCGCCGACCGAGGATCCGGTTGACCAGGGTCGACTTGCCGACGTTGGGCCGGCCCACCACGGCGACGACGGGCGCGGGCCCGGCCTCCTCGATATCCGAAAGGCCGGAATCGCCGAGCTCCCAGTCGCTTTCGTCAGCCCAAGTGCCGTCGGACGTCATCGCACCGCCCCGCTCTTCTGCCGCACCAGCTCACGCAGGTGCGCGATCACCTGTGCCTCGTTCATCTCGCTGGTGTCGACGACCACCGCATCGTCGGCCGCGCGCAGCGGCGACACCGCCCGGGTGGAGTCCAGGTGGTCACGCCGGCGCACGTCGGCCAGCACGCCCCCGTAGTCGTCGGCGAGGCCCGACGCGACGTTTTGGTCGTTGCGGCGTCGCGCCCGAGTCTCGGCCGACGCGGTCAGGAAGATCTTGACCGGCGCGTCGGGCAACACCACAGTTCCGATGTCCCGGCCCTCGACGACGACGCTGCCCGGCCCCTCGGCCATGGCCCGCTGCATCTCCACCAGCCGGGCCCGCACGGCCGGGACGGATGACACCGCCGACACGGCGCGGGTGACCTCGTCGCCGCGGATCTCGGTCGAAACGTCTTCGCCGGCAAGGAAGTAGCGATCGCCCTCCACCGACAGCGGCACCGTCCAGGCAAGGGCCGCGACGGCATCGACATCGCACGGGTCGACCCCGGCGCGCAGCACCGCGAGCGTCACGATCCGGTACATAGCCCCGGTGTCCAGGTAGCGGGCGCCGAGCGCCTGCGCCAAACCCTTTGACACCGAGGACTTCCCGGTTCCCGCCGGGCCGTCGATGGCGACGACGACGCCGCTCATAACCCGACCGCCTTGTAGAGCGCACCGACCTCGTCGCGCCGCAACGCCCGGATGCTGCCCGGGCGCTGGTCGCCCAGCGTCACCGCGCCGATGTCCGTGCGCACCAGCGCCTCCACCGGGAAGCCGGCGGCCGCGAGCAGCCGGCGCACGATGCGGTTCCGTCCTTCGTGCAATGTCAAGCGCACCAACGTCTTACCGGGGATGGCGTCGACAACGGCGAACTCGTCAACGCGCGCCGTGCCGTCGTCCAGCTCGATTCCGGCCCGCAGCGTCTTGCCCAGCCCGCGCGGCACCGTCCCCGCGACCGTCGCGAGATAGGTCTTGGGCACCTCGTGGGAGGGATGCATCAACCGGTGCGCGAGCTCGCCGTCGTTGGTCAGCAGGATCAGGCCCTCGGTGTCGGCGTCCAACCGCCCGACGTGAAACAGGTTCTTGTTGCCCCGCACCCGGCGCTGGATCAGGTCGCCGATGCACGGCCGGCCCCGCTCGTCGGACATGGTCGAGTGCATGCCACGGGGCTTGTTCAGTGCCAGGTAGACCATCGAGTCGTCGACGACAACTCGGGCCCCGTCGACGCGGATCACCGAGGCGTCCGGGTCGACCCGCGTCCCGAGCTCGGTCACCACCTGCCCGTCCACCTCGACCCGGCCGTCGATGATCAGCTTCTCGGCCGCCCGCCGCGAGGCAACTCCGGCCTGGGACAAGACTTTCTGCAGCCGGACCCCTTCAGTTTCGGCCATCAATCCTTGTCCACATCGAAGGACAGCGACTGCTCGGACGCCGAACCGCCCGCGAGTTTGATGAACCGTGGCTCGCTGTCCAGGGATTCACTGAGGTCCTCGATCGTGTCGACGTCGGGCAGCAGCGGCGCGATGTCGGGAAGGTCGCCCAGCGACTCCAACCCCAGGCGCTCCAAGAACAGCTCGGTGGTGGCGAAGGTCGTCGCGCCGGTGTCGTCGTCGACGCCGGCCTCGGTGATCAGGCCGCGGGCCAGCAGGGTGCGCATGACGGCGTCGACGTTGACGCCGCGGACGGCGCTGACCCGCGCGCGGGTCACGGGCTGGCGGTAGGCGACCACGGCCAGCGTCTCCAGCGCAGCGCGGGTGAGCTTGGACCGGGCGCCGTCGAGCAGCAGCTTCTCCACGTAGGGCGCGTACCGGGC
>NZ_LZLY01000133.1 GCF_001673535.1 Mycobacterium sp. 1081908.1 | reverse complement strand
CGCGGCCACCGGCGGCCCGTTCACCGCCCAGATCACCCGCGGCGACGCCGAAGCGCTCGCCCTCCGTGAGGGCGACACCGTCTACGTGCGCGCCACCCGAGTGCCACCCCTGCCGAGCGACGTCGTGATACCCCGTGGCGGCGTCGGCGACACCGACGAGGATCAGAGCACGCTTACCTCGGCCTGAGGCAGGGGGAGCCGGCGTTATCCGTTGTCGCCCATGACCGCGCCCTCCCGGCGCGGGTCGGCGCCGCCCGTCCACTGCGACGAGCTGCGGGTGATCGCCGACAGCCCGCTGGACTGGTCGGCCAGGTTGACCTGGTGTCCCAGGGCGCGCAGGCCAGCCACCAGCGGGTCGTGGTCGCCGTTGTCGGAGGCGTTGATCTCCGGATCCTCGCCACCGACGTTGGTGAGTGGCGAGTTCTGCGCACCGAAATCGACCAGTGACACCGCCTGCTGCGGGTTCAGGCCCCAATCGAGCATCGCCACAAGGGTTTTCACGACGAACTGGATGATCGTCGAACCGCCGGGCGATCCCGTCACCGCGTACAGCGCGCCGCGCCCCGCCGGCGAGGAATCGAACACCAGCGTCGGCGCCATCGAGCTTCGTGGCCGTTTGCCCGGCTGCACGCGGTTGGCGGTCGGTGATCCGTCGGCCGCGCGGGGGTCGGCGGCGAAATCGGTGAGCTGGTTGTTCAGCACGAACCCGTCCACCATGTGGAAGGAACCGAACGCGGACTCGACGGTCGTCGTGAACGCGGCCGCGTTGCCATAGGAATCGATGACGCTGACGTGGCTGGTGCCGTGCTCCGTCCCGGGCGGGGCCACGTCGGTGGGCACGCCGAAGTCCCCCGGCCTGGCGGTTCCCATGCTGCGCTGCGGTGAAATCAGGGCGGCGCGCCCGGCCAGATAGCCCGGGTCGATCAGCGCGCCGAGGGAACCGCCGGGCAACCGGACGAAATCCGAGTCCGCGACATATTTGTCGCGGTCGGCGTAGGCCAAACGCTCGGCTTCCGCGACGAGGTGGACGCCCAGCACGCTCGGGCGACCGCCGTTGAGGTCGACGTCGGTGGGCGGATACTGGCGCATCGGGAAATGCTCGAGGATGCCCAGCGTGGCGGCCACCGCGACGCCGCCCGACGACGGCGTTGGCATGCCGCAGATCTGCCGGCCGCGATACGTCGCGCACAGCGGGTCGCGCCTCTTGGCGACGTAGCCGGCCAGGTCGTCGTCGGTCATCAGGCTCGGCGTGCGGCCGCCCGAGCCGTCGCGCGCCGCCGCGACGATGTCGTGGGCGATGTCGCCGGTGTAGAAGGCGTTGACCCCGGCGGAGGCGATGGCGGACAAGGTTTTTGAGTAGGCGGGGTTCGTCAGCCGCGTTCCCCGGGCCTTGGGGCTCCCGTCCGGGTTGAGGAGGTATTCGCGTGCCCGCGGGTCGGCGCGCAGCGCGGCCGCCGAGTCGGAGATGGCCGCGGCCATCCGGGGGCTGATGTCGAATCCGTTGTCCGCCAACGCCGTCGCGTCGGCGAAGAGATCGCGCCAGGGCAGGTGGCCGTGGTCGTTGTGCACGAGCTCGAGCATCCGCGGAATGCCCGGGACCCCGATCGACCGTCCGGAGGCTCGGGCGTCGGGCATGGGTGCGCCGTGATCGGTGTCGCTGACCCAGCGCAGGTAGTTCTCGCCCGCCGCCGCGGGGGCCGTCTCGCGGCCGTCATAGGCCTGAACGGAACCGGCACGGGCGTCGTAATAGAGCGCGAATCCGCCGCCGCCCAGGCCCGACGACTGCGGCTCGACCAACCCAAGGACCGCCTGGGCGGCCACCATCGCGTCGGCGGCGGTGCCGCCGTCGCGCAACACCCGGCACGCCGCCTGGGTCGACAGCGGGTTGGCGGTCGCCACCGCGTAGTGCGCCGTTCGCACCGCGGTCATGTCGCGGCGGTAACCGGTCGCGTTCTCGGGGTTGGACGCGGTGCCGGCCGAAGCCGAAGGCGCCGACGGCTTTTGGGGAACGGGTGTGCCGTTGGGAACGATGTCGCAGGGACCCGCCGCGGCCGGCGTCGCGGCGTCTGGGCCACCGCCGCACCCGGCCAGCCCCACCACCAACGCGGCCAGCAAAGCTCCAATCGAGCGGGTGTTCAAGCCACGAAGTTTACGGGATCAGTGCGGGCGAATCAGGCGGCGATTCGGTCGATTCGCGTCTTGCGGGCCTGGTCAAAGCGGTCCAGCACCGTTTCGGCCACCAATCGGTGCGCGCCCAACGGTTGCGCCAACTCGATGCCGGCGTAGTCGGCGAACCTGCGCACCCGGTCCGGCAGCCGCCCCGGCGCCAGGAACCACGGCGCGATGACCACCCGTCGGGCGCCCTGCCGGCGCAACCGCCCGGCCGCCTCGGCCAGCGACGGCTCCGGACGGGTCACGAACGCCGTCGTCGCACCCGCCCAGCTGGTGCCGGCCAGCAGCCGAGGCGCCACCTGCCGGGTCCGCGCGTTGGCGATCGGGTCGGACGACCCGATGGCCGCCACGAGCACGCCGACCCGCTCGTCATGCTGCGAGGCGCCCAGGTCCGTAACCCGCTGGCGCAGCAGCGAGATCAGCCGCGGATCCTCGCCCAGCACGTCGGCTTGGGCGACGTCGACAAGCGACCGGGCGATCTGGCCGGGGATGTCGATGCGGGCGTGGTAGGCGTCGGCCAGCAGCAACGGGGTGACCACCGCCTCGCCGGACAGGCCGCCGAGCACGTCGACCAGGCTGGGGTCGTTCAGCTCGCAGAAGGCCAGCCGCACGTCCAGGCCGGGCCGCATCCGCGCCAGCCGGCGGGCGACGGCCCGGGCGTTCGCCGCCGACCGTGGATCCTCGCTTCCGTGCGCGGTGAGCACGAGACTGGTCACGACGCGTGCAGCCCGCATTCCGTCTTGGAGTGCCCCTGCCAGCGCCCGCTGCGCGGGTCGGCGCCCTCGGCCGGCTTGGTCGTGCAGGGGGCGCAACCGATCGACGGATAACCGTCGTAGACCAGGGGATTGACCAGCACGTCGTGTTCGTCGATGTAGTTCTGCATGTCGTCGTCGGTCCACGTGGCCAGCGGGTTGATCTTCACCAGCTTGTAGCCCTCGTCGAAGCTGATCACCGGGGCGTTGGCGCGGGTGGGGGCGTCGCTGCGGCGCAACCCGGTCACCCACGCCGAGTAGCCGCGCAGCGCCTTGCCCAACGGGGCGACCTTGCGCAGCCGGCAGCACTCGCCCGGGTCGCGCGCGAACAGGTCCTTGCCCATCAGCCTGTCCTGCTCGGCCACGGTGTGCTCGGGCGTGACGTTGACCACCCGGATGTCGTAGACGGACTCGATGGCGTCCCGGGTGCCGATGGTCTCCACGAAGTGGTAGCCGGTGTCCAGGAACATCACCGGCACGCCCGGGCGCACCTTGGCAGCCAGATCGATCAGCACGGCCTCCTGCATGCTGGACGCCACGACGTAGTTACACGTGGCCCAGCCGCGCGGCCCGTTGACGCCGCCGAAGTTCTCGTCGGTCCACCGCAGCAGCTCGATGGCGCTGGCGCCCTCGAGTTCCGCGGCGCCGCGGGCGGCCAACTGGCGCAGTTGGGCTTCCGTCGGGATCGTCAGTTCTGTGTTCAACGCAAATCGCCTTCCTCGGCGCGAACGACCCACTGCGCGAATCGTTCACCGTCGCTTCGGTGCTTGATGAAGTTGCGTGCTACTCGCTCGATGTAATCGCCCAGCTCGTCGCTGGTGACCTTGTGCTGACGCAGTTTTCGGCCGAAACCGCTGTCCAGGCCGAGGCTGCCGCCCAGGTGAACCTGGAAGCCCTCGACCGAGCCGCCGTGGCCGTCGTCGACCATCTGGCCCTTGAACCCGATGTCGGCGACCTGAATCCGCGCGCACGAATTGGGGCAGCCGTTGATGTTGACCGTGATCGGCACGTCCAGCGCGGCGTTGAGGTCCTCCAGCCGGCGCTCCAGCTCGGGCACCAAATCCTGTGCGCGGCCACGGGTTTCGGCGAACGAGAGCTTACAGAATTCGATCCCGGTGCAGGCCATGAGGTTTCGTCGCCAGTGCGACGGGCGGGACCGAAGACCCAGCGCCTCCACGCCGGCGATGAGCTCGTCGAGCTTGTCGTCGGCCACATCGAGGATGATCAGCTTCTGGTAGGGGGTGAACCGGATGCGGTCCGAACCGGCCCGCTCGGCCAGGTCGGCCACCGCCGACAGGACGGTGCCGGACACCCGCCCGGCGATCGGGGCGACCCCGACGGCGTTGAGCCCGTTCTTGAGCCGCTGCACCCCCACGTGGTCGACGGGGTGCGGGACCGGCTCGGGGGCGGGGCCGTCGATCAGGGGGCGCTTGAGGTATTCGGTCTCGAGAACTTCCCGGAACTTTTCGATGCCCCAGTCCTTGATGAGGAACTTCAGCCGGGCCTTGGCCCGCAGCCGCCGGTAGCCGTAGTCGCGGAAGATCGAGGTCACCGCGGCCCACACCTCGGGCACCTCGTCCAGCGGCACCCACGCACCGACCCGCTGGGCCAGCATCGGGTTCGTCGACAGGCCGCCGCCCACCCACAGATCCAGGCCGGGGCCGTGCTCGGGATGGTTGACGCCGATAAACGCGATGTCGTTGATCTCGTGAGCGACGTCCTGCAGGCCGGAGATGGCGGTCTTGTACTTGCGGGGCAGGTCGGCGAAGTCCGGCTTGCCGATGTAGCGGCGCACGATCTCGTCGATCGCCCAGGTCGGGTCGATCACCTCGTCCAGGGACTCGCCGGCCAGCGGCGAGCCCAGGATCACGCGCGGGCAGTCGCCACACGCCTCGGCGGTCTGCAGGCCGACCTCGTCCAGCCGGCGCCAGATCTCGGGGACGTTTTCCACCTCGATCCAGTGCAGCTGCACGTTCTGCCGGTCGGAGATGTCGGCGGTGTCCCGGCCGAATTCGGTCGAGATCGCCCCAATGGTCCGCAGCGCGGCCGTCGAGACCGCGCCGCCGTCGCAACGCACCCGCATCATGAAGTACTTGGCTTCGAGCAACTCGGCGTTCTCGTCGCCGGTGAATGACCCGTCGTAGCCCTGCTCGCGCTGGGTGTAGAGGCCCCACCAGCGGAAGCGACCCCGCAGATCGGACTTGTCGATGCTGTCGAATCCGGACTTGGCGTAGACGTTTTCGATGCGTTCGCGCACCTCGAGCGGGGGGCCGGCCTGCTTCATCTCCTCGTTGGGGTTGAGCGGCTCGCGATCTCCCAGCGCCCACTGACCCTCACTCCGGGCCTTGTTCTGGGCCCTGGCGGGACGGGCTGTGGTCATCGGATCTCCTTCGCGAACGTCGCAGGCTTGGACGCGCAGCACACCGCATTTATTTCGGCTGCGCAGATCCGGCAGCCAGCTGAGTACAGGTGGGGCGGGTCTACGGCATCAAGGCAGACAGCAACAACAACAGCTGCAGACGCGCTTGAGATCAATGTGCCGCCGAGCCACGAGGGCAATACGCAGGCTGCGGTTGGCGGCGATCACGCCAGCCATTGTGCCATGGGCCGCGACGGGGTTTGTCATCAGGTCATATTTTTCCTCACGCTGACCCAAAGTAGGGAGCGACCCTGGACGCCCGGGCAAACGCAGCCGCCAATCCCCTGGGAATGCCCGCCCCGTCCTCGGGCGCCCCTTACCCCGTGTGACCTGCCGCGATTCGTCTCGCGCAACGGCGCGGGCTGCCGGCGTGGGAAAATTCGGCATGACCCTTCGCGAGGCCTCGGTTGACCTGCCCGCCCTGCGGCCCGACCCCGGCCAGCCGTTCGGGTTGTACGTGCACGTCCCGTTCTGCATCACCCGCTGCGGATATTGCGACTTCAACACCTACACCCCGGCCGAGCTGGGCGGCGTCAACCCCGACGCCTGGCTGGAGGCGCTGGGAACGGAGCTGCGGCTGGCGGCCGCTCGGTTGGACGGACCGACGGTGAGCACGGTGTTCGTCGGCGGCGGGACGCCTTCGCTGCTGGGCGGCGCGCGCGTGGCCAAGCTGCTGGACATGGTGCGTGATCACTTTGCTCTCGCGCCGGACGCCGAGGTCACCACCGAGGCCAACCCGGAATCGGCGTGGCCCGACTTTTTTGCGGCCATTCGCGAGGCCGGATTCACCCGGGTGTCGCTCGGGATGCAATCGGTGTCACCGCGGGTGCTGGGCGTCCTCGACCGGGTACACACGCCGAACCGGTCGGCGGCCGCGGCCCGCGAGGCGCTGGCGGAGGGATTCGAACACGTCAGCCTCGACCTGATCTACGGCACGCCGGGGGAGTCCGACGACGACCTGCTGCGCTCCGTCGACACCGCGATCGACACCGGCGTCGACCATGTGTCCGCGTATGCCCTGGTTGTGGAGGAGGGCACCGCCCTGGCGCGACGGGTCCGGCGCGGCGAACTGGCCGCTCCCGACGACGACGTGCTGGCGCACCGCTACGAACTGGTCGATGCCCGGCTCTCCGGGGCGGGCCTGTCCTGGTACGAGGTGTCCAACTGGTGCCGACCGGGCGGTGAGTGCCGCCACAATCTCGGTTACTGGGACGGCGGCGAGTGGTGGGGTGCGGGGCCGGGTGCCCATGGCTATGTCGGTGCGACGCGCTGGTGGAACGTCAAGCACCCCAACGCCTATGCCGAGAAGCTGGCCGGCGGCGAACTGCCGGTGGCCGGTTACGAGCAGTTGGACGCCGACGCGTTGCACACCGAGGAGGTATTGCTGAAAACCCGGCTGCGCCAAGGGCTTCCGCTGAATCGGTTGGGCGCCGCCGAACGCGAACGCGCCGAAACCTCGGTCGCGGACGGGTTGCTGGTATCCGACGGCGACAGGTTCGTGCTCACCCCGCGCGGCCGGCTGCTGGCCGACGCCGTGGTGCGCACGCTGCTGGGATAGTCCTCAGGTGGCGCCCGGAAACCAGTGTGCGATCAGGCGATTGAACTCGATGTAGAGCGGGATTCCGATCGTGACGTTGTAGGAGAACGTCAAACCCAATGAGGCCGCGAGCGGCAACGTCGGGCTGGCCTCGGGGATCGCGAGACGCTGCACCGCCGGGACGGTGATGTAGGACGCCGCGCCGCACAGCACCGCGAACAGCACGTAGGTGCCCGGCTGGAA
This sequence comes from Mycobacterium sp. 1081908.1, assembly GCF_001673535.1. Classification (GTDB taxonomy): domain Bacteria; phylum Actinomycetota; class Actinomycetes; order Mycobacteriales; family Mycobacteriaceae; genus Mycobacterium. The sequence continues at coordinate 115,776 of NZ_LZLY01000133.1, read as the reverse complement.
GTGGGTGTCGGTGAGGTCGGCGTAGGTGTAGGCGGCCAGGATCCCCAGCGCCGCAAACAGGTTGGGCGCCACCAGCCCGAAGACGATGAAGCCTCGCCCGGCGAGCTTGAGATCGTGCAACTTGCGCGACGCCGTCATGCCCATCTCGAGCAGGAACAGGCAGAGCACACCCTGGAAAGCCGCGACGAAGAGCTCGTTCTGGTCGTGAACGACCTTCTGTCCCTGCAGCGCGCTGACGAAGCCGATCACGATTCCGCCGATCAGGAGAATGAGCCCGGGATTGAGGAACACTTCCTGCATGAGTTCGCGGGAGAAGATCGGCATCCTCTTGGCCTTCCCGCGGGGCGCGCTGGTATCGGGCTCCCAGTTCGGATGCTCCAGCTTTTCCAGGGAGAATTCCAATTCCTGCTCGACGCCTCGTTGGCCCTCGGCGCTGAGGCTCTGGCCGGGCAGGGGTCGCGCGGCGGTGCCGGGACCGACGCCGACCTGTACCGGCGCGACATAACCGGGCTCGTCGGGCATATAGCCCGATTCGTTGAGACCGCGGTGGCGCAGCCGCATCACCAGGTACAGCGCCACCAGGCAACCGGGTATCTCCATGATGGCCAGCAGGACCGGCATGTACGCGTTGAATGCGATGCCCACGCCCGACAGAACGGCCACACAGGTGGCGAAGGTCCCCGCCGAATCCGAACCGTAATAGCCGGCGACCGTTGCGCGGTCGACTCGGCGCATGCGGGTCGTGTATTTCAGCACCACGTACGCCAGGACTCCGATGACGAAATTCAATGCGAAGCCCATCACCGCAAAGCCGGCGATGTTGTCGATGTCGGCCGGCTGGATCTTGGCGAGTTCTTCGCCCCCCTGCCAGCCGATCGACACCAACAGGTACATGGTCAGACCCTGATAGATCACATAGGGAAACTCGAACCGCACCTTCATGATCGGGATCAGGAAACCGAAGTAGAAGAACAGCAGCAGCGGCTTGAAGAGATTGTGGGTGAAGTTCTCCCAGAACTCATGAAGCATTAGTGCCTCCGACGGTTAATTCGGCAGTGCCGCGGGCAGCATTAAACGCCGGGGAGTTCACGAACATCATTAGTACCTTGGGGACTCACGGGACTTGCGTCAACGGAGTGAAGGTGTCTTTACGAATCGTTAACAACAGGTAACGCGGGGACGGTGCCGCCCGTCGCATCGGTGAGTGCGCGTGTGGGCCCAATGGCGTTGTGAGTCATTGGGCCTCGCGCGACGCGGCTCCTAGGTGAACCAGTGCCCGATCAGGCGGTTGATCTCGATGTACAGCGGGATTCCGATGGTGACGTTGTAGGAGAACGTCAAGCCCAGCGATGCGGCCAGCGGCAGCGTCGGGCTCGCCTCCGGAATTGCCAGGCGCTGCACGGCCGGAACGGCGATGTACGAGGCCGCGCCGCACAGCACCGCGAACAGCACGTAGGTCCCCGGCTTGAACTCGGTGTGGGTGAGGTAGGCGTAGGTGTGCGCGACGAAGATCCCAAGCGGGGCAAAGATGTTCGGGGCAAGCAGGCCGAAGAAGATGAAACCGAGGCCCGCCGATCGCAGGTCCTTCAGCTTGCGCGACGCTGTCATGCCCATCTCGAGCAGGAAAAGGCACAGCACGCCTTGGAACGCGAGCACGAAGAACTTGTCGTCGTCCGCGACGACCTTCTGGCCCTGCAGCCCACTGATGAGGCCGATGAGGATGCCGCCCATCAGCAGGACAAGCCCAGGATTGAGGAAAACTTCCTGCAACAGCTCGCGGGAGAAGATCGGCATCCGCTTGGGCTTGCCCAGCGCCGGGGTTTGATCGGGCTCCCAGTTCGGGTGCTCCAGCTTCTCCATCGAGAGCTCGAGCTCCTGCTCGATTCCGCGCTCGTTTTCGGCCGCGAGGCTCTGGCCGTGCGGGGGTCGTGCCGCGGTGCCGGGGCCGATCCCGACCTTGATCGGCGCGACGTAGCCGGGCTCGTCGGGCATGTAACCTGCTTCGCTCAGGCCGCGGTGGCGAAGCCGCGCGACGAGGTATAGCGCGACCAGGCAGCCCGGAATCTCCATGACGGCCAGCATGACCGGCATGTAGGCGTTGAACGCCATGCCGATGGCGGTCAGCACGGCCACGCAGGTGGCGAAGGTTCCGGCGGAGTCCGATCCGTAGTAGCCGGCGACCGTTGCCTTGTCGATTCGTCGCATGGAACTCATGCGTCCCAGCAGCAGGTAGGCCAGCCCCCCGATCAGGAAGTTCAACAGGAAGCCCACGACCACGAAGCCCGTGATGGTGCCGATCTCCTCGGGCTTGATCTTGGCGAGCTCTTCACCGCCGTGCCAGCCGATGGCCAGCAGCAGGTACATCGTCAAGCCCTGATAGATCACGTACGGGAACTCGAACCGCACCTTGAGGATCGGGATCAGGAACCCGAAGTAAAAGAACAGCAGCAGCGGCTTGAACAGGTTATGGGTGAAGTTGTGCCAAAACTCCTGCAGCATTTGGTGCCTCTCTTCAGTGATCCGGCGATCAGGGAAAGCACCGTCCGTACGCCGTCCACCACGAACACCCCGATGATCGTGCAAAAATTTAGCCCCGGCCTTGCGGGTCCGCCACTCGGAAACAGCCCGGAATGCCCACGTTTAACGTCAGCGTGACCGAATACCGGATTCCGCCAAAGCGTGAGGTCACAGCGGTGCTGGTAGGACACGTGGAGCGCGATTAGCGTGAAACTACTGTGACTTTTCTGGGGATTCGCTGTGGGGATGGGTGTTGCGCCGCCGGCGGGCGGCGGGGACGGTTTTCGGGGGGCCGGGGGAGGGGTTGCGCGGCGTTACATAGGTTAGGCTACATTTACTAACCGTGACCGATGTCAGCGTCGAGACGAGTTCCGCCGGCACCACGTCACCGATTCCCCTGCCTCCCGACATCCATCCGGCCGACCTGGCGGCCCGGCTGGCCGCCGCGCTGCCCGAGCGCTCGGGCGAGGAGTACCTCCTCTATGAGCGCGACGGGCAATGGGTCCTGGCCAGCGGCGTGCGGGCGATGGTCGAGCTGGACAGCGACGAGCTGCGGGTGGTCCGCGACGGCACGACGCAACGGCAGCAATGGTCCGGGCGGCCGGGACCCGTGCTGGGTGAAGCCATCGACCGGCTGCTGCTCGAAACCGACCAGCTTTTCGGCTGGGTCGCGTTCGAGTTCGGCGTCTATCGCTACGGGTTGCAGCAGCGACTGGCGCCCCGCACGCCCTTGGCCCGGGTGTTTTGGCCCCGCACCCGCATCGTGGTGACCCAGGACGCGATTCGTCTTTACGGTGCCGATGTCGTCCACCGCGAGGCGGTCCGCGAATTGTTGGGCGGCGGCGCCGACGCGCTGCCGGACGCCCGCACCATTGACCTGAGCGACGACCCGTCCGGTTACCGCTCCCGGGTGGCGGCGGCCGTCGGCGAAATCGCCAAGGGCGAGTACCACAAGGTGATCCTGTCGCGCTGCGTCGAAGTGCCTTTCCCGCTTGACTTTCCGTCCACCTACCGGCTGGGCCGTCGGCACAACACGCCGGTGAGGTCCTTCTTGTTGCGGCTCGGCGGCATGCGGGCCGTGGGTTACAGCCCCGAGCTGGTGGCGGCCGTTCAGCACGACCGGACGGTGGTGACCGAGCCGCTGGCCGGGACCCGCGCGCTCGGTCGTGGCGCGGCGCACGACCGTCAGGCCCGCGACGACCTGGAGTCCAACTCCAAAGAGATTGTCGAACATGCCATTTCGGTACGCAGCTCGCTGCAGGAGATGGCCGAGATCGCCGAACCGGGGACCTCGGTGGTCAGCGATTTCATGACGGTGCGGGAGCGGGGGAGCGTGCAGCACCTCGGCTCGACGGTCAGCGCCCGCCTCGACGCGTCGAGGGACCGGATGGATGCGCTGGAGGCGCTTTTCCCGGCCGTCACGGCGTCGGGCATCCCGAAGGCGGCCGGCGTCGAGGCCATCCTGCGCCTCGATGAGGGCCCCCGCGGCCTCTATTCCGGTGCGGTCGTGCTGGTCTCGGCGGACGGCGGCCTGGACGCGGCGCTGACGCTGCGCGCCGCCTACGAATGCGACGGCAAGACGTGGTTGCGCGCCGGAGCGGGCATCATCGAAGAGTCCGAGCCCGAGCGCGAGTTCGAGGAGACCTGCGAAAAGCTGTCCACGCTCGCGCCGTACCTGATCGCCCGGCGATAGCGCCAGACCCGCCCCCAGCCTCGTCGCCCGGCGACTTTAGTCCCCCGATCCCTATGCTGTCGCACGACTGGCCAGGACTGGGAGCTGGGTCCTGCGCAACTTCAAGATGCCCGGGTTCACCGTGCCGGAGTTTCGGCGCAAGGCGGTGATCATCGCGGTCGGCGGCGTCTACGATCCGCGCATCCATCTCGACGAGGTGGTCATGCCGGTCTTGAAGAAATGGCGCATCTTCGAACGCGATGACTTCACCGGCGAGGCGGCGCGGATGCGCGACGACCTCGGCGTGCTGATCAAGGAGCTCGAGGTGGCCGGCGACAAATTCGACGAGTCCAAGCAGCGCTACCTCGAGCGCGAGGCGCGCAAGACCGAGCGGATCACCGCCAACAACGGGCTCAAAACCGAAGGGACGCTGACGCTTAGCGGACGCTGACCGCGGCGCTTATGCCTCGCCCAGCTGCGCTGCGATCGCCTTCTTGTCGACCTTTCCGATCGGCGTGGTGGGCAGCGCCGGCATCCCGACCAGCATGTCGGGCCGGGCGTGGGCGGCGACGCCGCGCGCATCGAGGTGGGCGTTGAGCTCAGCGAGCGTCAACGGTTCCCGGGCGAAAACGACCGCGGCGCAGATCTTTTCACCGAGATACGGATCGGGCACCGGAACCGCCGCGGCCGAACGGATCGCGGGATGGCTCAGCATGTGCTCCTCGAGTTCGGCCGCCGCGATGGTCTCGCCGGCGCGGCAGATGACGTCCTTGACCCGGCCGGTGACCACCAAATAACCGTCGTCCCTGCGGCGGACGAGGTCGCCGCTGCGGTAGAAACCGTCGGGATCGAAGCTGCGCTCGTTGTCGCGTTCGGCGCGGAAGTAGCCGTTGAGGGTGTACGGCCCGCGCACCAGCAGCTCGCCCTCTTCGCCGGGTGCCACCGGCTCGCCGGCACCGTCGACGACGCGCAGTTCGTCGGCCGCACACAGCGGCCGGCCCTGGGTGTTCTCGACGATTTCCGGCGGATCGTCCAGCCGGGTGTAGCTCAACAGCCCCTCCGCCATTCCGAACACCTGCTGCACGCCCGGAGTCAGCGTGGCGCGCACCAGTCGGGCGTCGGCCGGCTCCAGTCGTGCCCCACCGATCTGCAAGAGCCGCAACGACTTCGGGGTCACCGGCTCCCATTCGCAGGCCTGGGCCCACAGCTTGGCCAGCGCCGGCACCAGGGCCGTCACGGTCACGCGGTGGCGCGCGATGGCGGCGAAGGCGGCCTCCGGGCTGGGATCGGTGGCGAACACCGTCGTGGCGCCGACGGACATGGCGCCCAGCAGGCCCGGACAGGCCAGCGGGAAGTTGTGGCCCGCGGGCAGCACCGCGAGATAGACGTCGTCCGCGGCCAGCCGGCAGACCTCGGCGCTGGCGGTCGCGTTGAACACATAGTCGTCGTGGGTGCGGGGGATCAGCTTGGGCGTGCCGGTGGTGCCGCCCGAAACCAGCAGCAGGGCAGGCATTGCCGGGTCGGCCGCCGGGGCCGGCGGGTCGACGGTGCCCTGTTCGCACAGTTGCGTCCACGCCGTGAACTTCCCGGGGTCGCCGTCGACGATCACATGCTTGAGCGCCGGGTGATCATCGACGAGCCCACGCGCCATCTCCGGATAGTCGAAACCGTTTGCGGCAGCCGGTATCACGAGAGCCGTCGCCTCGCTGACCGCGGCGAAGTGGCCCAATTCGGCGGTCCGATGGCCGGGCAGACACATCACCGGGATCGCCCCGGCCCGCAACAGCCCGAACAGCGCCGCGGCGAATTCGCGGCCGTTCGGCAGCTGCAGCAGGACCCGGTCGCCGGGCGCGACGCCCAGCCGGCGCAGCCCGGCCGCCGCGCGGCCGGCCCGCTCGTCGAGCTCGGCGTAGCTGAAACCGCCATCACCCGCGGCGTCGACGACGGCGGTCCGGTTCGGCCAGCGCCGCGCGGCCTCGGTCAGGATCGTGTCCAGGGTTCGTCCCGTCCAGTAGCCCGCCGCGCGATAGGACGCGGCCCGGCCGGCCGGAAACGGCACGAATCCCGCCATGCCCGCCGAAGGCCGCATCGTGTTCGGGACCATCTGTCTCCTCGGGCTCGGGGGGTGGTAGCGGGCGGCGCAGGGATGAGGATAGGGTAACGAAACAACTTAGGGCAGCCTTTGCTAATTCAGGGAGGATTTCGTGGTGCATGCCCCGGCGTGCTCGGAGGACATCCGCGCGGAGGTCGCCGAGCTGCTCGGCGTGGGTGCCGACGCGATTCACCCGGCTAGCAACCTCATCGGCCAGGGCCTGGACTCCATCCGGATGATGACGCTCGCCGGTCGCTGGCGCCGCCAGGGCATCGCCGTCGATTTCGCCGCCCTGGCCGCGGCGCCGACGATCGAGGCCTGGTCCGAGCTGGTGGCGGCGAGCCCGGCGCAACCGGGCGCCGAAGACCCGGGGCCGGCCGTCGACGCCGAGCCGTCCGGGGCGGGCGAGCCCTTTCCGCTGGCTCCGATGCAACACGCGATGTGGGTCGGCCGCCAGGACAACCAGCAGTTCGGGGGCGTGGCCGGGCACCTGTACGTCGAGTTCGACGGCGGCCCGATCGACCCGGACCGCCTGCGCGCGGCGGCCAACCTGCTGGCGCTGCGCCACCCGATGCTGCGGGTGCGGTTCCTGCCCGACGGCACGCAACGCATCGCTCCGGCCGACGAATGCGGGGATTTCCCCGTCACGGTGGAGGACCTGCGCGACCGTCGGGACCTGGTCGAGCCGCGGCTGGCGGCCCTCCGCGAGGCCAAATCGCACCAACAGCTCGACGGCGCGGTGTTCGAGCTCGCGTTGACGCTGCTGCCCGACGGGCGTTCCCGGCTGCATGTCGATCTGGACATGCAGGCCGCCGACGCGATGAGCTATCGCACCCTGATGGCCGACCTGGCCGCCCTCTATCTCGGCCGGGAGCTGCCCGAATTGGGTTACAGCTACCGCGAATACCGCCTGGCCGTCGCGCGCGAGGAGGCGCAACCCCAGCCGCAGCGCGACGCCGACCGGGATTGGTGGGCCGAGCGCATCCCCCGCCTGCCGGACCCGCCGGCGCCGCCGTCGACCGGCGGGCGCGACTCGCACACCAGCACCCGACGCTGGCACTGGCTGGACCCGGCGACCCGCGACGCGCTGTTCGCCCGGGCCCGCGCCCGGGGCATCACCCCGGCGATGACGCTGGCCGCGGCCTTCGCCGACGCGCTGGCCCGCTGGTCCTCGCCGCGGTTCCTGCTGAATGTGCCCCTGTTCGGGCGCCAGGCCCTGCACGCCGACGTCGAGAAGTTGGTCGGCGACTTCACCTCGTCGCTGCTGCTCGATGTCGACCTGGCGGGTGCCGACACCCCGGCGGCGCGGGCCCGCGCGGTGCAGGACGCGATGCGGGACGCCGCGGCGCATTCCTCCTATCCCGGGCTGTCGGTGCTGCGCGATCTCAGCCGGCACCGCGGCACCCAGGTCCTGGCGCCGGTGGTCTTCACCAGCGCGCTGGGCCTCGGGGAACTGTTCAGCGCCGACGTCACAACGCAATTCGGCGCACCCGCCTGGATCATCTCCCAGGGCCCGCAGGTGCTGCTCGATGCGCAGGTCACCGAGTTCGACGGCGGGGTGCTGGTGAACTGGGACGTGCGCGACGGTGTCTTCGCGCCGGGCGTCATCGACGCGATGTTCGCCCACCACATCGACGAACTGCTGCGGTTGGCGTCCAGCGACGACGCCTGGAACGTGGCCGCGCCGGCCGCGCTGCCGGACGGGCAACGCGCGGTGCGCGAGGCGGTCAACGGCCGCAGCGCCGCGCCGAGCGGGGAAGCCCTGCACGACGGGTTCTTTCGGCGGGCCGAGCAACAACCCGACGCGCCCGCCGTGTTCGCGAGCTCCGGTGAACTCACCTACGCGCAGCTGCGCGAGCAGGCGCTGGCGCTGGCCGCGGCGTTGCGGGCGGCCGGGATCGGCGCCGGCGACACCGTCGCGGTGATGGGTCCGAAGACCGCCGAACAGCTGCCGGCGCTGCTGGGCATCCTGGCCGCCGGCGGTGTCTACCTGCCGATCGGCGTCGACCAACCACGCGACCGCGCCGAGCGCATCCTGCAGACCGGTGGCGTGCGGCTGGCTTTGGTGTGCGGCGGGCGGCCGCTGCCGGTGCCGGTGCCGGCGCTGGTGATCGCGGACGTGCTGGGCGCGGCGCCCGCGATTGCCGACTTCGCGGTTGCCAGAACGGATCCCGCCGAGCTCGCCTACGTGTTGTTCACGTCGGGCTCGACCGGGGAGCCCAAGGGCGTCGAGCTGACCCACGACGGCGCCATGAACACGGTCGAATTCCTGACCCGCCACTTCGATATCGGCGCGGCGGATCGGTGCCTGCTTCTCTCGACGCTGGAATGCGACCTGTCGGTGCTCGACATCTTCGCCACCCTGCGGGCCGGCGGCGCGATCGTTGTGGTCGACGAGGCGCAGCGACGCGATCCCGATGCGTGGGCCCGGCTCATCGACGCCCACCAGGTCACGGTGCTCAACTTCCTGCCCGGCTGGCTGGAGATGCTGGCCGAGGTCGAGGCGGGGCGCCTGTCGTCGCTGCGGGTCGTCGCCACCGGCGGCGACTGGGTGCGCCCCGGCCTGGCCCGACGGCTGCAGGCGCGGGCGCCGCGCGTGCGCTTCGCCGGGCTGGGCGGCGCCACCGAGACGGCGGTCCACGCAACCATTTTCGAGGTCGACGCCGACATGCCCGACGACTGGACCGCGGTGCCCTACGGCAAGCCGTTTCCCAACATCGCCTGCCGCGTCGTCGGCGACACCGGCGCCGACTGCCCCGACTGGGTGCCCGGTGAGCTGTGGGTGTCCGGACGCGGCATCGCCCGGGGTTATCGCGGGCGTCCCGAGCTGACCGCCGAGCGCTTCGTCGTCCACGACGGCCGAACCTGGTATCGCACCGGCGATCTGGCGCGCTACTGGCCGGACGGCACCCTCGAGTTCGTCGGCCGCGCCGACCACCGGATCAAGGTCAGCGGGTATCGCGTCGAACTCGGCGAGATCGAGGCCGCGCTGCGCCGGGTTCCCGGTGTGCGCGCGGCCGTGGCCGCCCTGGTGCCCGGCTCCGGCGGCACCGACGTGCTGGCCGCGGCCGTCCGTCTCGACGACGCCGCGCTGACCGCACAGCGGATCCGCGAGCTTCTGGCCGATCTCGTTCCCGCGCACATGGTTCCGCAGCACGTATCGCTGACCGACCGCATCCCGTTCACCGACGGCGGCAAAATCGACCGGCGCGCGGTCGGCCGCCAGCTGGCCGCGGCGGTCGACGCCGGCGACGCGTCCGCGCCCTACCAGGCCCCGCGGACGCGACTGGAACGGGCGCTGCGCCACATCATCGCGGACTTGCTCGACCGTGACGCCGATGCGGTGGGCGTGCACGACGACTTCTTCTCCCTCGGTGGCGATTCCGTGCTGGCGACGCAGGCCGTCGTCGGCATCCGCCAGTGGCTCGACTCGCCGAGCGTGATGGTCGCCGACGTCTTCGCCGCCCGCACCGTCGCAACGCTCGCCCAGCTGCTGACCGGCCGGGAGGCCAACGGCGGCCGGCTCGAGCAGGTGGCCGAGGTGTACCTGGAGATCGCGGACATGTCGAGCGTCGACGTGTTGTCGGCGCTCGACTCCGCGCCCGCGCCGGCGCGACGGGAGTTCAAGCCCTGGGTCAAGCGGTTCACCACCGGCACCGCGCGCGGGTCGGTGGTCGTCTTCCCGCACGCCGGCGGCGCCGCCGCGGCGTACCGGTCGCTGGCTAAGGCGTTGTCGGCCAACGATGTCGACGCATTCGTGGTGCAGTACCCGCAGCGCGCCGACCGGCGGAAGCATCCGGCGGCCGAGAGCATCGATGCGCTGGCGCTGGAGTTGTTCGAGGCCGGCGACTGGAACTCGGCGGCTCCGCTGACCCTGTTCGGCCACTGCATGGGGGCCGTGGTCGCGTTCGAGTTCGCCCGGATCGCCGAACGCAACGGAGTGCCGGTGCGCGTCCTGTGGGCCTCCGCCGGGCAGGCCCCGTCGACGGTGGAAGCGTACGGGCCGCTGCCGACCAGCGACAGCGGGGTGCTGGCGGACATGATCGATCTCGGCGGCACCGATCCGGAGCTGCTGGGCGACGAAGAATTCGTCGAGCTCCTGGTGCAGGCGGTGCAGGCCGACTACCGCGCCCTGAACGCCTACTCGTGCGGCCCGGACGTGCGCATCGCCGCCGACATCCACGCGGTCGGTGGCGATCGCGACCACCGGATCAGCCGGGACACCCTGGCCCACTGGGAAACCCACACATCCGGCCGATTCACGGTGACGGAATTCGAGGGCGGCCACTTCTACCTCGCCGATCACCTCGACGCGGTGGCCCGGATGGTGAGCGCCGATGTCCGATAGCGACCCGGTCGTCATCGTCGGGTTCGCGCTCGAGGCGCCCGGCGGGGTGGAAACCGCCGACGATTTCTGGGCGTTGCTGTCCGAACAGCGGGAGGCGCTGGGCCCGTTCCCCACCGATCGGGGCTGGGCGCTCCGCGAGCTGTTCGACGGGTCCCGGCGGGACGGCTTCAAACCCATCCACGACCTTGGGGGATTCCTCGCCAGCGCAACGACATTCGACCCGGAGTTCTTCGGGATCTCACGACGGGAAGCGACGGCCATGGACCCGCAGCAGCGGGTCGGGCTGCGCGTCGCGTGGCGGAGCGTGGAGAACAGCGGCATCAACCCCGACGACCTGGCCGGTCACGATGTCGGCTGTTATGTCGGCGCCTCCACGTTGGAATACGGCCCCGCCCTTTCCGAATTCTCCGACCACAGTGGGCATTTGATCACCGGGACGTCGCTGGGGGTGATCTCGGGGCGCATCGCCTACACGCTCGACCTGGCCGGGCCGGCGCTGACCATAGACACCGCCTGCTCGTCGGCGCTCGCGGCGTTTCACACGGCGGTGCAGGCGATCCGGGCCGGCGATTGCGACCTTGCGCTCGCCGGCGCCGTGTGTGTGATGGGCACCCCGGGCTATTTCGTCGAGTTCTCCTCGAAACACGCGCTGTCCGATGACGGCCGTTGCCGACCGTACAGCGCGCTCGCCAGCGGAACCGTCTGGGCGGAGGGGGCGGCCATGTTCGTGCTTCAGCGCCGGTCCCGCGCGGTGGCCGACGGGCGCCGCATCCTCGCCGAGGTGCGCGCCAGCTGCCTGAACTCCGACGGGCGCAGCAACGGGCTGATGGCGCCCAGCGGTGACGCGCAACTGCGGCTGTTTCGGCGCGCGATCGCGCAGGCCGGGGTCGAGCCCGCCGACGTCGGGATGGTCGAGGGGCACGCCACCGGAACCCGGCTCGGTGACCGGACGGAACTGTGCGCGTTGGCGGCCAGTTACGGGACCGCGCCGCCCGGGCGGGGACCGTTCTTGGGCTCGGTCAAGTCCAACATCGGTCATGCCCAGGCCGCCGCCGGCGGGCTGGGCCTCGCCAAGGTGATCCTGTCCGCCGAACACGCCGCCGTGGCCCCGACCCTGCACGTCGACGAGCCCAGTCGCGAAATCGACTGGGAGAGTCAGGGTTTGCGGTTGGCCGACAAACTGACGCCGTGGCGCGCCGTCAATGGGTGGCGAACCGCGGCGGTATCCGCGTTCGGGATGAGCGGCACCAATACCCATGTGATCGTCTCGATGCCGGACAACGGGTCGCCGGATGCCCCTTAAACGACTGCCCGACGGTCGCGTCCCGGTGCTGCTCAGCGCGCACGCCGACGAACTCGTTGCCGCGGACGCCGGCGCGATCGCCGACTACCTCGAGCGCCGTCCGGAAACGACCGTGGCCCAGGTGGCCCGTCAGCTGGGCGGGACCCGACGGGTGCGCCGGCACCGTGCGGCGCTGCGCGCCGCGGACCGCCCTGAGCTGATCGGCGGGCTGCGCGCGCTGGCGGCGGGGCGCGAGCATCCGCTGGTCGCCCGGTCGGCGTTGGAGTCGGCCCCGCGGCAGGCCTTCGTGGTTCCCGGTCAGGGTGTCCATTGGGCGGGCATGGGCGCCGCCGCGTACCGGGCGCTTCCGGCCTATCGGGCGGCGGCCGCCGAGTGCGTCGCGGCGTTCGAGGCCGCCGGCCACGCGTCGCCGTTGCGCTACCTGACGGTCGAAGCCGACGCGCAGGCCTTCTCCGAAATCGAGGTGCAGGGCGCGCAATTCGTCCACGCTTTCGCGCTGGCACAGGTTTGGCGGTCGTGCGGCGTCCTTCCCGATCTCACCGTCGGCCAGAGCCTCGGCGAGGTCGCCGCGGCCCTCATCGCCGGCGTCATCACCCTGCAGGACGCCGTGGCTATCGTCTCGGCCCGGGCCGGCGTGGTGGAGCGCCTTCCGGATCGCTACGCGATGGCCACGCTGGGCGTCGGCGCCGAGGCGGCCGGGGCGCTGATCGCGGCGGCGGACGGCTGGGTGGAGCTCTCGGTGGTGCACTCCGCCTCCACCGTGGCGGTGTCGGGCGAACGCGAAGCGGTGCTGGCGATCGCGGACAAGGTTCGCTCCGCCGGTCAGTTCGCCCGCGAGATCACCGCGGGCTTCCCCGGGCACGCCAGCGTGCTCGAGCCGCTCCGCGACGAATTCGCTGCGCGGCTGCCCGCCTCCGAATTCACCGAGGCCCCCGTGCAATTCATCGGCGGCGCCACCGGCGACGTCGTGGCACCCGACGAGCCCTTCGGCGACTACTGGTATGCAAACCTGCGCGACACGGTTCGACTGGACCGCGCGTTCGCGTCGGCAATCCGTTGCGGCGCTGGGTCGTTCATCGAGCTCTCGGCCCACCCGGCGCTGTTGTTCACGATCGGCCAGGTCTTCGAGACCGACCTGCCCGACGGCCCGGCGGTGCTGGTCGGCTCGGCTCACCGCGACGAGCCGGTGATCGAGGCGCTGTCGGCGAACATCGTCACCGCGGCGGTGGCCGACCCGGGCTACCCCTGGTCCGACTACCTGGACGGTCCGGCCCCCGGCGAGGTTGGCCTGCCAGGATTCCCGAACGCGCCGATGCGCGCAATCCCGATGTGGGCCCACCCCGCGCCGCTGCCTGCCGTAGGCGGACCGGCCCCGGGGCCCGAAATCGTGCTGGAGCACTGGGAGCGGGCGGCACCGCCCGCGCCGGCCGCGGGCCCGCCGGCGCCGGTCGCGGTGATCGGGATCGGGGCCGAAACCCCGCTGGCTGGGCCGCTGCGCGCGGCGATCGAGGCCCATCCCGCCGCCGACCTCAGCCCGCCGCGGGACGCGGAGATCGTCGCGGTGATCGCGCCGGTCGTCGACGCCGCAGGCGCCCACCGGGCCGCCGAGGCCCTCGCGGGCCTGGCCGGGGCCGGCCTGCTCGACTACGCGAACGCATTGGGGCCCCGCTGCCACACGGTCTGCCTGGTCACCGTCGCCGCCGATCGCGTCGGCCCGCACGACGCGTCCCCGTCGGCCGCCCATGCGGCGCTGGCCGCGATGCACCGCAGTGCCGGATTCGACCACCCGGAACTGACTTTCACCCACCTGGACCTGCCGTCGTGGGAGCTGACGCCCGCCGCCGTCGACGCGGTGCTGTCCGGCGCCGGCGACGTCGCGCTGCGGGGGCAGGCGTTGTTCGAGCGCTCGTTCCGCGACGCACCCGCCGCCGCGCAATGGCCACTTGACTCCAGCGTCCTCGACGACGTCGTCATCACCGGCGGTGCCGGCGCCATCGGCCTGCACTACGCCCGCCATCTCGCCGAGCGCGGCGCGCGGCGCATCGTCCTCCTGAGCCGCCGCTCCGCGGATCCCGGGCTGCTGAAGGCGTGGGCGACCCGATACGGGACCGAGCTGGTGTCCGCGCCGTGCGACATCACCGACCCGGCCCAATTGGCGCTCACCGCAGCGAAATACGGCATCGACGGCGCGTCGTTGATCGTGCATGCGGCGGGCAGCGCCGGCTTCGGCGGCGCTGCAGGCCTGACGGAGGCCACCCTCGCCGGCGCGTTCGCCGCCAAGGTCGGCGGCCTGGCCCACCTTATCGAACTGTGGCCGGTCCGCCCCGGCGCGCGAACGCTGTTGTGCTCGTCGGTATCCGGGCTGTGGGGCGGACGGGGGCACGCCGCCTACTCGGCGGCCAACCGCCTGCTGGACGTGATGGCCGCCGAGCTGCGCGCCGCGGGCCGACACTGCGTGGCGGTGAGATGGGGCCTGTGGCAACCGCCGCGCGACAGCGAATCGGGCCGGGGCATCGTGGATGCGGCCGAGCTGGAAAACATCGAGCGCTCCGGTCTGCGCCCGATGTCGCCGCGCGACGCGATAGAGGCGAGCCTGCGCGACTGGCCAGACGACCCGCTGGTGTTCTCGGCCGACGCGGCCCGGCTGCGAATCTTCCTGGACGCCAGGCGGTCCGAACACCGCGACAACGCCACGGCGCTGCCGGTCGTCGATGCGGTGCGCGGCCAATTGGCGGCCGTGCTCGGGATCGAGCGGCCGAGCGAATTGCAGCTCGGGGAATCGCTTTTCGATCTGGGCGTCGATTCGATGCTGGCGCTGGACCTGCGCAAGCGCCTCAAACGGATTATCGGCCGGACGGTGCCCCTGGCGACGCTGATGGGCGACATCACCGGCGCCGAACTTGTCGAACAACTCGAGGGCGCCGACGTGCGCTCCGACACAGCACAGAAGGTGGACGTTTCGCGTGACTGACATCGCCGACACCGGCGCCCGGCTCGATGCGGCCCGCCTGGAACTGCTTCGTCGCAGGCTCGCCGACCGCGGCCTCTCGTCCGGCACCGAGGGTCCTGACGAGCCGCCGCCCGCCGACGACCGGCTCTCCGACGGTCAGGCCCGGATGTGGTTCGTGCACCTGGCCGACCCCAGCGGCGCACTGCTCAACGTCTGCGTGTCCTATCGGATCACCGGCGACATCGATCTCGCGCGGCTGCGCGACGCCGTCGACGCGGTCGGCCGTCGGCATCCGATCCTGCGCACCACCTACGCCGTCGGCGACGACGGCACGCCCCGGCCGACGGTGCACGAAGACCTCCGCCCCGGCTGGGCACAGCACGACCTGACCGAGCTGCCCGAACACGCCCGCCGGCTGCGGCTCGAGGTGCTGGCCCAGCGCGAATTCTCCACGCCCTTCGACCTTTCCACCGACGCGCCGCTGCGGATCACCGCCGTACGCACCGCACCCGACGAGCACGTGGTGCTGTTGGTGGCCCACCACATCGCCTGGGACGACGGCTCCTGGCGGGTGTTCTTCGCCGACCTCACCAACGCGTACGAGGGCGCCGAGCTGGCGCCCTACCGCCACACCCCGGTGCCGCCCGCACCCGACACCACCGACGCCGATCTCGACTACTGGCGCGCCGTCATGGCCGACCCGCCGGAACCGCTGGAGCTGCCCGGGCCGGCCGGGACGACCATGCCGACCAACTGGCGGGCCGCCCGCAGCGAGGTACGGCTGTCCGGCGACACCGCGCAACGGGTGATCGCGATGGCGCGCGACACCGGCTGCACCCCATACATGGTGCTGCTTGCCGCCTTCGGCGCCCTCATGCATCGCTATACCCACAGCGACGACTTCCTCGTGGCCGCACCGGTGCTCAATCGCGGCGCCGGAACCGACGACACCATCGGATATTTCGGCAACACCGTGGCGATGCGGCTGCGACCGCGGCCGACGATGAGCTTCCGCGAGCTGCTGAAGGCGACGCGCGACACCGCCACCGGGGCGTTCGCGCACCAACGCGTCGGCCTCGACCGCGCCGTGCGCGAACTGAACCCCGATCGCCGCCACGGCGCGGAACGGATGACCCGGGTCAGCTTCGGGTTCCGCGAGCCGGACGGCGGCGGGTTTAGCCCACCCGGCGTCGAGTGCGAGCGCTACGGCCTGCGCAGCAACCTCACCCAGCTGCCGCTGGGTTTCATGGTCGAATTCGAGAGCACCGGTGTGCTGGTCGAGGCCGAACACCTGCTGGAGATCCTCGAACCCGCGCTGGTGAGCCAGATGCTGCATCACTTCGCCGTGCTGCTGGACGACGCGCTGGCCGAACCGGACATGCCGCTGGCCGGGCTGACGCTGTTGGACGAGGCCGACGCGGCCTGGCTGCGGGAGGTGTCGCACGGCGAGGCGTTCGAGACCGCCCCCAAAACCCTCGCCGAGCTGGTGTCCGAGCAGGCCGCGCGGACCCCGGACGCCGTCGCCCTCGTGTACGAAGGCCGCCGGCTCAGCTACCGCGACGTCAACGAGGCGGCAAACCGGTTGGCGCACTGGCTGATCGAACAGGGGATAGGCAGCGAAGACCGCGTCGCCGTGCTGCTGGACAAGTCGCCCGACCTGGTCGTCACCGCGGTCGGCATCGCCAAGTCCGGTGCGGTGTACGTGCCCGTGGACCCCACCTACCCCCCGGACCGGCTGCGGTTCATCCTCGACGATTGCGACGCGAAGCTGGTGCTGCGCGAGCCGGTGGCCGATCTGGCCGCGTACCGCGCCGAGGACCCCACCGACGCGGACCGGGTGCGGCCGCTGCGGCCGGATAACACCGCGTACCTGATCTACACGTCGGGCACCACCGGACTGCCCAAAGGCGTTGCGGTGCCGCACCGTCCGGTCGCCGAATACTTCGTCTGGTTCCAGGGCGAGTACGCTGTGGACCACACCGACCGGCTGCTGCAGGTCGCCTCCCCGAGCTTCGACGTGTCGATCGCCGAGATCTTCGGCATGCTGGCCTGCGGGGCGCGAATGGTGATCCCGCGCCCCGGGGGACTCAACGACATCGGCTACCTCACCGCCCTGTTGCGCGACGAGGGAATCACGGCAATGCATTTCGTGCCCTCGCTGCTCGGCTTGTTCCTGTCGCTGCCGGGCGTCAACCAGTGGCGGACATTGCAGCGGGTGCCCATCGGCGGCGAACCGCTGCCCGGTGAGGTGGCGGACAAGTTCCACGCCACGTTCGACGCGCTGCTGCACAACTTCTACGGTCCGACCGAAACCGTGATCAACGCCAGCCGGTTCAAGGTCCAGGGCCCACAGGGCACCCGCATCGTGCCCATCGGCCGGCCCAAGATCAACACCACCATGCACCTGCTCGACGATTCGCTGCGACCCGTCCCGGTCGGCGTGATCGGCGAGATCTACCTCGGCGGAACGCATCTGGCGCATGGATACCATCGCCGTGCCCGACTGACCGCGGAGCGATTCGTCGCCGACCCGTTCAATCCCGGCGCCCGGATGTACCGAACCGGGGACCTAGCGCGCCGCAACGCGGACGGCGACGTCGAGTTCGTGGGTCGTGCCGACGAGCAGGTCAAAATCCGCGGTTTCCGGATCGAACTGGGTGATGTCGCCGCGGCCGTCTCGGTCGATCCGACGGTCGGACAGGCGGTCGTGGTGGTCAGCGACCTGCCCGGGCTGGGCAAGAGCCTGGTCGGCTACGTGACGCCCGCTGCGGGAGTGTCCGAGGTGGACACCGACCGCATCCGGGCCCGCGTCGCCGCGGCGTTGCCCGAGTACATGGTGCCGGCGGCATACGTTGTGCTCGAAGAGATTCCGATCACCGCGCACGGCAAGATCGACCGGGCCGCGCTGCCGATCCCGGAGGTGAGTTCCGGCGCGGAGTTCCGCGAACCGGCATCGGCCACCGAGCGGCGCGTCGCCGAACTGTTCGCCGAGCTGCTCGACCGCGACCGGGTCGGCGCCGACGACTCGTTCTTCGACCTGGGCGGCCACTCGCTGCTCGCCACGAAGTTGGTGGCGGCGGTGCGCAACGCGTTCGGCGTCGACATCGGCGTGCGCGAGGTTTTCGAACTGGCGACGGTGGCGCGGCTCGCCGCGCACATCGACGCCACCGATCGGGCCTCGGCGCGGCCCCGGCTGATCGCGCTGAACCACGGCGGACCGGCGCGCCTCTCGTCGTCGCAGCTGCGCAGCTGGTTCACCTATCGCTTCGACGGGCCCAACGCCGTCAACAACATTCCGTTCGCCGCGGCGTTGCGAGGCCCCTGCGACACCGACGCCCTGGCGGCGGCCGTCACCGACGTCGCGGCGCGGCACGAGATCTTGCGCACCACCTACCGCGAGATCGACGGCGTCCCGCACCAGATCGTCCACCCGCCCGGCGAGGTTCCGGTGCGGCGCGCCGCCGGGCCCGACGAGGACTGGCTTCGTGCCGCACTCGACACCGAGCGGCGCCACGTTTTCGACCTGGAGACCGACCCGCCGATCCGGGCGGCAGTGCTGAGCACGCCGGACCGCAACGTCTTGTCCGTTGTCACGCACCACATCGCCGGCGATCACTGGTCCGCCGGAGTGCTGTTCACCGACCTGCTCACCGCCTACCGGGCCCGCAGCGGCGGCCAACCTCCCGAATGGGAACCGCTGCCATTGCAATACGCCGACTACGCCGCGTGGCAGGCGGCGCTGCTGGACGACAGCGCCGGCATCGCCGGACCGCAGCGCGACTACTGGACCCGCCAGCTCGAGGGGCTACCAACCGAAAACGGCCTGCGCCCGGACTTCCCGCGGCCGGCGGCCCTCACCGGCGCCGGCGACGCCGTCGAGTTCGGATTCGGGGCGCCGACCCGCACCAAGCTGGCCACGCTGGCCCGCGAGCTCGGCATCACCGAGTTCATGCTGCTGCAGGCCGCCGTCGCGGTGGTGCTGCACAAGGCCGGCGGCGGCCCGGACGTCCCCCTCGGCACCCCGGTCGCCGGGCGCAACGAATCCGATTTGGATCGCCTGATCGGGTTTTTCATCAACATCTTGGTGCTGCGAAATGACTTGCGCGGCAACCCCACACTGCGCGAGTTGCTGACGCGGACCAGGGACATGGCGCTGGCCGCGTACGCACACCAGGACCTGCCGTTCGACCAGGTGGTCGACGCGGTCAGCCCCGCCCGGTCGCTGTCACGCAACCCGCTGTTCGACGTCGTCGTGCACGTTCGCGAACAGTTGCCACAAGACCGCGTCATCGACAGCGGGCCGGACGGCGACACCACGTTCACCGCGCTGGAGCCGGCCTTCGACGTGGCGCACGCCGACATGTCGGTCAACTTCTTCGCGTCCGACGACGGCTACCGAGGCCACGTCATCTACCGCCCCGAGCTGTACCGGCGCGGTACCGCGGAACGGTTCGCCGAGTGGCTGGTCCGTGTCATCGAGGCGTTCGCCGACCGCCCCGACCAACGGCTGCGCGACGTCGAGATCGCCAATGCGCAAGAAAGGCAGCGCATTCTGGCCCGGTCCCACGCGGGCGACGGCGCGGCGCGGGTATACCTGCTGGACGCCTGGCTGAACCCCGTCCCCGTCGGGGTGGTGGGCGACGTCTACTACGGCGGCGGTCCGGCGGTCATCGGCCGGCTGGAGCGCGCATCGCTCACCGCGACCCGCTTCGTCGCCGATCCCTTTGCCGTCCAATCGGGTTCGAGGCTTTACCGCAGCGGGGAGCGCGGCGTGTGGACCGCGGACGGACAACTGCAGCTGCTGGCCGACGTCGAGCGACCCGCGCCGGCGCGGGCGGCCGCGGTCGCCGATCCCGCCGAACCGCCCCACACCGCCACCGAGCGCGCGCTCGCGGCGATCCTCGCCGACATGCTCGAAGCCAACGAAATCGGGCGGCACGACGAATTTTTCAATCTCGGCGGGGACAGCATCCTCGCGGTGCGGGTCGCCGCGCGGGCCCGCGACGCCGGAATGCCGCTGACCCCGCGGATGATCTTCGAACATCCCGTGCTGCACGAGCTCGCCGCCGCCCTGGACGCCAAGTCGTCGGCCGAAACCGAACCCGAGAACGACGGCTCCCACGCACCGATGAGCGCGTCGGGGCTGTCCGCCGAGGAGCTGGCGGCCCTGACCTCGTCGTGGGGGGATCGGTCGTGACCCGAGCCGACCCGCGGCCGGCCATCGAGGATGTGATGGCGCTCAGCCCCCTGCAGCAGGGGCTTTTCTCGATGGCGACGCTGGCCTCCGAAGAGGAGCCGGGCGCCGACCCGTACGTCATCGCGATGGCCGCCGACGTGGAGGGCGCGCTGGACGTCGCGCTGTTGCGCGAGTGCGCCGCGGCCCTGCTGACCCGGCACCCCAACCTGCGGGCAAGCTTCGTCCACGGCGACCTGAGCCGGCCGGTCCAGGTGGTGCCCCGCAGCGCCGAGGTGCCCTGGCGGTGTGTGCGCGCCGAGCCCGACGAGGTCGAGGCGCTGGAAGCCGAAGAGCGCCAAAGCCGTTTCGACGTGGGTCGCGGACCGCTGATCCGCTTCCTGCTCATCGAATTGCCGGAGCAACGGTGGCATCTGGTCATCGTCGCGCACCACATCGTCATCGACGGCTGGTCGCTGCCGCTTCTGGTGTCCGAACTGCTTGCCCTGTACCGGGCCGGGGGAGACGCCGCCGCGCTGCCGCCACCGCCGCGGCCGTACCGCGACTACATCGGGTGGCTGGCCGCCCGGGACCAGGCGGCCAGCCGCGCCTTGTGGGCCCAGCACCTCCAGGGCGTAAATGGGCCCACCCTGCTCTCGCCGGCGCTGACCGCCACCCCGCCGCTGGCGGGCGTACCGCGCCGCACCACGGTGCGCCTCGACCCCGAGGCCACCGCCGCGCTGGCCGACGCCGCGCGCGCCCGCGGCGTCACGCTCAACACGCTGGTCCAGATGGCCTGGGCGACAATAGTGTCGGTCTACACCGACCGCGACGACGTGACGTTCGGCGTGACAGTATCCGGCCGGCCCGGCGAATTGTCCGGAGTCGAGACGATGGTCGGCATGTTCATCAACACCGTGCCGCTGCGGGTGCGGCTGAAACCCCGCGCGGCGACCGGGGCGCAATGCCTTGCGCTGCAACGTGAATCCGCCGCGCTGCGCGACCACAGCTATCTGGGGCACGCCGAGCTCCGCGCCATCGCCGGTGTCGGTGAGATGTTCGACACCCTGCTGGTGTACGAAAACTTCCCCCCCGGCGAGGTCGTGGGCGCCACCGAATTCGTGGCAAACGGGGCGACGTTCCGGCCGGTGGCGCTGGAGAGCGTGTCGCATTTCCCCGTGACCATCGCCGCCCACCTGAGCGCCGGCGCGCTCACGGTGCTGGTGGAGGTGCTCGACGGTGCGCTGGGCGCGATGGCGCCCGAAGACCTCGGCAGGCGGCTCATCGCGGTGGCGCAACGGTTGGTGGACAAGTGGGACCGGCCCCTGCGCGAGATCGACGTCCTGCTCGACGGCGAGCGCGCAACGGTCGTTCCGCGCCCGCCGCAGACCGTCGCGCCGATGGTCGCGGTGCACGACCGGCTCGCCCAAATCGCCGCGGCGCAACCCGATTCGCCGGCGGTGAGCTGGGCCGACGGGCGCCTGACCTACCGCGAGCTCGACGCGCTTGCCGACGGGCTGGCGGCCGCGCTGCAGCGGGCCGGCGTGGGCGGCGAGACCCCGGTGGCGATCCTGCTGCCCCGCGGCCCGAACTACGTCGCCGCGATGCTGGCGATCCTCAGAGCCGGCGGCATGATCGTGCCGCTGGACCCCGGCATGCCGGACGAGCGGATCGCCGAGATCCTGCGCCAGGCGTCGGCTCCGATCGTCGTCGACGACGAATTCGTCGCGAATTCCGTTGCCGAAAGCGCCCATTGCGGGGCGGTCGCGGTGCCGCCGGACCACGCCGCCTACGCGGTCTTCACCTCGGGCACCACCGGAGCACCGAAGGGCGTCATCGGTACGCACCGGGCGCTTGCGGCGTACGCCGACGACCACATCGAGCGCGTCCTTCGGCCGGCCGCCGCGCGACTCGGGCGGCCGCTGCGCATCGCGCACGCCTGGTCGTTCACCTTCGACGCGGCGTGGCAGCCGTTGGCGGCCCTGCTCGACGGCCACTCGGTGCACATCGTCGACGACGAGCACCAGCGCGACGCCGAAACGCTGGTCGACGTGATCGACCGCTTCGATTTGGACATGATCGATACCACGCCGTCAATGTTCGGCCAGCTGCACAACGCGGGTCTGCTGCGGCGGGTGCCGCTGGCGGTTCTCGCGCTCGGCGGCGAGGCGCTCGGTGTCGCCGCGTGGCGCGCCATCCAAACCGAATGCGCCCGAACGGCGATGACCGCATTCAACTGCTACGGACCCACCGAAACCACGGTCGAGGCCGTCGTCGCGGCCATCGGCGAGCACGCCCGGCCGTCCATCGGCCGTCCGACCCGGACCACCCGCGCCTACGTCCTGGACGCCTGGCTGCGGCCGGTTCCCGACGGCGCCGCCGGCCAGTTGTACCTGGCGGGCGATCAGCTGACCCGCGGCTACCTGGGGCGGGCGGCCGAAACCGCGACCCGTTTCGTCGCCGAGCCGGACGGCCGCGGCGGCCGGATGTACCGCACCGGAGATGTGGTGCGCCGCATGCCCGACGGCGGCCTGGAGTTCCTCGGGCGCAGCGACGACCAGCTCAAGATCCGCGGATTCCGTGTCGAGCCCGGCGAGATCGCGGCGGTGCTCTGCGGCCACGACGGCGTGCGCGGCGCCCACGTGATGGCTCATCACCACGCCAACGGGCCCCGGCTCACCGCGTATGTGGCGGTCGGGCCCGCCGGGCCGGCCGTGGCCGAACTGCGCTCGATGCTGATCGAGCGGCTGCCGCGCTACCTGGTCCCTCATCACATCGTCGTCCTGGACGAGTTGCCGCTGACCCCGCACGGCAAGATCGATGAAAAGGCCTTGGTGGCAACCGATATCGCCGATGGTCCGGCCGTCCCGCCCGATACGCCGACCGAGGCGGCCCTGGCCCAGGCCTTCACCGACGTCTTGGGCGGCGCCGTCGTCGACGTCACCGCGGGCTTTCTGGAACTGGGCCTGGACAGCATCTCGGCCCTGTCGGTCGTGCAGGCCGCCCGCCGTCGCGGCCTCGCGCTGCGCGCCCGGTCGATGGTGGAGTGCGACACCATCCGCGAACTCGCCGCGGCGATCGACGCCGACGCCGCCCGGCACACGGCCTCGGACGGCGCGGCCGAGTTCGGCGAACCGATCCCGGTTTTGCCCAACGTTCACTGGCTCTACGAGCACGGCGATGCCCGACGGCTCGCGCAGACCGAAGTCATCAGGCTGCCCGACACGATCACCCGAGACGGTCTACAGGCGCTGCTGCGCGCGGTCATCGACGCGCACGAGGTGTTGCGATGCCGGCTGGACCGCGACGCGATGACGCTTGTCGCACAACCGGAAGTCGACATCCTCAGCGAGGCATGGGTCAGCGGCGAGCCGACCAACGACGTCGCCAAGCATGTCCTCACGGCGCTGGAGAGCCTCGACCCGCAGGCCGGTCGGCTGCTGTCCGCGGTGTGGCTGCGCCGACCGGACGAGCCGGGCGTGCTGGTGTTGACGGCCCACGTGCTGGCGATGGACCCCGCCTCGTGGCGCATCGTGCTGGGCGAGCTCGATGCCGGCCTGCACGCCCTGGCCGCGGGACGCGCGCCCACGCCGGCCCGCGAGCACACCACCTACCGGCAGTGGTCACGCCTGCTGGCGGAACGCGCCAAAACGCTGAGCACCGAAGCCTTTTGGGCCGCCGAACTGCAGGGCGACGACCCGCCGCTGGGCGCCCGCAGGCTGCGGCCGCGCACCGACCGCGCCGGCGACCTGGCGATCAGCGTCTCGGCCTGCGGGACCGAGCTCACCGGGCGGCTGCCCTCGGCGGCCCAGCCGATGGGCGAGCTGCTGATCACCGCGGCCGCGCGCACGGTGACCGCGTGGCGGCGGCGGCGCGGTCAGGACACCCCGGCGCCGTTGTTGGCGCTGGAGACGCACGGCCGCACCGATTTTGGGATCGACACCGACACCGGCGACACCGTCGGGCTGCTCAGCGCGATCTACCCGTTGCGCATCCACGCCGACGGCCCCACCGACCTGGCCCGGATCCCCGGCAGCGGCATCGATTACGGCCTGCTGCGTTACCTGCGGCCCGATACGCGACTGCGCGAACTGCCCGAACCCCAACTGCTGCTCAACTACCTCGGCAACCTCCATGTCGGCGTCGGGGACCTCGAACTCGACCGCGAGCTGATGGCCGAGGTCGGCCGGGCGCCCGAGCCCGAACAAGCGGTGCGCCACGAACTGACCGTGGTGGCGGGCATCCTCGGGACCGGCGCCGCCCGCGTGCTGGCCACCCAGTGGCGGGCGCTGCCGGGCATCCTGGACGAGGCGGAAATCGCAGAGCTGCAAGCACTTTGGACCGAGACCCTGCGGGAGATGGCGGAATGAGCACACTTGCGGTCCTGGGCGCCGGAGCCAAGGCGGTGGCCGTCGCGGCCAAGGCATCGGTGCTGCGCGACATGGGGGTCGAGGTGCCCGACGTGATCGCGGTCGAACGCATCGGGGTGGCGGCCAACTGGCAGGCCAGCGGCGGATGGACCGACGGCGCCCACCGGCTGGGCACCAGCCCGGAAAAAGACGTCGGGTTCCCGTACCGCTCGTCGCTGGTGCCGCGGCGCAACGCCGAACTCGACGAGCGGATGACCCGCTACAGCTGGCACTCGTATCTGATCGCCACCGCGTCGTTCGCCGAATGGATCGACCGCGGCCGGCCGGCGCCGACCCATCGCCGATGGAGCCAGTACCTGGGCTGGGTCGCCGACCAGGTCGGCCTGAACGTGGTGCGCGGCGAGGTCGAACGGCTGGCCGTCAGCGGCGACCGCTGGGCCCTGCAGACCCACGAAACCACCGTGCATGCCGACGCCCTGATGATCACCGGACCCGGCCAGGCCGAGAAGTCGTTGCTTCCCGGCAACCCGCGTGTGCTGTCGATCGCCCAGTTCTGGGACCGCGCCGCGGCCGACGACCGGATCAGCGCCGCGCGGGTGGCGGTGATCGGCGGCGGCGAGACGGCCGCGTCGATGCTCAACGAGCTGTTCCGGCACCGCGTTTCCAGCATCACCGTCATCTCCCCGCAGGCGACGCTGTTCACCCGCGGCGAGGGGTTCTTCGAGAACTCGCTGTTCTCCGACCCCACCGACTGGACCGACCTGACCCTGGACGAGCGCCGCGACGCGCTGGCGCGCACCGACCGCGGCGTGTTCTCGGCGAACGTGCAGGAGGCACTGCTGGCCGACGACCGCATCCACCACCTGCGCGGCCGGGTCGCCCACGCCGTGGGCCGGGACGGGCAGATCCGGTTGACCCTGTCCACCAACCGGGGCAGCGAGAACCTCGAGACCGTGCACGGGTTCGATCTGGTCATCGACGGCTCCGGCGCCGACCCGCTGTGGTTCACCTCGCTGTTCGGCCAGGACGCGCTGGACTTGCTTGAACTCGGGCTGGGCGGGCCGCTGACCGCTGACAGCCTGCAGGAGGCGATCGGCTACGACCTGGCCGTCTCCGACGTGACCCCAAAGCTGTTCCTGCCCAATCTGTCCGGACTGACCCAGGGCCCCGGCTTCCCCAACCTGAGCTGCCTCGGATTGCTGTCCGACCGGGTGCTGGGCGGCACCGGGGTTATCGCGGGTGCTGGAACCCGACGAACGACGAGGAGAAGCGATGAGCACCAACCCCTTCGATGACGACGGCGGCGCCTTCTACGTGCTGATCAACGGCGAGGAGCAGCACAGCCTGTGGCCCGCGTTCGCCGAAATCCCGGCCGGCTGGCGCGCGGTACACGGCGCAGCGAGCCGGACGGAGTGCCTGGATTACGTCGAAGAAAACTGGGTCGACCTGCGCCCCACGACCCTTCGCGAGGCCATGGCGGGCGACTGAGCGCCGGTAGCGTGCCCGTACCGTGACCCGCCCGAGACCAAGAACAGAAGGCGCCGGGGGCAGAATCACAACTCTTACCACCAGGGGGAGGACCTGACCATGAGAACGAAACCCGTGAAATCCTTGGCCGTCGGCGCGATAGCCATGGGCGCGGCGGCCTTCGGCGTGCCGCCCGCCGCCGCCGCGCCACCGCAGGATCCGCCGCCGGCGCCGGGACTGCCCAGCCCGGAGCAGCTGTCCAACCTGTGCACCCAGGCCACCGATCCCGGCGTGTCGTACACGACCAAGGCCAACCTGGTGCAAAACGGCATCGCTCCCGATGAGGGCCATGTGGCCGACCATGACCTGCGGAAGGCGTACCGCAACGGAAACTTCCCGGAGACGTTCGCCGTGACGAACATTGCGCCGGCCGGTCCGAACATGGCCCAGGCCGACGTCGCCATCTCGGGACCGAGGTTCGCCGGGCCGGTCGAAAAGCACCTCGCGTTCGTCAACGAGGGCGGCAACTGGATACTGCAGCACGACGCCGCGATCGCCCTGATACAGGCGGCGACCGCGACGAACTAGCGAAGCCGGGCAGCCTGTGCACCGACACAGCGGGCGCACAGGCTGCTCACATCGCGCGGCCGTAACGTCACCGTGCGCAGACACGAAACAACAGTCGGAAGACGCACACCGGCACGGTCCTCGACGCGTGCCCACCTGAGGGGGAACCATGAAAAACGTCAAATTCTTGGCGGTCGGCGCGGCAGCGCTGGGTGTCATCGGGGGAGCGGCCGCCGGCATCACGTCCATCGCGGCGCCGACTGAGCCGGCCTCGGTGCGGCTGATTGCGGTCGGCGCGCCGTTGCCGCAGGATCCGCCGCAGGCGGTCAACGTGCCGACGGCCGACCAGTTGACCGGCGTGCTGAACAGCCTCGCCGACCCCAGCGTTTCGTTCTCCAACAAGAGCAACCTGGTCGAAGGCGGAATCAGCGGGATCGAAGCGCACGTCGCCGACAAGAAGCTGCAGAAAGCGGCCAAGAACGGCGACCTGCCGCTGTCGTTCGGCGTGAGCAACATCCAACCGGCCGCGGCCGGGTCCGCGACGGCCGACGTGGCGGTCTCGGGGCCCAAGCTGACGTCGCCGGTCACCCAGAACGTCACGTTCGTCAACCAGGGCGGCTGGGTGCTGTCGCGCGCCTCGGCGATGGAGCTGCTGCAGGCCGCCGGTCAGTGACCGGGGCGCACGCCGCGCAGGTCTAGTTTGGCGATCCGGTTCGGGTCGGCCAGCACGTCGATGCTGGCCACCCGCCCGTCGCGCACCACGAAACCCATGATCGCGGTGGGCCGCCCGCCGACGAACACGACCGCGCCGGCGGCGCCGTTGACGATGGCCGGGCGCACCTCGCGTTCGGGTTCCGCGTAGCCGCGGGCCAGCTTGGCCACCGACGCCGCACCCTCGGCGCGGAACACGTTGGCGCCCTTGCCGAAATCGCCGCGCAGGACGACGCCGGGATCCAGCACCGACACCAGCCGGTCGAAGTCGCCAGCGCGGCCCGCCGCGAAGAAGGCGTCGACGGCCTCGCGTTGCGCGGCGACGCCGCCGTCGGGGGCCGGATCCGCCTCCTCGATGCGCCGGCGCGCCCGGCTGGCCAGCTTGCGCGTCGCCTCCGGGGTCCGCTCGACGATGGGCGCGATCTCGTCGAACGGGACGGCGAACACGTCGTGCAGCACGAAGGCCAGCCGCTCAGCCGGCGGCAGGGTATCCAGCACCACGAACAGCGCCAGCCCCACCGCGTCGGCCAGCATCGCCCGGTGTTCGGGATCGAATTCGCCCTCGGCGTCGACGATCGGGTCCGGCAGGCGCCCGACCGGCTCCTCACGCCCGCGCCCGTGCCGGTCGCGCAACGCGTTCAGGCAGATGCGGGCCACCACGGTGGTCAGCCAGGCGTCGAGGTTCGCGATGCTTTCCGCGCCCCTGCCGTTGCCCAGTCGCAGCCACGCCTCCTGTACGGCGTCCTGGGCGTCGTCGACCGACCCCAGCATGCGATAGGCCAGGGCGCCCAGCCTCGGCCGCGCCGCCTCGAAGCGGGCGGACAACGACGCGTCCGCCGCCGTCACGCGCGACCGGTCTCGGGCAGGGCGCACACCCGGTTGGCGGAGAATCCGGACGAGCCGATGTCGAGCGCGATATTGAACCGGGCGCGCATGTTGCCCAGGTTGATCACGTGGGTGAGCGCGACGAGTTGCGGCGTGTCGAAGTGGGCCCGCAGCGCGTCGAATAGCTCATCGGTCACCTCGACCGGGGTGCGGCTGATCGCCGTGGCGTATTCCAGGATCAGCTTGTCGAGCTCCGAGAAGCACGCGGCGTTTCGGTAGTCGGCCATCCCGAGCAGCTCCTCGTCGGTGATTCCCCACTGGCGCGCGATCTGTGAACCCAGGTCGATGCAGTACTCGCAGCCCACGGTCGTCGCCGACTTCAACTCGGCCAGCGCGCGGTGGCGGGGGCTGAGGATGTCCAGCTTCGACTCCGCCTGCTCCAGCTTGCCGTAGGCGTTGAGCAACCGCGGGATGTGCGCGTACATGCGCAACGGTTCCAGCATCCCCGCCGTTTCCAGGCCGGCCATCTGCGAAAGCTTGCGCTTGGTGAAGAAGAAGGCGATCTTGGCGCCCAGGCCGGCGTCGCGGTCCGAGACTCCTTGCAGCCGAGGCATGGCGGTCCTCCTTGAATGTCGTCCTCATTAGGTCGACACCCGGCGACGCCCGAACGTGACCGAGCTACGTCTGCTGGCTCAGCGGCATGTCCATGTCGAATATCCGGGCGTGCAGCACGGTGCGATTCCGCAGCGCGGCGCGCACCGCGCGGTGCAGCCCGTCCTCGAGGTAGGTGATCCCCCTCCACCGCACCGCGTGCGGGAAAAGGTCGCCGTAGAAGGTGGAGTCCTCCGACAGCAGGCGGTCCAGCGCCAGCACGGTCGTCGTCGTGACCAATTCGTCGAGCCGGATCTGCTGGGGCGGTATTTGGGACCAGTCCCTGTAGGACAGCCCGTGCTCCGGATACGGCTTGCCCTCGCGCACGCCCTTGAAAATCATTGGCGGGCCTTCTTCGACGTCCGCGAAGCGTCGCTTCGGCCCGACCGGTACATGCTGGACAGGCTAGCCGGGAACTTGCCCGAGTTCGCCGCCAGACGCCCGCTACTGGCGGTTGGTACCTTCGCGGACCCGTAAAATGGACGCGATCAAGGAGGTGGGAGCCGATGGGAAGCGCCGACGAGCGTCGCTTTGAGGTGCTGCGCGCCATCGTCGCCGACTTCGTCGCCACCAAGGAACCGATCGGCTCGAAGTCGTTGGTGGAGCGCCACAACCTGGGGGTGTCGTCCGCCACGGTCCGCAACGACATGGCGGTGCTGGAGGCCGAGGGGTACATCACCCAGCCGCACACCAGCTCCGGGCGGGTGCCCACCGAAAAGGGCTACCGCGAGTTCGTGGACCGGCTCGACGACGTCAAACCGCTGTCATCGGCCGAGCGGAGCGCGATCCAAAGCTTCCTGGAGTCCGGCGTCGACCTCGACGACGTGCTGCGCCGCGCGGTGCGCCTGCTGGCGCAGCTGACCCGTCAGGTGGCGGTGGTCCAGTACCCGACCCTTTCGACGTCGACCGTCCGCCATCTGGAGGTGGTCGGGCTGACGCCGGCGCGGCTGTTGATGGTCGTCATCACCGACTCCGGCCGGGTCGACCAGCGGATCGTCGAACTCGGCGACGTCATCGACGACCATCAGCTTTCCCAGCTGCGCGAGATGCTGGGGCAGGCCCTGGTCGGCAAGCGGCTGTCCGCCGCATCGACCGCGGTCGCCGACCTGGCCGGCGAGCTGCACGGGCGCAGCGGGCTGGCCACCAACCTGAGCGACGCCGTCGGCCGCTCGGCGACCGTGCTGCTGGAGTCGCTGGTGGAGCACAGCGAGGAACGCCTGCTGATGGGCGGCACCGCCAACTTGACCCGCAACGCCGCGGATTTCGGCGGATCGTTGCGGCCCATCCTGGAGGCGCTCGAGGAGCAGGTGGTGGTGCTGCGGTTGCTGGCGGCGCAGCAGGAAGCCGGCAAGGTCACCGTCCGCATCGGCCACGAAACGGCCGCGGAGCAGATCGTCGGGACCTCGATGGTGTCCACCGCGTACGGCCACTCGGATACCGTGTACGGCGGCATGGGTGTGCTGGGCCCCACCCGGATGGACTATCCGGGAACTATCGCCAGCGTGGCCGCGGTTGCTCTGTACATCGGCGAAGTGCTGGGTGCCCGATGACCGCTCACCCGCACTGGAGTTTGTGGACGGCCGCGTAGGCGCGGCATAAGACCTTTCAGGAGAGTCAGGCGTGGCACGCGACTATTACGGGCTGCTCGGCGTGAGCAGAAACGCCAGCGATGCGGACATCAAACGCGCCTACCGCAAGCTGGCGCGCGAGCTGCATCCGGACGTCAACCCCGATGAGGCCGCGCAGGCGAAGTTCAAGGAGATCAGCGTCGCCTACGAAGTGCTCAGCGACCCGGAGAAACGCCGGATCGTCGACCTGGGCGGCGATCCGCTGGAGAACGCGGCCGCGGCCGGCGGCGGGTTCGGCGGCTTCGGCAACTTGGGCGACGTGTTCGAGGCCTTCTTCGGCGGCGGCTTCAACGCGGGGTCGGCCTCGCGCGGGCCGATCGGGCGGGTTCGGCCCGGCTCGGACTCGCTGCTGCGGATGCGGCTGGACCTCGAAGAGTGCGCGACCGGGGTGACCAAGCAGGTCACCGTCGACACCGCGGTCCTGTGCGATCGCTGCCAGGGCAAGGGCACCAACGGCGATTCCGCACCGGTGCCCTGCGACACCTGCGGCGGCCGCGGCGAGGTGCAGACCGTGCAGCGTTCGCTGCTGGGGCAGATGGTGACGTCGCGGCCGTGCCCCACCTGCCGTGGTGTGGGCGTGGTCATCCCCGACCCGTGCCACCAGTGCATGGGCGACGGCCGGGTGCGCGCCCGCCGCGAGATCAGCGTCAAGATCCCGGCCGGCGTCGGCGACGGCATGCGCGTCCGGCTCGCCGCGCAGGGCGAGGTCGGGCCCGGCGGAGGGCCGGCCGGTGACCTGTACGTCGAGGTCCACGAGCAGGCCCACGACATCTTCGTCCGCGAGGGCGACGACCTGCACTGCACGGTCTCGGTGCCGATGGTCGACGCGGCGCTGGGCGTCACCGTCACCATCGACGCCATCCTGGACGGCAAGAGCGAGATCAACATCCCGCCGGGCACGCAGCCCGGCACCGTCATCACGCTGCGCGGCCACGGGATGCCGCACCTGCGCTCGGGCGCCCGGGGCAATCTGAACGTCCACGTCGAGGTAGTGGTGCCGAGCCGGCTCGACCACCGCGACACCGAGCTGCTGCGCGAGCTGAAGGACCGCCGCAGCCGCGATGTGGCCGAGGTCCGCTCGACGCACGCCGCCGGGGGGCTGTTCAGCCGGCTGCGCGAGACCTTCACCGGGCGCTAGTTTCCTCCCGGTTCGCCGAACGTGGGGTCTATGGACGAATTCGGGCCGGTATTCGTACCTGGTGCCCACGTTCGGCGTCGCGCTCGTTCGGCGGCTTGACGTAGGAGAAACCGATGGTGGCGACGCTGTTCTACGTCGACGCACTGCCCGACCTCGGCGCACTGGCCGTCGTCGAGGGCGACGAGGGCTTCCACGCCGCCACCGTGCGGCGCATTCGGCCGGGCGAACGGCTGGTCCTCGGCGACGGCGCCGGCGCGCTCGCCCACTGCGAGGTCGAGCAGGCGGGCCGCGACGGGCTGCGGGCGCGGGTCCTGGAGCGCTGGAATGTGGAGCCGCCGCGTCCCGCGGTGACGGTGGTGCAGGCCCTGCCCAAGTCGGACCGCTCGGAGTTGGCGATCGAGCTGGCCACCGAGGCGGGCGCCGACGCGTTCCTCGCCTGGCAGGCGTCCCGCTGCGTGGCCAGCTGGGAGGGCGCGCGGGTCGGCAAGGGCCTGCGGCGGTGGCGTGCGGTCGCGCGGTCGGCGGCGCGGCAGTCCCGCCGGGCGCACATCCCGCCCGTCGACGGCGTGGTGTCCACCGCCGCCCTGACGCAACGGGTTCGAGACGAGGTGGCGGCCGGGTCGGCGGTGCTGGCGCTGCACGAGTCCGCGACGGGCGGGCTCGCGGATAGCCATGTGGCACAAGTGGATTCGGTGCTCCTCGTTATCGGGCCCGAAGGGGGCATCGCGCCCGACGAGATCGCCGCGTTGACCGACGCGGGCGCGACGGCCGTCCGGCTCGGCCCGCAGGTGCTGCGGACGTCGAGTGCGGCTGCGGTGGCGCTCGGGGCGCTGGGCGTGCTCACCCCGCGGTGGGCGGCACACGAACCATTGGGACAGGGTCCTGACCAGCGGTAGACTGGCAAGCCAGGATTTCACCACGTCAGATAGGCAGGCATCGGAAAACACGTGACGCCCCGCGAGACCAGCGCAGCATCGACCTCCCAGGTTCGCAGCAGCATCAACGTTCCGCCCGATCTCGTCGTGGGCCTGCTGGGTTCGGCAGACGAAAACCTGCGCGCCCTGGAGCGCATCCTGAGCGCCGATCTGCATGTGCGGGGCAACGCCGTCACCATTTCCGGTGAGCCGGCGGACGTCGCGCTCGCCGAGCGGGTGGTCTCCGAGCTGATAGCCATCGTCGCCAGCGGCCAGCCGATGACCCCGGAGGTGGTGCGCCATAGCGTGGCGATGCTCGTCGGCACGGGCAACGAATCACCCGCCGAGGTGCTCACCCTGGACATCCTGTCGCGCCGCGGAAACACGATCCGGCCCAAGACGCTCAACCAGAAGCGCTACGTCGACGCCATCGACGCCAACACGATCGTCTTCGGGGTCGGCCCGGCCGGCACCGGGAAGACGTATCTGGCCATGGCCAAGGCCGTGCACGCGCTGCAGACCAAGCAGGTCAGCCGGATCATCCTGACCCGCCCGGCGGTGGAAGCCGGTGAGCGCCTTGGCTTTTTGCCGGGCACGCTCAGCGAAAAGATCGACCCCTATCTGCGCCCGCTTTATGACGCGCTGTACGACATGATGGACGCCGAGCTGATCCCAAAGCTGATGTCTGCCGGGGTAATTGAGGTCGCGCCGCTCGCATACATGCGTGGCCGCACCCTTAATGATGCCTTCATCGTCCTCGACGAGGCCCAGAACACCACCGCCGAACAGATGAAGATGTTCCTCACCCGACTCGGGTTCGGGTCGAAGGTCGTCGTCACGGGCGACATGACCCAGATCGATCTTCCCGGCGGCGCCCGGTCGGGACTGCGCTCGGCGGTCGAGATCCTCGAAAGCGTCGACGACATCTATATCGCGGAGCTGACCAGCGTCGACGTGGTGCGCCACCGGCTGGTCTCGGAAATCGTCGACGCCTACGCCCGCTACGAAGAGCCCGGCTCGGGGATGAACCGGGCGGCCCGTCGGGCCTCGGGTGGCCGAAGCCGCCGATGAGCATCGAAGTCTCCAACGAGTCGGGGATCGACGTCTCCGAGGCGGAATTGGTCAGCGTCGCGAAGTTCGTGATCGCCAGGATGGACGTCAACCCGAGCGCCGAGCTGTCGATGGTGCTGCTGGACACCGCGGCGATGGCCGACCTGCACATGCGCTGGATGGACCTGCCCGGGCCGACCGACGTGATGAGCTTCCCGATGGACGAGCTCGAGCCGGGTGGGCGCCCCGACGCGCCCGAGCCGGGGCCGGCGATGCTGGGCGACATCGTGTTGTGTCCGGAATTCGCCGCCGGGCAGGCGGCCGCGGCGGGCCACACCCTGGGACATGAGTTGGCGCTGTTGACGATTCACGGGGTGCTGCATCTGCTCGGCTACGACCACGGCGAGCCGGACGAGGAAAAAGAGATGTTCGCCCTGCAGGACAAGCTGCTCGAAGAATGGGTCGCCGAACAGGTCGATGCCTATCAGCAGGAACGCCAGGCGGAACGGGACCGCCGATTGCTGGACAAGTCAAGGTTTTTCGACAATTGACCGGCGTGTCGCAGCTGCTCGGCGCGATCGCCCTGATCGCTTTGGGCGGGCTTTTCGCGGCGATCGACGCCGCCGTCAGCACGGTCTCGCTCGCCCGGGTGCAGGAACTGGTCCGCGAGGAGCGACCCGGCGCGGTGTCGCTGCTCAGGGTGATGAGCGAGCGGCCCCGCTACATCAACCTGATGGTGCTGCTGCGCATCATTTGCGAGATCACCGCGACCGTCTTGCTGGTGGTGTTTCTCTACGACAACT
Source organism: Mycobacterium sp. 1081908.1 (assembly GCF_001673535.1). Taxonomy (GTDB): domain Bacteria; phylum Actinomycetota; class Actinomycetes; order Mycobacteriales; family Mycobacteriaceae; genus Mycobacterium. The sequence continues at coordinate 81,597 of NZ_LZLY01000133.1, read as the reverse complement.
GGGGCATCAAGTGGGGGTTGGTCGGCGCGGCCACCATCATGGTGGTGACCAGCTTCGTCGTCATCGGGGTCGGGCCCCGCACCCTCGGGCGCCAGCACGCCTATTCCATCTCGCTGATGACGGCCCTTCCGCTCCGGGTGATTTCGTGGCTGCTGATGCCGCTCAGCAGGTTGCTGGTGGTCCTGGGCAACGCGCTCACACCGGGCCGCGGATTGCGAAATGGGCCGTTCGCCTCGGAGATCGAACTGCGCGAAGTTGTCGACCTGGCCCAGCAGCGCGGCGTGGTCGCGGCCGACGAACGCCGGATGATCGAGTCGGTCTTCGAACTCGGTGACACCCCGGCCCGCGAGGTGATGGTGCCGCGCACCGAGATGATCTGGATCGAAAGCGACAAGTCCGCCAGCCAGGCCACGAACCTGGCCGTGCGCAGCGGGCACTCCCGCATCCCGGTGATCGGCGAGAACGTCGACGACGTCGTCGGCGTGGTGTACCTGAAAGACCTTGTCCAACAGACGTTCCTGTCGCCCGACGGTGGTCGCGACACCAAGGTGTCGCAGGTCATGCGCCCCGCGGTCTTCGTGCCGGACTCCAAGCCGCTGGACACGCTGCTGCGTGAGATGCAACGCGACCGCAACCACATGGCCCTGCTCGTCGACGAGTACGGCGCGATAGCCGGCCTGGTCAGCATCGAAGACGTGCTGGAAGAAATCGTCGGCGAGATCGCCGACGAATACGACCAGGCGGAGACGGCCCCGATAGAAGACCTGGGCGACAAGCGGTTCCGGGTTTCCGCGCGACTGCCGATCGAAGACGTCGGGGAACTCTACGACGTGGAATTCGACGACGACCTCGACGTTGACACCGTGGGCGGCCTGGTCGCCCTGGAACTGGGCCGGGTGCCGCTGCCGGGCGCCGAAGTGGTCTCGCACGGCCTGCGGTTGCGCGCCGAGGGCGGCCCGGATCACCGTGGGCGGGTACGGATCAACACCGTCCTGCTGAGCCGGGCGGACGCCGACGGGTCGACGGACGGGAAGGCCGATCACCATGGCTGACGAACTGGACGCCGAGGACGCCAAGCTGGTGGTGCTGGCGCGCGCCGCGATGGCCCGCGCCGAGGCCGACAGCGGCGCCGCGGTGCGGGACGCGGACGGCCGCACGTATGCGGCCGCGCCGGTGGACCTGCCGACGCTGAAGCTGAGCGGGCTGCAGGCCGCGGTCGCCGCCGCCGCGTCCAGCGGGGCGACCGGCCTGGAGGCGGCCGTCCTGGTGGCGGGATCCGCCGACGATCCGGGCATCGTCGCGGTCCGCGAACTGTCCCCCACGGCCGTGATCATCGTCACCGACCGCGCCGGCAACCTGCTATGAGGCGCCGGCATGGCTGAATTCCGTTCGGGCTTCGTCTGTTTGGTCGGCCGGCCGAACACCGGCAAGTCGACCCTGACCAACGCGCTCGTCGGCGCCAAGGTGGCGATCACCTCGACGCGACCGCAGACCACCCGGCACACCATTCGCGGGATCGTGCACCGCGAAGACTTCCAGATCGTCCTGGTCGACACCCCGGGCCTGCATCGGCCGCGCACCCTGCTGGGCAAGCGCCTCAACGATCTTGTCCGCGATACCTACACGGAAGTGGACGTGATCGGGCTGTGCATCCCGGCCGACGAGGCCATCGGCCCGGGCGACCGCTGGATCGTCGAACAGATCCGTGCCGTCGCACCCAAGACGACGCTCGTCGCGGTCGTCACCAAGATCGACAAGGTGCCCAAAGACCGGGTGGCCGCGCAGCTGGTCGCCGTCAGCGAATTGGTCGGCGGCTCATGCGAAATCGTCCCGGTGTCGGCGGCGACCGGTGCGCAGGTCGACGTGCTGGTCGACGTGCTGGCCGCGGCGCTGCCCGTCGGCCCCGCGTACTACCCCGACGGCGAGCTGACCGACGAGCCCGAGGAGGTCCTGATAGCCGAGCTCATCCGCGAGGCCGCGCTGGAAGGGGTTCGCGACGAGCTGCCGCACTCGCTGGCGGTGGTGATCGGCGAGATCAATCCGCGCGAAGACCGCGACGACCTGATCGACGTGCACGCCATCCTCTACGTGGAGCGGGACAGCCAGAAGGGCATCGTCATCGGCAAGGGCGGCGCGCGGCTGCGGCAAGTCGGCACCGCCGCGCGCGCCCAGATCGAGAAGCTGCTGGGCACCAAAATCTATCTGGACCTGCGCGTGAAGGTGGCCAAGAACTGGCAGAGCGACCCCAAACAGCTTGGCCGGCTAGGTTTTTAGCACCCGGACGGTCTCCATCGACGGATCGGCCGCGTCGGGCACGTTCATCCCGGCGCGCACACCGGAACACAAATAGTCCAGCACGGCGTCGTTGAGGCACTCGCCGGGGACGACGGCGGGAATCCCGGGCGGATACGGGGTGACCTGCTCGGCGCTGATCCATCCCGACCGGATACCCGGGTTGGCACGAGCTATGTGCGCGCCCCTGGCGTGTCGCCGCCGGCATGCCACCACACCGTGGGCTGCTTGGTCGACCAGCCGCAGACGGCCTCGAGCTCTGCGGCCAGCGAGATGAGCAGCCCTTCGCTGTTTGCCGGACCCATCAGCTGCACGCCGATCGGCAAACCCTCGGAGGTGAATCCGGCCGGCACGTTGATGGACGGCCAGCCCAGCAGGTTCCACGGCCAGGTCAACGGGCACGCGGCGATCATGGTGCGGTCGGTGCCGAAGCCGCTCAACCGGTCGAAGGCGCGCGCCAGCGGCGGCGGCTGGGCGGTGGTCGGCGCGAGCACCACGTCGACGATGTCGAAGATCGAGCCGACCCGGCGCTGGTCGGCGGCCTCGTGGCGGCGTGCGCTGCGCAGGATCGCCTCGCCCATCACGTGGCCCACCCGCAGGTTGGACAACGTGCGGGGATCCCAGATGACGCCGTCGCCCAGCCGCTCCTCCCACTCCCGCAGCCCCGCGGTGGACCGGGCCAGGAAATTCCACGACAACCGCAGGCCGTAGTCGGGGTTGCCGGGCACGACGGTGTGGCCCAGGAGCTGCAGTTGCTTGCCGACGGCGCGGGTGGCGGCCAGGATCTCGGGGTGCAACTTGGCCCGGAAACCGGTGTAGGGGAACCGCGTCGACAGCGCGATGTTGAGCGGACCGGGCGCCTTCCCGACATAGTCGGACGCCGTGATCGGGGGCGGCTTGTGCCGGTCGCCCTCGACGTTGCCCGACGCGGCGTCCAGCACCAACGCCGCGTCGGCCACCGTGCGCGCCAACACGCCGTTGACCGTGATTCCGTTGAACGCCTCCGGCAACGGCCAGGTGGAGATGCGGCCGCGCTGCGGCTTGATGCCCACCAGGTGCGTCCACGCCGCGGGGATGCGCACGCTGCCGGCGCCGTCGGAGCCGATCGCGGCGGTGACCAAGCCCGCGGCCACCGCGGCCGCGCTGCCCCCCGACGATCCACCCGGCGTGTGCCGGCGCGACCAGGGGTTGCGGGTGTGTCCGAATCCGGGGCCGCTGGTGAACGGCCATTGGCCCAGTTCGCAGGTGTTCGTCTTGCCCACGATCACCGCGCCGGCAGCCTTCAGGCGGCGCACCACCTCGGCGTCCTGGGTGGCGGGCGCAACGTACCCCTCGGTGCCGAACGCGGTCGGCACGCCCGCGACGTCGACGTCGTCCTTGACCGCGATCGGGACGCCCAGCAGCGGGGCGGTGTCGCCGGCCGCGCGTCGCCGATCGGCCTCGGCCGCGTCGACCAGCGCCGACTCGGTCAGCACCACCCGGAAGGCGTTCAGCGTCGGCTGGCTGGTGTGGATGGCGTGCAGGGAGCGGCTCACCAGCGTGGTGGACGTCACAGCGCGGCTGGCCAGCTGATAGAGCAGGTCAGTTAGGGTGGGCAGGCGCTGATAGCCGGATCCCGCGAGGGACCCGGCGCCCGACCCGGAAGCGCCAATCACGGGGTACGAGACTAACGGCGCGGATACCCGCATTGTCGCGGCGGGGTGCAAAACTATTGTGATGCGGCTATATCGAGACCGGGCTGTTGTGCTGCGCCAGCACAAGCTCGGCGAAGCCGACCGGATCGTCACCCTGCTGACCCGCGATCACGGGCTGGTCCGCGCGGTGGCCAAGGGCGTTCGCCGCACCCGCAGCAAATTCGGAGCGCGACTTGAGCCGTTTGCTCATATCGACGCGCAACTGCACCCCGGACGCAACCTGGACATCGTCACCCAGGTCGTCGCCATCGATGCGTTCGCCACCGACATCGTCAGCGACTACGGCCGGTACACCTGCGGGTGCGCGATGCTGGAAACCGCCGAACGCCTCGCCGGTGAGGAGCGGGCCCCGGCCCCGGCGCTGCACCGGCTCACGGTGAGCGCGCTGCGCGCGGTCGCCGACGGCCGCCGGCCCCGCGACCTGCTGCTGGACGCCTATCTGCTGCGCGCCATGGGCATCGCCGGATGGGCGCCGGCGCTCACCGAGTGCGCCCGGTGCGCCACGCCCGGTCCGCACCGGGCGTTTCATATCGCCGCCGGGGGCAGCGTCTGCCCACATTGCCGCCCGGCCGGTTCGACCACCCCGCCGCCGGGTGTGCTGGATCTGATGGCCGCGTTGCACGACGGCGATTGGGAGGCCGCCGAAGCGTCGCCGCAATCGCACCGCAGCCACGTCAGCGGATTGGTGGCCGCCCACCTGCAGTGGCATCTGGAACGCCAGCTCAAAACGTTGCCGCTGGTGGAGCGGGCGTATCACGCCGACCGCACGATCGCCGAACGGCGCGCAGCGCCGATCGGGCAGGATACGGCCTGTGGCTGAGCGCAAGCCGAAGTCGACCGACTTCCCGCAACTGCCCCCCGCACCCGACGATTACCCGGTCTTTCCCGACACCTCGACCTGGCCGGTCGTCTTCCCGGAGCTGCCGCCGTCCGCCGACGGTGGTCCGCGCCGGCCGCCGCAGCACATTTCGAAGGCGGCCGCGCCGCGGATCCCGGCCGACCGGCTGCCCAATCACGTCGCGATCGTGATGGACGGCAACGGTCGCTGGGCCACCCAGCGCGGGCTGAGCCGCACCGACGGCCACCGGGCGGGCGAGGCGGTGGTGATTGACATCGTCTGCGGCGCAATCGAAATCGGGATCAAATGGCTCAGCCTGTACGCCTTTTCCACCGAGAACTGGAAGCGGTCCCCCGAGGAGGTCCGCTTCCTGATGGGGTTCAACCGCGACGTGGTGCGCATGCGCCGCGTCAACCTCAACACGATCGGGGTCCGCATCCGCTGGGTGGGTTCGCGGCCCCGCCTGTGGCGCAGCGTCATCAACGAGCTGGCGGTCGCCGAGGCGATGACGCTGGGCAACGACGTCATCACGGTGAATTACTGCGTAAACTACGGCGGCCGGGCCGAAATCGCCGATGCCGCAAAGGATATCGCACGCCTGGCCCAGGCCGGCCGGCTCAACCCCGAACGCATCACCGAGGCGACGATCTCGCGCCACCTGCAACGGCCCGACATCCCCGACGTCGACCTTTTCCTGCGGACGTCGGGGGAGCAGCGGTCCAGCAACTTCATGCTGTGGCAGGCGGCGTACGCCGAGTACATCTTTCAGGACAAGCTGTGGCCCGACTACGACCGCCGCGACCTGTGGGCGGCCTGCGAGGAATACGCCGAGCGCAATAGAAGATTCGGGAGCGCCTAGTGCCGTCACTGCAGGAACGTCTGGCGTCGATACTGCGCGACGTCCTTCCCGTCGACGAGGAACCCGACGGCGCACTCACGTTGCGCCACAACGGCACCCTGGCGTCGTTGCGGGTGGTGAACATCGCCGAGGGCCTTGACCTGGTCTCGCTCACGCAGATCTTGGCCTGGGACCTGCCGCTGACCAAGAAGGTCGGCGACCAGATAGCCAAGCAGGCGCGCGACAGCAACTTCGGCAGCGTCACCCTGGTCGAGAAGGCCAACGAGAAGGCGGTGCAGCGCAACTCGGGCAGGGGCGCGGCCAAGACCGGTGACGTGATGCTGCGCTACAACTTTCCCGGCGGCGGGCTGACCGATGACGCCCTGCGCACCCTGATCCTGCTGGTGCTGGACACGGGCGCCGAGATCCGGCGGTCCGTGACGGGCTAGGACACGGCGGATTCGGCGGGCGCGAGGGCCGGCGAGCCGGCGGCGAGGTCCAGGCGGGCGCCGGTCCGCAGCAGGGAGTGCATGAGGTTCGGGTCGTGATCGGCCGGCAGGGTCGAGTCCATGAATCGTTCGACGACCTCGACGAAGCGATCCGGGTGGTCGTGATGCGGCACGTGCCCGGACTTCTCGAAGATCTCGAGGTGCGACCCGGCCATCGCGGCGTGGGCCGTCCGGGCGTGGCTCACCGGGATAACGAGGTCGTCTTCGCCCCAAATGATTTGCACGGGAACGGAGTCCACCAAGTAGCTGCGATCGAGCATGGTGACGTATTGGCCGCGCCCGTCCACCACCGACCGCAACGTGCGCGCGAACGCCGACAAGGCGGCGGGATCGCGAAACCCCTCGAGCAGGCGCACGGTGTCGACGGCGTCGCGGCCAAACTTGGTGGAACCCAGCAGGGCCTGAACGGCGCGGCCGAAGACTCGCATCGCGGGCAGCGCGCCCGGCACGCGCACCATGGACAGCGCCTCGCTGCCCATCGGCATCGCCGCCAGTCGCAGCGCGAAGCTCACGTCCGACTCGACGCCCCCGGCGCTGACCAACACGAGGCGCTCGACCAGATGCGGGTATTGGTAGGCGAACTGCATCGCCACGCCGCCGCCGAACGAGTGCCCGACGAGGGTGACCCGCTCGATTCCCAGCACGGCGAGCAGGTCGCGCATCCCGTTGGCGAAGGCGGGCAGCGAGTAGTCGGCGCGCGGCTTGTCGGATTCGCCGTGGCCCAGCAGGTCCGGCGCGATGACGGTGAACCGCTGCGCGAGCTTGGCGTGCACCGGCCCCCAGGACTCGGACTTGTCGCCGACGCCGTGGATCAGCAGCAGGGCCGGCCCGGAGCCGGCGATGCGGAAGGCGCGGCGGTAGCCGTGGATGGTGCGAAACTGCAGTGACGGGGACTCGACGTCGCGTACCGGCCGCAGGTGGGGGGCTGGTTGCTTCCGCATCGTGTTCTCGCTTCCCTTGAGTTCTGGTTGCCTCGGCCCGTGGGCCACTCATGGGTAGGAGCACGCGACGGTCGCGTATCGGACACTTTTTTCAGAACTTTTCCGGTCAGAAAAAAACACGAGGCCGGCGCCGGCGCGGTTCAGCCTAGGATCCGCATTCCGAGCACGTTCCGAAGATCTCGATGGTGTGGCTGACGTCGGAATAGCCGTACTTGGCGGCCACTTGCGCCGCCCATTCCTCGACCTCGTGGTCGCCCACCTCGATCGTGGAGCCACAGCCGCGGCACACCAAATGGTGGTGATGGTGCTCCGAGCACCTGCGGTAGACCGACTCGCCGGTGTCGGTGCGCAGCGTGTCGACCATGCCCGCCGTGGCCATCGACTGCAGGGTGCGATACACGGTGGTCAAACCGATGTTCTCGCCGCGCCGGCGTAGCTCGTCGTGCAGCTCCTGGGCGGAACGGAATTCGTCGAGCGTCTCCAGCAGCGTGGAAATCGCCGCCCGCTGCCGGGTGGAACGGACGCTCGTGCCGGTCACAGCGCGTCCTCACTCGCGTGGGCGACCGCGTCGACGACGATGTGCGCCAGGTGGTGGTCGGCCAGCCGGTAGAGCACCTCGCGGCCGGATCGCTCCCCGGCGACCACGCCGGCCGCCTTGAGGATCTTCAGATGCTGGCTGACCAGCGGCTGCGGCACGCCGAGGGCGTCGACCAGTTCGTGCACGCAGCGCTGCGACTCGCGCAGCTGCAGCACGATGGCGATCCGCACCGGTGCGGCCAGCGCGCGCAGGAGCTCGCCGGCGGCGTCGAGAATCTCCCGCGACGGCGGCACCGGGTATTCGGGAAACCTCGCGTGCTCGCCGGGGCCCGCGTCGCCGTGCTGGTGGGGCACCGCGCCCAGGTCGGAGCGCGGCTCGTCGGCCGCGGCGGTCGGCATCGAGGAGGGCTCGGAAACGGGCACCGAGGGGGACATCGCCATCCGAGAGTCATCACCTCGAGAAGTGCCGGTTGTTGTGGAAGGGCCGCGACGGCGTCATGGTCGGCCGCTTTCCACTGTCACATGCATGATGACGCATGTCAAAGACCGAGGCGGCGGTCGATACCATGGCTGATGTTTTGCGGGCGGCCTTCGCCGCCCACCCGTCTGCCCGGATCTTCGAAAGGGAGTGCACTGCCCCGTGGCGTCCGTCATCGACACCGTAGTCAACCTGGCCAAACGGCGGGGCTTCGTCTTTCCCTCGGGCGAGATCTACGGCGGCACTAAGTCGGCGTGGGATTACGGGCCGCTGGGCGTGGAGCTCAAGGAGAACATCAAGCGCCAGTGGTGGCGCGCTGTGGTCACCGGGCGCGATGACGTGGTCGGGATCGACTCGTCGATCATCCTTCCGCGCCAGGTGTGGGTGGCCTCCGGCCACGTCGAGGTCTTCCACGACCCGCTGGTCGAGTGCCTGAACTGCCACCACCGGCACCGCCAGGACCACATGCAGGAGGCCTACGCGGCGAAGAAGGGGATCGACGACCCCGATTCGGTGCCGATGACCGAGATCGTCTGCCCGGACTGCGGCACCAAGGGCCAATGGACCGAGCCCCGCGAGTTCAACATGATGCTCAAGACCTATCTCGGGCCCATCGAGACCGAGGAGGGGCTGCACTATCTGCGGCCCGAGACCGCGCAGGGCATCTTCGTCAACTTCGCCAACGTGGTGACGACGGCCCGCCGCAAGCCGCCGTTCGGCATCGGGCAGATCGGCAAGAGCTTCCGCAACGAGATCACGCCCGGCAACTTCATCTTCCGGACCCGTGAGTTCGAACAGATGGAGATGGAGTTCTTCGTCGAGCCGTCGACCGCCAGGGAATGGCATCAGTATTGGATCGACACGCGGCGGGACTGGTATGTGGACCTGGGCATCGACCCGGAGAACCTGCGGCTGTACGAGCACCCCAAGGAGAAGTTGTCGCACTACTCGGACCGCACCGTCGACATCGAGTACAAGTTCGGTTTCGCCGGCAACCCGTGGGGTGAGCTGGAAGGTGTGGCGAACCGAACCGATTTCGACTTGTCAACGCACGCAAAGCATTCCGGCGTCGACCTGTCGTTCTACGACCAGGTCGCGGACACCCGATACACGCCGTACGTCATCGAACCGGCGGCCGGCCTGACACGGTCGTTCATGGCGTTTTTGATCGACTCCTACACCGAGGACGAGGCCCCCAACGCCAAGGGCGGCATGGACAAACGCACGGTGCTTCGGCTCGACCCGCGCCTGGCGCCGGTCAAGGCCGCGGTGCTGCCGCTGTCGCGGCACGCCGACCTGAGCCCCAAGGCCCGCGACCTCGCCGCCGAATTGCGCAAGAGCTGGAACATCGATTTCGACGACGCCGGCGCCATCGGACGCCGCTACCGGCGCCAGGACGAGGTCGGTACGCCGTTCTGCGTGACGGTGGATTTCGACTCGCTCTCCGACGACGCCGTCACCGTGCGCGAGCGCGACAAGATGACGCAGGACCGCGTCGCGATGGGCGCGGTCGCCGACTACCTGGCGGCGCGCCTCAAGGGTTGCTAGGCGCCCGACCATTCTCGCTCAGGCGGCCTCGTTGGAAGCCGAGCACCAGGCCATCGTTCGTGATGTGCTGGCCGCTGGTGACTTCTGGGGTGGCGCCGGTTCGGTGGCCTGCCAGGAGTTCATCACCCAGTTGGGTCGCAACTTCCAGGTGATCTACGAGCAGGCCAACGCTCACGGCCAGAAGGTGCAGACGGCGGGCAGCAACATGTCCAGCACGGACAGCGCCGTCGGGTCCAGCTGGGCCTGATCGGCCTCCAAGGGCGCGGGTAACACATCGCGCGTTACCCGCGCCCGAGGCGTCCCATCGCGCCGGCGGTTACGCAGACGGGTCGCCGAGGCGAATTCGGCACCACGACGGCCTTGAGGGTTTGGTAAAACCCCGGATTTTTCATGGCCGATGGCCTTAGTATCGGCTCATGGTGTGTGTTGATCGTTGGACTGTGCCGTCAGTACGGCCGGATGGGTGGGGGTTTTGATGGTTCCTGCTTTCACGTTCTTTCCCCCGGAGATCAACTCGGCGCTGATGTTCGCCGGCGCGGGGTCGGGGCCCCTGTTCATGGCGGCATCGGCCTGGGACTCGCTGGCCACGGACTTGGCAGGCGCGGCGTCGTCGTTCCAAAACGTCATCAGCGGGCTGACCGACGGGCCGTGGGCCGGTCCGGCCTCGGTGTCGATGGCGGCGGCGGCGACGCCCTACGTGGGTTGGCTGAGCGCGGCCGCCGGGCAAGCGGAGACCGCGGCCCTTCAGGCCCGGACCGCGGCGACGGCGTTTGAGTCCGCGCTGGCGGCGACGGTGCCCACGCCGGCCGTCACCGCGAACCGTGTCCAGCTGATGGCGCTGATCGCAACGAACATCCTGGGGCAGAACACCCCGGCGATCTTCATGACCGAGTTCGAGTACATGGAGATGTGGGCCCAGGACGTGGCCGCCATGGTGGGCTACCACGGCGGGGCGATGGGCGTGGCCGCGGCGTTGCCGTCGTTCAGCCTGCCCCCGGTGAACCTGTCGGGCCTGACGGGGCTGCTGAGCGCACCGCTCACCGGCGTGGCGTCGCAGGTCGCCGGCCTGGGGGGTGCGGTGGGGAGCGCGATTGGGGCTTCGTCGGCGGTGTCAACGGTCTCGTCGGCGGTGAGTACCGCGTCGTCGCTGGCCTCCGCGGCGCCGATTTCGTCGCTGTCGACGGTCGCGCAGGTCGGCATGATGCCGGTCAGCATGATGATGTCGCCGATCATGATGGCGGCCCAGGCGGGAATGGGCGGCTCGAACGCGGCCGCGCTGGCGGGCGCGACGGGTGCGGCCGTCGACCCGGCGAAGTTTGTCAGCAGCGCCGCTCCCGCGGGCATGGGCAAGGGCCTCGGCGGGATCGGCGGCCTGGGTGGCGCCGAGGCGGGTCTCGGCAAGGCGCGGCTGGTCGGGGCGATGTCGGTGCCCCCGAACTGGCAGGGGTCGGCCCCGGCGCGGATGGTCAGCGCAGCGATGTCAGGCCTGGGCAGCGAGATGCCCGGCGCGGCGGCCGCGGCGGCGGGCGCGCCGATGGGCGGCGGCATGCCGATGATGCCGATGCCGATGGGCGGCGGCATGGGTGCCGGGGGCATGCCCGGCGGCATGATGGGCCGCGGTGGGGCCAGCCCGACGCACGTGATCCAGTCGCGGCCCAGCGTGGTACCCCGAACCGGCGTCGGATAGGCCACCGGAATCGGCGTCTAGCTGGTCCTAATCAGCCACCAAGGGCGCGGGCGACACCCGGGGGGAAAGGGTGTCGCCCGCGCCTTCGGCATGTTTACCGGCGGTCGACCGATTTTTTCCCGAGGTGGCACGCCTAAACCCGCCGCAATGCGTTCCCAACGCGTTTTGGGGCCCACCGTAAGGCCGTCAATCCCTTGCCGGGTGCCATACCCGCAAACGAATTCCACGCCGGAAACCGCCCGGGTGCGAGCCGGTGCGCCCCGGGCGGCCCGCCGGCAACGCTGTCCGTCACGGAAAATGTTGCGTGGCAACGACTTCCGGGGCGGCCGGCGGGGTGCGATGCCGGCGCCCGCTCCGGTCTGGATCCGGCCGCCGGCGCACCGATGTTCGCGCACTTGTTCTAAAACGGGCGAAATCCATCAAACTCGGGCATTGTGCTTCGGATTGACTTACGATGCGAAGTACTCGGTGATGGATTTCTCACCACCGGGTGAGAAAAGTACGGAGACGGCTGAGGAAGGGGGCAGCGTGCTATTGCCTCTTGGTTCGCCGCTGCCGGACGATGCAGTAGCGGCGAAGCGTGGTGAGTCCGGCATGCTCGGCGGCCTATCGGTTCCCCTCAAGTGGGGTGTAGCCGTGCCGCCGGATGATTACGACCATTGGGCACCGGAGCCGGAAGAGGGCGCCGATGCCGGCAATAACGCGACCGACGGGCTGAACCCCGAGGCCGCGGCAGAGGGCATGGACGAGTGGAACGAATGGGCCGAATGGAGCGAGTGGCAGGGCGAGGCGGAACCTCGCTTCGACTTGCCGCGGACTACCGGCGTGATACCGACTTCTCCAGCAGCCGGCTGAGAGAGAGGGAGTATCCCGCCATCGGCTTCAATGCCGCGTAACAGCCAGTTACGACGGTCAACCTGTATCACAAGGCAAGAAATTCATCCAGAAGGAGAAAAGGCAACATGGCAACACGCTTTATGACTGACCCGCATGAGATGCGGGCGATGGCGGGCCGGTTTGAGGTCCACGCGCAGACCGTTGAGGATGAGGCCCGCAAGATGTGGGCGTCGTCGATGAACATCGCCGGTGCGGGCTGGAGTGGCCAGGCGCAGGCGACGTCCTACGACACCATGGGTCAGATGAATCAGGCGTTCCGCAACATCGTGAACATGCTGCACGGTGTGCGTGACGGGCTGATCCGCGACGCGAACAACTACGAGCAGCAAGAGCAGGCCTCGCAGCAAATCCTCGGCAGCTAGCCCCCACACTTTTATTTCAGGAGGAAAACATGACCATCAATTACCAGTTTGGCGATGTGGATGCCCATGGTGCGACGATTCGCGCCCAGGCCGCGTCGTTGGAAGCCGAGCACCAGGCCATCGTTCGTGATGTGCTGGCCGCTGGTGACTTCTGGGGTGGCGCCGGTTCGGTGGCCTGCCAGGAGTTCATCACCCAGTTGGGTCGCAACTTCCAGGTGATCTACGAGCAGGCCAACGCTCACGGCCAGAAGGTGCAGTCGGCGGGCAGCAACATGTCCAGCACGGACAGCGCCGTCGGGTCCAGCTGGGCCTGATCGCAACGTTTCAAGGCGGGGCCGCACACCGATCGGTGTGCGGCCCCGTTCTTTGTCCGCCGGGTCTCAGAACCGCCCGCCGCCACCCATGAGGCCGCCGCCGGAGGAGCCACCCCACGAGCCCGAGGCGCTCGGACCGCCGCCGAAGGAGGCGGGGCTCCACCCGCCGAACCCGCCCCGCATGCCCGCGCTGAGCAGGTCGCCGATGATGATCCCGCCGATCATGGCGCCGGTGTCGCTGCTGCCGCGGCGGGCATAGAAGCGTTGGGCCTGCTGCACGTCCGCGTTCGCGAGCGCCTGGGCGGTGGCGGCCAGCGTCGACGCCGCGTTGGCGTGGGCAATCGCCTCGGACGGGTTGGTCGACCGCTTGTCCTGGGCGGCCCGCAGGTGTCGTTTGGCCTCGGCGAGCCGGGTCCGGGCCTCGGCTCCGATGCTGCCCCGACGGGTGTCGATGTACTCGGAGACGCCGCGCACCCGCGCCTGGGCCGTGAACGCGGCCTGCTCGAAGGAACGCTCGAGCCGCTCGGCGGTCGCCTGCTCCTGGGCGACGGCGGCCAGGGCCCGATCGAGGGCGGCGTCGGCCTTCGTCATCCGGGCGAACGTGCCGAGGGGATCCGCGGCGCCACCGCCGCGGGCGCCCATGATGGCCGCGGCCGCCTCGTCGCGCGCGGCGGTGAGGTCGGCGGCGCGGCCCGCCGAGGTGCCGCGCGCCTTCTGCAGCTGTTCGTCGGCGCGCTTGATGCCCGCTTGGATCTCGCCGATGACCGCGGGCAAGGCGGCGACGGCGTGCCTGATGTCGGTTGCCGCGTTGTCGATCGCATCCAGCAGCGCGCGGGCCTGTCCGAGTGCGGCCTCGGCGGCATGGATCGCGTCGACCAACGCGGCCTGCTGTCCGCCCTGGACGCCGGCCAGATCGCGGGCGGAGTCGATGTTGCGGTCCGCGAACGCCAGCCTCCCCTTGGTGCTCGCGATGTTGCCGGACACCGAAGTCAGCGCCGCGGCGTCGAATTCCTTGCGCAGCTCGGCCAGCCGCTGCTCGGCGGGGGCGATGCGGGCCGTGAGGTCGACATATTGCTGGGTCAGGGCGTCCAACCGCGACGGCGCGTTGACCACCAAAACCCGCAGCTGTTCGAACGCCTCCCGTTGTGATTCGAGTTCGCGGTTGGCGCGCGCCGCCGAGACGATCACCCGTGTCAGCATCTCCCGGCGCTGCGCGGGTGTCTCGGGCGTGCTGTCGTCCAGCTGCTGGCGCATGGTAAAGGCTTGCGACAGAGCGGCTTTGGCGTTGCTCACCGCGTGGATGAAGGGTTGGGTCCGCTGCTCGCCGAACTCGTCGATCGCCAGTGTCAACTCGTTGGCGCTGGTGCGCACCGCGTTGTCGACCTCCACCACCATCGAGCGGGACAGGTCGTCGAGGGCCGTCAGCGGCACCGCGGCCAGCGCGTTGGGATCGGTGGGATCGACGCGTCGCGCCGCGGCCAACTCGGCGGCGCGCCGTCGCCCGCGGCGATAGCGCATCACGACCAGCAGGGCCACCACGGCGGCGGCCACGACGCCCAGCGCGACCAGCAGGACTAGGCGACCCGACGACGACGGCGTCGTGTCGAGCCCGTTCGCCGCCGCGACCGCGGCGCCGCTCCAGTCGCCGTCCCGCAGCGCGGGTTCGATCTTGGTGCGCCGCAGCGAATCAACCTGACCCGCGCTGACGCTCGTGATCGCCGAGGGGACGAAGAAGGCGTACGCCCGTCCGGTGGTGGCGACGGCCAGCAGCGCGTCGTAGTCACCCAGGTCGCTGGCGCTACGGGTGCGCCTGGCCCAGTTTTCCGCGTTCTCCCCGGAGAAGTCGTCCACGTAGACCACCCACAGCCGAATGTGGCGATCGGCGTAGAGCTTGTCGACGGCCGACGTCACCGCGGCGCGGCCGGAATCCGGCAGCGCGTTCGCGTTGTCGGTGACCTGATCCGGCAGCCGAAACGGCGGGTGCGCGCCGGCGGCCGGTGCCAGCAGCAGCCCGGCCCCGAGACCCGTGAGGATCGTCAGGATCACGCCGAGCAGCCGAGCAGAGCGCATGAGTCAATCTAGCCCGCATTCCCTGGCAGACTGTGCGGCGGTGAGTACGCATCAGCACGACCCCTACGACGACTTCGACCGTCAGCGGCGGGTGCGCGAAGCGGCGAAGACGGCGGGCCTGCCGGGCACGGAAGGTCAGCACCGCACCGACTTCGCCCGGGACCGCGCCCGGGTGCTGCACAGCGCCGCTCTGCGCCGCCTGGCCGACAAGACGCAGGTGGTCGGACCCCGCGAGGGTGACACCCCCCGCACCCGGTTGACCCACTCGCTGGAGGTGGCCCAGATCGGGCGGGGGATGGCGGTGGGGCTGAGCTGCGACCTCGACCTCGTCGAACTGGCCGGTCTGGCCCACGACATCGGGCATCCGCCCTACGGCCACAACGGGGAACGCGCGCTCGACGAGTTCGCGGCCGACAACGGCGGCTTCGAGGGCAACGCCCAGAATTTCCGGATCTTGACCACCCTTGAACCCAAAATTCTTGACGCGCAAGGCAATAGCGCGGGACTGAACCTGACCCGGGCGTCCCTGGACGCGGTCACCAAATACCCGTGGACCCGCGGTCGGGGGCCGGGAAGAAAGTTCGGCTTCTACGACGAGGACCGCGAGGCCGCCGCGTGGGTTCGCCAGGGGGCGCCGCCGGACCGGACGTGCCTGGAGGCCCAGGTGATGGACTGGGCCGACGACGTCGCATATTCGGTGCACGACGTGGAGGACGGCGTCGTCTCCCAGCGCATCGATCTACGTGTGCTCGCCGACGACGACGAGGCGGCCGCGCTGGCCAAGCTGGGGGAGAGCGAATTCTCCCGGGTGAGCGCCGACGACTTCATGGCCGCCGCGCGACGGTTGTCGGGCCTGCCCGTGGTCGCCGCCGTCGGCAAGTACGACGCCACGCTGGCCGCGGCGGTGGCTCTCAAGCAATTGACCAGTGAATTGGTGGGCCGATTCGCCTCGGCCGCCATTGCGACCACGCGTGCCGCGGCCGGCCCGGGGCCACTGGTGCGCTACCAGGCCGACCTGCAGGTGCCCGACCTGGTGCGTGCCGAGGTCGCCCTGCTGAAAATCCTGGCGCTGCAGTTCATCATGTCGGACCCCCGGCACCTGGAAACCCAGGCCCGGCAGCGCGAACGCATCCACCGGGTGGCGCAATGGCTGTACTCCGGGGCGCCCGGATCGCTCGACCCCGTCTTCGCCGCGGCGTTCACCACCGCGGCCGACGACGGCGCCCGCCTCCGGGTCGTCGTCGACCAGGTCGCCTCCTACACCGAGGGTCGGCTGGAGCGGATCGACGCCCGTCAGGCGACCGGATAGCGTTACCGGCATGACCAAACTCAGCGCCGTTGCCGCCGCCTTGCTGTCGCTCCCCGTCGTGGCCCTGAACGCCTGCAGTTCGCCCCAGCACGCGACCAGCCAGACCGGCACCACGCCCCCGGTCCAAACCGGTTCGTCGTCGGCCGCGCCGGGCCCGGCGCCCGCCGCCGGATCGCTGACTGCGCAACTGAAGGCGGCCGACGGCAAGGACGTCGCCACGGCGACCTTCGACTTCAGCAACGGCTACGCCACCGTCACCGTCAAGACGGTCGCCGGCGGCATCCTCGCGCCCGGCTTCCACGACATGCACATCCACGCGGTCGGCAAGTGCGAGCCGAATTCGGTCGCCCCGACTGGCGGCCCGCCCGGAAACTTCCTGTCCGCCGGCGGGCATTTCCAGGCGCCCGGACACTCCGGGATGCCCGAGAGCGGTGACCTGACCATGCTCGAAGTGCGCCAGGACGGTTCGGCGTACCTGGTCACCACCAGCGACGCGTTCACCAGGGACCAGCTGCTGGCCGGTGACAAGACCGCGTTGATGATCCACGGCGCCCAGAACACCGACCAGGCGATGGACCGGATCGCGTGCGGCGTCATCGGGCCGGCAAGCTGATCCGGGCCGGCGTCTTAGACTGGGCCGATGGCCGGCCGGATCTCTGATCGCGATATCGCCGCCATCCGCGAACGGGCCCGCATCGAAGATGTCGTCGGCGACTACGTCCAGCTCAAGCGCGCTGGCGCCGACTCGCTCAAGGGCCTGTGCCCGTTCCACAACGAGAAGTCGCCGTCGTTCCACGTCCGCCCGAACCACGGCCACTTCCACTGCTTCGGGTGCGGCGAGGGCGGCGACGTGTACGCGTTCGTCCAGAAGATCGAACACGTCAGCTTCGTCGAGGCGGTCGAACTGCTCGCCGACCGGATCGGCCACACCATCACCTACACCGGCGCCGCCGCCACCAACGTGCAGCGCGATCGGGGCAGCCGCAGCAGGCTGGTAGCGGCCAACGCGGCCGCCGCCGAGTTCTACGCGGCGGCGCTGGAATCCGACGAGGCGGCACCGGCCCGCCAATACCTGACTGAGCGCAACTTCGACGCCGCGGCGGCGCGTCATTTCGGCTGCGGGTTCGCCCCGTCGGGGTGGGACTCGCTGACAAAACACCTGCAGCGCAAGGGCTTTGAGTTCAAGGAGCTGGAGGCGGCCGGCCTGTCGCGGGAGGGGCGCCGCGGCCCGATGGATCGCTTCCACCGGAGGCTGTTGTGGCCCATCCGCACCGCGGCCGGCGAGGTGATCGGGTTCGGGGCGCGACGCCTGTTCGACGACGACCCGATGGAAGCCAAGTACATCAACACGCCCGAGACGCAGCTGTACAAGAAGTCGTCGGTGATGTTCGGCATCGACCTGGCCAAGCGCGACATCGCCAAGGGGCACCAGGCCGTCGTCGTCGAGGGCTACACCGACGTGATGGCGATGCACCTGGCCGGCGTCACCACCGCCGTCGCCTCCTGCGGCACCGCGTTCGGCGACGAGCACCTGGCCATGCTGCGCAGATTGATGATGGACGACAGCTTCTTTCGCGGGGAATTGATCTACGTCTTCGACGGCGACGCGGCCGGCCGCGCCGCCGCGCTGAAGGCATTCGGCGGTGAGCAGAACCTGGCCGGGCAGTCCTTCGTCGCCGTCGCGCCGGACGGAATGGACCCGTGCGACCTGCGCCTGAAGTCCGGCGACGGCGCGCTGCGCGACCTGGTGGCCCGGCGAACCCCGTTGTTCGAGTTCGCCATTCGCACCGCGATCGCCGAGATGGACCTGGACAGCGCCGAGGGCAGGGTCGCCGCGCTGCGCCGCTGCGTGCCTATGGTCGGTCAGATCAAGGACCCCACGCTGCGCGACGAGTATGCCCGCCAGCTCGCCGGCTGGGTCGGCTGGGACGACGTCGCGCAAGTCATCGAGCGGGTGCGGGGCGAGGGAAAAAGGTCCGACGCCGTCGACCGGGCCGGCGCCAAGCCCGCCCGTCGCGCTGGGCAGCAGCCGGCCGCCGCGGCTCCGGCCGAACCTGCGGCCGCGCGACCCAACCCGCGCGACCCGACCCTGTGGGCCCAGCGCGAGGCCCTCAAGTCGGCGTTACAGTACCCGGCCCTGGCGGGCCCGGTGTTCGACACGCTGACCGTGGAGAGCTTCACGCACCCCGGCTACGCGGCCGTCCGGGCGGCCATCGAGTCCGCGGGCGGCACCTCGACCGGTGTCACCGGGGCGGAGTGGCTCGAGGCGGTGCGCCAGCAGACCACGTCGGCCCTGACCGGGAGCCTGATCAGCGAGCTGGGGGTGGAGGCCATCCAGGTCGATGAGGAGAAGCTGCCCCGCTACATCGGCGGGGTGCTCGCGCGCCTGCAGGAGGTCTGGATGGGCCGGCAGATCGCCGAGGTGAAGTCCAAACTGCAGCGCATGTCGCCCATCGAGCAGGGCGACGAGTACCACGCGCTGTTCGGCGACCTGGTCGCGATGGAGGCCTATCGGCGCAGCCTGCTGGAGCAGGCTAGCGGCGACGATCTGACGGTGTGAGGGCGGGATCCGCCGGTCGTTCCGCGCCGCGTTCCACGACGGCCGTCTGCTCGTCGATCTCGGTCAGGGTGACAAAGCCGGCGTCGGGCGAGATCCGGTTCGCGATCTTGCGGCGTCCGCCCTCGATCATGGACTTGGCCACGGGGCTGCTGGTCAGCGCGCGATAGGTGCCGACGAGCTGCTCGTATCGGCGACGTCCGGCCTTCGAGCCCAGCACATAACCCAGTCCAAGCACCACGACATACCGGATCAAAGCGTTCCTCCCGACGATCGATGGCTCCATCCTGCCTCACCTTCGGCGGCGGCCGCGCGGCGGCGGGTAGGACACCTGCCGCCTAGTTGGGCGCGGTCGTGCCAGTACGCTAGAGTCGTCCGGCGATCGGTTTAGTCCCCTGTAGCTCAATTGGCAGAGCATTCGGCTGTTAACCGAAGGGTTGGTGGTTCGAGTCCACCCGGGGGAGCGAGGTTGAGCCCCAGTCGTCTACGCTCTGGCCGCCACGGCCATGGAACTTTCAGTTCCTCGCAGGAGGGCTCATGGAATTCCTGGTCACGATGACCACGCACGTCCCGGATGGAACGCCGCCGGACACGGTCGACGACGTCCGGGCGAATGGCGCACTCTGGGCCTGTTCGCCGCGGCCGACGCGGGGGAGCTCGAGCGGGTGCTCGCCTCGATGCCGCTGCGCATCTGGCGCACCGATGAGGTGACCCGCTGACCCCGCACCCCAACGACCCCGCGGGTCACAGCAGGTAGTTCAGGCCCCATTCCTGTTCCGCGGCCAGCCGGGCGGCGCCGGTCTCGGCTTCGGCTTCTCCGCTGGCCAGGGCCACCAGCGCGGAGGCCAGCCTGAACAGCGGTACCTGGTGTCGTTCGCTGGCGCGGAGCAGCTCCCGAAATGCGGCGTGAGTGCCGCACCTGCGCCACCCGACGAGAATCCCCACCGCCGTGTCGAGAGCTCGACTGGCCTGCAGTCGGCTTTCATCGAGGTGTCGCTGGCTCGCCAGGCTTTCGGTCATCTGTGCCCCCTGAATGAATCGTATTGCCGCGCAACTGAATAGAATCCTCAGCTGAAAGTGATTGGGCGACGCCACGTTTCGCGTCGCCCCGCGGCATGGATCCAATATATGGCATGGCTGCCCGGTAGCCGTGTGACATTTCTAATTGGCTCGCAAGGGATTTAACCCTTGCCCACCGGGCATCGCCGGACTCAGATTGAGAAGTCCTCGCCGTGCCACACCCCGGCCTCGGGCGGGCGGATCACGCGGCCATTCTGCGGGCCGTCGTTCAACGCCTCCAGCTTGGCCACCCTGGTGAGCAAGGACTGCAGGCTGACACCCACCAGGTCGGGCATCATCGAGTCGTCGGGGGTACCCCGGCCGGCGCGGCTGATGACCTGTCCGGGCACCCCGATGACCACGGAGCCAGAAGGCACCGGCTTGACCACCACGGCGTTGGCGCCGATCCGGCTGTCGTCGCCGACCTTGATCGCGCCCAGGACCTTGGCGCCGGCGCCGATGATCACGCGGTCACCGACGGTCGGGTGCCGTTTGCCGGTTTCCGCGCCGCTGCCCCCGAGGGTGACGCCGTGATACAGGGTGACGTCCTCGCCCACCTCGGCTGTCTCCCCGATCACCACGCCGGTCGCGTGGTCGATGAAAAGGCCGGGGCCCAGGACGGCCCCCGGGTGGACGTCGACGCCGGTGAAGATGCGGGTGAACTCGCCGAGCGTCCGCGCGGCCAGCCGCGCGCCGCGGTTCCACAGCCAGTGGCTGATCCGGTGGCCCCAGATCGCGTGCACGCCCGGGTAGGCGAAGATGACCTGCAGCGTGGTCGGGGCGGCCGGATCGCGCTCCCTGGCCGCCCGGATGTCTCGCCGCATGGCTGCGAGCATGGTCAATCCGCCACGTCGGCGAACAGCGGTGTGCTCAGGTACCGCTCGCCGAAGTCGGGGAGGATGACGACGACGAGCTTGCCGGCGTTCTCCGGCCGGCGCGCCACCTGCAGGGCGGCCACCGCGGCCGCGCCCGAGGAGATGCCCACCAGCAGGCCCTCTTCCGCGGCCAGGCGCCGCGCCAGGTTGAGCGAATCCTCGTTGCCGACGGTGATGACCTCGTCGACCAGGTCCATGTCGAGGACCGGCGGGATGAACCCGGCGCCGATGCCCTGGATCGGGTGGGGTCCCTTCTGCCCGCCGGACAGCACGGGCGACGCGGCCGGCTCCACCGCGATGAACTGCGCCGACGGCTTGCGTTCCTTGATGACCTGGGCGACGCCGGTGATGGTGCCGCCGGTGCCGATCCCGGACACGAAGATGTCGACCTTGCCGTCGGTGTCGCGCCACACCTCCTCGGCGGTCGTCGCCCGGTGGATCGCCGGGTTCGCCGGGTTCTCGAACTGCTGGGGCACGAAATACCGCTGGTCGGTCTTGGCCAGCTCCTCGGCCTTGGCGATGGCGCCCGGCATGCCGTCCGGTCCGGGGGTGAGGACCAGTTCGGCGCCGTAGGCGCGCAGCAGCATCCGCCGCTCGATGCTCATGGTCTCCGGCATGGTCAGCACGCATCGGTAGCCGCGTGCCGCGCACACCATTGCCAGCGCGATGCCGGTATTTCCGCTCGTCGGCTCGAGGATGATCGTGTCGGGCTTGATCAGGCCGGCCTTTTCGGCCGCGTCCAGCATGGCCACCCCGATCCGGTCCTTCACGCTGTTTGCCGGGTTGAAGGATTCGAGCTTGGCGACGACGTCGGCGACGGCGCCTTCGGTGACCCGGCGCAGCCGCACCAGCGGCGTGTTTCCGATCAGCTGTGTGACGTCATCGGCGATGCTCATGAAGCTTCCTTAGCGGTCTCGGTTCAGGTCGGTACGCATTCGATCGCTCTTATCGTCCACATCCGGGGAAAGCGCGAGGTCTCGTTGAGCGTCGGAAGGCGTCAGGGACTCAACAACAACCACAACAACAAGAATCCACGGCGGGGCGGCGCGTAAGGACGAGGCGCGGCTGGGTGGCCTGTTGCATAGCCCCAACTATAGGACATCCCCCTAATGTGCCCGTTTGCTGCCGCATTCGGCAGCGAGGGCGGCGCAGCACGCCGGGGCCCTAGTCGTAGACGGGCGCCCACATCGTGTCGGCGACGGCTTGGGCGACGTCCGCATGCGTCTTCGTGGCAACCCCGTCCTCCACGGCGGCGTGATAGACGGCCTCGGCGACCGCCGTCGAGATCTGGCGCAGGTTCTGCACGTCGGGCAACAGGGAATCGCCGACGTTCGTCGGGCAGGCCTGGTGCACAATGGCTTTCGCCGCCGCCTGAAGCATGCCGGGGGTGACGGTCCGGGCTCGGGAGACGATGACGCCCAGCCCGATGCCCGGGAAGACCAGCACGTTGTTGGCCTGGCCGATGGTATAGGTGACGCCGTCGAATTCGACGGGGGCGACCGGGGTGCCGGTGGTGATCAGCGCCTTGCCGCTGGACCACTCCAGCAAGTCGGCCGGCATGGCCTCCATGCGGGAGGTCGGGTTGGATAGCGGGAAGATCATCGGGCGTTCGCAGGATGCGGTCATCGCGTCGACGACCTTCTGGGTGAACGCCCCGAATACCGTTGAGGAGCCCAGCAGGATGGTCGGCGACGCGAGCTTGATCGCGTCGACCAATCCCACCCGGTCGCCGGCACCCACCCCGAGTTGCCGACGGTTCTTGGCGTAGGGCACCTGAAAATCGCGAAGGTCGTCCATGTCGTCGAAGAGCAGGCCCTGCTTGTCGATCGGCCAGATCTGCGACGCCGCCTGATCGACCGTCGCGCCGTCGGCGACCATCGCGTCACGGATCTGATCCGCCACACCGATCCCCGCGGTGCCGGCTCCGAAAACGATCGTCTTCTGCTCGCGCAGCGGGATGCCTGTGACGTGGCATCCGCCGTACACGGCGGCGACCACCACCGCGCCGGTGCCCTGGATGTCGTCGTTGAAGATGCAGTACTCGTCGCCGTAGGTTTTCAGAATGTTCCGGGCGTTGAGCGGCCCGAAGTCTTCGAAATGCAGGATCGCGTGCGGAAACAGCCCGTGCGCGGTCTCGATGTAGCGCTTGATGAAGGCGTCGTACTCCTGGCCGCGGCGCCGGGCGTGGCGGTTGCCCAGGTAGAACGGGTCCTGCAACAGCTGTTCGTTGTCGGTGCCCACGTCGAGCGACACCGCGATGCAGCGGCGCGGATCGATCCCGCCGCCCGCGGTGTAGAGCGCAAGCTTGCCGACGGCGATCTGGATGCCACCGACGCCCCAGTCACCGATGCCAAGGATCGCCTCGGCGTCGGTGCACACGATCAGGTCGACATCGTCGGGTCCCAAGCCGAAAGTCTCGAAGGCCTCGGCGATCTCGTGCGGCTCGTCGATGCTCAGGAAGAGCCCGCGCTGCCCGCGGTATTCATCGGAGAAGCGTTGAATGGCTTCACCGACGGTGGGCGTGTACACCACGGGCATCAGCTCGGGCAGGTGGTCTTCCAGCACCTTGAAGTACAGCAGTTCGTGCCGGTAGTGCAGCTGCTCGAGAAGCAGGTTGCGGCCCAAATCCGTACCGAGGCTTTGCAGTTGATGCCAAACGCGGTCGGCCTGCTCGTCGAGGGTGAGCACCGCGGACGGGAGCCGGCCGGTCAGTCCCAGGCGTCGGCGCTGCTCGTGGGTGAATCCCACGCCGCGGTTCAGGCTCGGCGCGGCCAGCGCCGGTGGGATACGCGGCGTGTGGGGATCGCTCATCACAACACCGTAGCGCCGATCGCGGTGAACGCATCCTGAAGGAGGTTGCGGATTAAGAACTTTGCCTGGCCGCGCCCGTGCTGGTGTCGTCGCCGTTGGGAGTGGCGCCGGCAAGCACGACCAGACCGAGCACGATCAGGGTCCCCCCGATCGCGGTGTGTGCGTGCGGCGGCTCGCCGAGCACCATCACGGCGGTGACTGCTCCGGCGACGGGTTGCAGGCTCAACATCAGCCCGGCTCGTGAGGCGCTGACCGACGAGATGCTTCGGTTGAACGCGGCCATGGCCGCGATCGTAGAGCCGAGCACCGCGATGGCGGCAAGCAGATGCGCGGGTCCCGCAGTGGTGAAGTGGCTGCGCTGGGTGGCCCACGAAAGCGCCACGAAAGGACTGACGGCGAGGGTGGATCCGGCGAATTGCCAGGCGGTGAGACCGAGTGCCGCCATGGGGGAGCGGGCCGTGCGCCTTGACCAGATGACGTAGACCGCGCCGCACGCCACCGCCGCGATCACGAGGAGGTTCCCGATGGTTTGATCCCCGACGGCGTCCGTTTCTCCGGCGGTCAGCGATACCAGGCCGGTGCCGGCGAGGCCGAAAACCAGTGCGACGACGCCGGGTACGCCGAGACGCTCGCGCAGCACGAGCACCGCGAGCGCAACGGTCATGAGGGTCTCGGTCCCGAGCAGCAGCGATCCGCTCGTCGCGGTGGTGCGCGCCAGGCCCAGGTTCTCCAACAGCCAGGTCAGGCCCGGCAACATGACGCCTTGGGCCATCGCGCGCACGGCGCCACGGGTCTGGAGTTGGCCCGTGACGAGCGCGACGGGCATGAAGACGAGCGTTGCTCCGCCCAATTCGACGACCAGCATGTCGGCGGGGGTCAGGCCACGCAGCGCCAGCACGGTCAGCGCGCTGCCTATTCCAAACGCAACCGCGGCAGCGGCGACGCCGACCTCGCCGCGGTGCGCGAACCGCCACCCGACGGTGGCGCGACCCGCACAGGTCGGTGGGGTAGGCAACGCGGGTACCTCCTTGCCTGAGGTCTGGACTTTAAAGTACAGTAAATGTACTACAGAGTACAGACACTCAAAACGTTCAAACCGAGGAGCCGCAGATGTCGCGCATCACCACCGCCGAGTCGTCCACCTCGAGGCCCGATCAGCTGCAGGCGCGGGCGGCGATCAACCGAAACTGGGGGAGGGTGCCCAATCTCGGTGCGGTACTTGCGTTGTCGCTACCCATGACGCAAGCGGTGCTGGCTTTCGACGCCGCGCTCAGCGAAGGAGCCTTTTCGCGGGCGGTGGCTGAGCAGCTCGCGATCGCGGTGTCGCACGAGAACCGCTGCGCCTATTGCCTTGCGGCCCATAGCGCCGCGGCGCGCGCTTACGGGCTTGCTGCCGAGGACATTTCAGCCGCCCGCACGGCACACGCGTCCGATCCCAAGATCGCCGCCGCGCTGCGCTTTGTACAGCAGCTCGTCCGCGCCCGCGGACATCTCGACGAGGAGGACCTTGCCGCCGTGCGCGCCGCCGGCTGGCACGACGCCGACATCGTCGAACTTGTCGGTCACGCACTATCGACGACGCTGAGCAACTACCTGCACCATCTGAGCGAAGTGCCGGTCGACTACCCGCCCGTGGCCTTCGCGACACGTGACGCCTTGGCATGAGTCGTCAAGCGCCGCCGAGCTTTTGCAGGCGGAATCAACGCCGCGTCTGTCACCGTCTGCAGCGCGCGGCGCAAGGGTTCGACGTTACCGCCGACGTCGGCAAGCAGCAGTCCACCCTGATAAGCGGCAAGCAGACCGGCGGCGAGCACCGAAGGGTCGGTACCGGCCTGGAGTTCGCCGTTGTCTGCCACTCGGCGCAATCCCTCGGCAAAGATCTCTTCCCAGCGGGCGAACCCCGCCCGCAGCGCCGCGCGGGCGGCCACCGCGTCGGCGTCGAGCTGATACACCAAGGAGCCGATCGGGCAGCGGACGGGATCGGTCGGGGACGCCGATTGCCGGGTGGCGTCCTCGCACCAGGCGCGCACATCGTCGGCGGTTGACATCGTGTCGAAAGGGGGCTGGATCGCCGAGATCACCCGGTCCACTTGGTAACCGACCACATCGGTCACCAGGTCGGCCTTGTCGGCGAAGAAGTGGTACAGCTGACCGCGACCTACTCCCGCGGCGGCCCCGATCTCGTCGAGCGTCGTCGCGCGCACGCCCTGCCTGTCGAAAAGCAGGCATGCGGCTTCCAAAATGCGGCCTACCGTCGCCCGTCCCCGATCGGTTGTCGGTTTCGAAATCACCCGGCCATTGTATCAAACGGTACAGATACTGTACTATGAAGTACAGTCGCGCCAGGAAGGGACATGCCGTGAGCCTTGCCGTGGGGATGAGATTTCCCGTCAATATCGCCGTGGACACCACCGATGGGCCCCTGGCGTGGTCGACCCTGCTGTCCACCGGTCCGCTGGTGGTGGCCTTCCACCGGTTGTGGTGCCCGTTCTGCCAACAGGCCGCCCGCGAGCTCGCCTCGGTAAAGGACCAATTCGATGCCGCGGGGGCGCACGTCGTGCTCGTCTACCGCGAGGACGTCGACACGATTTCGCACGCGTGTACCGAGCGGGGCATACCCTTCCAGTGCGTCAGCGATTTCAACCGCGAGCTGGAGGCCGCCGCGGACGTCGAGCGCTTTTCGGCCGTCCGCTACGCCGTCTTCTCGCCCAGGAAATTGATCAACGCCCTGCGGTCGGGAAGCCGTGTGGGCAAGGCTAATTCGGGCTTCCTGCAGGGCCGCGGCACCTTCGTGGTCGACCGCGATGCGCGCGTCGTGTACGCGCATCAAAGCAGGACCGCGGCTGACATCGCGCCGATCGAGGAAATCCTGGCCGCGGTCGCATCCACCGCCCAGGCCGGCGCGCGTGATCGGTCCGGACGCTGACGAAATCGCGGGGCGGCGTTGAAATCCGCACGGCCCGGCGAGCGGACTTGGCCCGGGTCTTGGACTTGGCTACCGCGTTCTACCTCGAGGACGGATTCAACACGCCGGTTTCGGAGCTTCGCGACAATTTGGCCGTTCTGATCCGCACGCGCGCCGCGCGAGTCGCGATCGCCGGCCGGCAGCACGCGATCGTCGGCTTCGCCATCACCACCCTGAGTTTCGGGCTCGAGCAAGGCGCTGTTGCCGAACTCGAAGACCTGTTCGTCGAGCGGGATCATCGACAGGCGGGAGTCGCGACCGCTCTCATCGACGACAGCGCCGAGTGGGCCCGATCGCGCGGCTGCCGCACCCTCGAAGTCGTCGTCGCGCCCAACGGCAACAATGTCGCCGACCTGTTCGGCTATTACGCGCATCGAAGGTTCATCGACGAGGGCCGACGGCTCCTGGCCCGAAGCCTCGATCAGTCGCCCCGGCCAATCGGGAGGCGTTTGATGGGTTCCGCTATGTCGACGACACTGTCGGGTCGACGAAGATCGGTGGCCGCGCGGTTCACCCGGTGTGGCGGAGTGATCCTCCGTTGCGGCCTGATCGCTCCGCTGCTATGGATAGGCGCGGCGAAATTCACTGCCGCAGAGGCCAACAGCATCGTGCCGCTGGTCGCAAACCAACCGATGACGGGATGGATTTACGAGATGCTCGGCGTCCGGATGGTCTCGATGATGATCGGGGTCATCGAAATCGCCGCGGCCGTCCTCATCGCGCTCAAACCGCTTGTGCCGCGGGTGTCCGCGGTCGGCAGCGGAATGGCCATCGGTTTGTTCCTGTTTACGGTGAGCTTCCTGTTCACGACGCCGGGTGTGGTGGACGGTCAAACGGACGCGATTCCCGTCCTGACCGACACGGGCGCCTTCCTCATCAAAGACCTTGCCCTGCTGGGAGCGGCGGTGTGGACCCTGGGGGACGCCTTGGCCGCGAGCGATGCCCGGCGCGGCTGGACACGTATCGATTAGCGTTCGCCGCTACCGACCTGGGATGGCCTCGGCCGCGTCGGGGGCCCGGACCCCGTCTTCGGCGGTCTCACAGACGCAGGGCTGCGCGCCGTCGTGCGCCCACCGCGATAGCTGGCTGCCCTGTTTGCGCTTGACGTGCTGCACATAGACTTTGTCGCGCTGCAGGCGGGAGAACGCCATGTCCAGGTTGACGGGTAGCCCCGCCCAATCGACTTGGCCTGGCGCCGAGGCTCTGCCGTCGGGATGCAGCCGGCACCGCCGCGGGCAGACTTCCTTCATGAGCCGATCCGGCCCTTCACACTCCCGAGCCACGCTACGTCACTCCTTCGGGTGCGCGACCTAATGAGTGAATGGTGCGGCAGCGATGTTTCAGCGGCGGGTGTGCGACGTTTCCGTCGTATTACGGGTCAAGCGCCTAGTACACGTCGCGGTGGTAGCGCTTGTCGGCGCTCAGCGCTCGCACGTATTCCCGCGCCGCCTCCGGGTCGAGGTTGCCGTGTTGGGCGGCGATTTCGCAGAGCGCGCGGTCGACGTCCTTGGCCATCGGGTCGGCGTTGCCGCAGACGTACAGCTGCGCGCCGTCTTGCAGCCAGCGCCACAGCTGGTCCCCGCGCTGGCGCATCAGGTGCTGCACGTAGATCTTGTCGCGCTGGTCGCGCGAGAACGCCAGGTCCAGCTCGGTGAGCACCCCGTCGGCCCGCATCTGTTCGATCTCGTCGCGGTAGTAGTAGTCGGTGGCGGCGTGCTGTTCGCCGAAGAACAGCCAGTTCGGCGCGGTGTGGCCCAGCGCGCGGCGTTCCTGCAGGAAGCCGCGGAATGGTGCGATCCCGGTGCCCGGACCGATCATGATCATCGGGGTGTCCGGGTCGGCGGGGGGCCGGAAGTTGCTCGACGGCTGCAGATAGACGGCGACGCGATCGCCGGGGGAACGATCGGCGAGGTAGGTCGAACACACCCCGCGGCGGGGGACGCCCTGGAAGTTGTAGCGGACAGGCGAGACCGTCAGGTGAACTTCCCCCGGGCACTCTTTGGGGCTCGAGGAGATCGAGTACAGCCGCGGCTGAAGGCGTTTGAGGACCCGCAGCCACTCGTGAGCCGATGCGTAGACCGGCAGCTGCGCCAGCAGGTCCACCAACTGGCGTCCCCATGCCCAATTGCTCAGCTCGGCCTTGTTTTCCGGCCTCAGCAGTTCGGCCAGCTTCCGGTTGCCGGTGCGCTCCTGCACGAACCGCACCAAATCCCGGCTGATATGAGCGATCTCGATTCGCTCGGTGAGCGCGGAGCGCAACGACATCAAACCGTGCTCGCCGACCTCGACCGGGGTCTGCCCGTCCAGCCCGGTGACCGACAGCCATTCGTCGACGAGCCGGTCGCTGTTGCGGGGCCACACCCCGAGGGCGTCACCGGCCTCGTAGCTGATCGTGTCTTCGGGCACACGAAACACCAACTGCCGCACGTCCTTTGCCGACTCCGGCCGGCCCAGCTTGATGTTGCGGGCCATGTCGGTGATCAGGGGATGCTTCTTGGAGTAGCCGACGGCTTCGGGCACGTTGACGGGCCGGATCGGCGTGGCGACCGCGGAGGTGAGCGCCGCCGGCGTGCCGCCATCCCGGCCCACCGGCGCCGGCGTGCGGGCCAGCGCCTCGATGACCCCGCTCAACCACTTGGCGGCGCCGTCTTCGTAGTCGGGCTCGCAGTCGACCCGGTCGACGATGCGGGTGGCTCCCCGCTCGGCGAGCCGCTCGTCGAGCTTGCGGCCGTGACCGCAGAAGTCGTCGTAGTTGGAGTCGCCCAGCGCCAGCACCGCGTATCGGGTGTCGGTGAATTGCGGTGCGCCGTCGGACGTTAGCGCCCGCCACAGGCCGGTGCCGTTGTCCGGTGGGTCACCATCACCGGTGGTGCTGGTGATCAGCAGTAGTTCCCGCGTGGTCGGGAGCTGCGCCAGCGGGAAGTCGTCCATGGCGTGCAGCGCGACCGGCAGCGTGGCCTCGCGCAGTCGCGCGGCGACATCGGCGGCGAGTTCCTCGGCGTTTCCGGTCTGCGAGGCCCACAGCACCACGACGGCCGCCCGCTCGGGCGCTGGGTCGGGGGGATCGATCGGTGGTGGCGCGACGGCCGGGATCGGCGCCTCGGTGCGGGCGAACATGCCCGCGAGCAGGCCGTCGAGCCACAGCCGGGTGCTGGAATCGAAAGGGGCGTTCTGGGGCAGGGTGGGCACCCCGGCCGCGCGACGGCCGGCTTCCGAGCGCAGCCCGGTGACGAGGCCCGCCAGGTAGGAGCGGCCCAGCGGGCCGAACTGTGGCACCGGTTCGTTCGCCACGCCGACGAGTTCGGCGAAGGCGTCGACGCGGGACAGGCTGATCGCGTCGGACGGCTCGTCGGCCGCCGGCGGTGCGCCACTCGAATCGGGTTGTGCGACGGCGACCTTCGTCAGGGTCACCGCGCAGGCCTTGAACTCCGGTTGATGGGAGACCGGGTCGACGGCGTCGTTGGTGACGGCGTTGATCGAAAGGTACTCGCCGAAGACGTCGTTCCAGTGGAAGGGCGCAAAGCAGTCGCCGGGGCGGACCCGGTCGGTGATCACGGCGGGCAGCACGGCGCGGCCGCGGCGGGAGGCGATTTCGACCGGGTCGTCCGCACAGATCTGCAGCCGGGCCGCGTCGTCGGGATGAATTTCGACGAAGGGACCGGGGTTGAGCTTGTTGAGTTTGGCGACCTTCCCGGTCTTGGTCATCGTGTGCCATTGGTGTGGCAGGCGCCCGGTGTTGAGCAGGAATGGGAAGTCGTCGTCGGGCATTTCGTCGGGCAACAGGTGTGGGCGGGCGAAGAACACCGCGCGACCGGTCGCGGTGGGGAAGGCCAGCCGGGGTACGCTGCCGTCCTCGCGGACCAGCCGGTCCTGGCTGACGCCGTCGTTCAGGTAGCGGATGGGGTGGCGGTCGCCGGCGTCGTCGGGCGGGCACGGCCACTGCAGCGGTGACTCGTGCAGCCGAGGGTAACTGGCGCCGCGCAGGTCGTAGCCCGTCGCCGGGTTCCAGAATCGTTTGATCTCCTCGAACACTTCCTCCGCGGAGCCGTAGCTAAACGCCTCCGAAAACCCCATCGCGCAGGCGATTCGGGCGATGATCTGCCAGTCCGGCAGCGCTTGTCCCGGCGCCTCGACGGCCGGCTGGAACAGGGTCAGGTTCCGCTCGGAATTGACCATCACGCCTTCGGACTCCGACCACAAGGCGGCCGGAAACAACACGTCGGCGTACTCGTTGGTCTCGGTCTCCAAGAACGCGTCCTGGGCGATCACCAGTTCCGCGCTTTCGAGGCCGGCCAGCACCGTTCTCCGGTTCGCCACGGAGGCAACGGGATTGGTGCACACGATCCAGCAGGCCTTGATCTGCCCGTCGGCCATGCGGGAGAACATGTCGACGGTGCCGGTGCCGACCTCGGTGCGCAGCGTGCCGCGGGCAATGCCCCATTGGTCCTCGACGAATTCGCGGTCGGCGGCCGACGCCACCGAGCGCTGACCGGGTAGACCCGGCCCCATGTAGCCCATTTCGCGCCCGCCCATGGCGTTGGGCTGCCCGGTGAGCGAGAAGGGGCCGCTGCCGGGTTTGCAGATGGTGCCGGTCGCCAGGTGCAGGTTGCAAATCGCGTTGGTGTTCCAGGTGCCGTGCGTGCTCTGGTTGAGTCCCATCGTCCAGCAGCTCATGAAATTTTCGGCCTCGCCGATCCAGCGGGCCGCGGTGCGGATGTCTTCGGTTGGGATTCCGGTGATTTCGCCGACCCTGTCGGCGGTGTACTGGCCGAGGAAGCTCGGCATCACTTCCCAGCCTTCGGTGAATTCGGCGATGAATTCGGGATCGGTGTGCCCGTTTTGGACGATCAGGTGCAGCAGCCCGTTGAGCAGCGCGAGATCGGTCCCGGGCGCGAGTTGCAGGAACAGGTCGGCCTTCTCGGCGGTCGCGGTGCGGCGCGGGTCCACCACGATCAGCTTGGCGCCGGCCTTGACGCGATCCATCATGCGCAGGAACAGGATCGGGTGGCAGTCGGCCATGTTGGAGCCGATGACGAGGAACACGTCGGCCGCGTCGAAGTCCTGGTACGAGCCGGGCGGTCCGTCGGCGCCCAGGGACAGCTTGTATCCCGAGCCCGCGCTGGCCATGCACAGTCGCGAGTTCGATTCGATCTGGTTGGTTCCGATGAAGCCCTTGGTCAGCTTGTTCGCCAAATACTGCGCCTCGAGGGACATCTGGCCGGACACGTACATGGCGAAGGCGTCGGGGCCGTCCTGGTCGATGATCGCTCGCAGCTGCTTCGCGCACCGAGTTATCGCGTCGTCGATGTCGATCGGCTCGAGGGGCTCGCCGCGGTCGGGCCGCACCTGTGCCGATTCCAGCCGGCCCGGCGCGGCCAGCAGGTCGGCGGTGGTCGCGCCCTTGGTGCACAGCCGGCCGAAGTTGGCCGGGTGGCTTTTGTTTCCAACAGTTTTCGTAACGTGACGGCGGCCGCTCGCCGGGTCCGCTGTGACCTGGAACACCATTCCGCAACCGACACCGCAGTAGGCGCACATGCTCTGCACGGCGTCCGCGCGAACGCCATGGGGCTCTTTGGCCACGCCTACTTTCCTCCCCTCGAGCGCGCAAGGGCTTGACGCGCCAAATAGTGCGGCAACGATGTTTCGGCACCGGGCGTCCGATGTTTCCGCCGTTTTACGGCTTGCTTTCACCGGATCCGGACTGGCGTGTGAGGTCGCCGGAATACCGTGTAATCGCAGGTCAGCACCGATCCGCGACGCCGGCCAGAGTACCCTCGGGCCGCGGTGATTTGGCTCTCAGAATGGGGCTTCCGACGAAACAAATGGGACATTCACAGTTTTCGTTAAGCTCACGATGTGCGTCGCCCGCTTGTGATTCTGCTGCTTTTGTTGGTGTCGGCGTGCGGGGGAAATCCGACCGCACCGCCGGCATCGCGGGCCGACACGTGCAAGGACTCCGACGGTCCGACGGCCGACATGGTGCGGCAGGCCATCGCCTCGGTCCCGGTGGAGGTGCCGGGTTCGACCTGGGTCGAAATCGCGCGGGGGCACACCAAGAAGTGCCGCTTGTACTGGGTTCAGATCATCCCGACCATCGCCAGCGAGTCGACGCCGCAGCAGCTGCTGTTCTTCGACCACAACACTCCGCTGGGTTCGCCCACGCCGAACCCGAAGCCGTACATCACCGTGCTGCCGCCGTCCGACGACACGATCACCGTTCAGTACCAATGGCAGGTCGGCAAGGACGAACCCTGCTGTCCCAGCGGAATCGGGACCGTGAAGTTCCAGATCGGATCGGACGGCAAGCTGCAGGCGCTCGGCAAGATCCCGCACCAGTAGCGCTGGCGCACAAGCCGGCTCGCCGAACGTGGGGCCTACACACGAATTTGAGGCGGTTTGTGTACTTAGGGCCCACGTTCGGCGCGCACAAGCCAGGCGCACAAAGCCATGCGCGCCAAAGGTTCAGTCCGGCAGGTTCTCCGGATGCAGCATCTCCGCGTACCGCAGCGGCTCGGGGATGCCGAATCCGTCCACCAGTGTCTCCGCGTACGGGCGCAGCTTGCGGCATCGATCGTTGATGCCGCGGGTGACCGCCTTGGCTCGCCCGGTCGACAGGTAGCCATGCTCGATGTACCAGGCCTTGTCGTCCTCGATCACCGACAATGCGTACAAGTCGCAGACCATTTCGAGCAGCTCGCGAGCGTCGTCGTCCTCGCAGGAGTCGATCCCGGCGACGAACGCTTCCAGCACTATCCGGTCGATGTGCGCGTTCGCGGCGTGCAGCACGTGATCCTGCACGGCGTTGAACGCATCAAACTCCGACATCTCTTTGGATTTGCCTTGCAGCCGGCGCGCCACCGAAGACAGCAGATAGTCCTCGCGCTCCTCGAACATGGTGACCTGGGTGCCGCGGTTGAACAGGCTGCCTTCCTCTTCGCTGTCCTGGCGGGCGTCGATGATCGTCTGCATAATCGCCTCGGCCGCAGTGCGTTTGCGCACCCGCTCGCCGACGGTAGTGGCGGCGAAGCGCACCCATTCGACCGGGCTCATGCTGCGGATGTCATCGGCATAGGCCGTCAGCAGCTCCTTGGCGACCAATTGGGTTAAGACATGGTTGTCGCCCTCGAACGTGGTGAACACGTCTGTGTCGCCGCGCAGCCCGATCAGCCGGTTCTCGGCCATGTAGCCCGCGCCGCCACAGGCCTCCCGCGCCTCCTGGATGGCCCGGGACGCGTGCCAGGTGTTCGCCGCCTTCAGCCCGGCGGCCCGCGCTTCCAGCTCCCGCTGCTCGTCGGCGTCGGGCGCGTCCGCGGTCTGAATGTCGTGGCACTTGCTGACCAGCTCGTTCTGGGCGAACTGCAGCGCGTATGACCGCGCGATCAACGGAAACAGCCGGCGCTGATGCACCAGGTAGTCCATGATCAGCACCTCAGTGTCCTCACCGGGGGCGTTGAATTGCCTGCGCTGCAACGCGTATCGAGTGGCGATGTCCAGCGCGACGCGCCCGGCGGCGCCCGCGCTGCCGCCGACGGTGATGCGGCCGCGAACCAGCGTGCCCAGCATGGTGAAGAACCGGCGGTTGGGGTTGTCGATCGGCGAGCTGTAGGTGCCGTCCGGCGCCACGTCGCCGTACTTGTTCAGCAGGTTCACCCGCGGGACCCGGACATGGTCGAAGACGATGCGGCCGTTGTCCACACCGGGCAGGCCACCCTTGTACTCGCAGTCCGACGTCGTCACGCCGGGCAGGTCGTTGCCGTCGGCGTCTCGGATCGGGACCAGCACGCAGTGCACGCCGTGGTTGACCGGCTCGCTGTCCTCGGTGGTGATCAGTTGCGCGAAAACCGCTGCCATGGTTGCGGTTTGGGCGGCGCCGCCGATGTAATCCTTGCGCGCCGTCGGGGTGGGGGAGTCGATGACGAACTCTTCGGTCTCGGCGTCGTAGGTCGCGGTGGTCTCCAGCGACTGGACGTCGCTGCCGTGCCCGGTCTCGGTCATGGCGAAACAGCCGCGCAGCTCGAGGCTGATGATCTGCTTCACGTACGCCTCGTGGTGGCGCTCGGTGCCAAGGTTCTCGACGGCACCGCCGAACAGCCCCCACTGGACCCCGGCCTTCACCATCAGCGACAGGTCGGACATCGCGAGCATCTCGATCATCGTGATCGCCGCTCCCACGTCGCCCGTCCCGCCATGCTCCTTGCGGAAGTTGTCCGCGGCGACCCCGAACGCCGCCATGATCCGCATCTGCTCGGCCACCTTGGTGCGGGCGATCACCGTGTTCGGTGTGTAATGCGGGCGGAACAGGTCCTCGGTCATCGTGGCCCGCATCCGGTTCTTCACGTCGCGCCACCGCCCGTCCAAGGCGTTGCGCAGGTGTTCGGCCGTGCTTTTCGTGTCTGGCGCCATGGATTGACGGTAACCCGCTGCTCAAGCCTTGAAACAGACTTGGAATAACAATCGCCCAACGTGCACTGGTTGCGGATTTCGGGCCGGATTTTCGCGCTGAGCGCACGTTCGGCGCGGCGCCGGGGAAGTCGGCCGTCAGCGACGCCGCAGCCGGTACAGGGCGAGGCCGGCCGCGCCGGCGCCGAAGCCCAAGAGCATCACCATGTCGAACACCCACCAGCCCGAGTAGTGCGTCCACATCTGGGCGTTGGCGGCCAGCGTGTCGACCCTGCGCAGATCGGCGACGGACGCCGACGCCGCGAAACCCCATTGGGCGGGGACGAACCAGGAAATCTGCTGAAAGCCCCACTTGCTCACCAGCTGCACCAGGCTCCCGTTGAACAGCAGCGAGGCCAGGATCACCAGCACCAGCAGTGGCAGCACCTCGCGCAGCCGGTTGCCCGTCGCTGACAGCGCAAGCCCGACGACCGCCGACGCAAGAGCGGTCGCGGCCACGCTCAGATAGAGCTCGGCCATGGCCCCTCCGGAGAAGCCCAACAGCACCGGGCCGTGTACCGGCCCGCCCTTCACGACGACGACGATCGCGAAGAAGATGCCCGTCAGGATGAGCGCGGCCAGGCCGAACACGATGATCTTGGCGCCCAGGTAGGCCGGGGCCGAAAGCCCGACCGCCTGCTCGCGCCGGAAGGGGCGGCGCTCTTCTACCAGCGTGCGGATGGTCAGGGCGGTGCCGACGATTACGGCGGCGATGTTCAGCGCGGCCAGGATTTCGATGGCCTCGTGGAGATTGGAACTGCTCGGGCTGGGTCGTTCCAGGCCGGAATCGCCGGGGATCAACAGCGTCAGCGCCGCCAACACGAACGGCAGGATCGCCAGGAACAAGAAGTAGATGTGGTCGGCGAAGAGCAGGCGGAGCTGACGACGGGCGAGCACCCTTAATTGACGCTTCGCGCTGAGCCCCTCGGGCGGCGGCCAGGGCGGGGCGACGTCGGGCGGCGTGGGCGGGGCCAGCGCTTGCTGCCGGGCCCGAAACTCGCGGTGCGCGCCGTCGGGATCCGCGCCGACCTGCTCGAGGACTTCGGTCCAGTCGGCGGTGCCCATCGCGGACTCGACCTGCAACGGCGTCCCGAGGAAAGCGGTGGCGCCCCGCGCGGTGAGCACCAGCACCTGGTCGCAGAGGTTGAGGTTGCCCAGTGATGCGTGCGATGGCATCGAGACCACCACGACGCAGCCGATGTCGGCCTGCCGACGCAGGATCGCCATCACGCGGTCTTGCTGCGCCGCATCCAGCCCGGCGCCCGGGTCGTCGACCACGAGCAGCGTCGGCCGGGTGACCAGTTCGACCGCCAGCGACGCGCACCGGCGCACCTCGGGCGGGAGTTTGCTGATCCGGGTCGCGCGGTGGGGCGCCAGCTCGAGCTCCTCGAGCACCTGGTCCACCACCCGTCGACGGTGCTCGGCCGCGGTGTCCGGCGGCAGGCGCAGTTCGGCGGCGTAGCCCAAGGCCTGTTCGATCGTGAGCCGCGGGTGCAGGCATTCGTCGCCGCGCACGATCCCGATGCGGGCGCGCATCGACTCGGGCTCGGCGTGCACGTCGTGGCCGTCGACCGTGGTTCGGCCGGAGCTGAGTTCCCTTGTGCCGGCGAGCAGTCCGAGTAGCGCCGAGTTGCGCGACGCCGACGGTCCCACGATCGCGGTCAGTGTCCCCAGGCCCGCCGTGAACGAGATGTCGGTGAGCACCTCGTACCCGTCGACCGTGAGGCCCAGCTGGTATGCCGCGACCCCGCTGGTCCGCGCGGCGGATCTCAGCGGCAGCCGATGCGTGGTGTTGCCCTCTCGGGTGCGGAAGGAGGGGCTCGGGGCGCGCAGCTTTCGCGTGGCCATCCGCTCGATCAGGCCCGGACCGTCTTCCCCGGCGTCCTCGGCCTCTTCGACGGGCGGCGACGGCAGTTCCGGCGGGGCGGGCGGAACGGGCGGCTTGACCGCGGGCGGCTGGGGTGGCGGGATCCGCATCCGCTGGGTCGGGCGCTCCATCGGCGCACGCAAGTTGGGGTCGGTCGGGCGCTCCGCGCTGACGGGCGGCGGAGGTTGCGGGGGAGGCGGTGGTCCGGGGGGCTGCCGGAACTGCGGCGGCCGCGGGGCCGGGCGGTGCGGCGGAGCGGGCGGGTCGGTCTGGAAAACCAGTCGCGGGCCTCGCTGCGGGTCGCCGATCGTGATCGCCTGGCCGGGGTGGATGTCGACGGTCGGCACCCGCGCGCCGTTGACGAACATGCCGCGGGGGCTGTTGTCGATGGCCACCCAGTGGCTCCCGGTGAAGCGCAGCACCACGTCGGGGTGGGACGCCGCGGGGCTGCCCGGTGGCCCGAGCGGGATATCGACTCCACGGCCGTAGCCCACCAGCACGTCGCGACCCGGCGCGAAGACGTACCGCGCCTCTCCGACCCAAACGGTCAACGGGAAGGGCGGGAGGGCGGAAGCCTCGGGCCGCATCACCGCCACCTTTCGTTACCGGTCAGTCCGAACTTCCAGTGTCCACCCGTCCGGGGCGGCGCATCCACCGGACGGCGCGATCACAGGGTGTGGCGGCGCGGTGTCGCCGCGGCGTTCTCGAGAAGCCGCCGCAGGACCTCGACCGCCTCCTTCAGCACCTCGCGATCGGCCGGCTCCAGCAGGGCCAGCTGCGGTTCGATCGCGGCGGCCCGGTCGGCCCGAACGGCGTCGAGCGTGCGTATCCCGTCGGCCGTGATGCGGATGCGGACCGCCCGGGCGTCGCCGGGATCGACGGTCCGCGTCACCAGGCCGGCGTCCTCGAGGCGGCGCACCTGGGTGGTCATCGTCGGTTGGGAACAGTGGTCGACGCCGGCAAGGTCGCCGATTCGCGCCTCCCCGTGCGCCTCGATGGTGGCCAGAAGGCGGGCCTGCGCGGCGGGCAGCGGCATCTGGATGCGCTGGGTGGCCAGTCGGTTCAGGCGGGCGACGACGGCGAGGAGATCGGCTCCGAGGCCGGACTGGGGCTCAGTGTTTGCGGCGTCAACGACATCGGTGTGGTTGGCGGCGGATGCGTTCATACGTCCATGGTTGCATAGCTTTGCTAAGCGAGACGAGCGCCACACGCGTCGGCGCAAAAACCCAGCGTATGTGGTGTGGCGCGGGGACTTGCCGCCGCGGCCTGGCAGAATCGGTCAGGTGACCGTCCCCCGACCATCCCGTTCACGCCATCGGGGTGGACCGCTGCGGCCGGTCGAGTTGGCGCAGGCCTCGGTCATGGGAGCGCTGTGCGCGGTCATCGCCATCATCTCGGTGGTCGTCCCGTTCGCCGCGGGACTGGCCTTGCTGGGCACCGTGCCCACCGGGCTGCTGGCCTACCGCTACCGGTTCCGCGTCCTGATGGCCGCGACGGTCGCGGCCGGGATGATCGCCTTCCTGATCGCCGGGTTGGGCGGTCTCATGACGGTCATCCATTGCGTCTACATCGGCGGCCTGACCGGGATCATCAAGCGGAGGCGCCGCGGCCTGCCCACGGTGATCTTCTGGTCGTTGATCGCTGGCCTGGCATTCGGCGCCGCGGACGTCATCGGGCTGACCGTCATGAGCCGGCTGCGTCACCTGATCTTCGACGTCCTAACCGCGGACGTGAACGGCGTCGCCGCGATGCTGACGCGAGTGCACATGCACGGCGTCGGCGTGGACTTGAAGCGCTATTTCGCTCTCGGCGTGCAGCATTGGCAGTTGCTGGTGCTCATCTATTACGTCATCGGGATCCTGATCGTGTCGCTGATCGGCTGGTGGGCGCTGTCTCGCCTGCTGGATCGGATGCGCGGCATCCCCGACGTGCACCAACTGGACGCCCCGGATGGCAGCGAGGCCGAGCAGGGCGCCGTCGGGCCCGTTCCGGTGCGCCTGGACAAAGTGCGCTTCCGTTACCCCGGTGCGCGCCAGGACGCGCTGCGCGAGCTCAGCCTTGACGTGCGGGTCGGCGAACATATCGCGATCACCGGACCCAACGGCTCCGGGAAGACCACGCTGATGCTGATTCTGGCCGGCCGCGAACCGACGTCGGGCACCGTGGAGCGCCCCGGCGCGGTGGGCCTGGGCAAGCTGGGCGGCACCGCGGTCGTGCTGCAGCACCCCGAAAGCCAGGTGCTGGGCACGCGGGTCGCCGACGACGTGGTCTGGGGTCTGCCGCCCGGCACCAAGATCGACGTGGACCGGTTGCTGAGCGAGGTCGGCCTCGACGGGCTCGCGCAACGTGAAACCGGAAGCCTCTCCGGGGGTGAGCTGCAGCGCCTCGCCCTCGCCGCCGCGCTGGCCAGGGAGCCGGCGTTGCTCATCGCCGACGAGGTGACCACCATGGTCGACCAGCAGGGCCGGGACGCGTTGCTGCGCGTGCTGTCCGATCTTCCCAAGCGCCACCGCACCGCCCTGGTGCACATCACGCACTACAACACCGAGGCCGAGTCCGCCGACCGCACAGTGGATCTCAGCGATTCCCCGGACAACTCGGTCATGGTCGAGACCGTGGCGCCGCCGGTCGCGACCAATGGGGCCGCGGCGGTGAACCACAGCTCGCAGGCCCCGGTGATCGAACTTCTCGGCGTCGGCCACGAATACGGCCGAGGCACCCCGTGGGCCAAAACCGCACTGCGCGACGTCAGCTTCACGGTGGAGCAGGGCGACGGCGTGCTGATCCACGGCGGCAACGGCTCGGGCAAGTCGACGCTGGCCTGGATCATGGCCGGACTCACGGTGCCGACGAGGGGCACCTGCCTGATGGACGGCCGGCCCACGCACGAGCAGGTCGGCGCGGTGGCGTTGTCGTTCCAGGCGGCCAGGCTGCAGCTGATGCGCGGCCGCGTCGACCTGGAAGTTGCCTCGGCGGCTGGCTTTTCGCCGCGCGAGACGGACCGCGTCGCCGCGGCGCTCGCCGTCGTCGGCCTCGACTCCACGCTGGCCAGGCGGCCGATCGACCAGCTCAGCGGCGGCCAGATGCGCCGCGTCGTGCTGGCCGGGCTGCTGGCCCGTTCGCCGCGCGCCCTGATCCTCGACGAGCCACTGGCCGGGTTGGATGCCGCCAGCCAGCGCGGCCTGCTGCGGCTGCTGGAAGACCTGCGCCGTGAGCAGGACCTGACCGTCGTCGTCATTTCGCACGACTTCGTCGGGCTGGAAGACCTGTGCCCGCGCACCCTGCACCTGCGCAACGGCAGGCTCGAGCCCGTGTCGGCCGCGGCGGGGGGTATGGCATGACCGCGACCTCCGCCCCGGCGCGCGGCTCGACCCGACGCACGCCGCGTCCGGTGGTGCTGCTCGTCCCGGTGCCCGGAACCTCCACCATCCACGAGCTGTGGGCGGGCAC
Organism: Mycobacterium sp. 1081908.1; assembly: GCF_001673535.1. Taxonomy (GTDB): domain Bacteria; phylum Actinomycetota; class Actinomycetes; order Mycobacteriales; family Mycobacteriaceae; genus Mycobacterium. The sequence goes on along the minus strand of NZ_LZLY01000133.1, from coordinate 41,260 downwards.
CAAACTGCTTGTCGTTTTCGGTGTTTCGGCGCTGCTGACGTTCTACCCGGGCTGGGTGACGATCGGGTTGGTGGCGGCGCTGGTCCTGGCGGCAATCCGGATCGCGCGGATTCCGCGCGGCGCGGTGCCGTCCATACCGCGATGGCTGTGGATCGTTATCGCCCTGGGCGGCATCACCGCCCTGGTGGGCGGCGGCGGCCCGAAGTTCTCGATCGGTGGCCTCGAGATCGGCCTGGGGGGAGGCCTGCAATTCCTGCGGATCACCGCGCTGTCGGTCGTGCTGCTCGCGCTCGGCGCGATGGTGTCCTGGACCACCAACGTCGCCGAAATAGGGCCCGCGCTGGCCACTTTGGGCCGACCGTTCAAGCTGTTGCGCATCCCGGTCGACGAATATGCGGCGGCCCTGGCGCTGGCGCTGCGGGCCTTCCCGATGCTGATCGACGAGTTCCAGGTGCTCTACGCCGCCCGCCGGCTGCGGCCCAAACGAATACCGCGCAGCCGCAAGGCCCGTCGTCGTCGGCACGCCCTGGAGCTGATCGACCTGCTGGCCGCCGCCACGGCCGTGACCCTGCGGCGCGCCGACGAGATGGGCGACGCGATCACCGCCCGCGGTGGCACCGGTCAGCTCTCGGCCAATCCGGCCCGCCCCAAGCTGGCCGACTGGGTGACCATCGCGATCACCCTCGCCGTCAGTGGCCTGGCGGTGGTGCTCGAGACGATGCTTCACGCGATGCCCTAGGCATGGCCGACATCCGCCGCAGTCGCCGCATCGCGGCCCGCCCCCAACAGATCTGGGACATCCTTGCGGATTTCGGCTCGATCAGTTCCTGGGCCCGCAACGTCGACCACTCGTGCATCCTGTTCTCCGGACCCGACGGGGCCGCCGTCGGCACCGCCAGGCGTGTCCAGGTCAAACGCGACGCCCTCGTCGAACGCATCACGGAGTTCGATCCGCCGCGCGCTCTCGCCTACGACATCGAGGGCCTGCCCAGCCGCGTGCGCAGGGCGACCAACCGCTGGACGCTCGCCCCGGTCCCTTCCGGCGCGACCGTCGTGACCCTGACGAGCACAGTCGAAATCGGGCTCAACCCCGCACAAAAACTGGTCGAACGCGTCCTGTGTCGCTTTCTCGCGCCACAGTCCGACGTGATGCTCGCCGGGCTGGCGAATCGATTGGAGAACGCCCGTGTCTGATCGCCCCGACGTCATCATCATCATGACTGACGAGGAGCGCGCGGTCCCGCCGTACGAGAGCCCCGAGGTGTTGGCGTGGCGCGACCGAACACTTAGCGGCCGCAAGTGGTTTGACGAACACGGCGTCAGTTTCGGCCGGCACTACACCGGCTCGCTGGCCTGCGTGCCCAGCCGCCCGACGATTTTCACCGGGCACTACCCCGACCTGCACGGCGTCACCCAGACCGACGGCATCGGAAAGACGGCCGACGACTCGCGCATGCGGTGGCTGCGCCAGGGCGAGGTGCCCACCCTGGGCAACTGGTTCCGGGCGGCTGGATACGACACCCACTACGACGGCAAGTGGCACATCTCGCACGCCGACCTCGTCGATCCGTCGACCGGGCGTTCACTGCTGACCAACGACGACGACGGCGTCGTCGATCCCGCCGCGGTGCGGCGCTACCTGGAGGCCGATCCGCTTGGGCCGTTCGGCTTTTCGGGATGGGTGGGCCCCGAACCGCATGGCGCGCTGCTGGCCAACGCGGGCATTCGGCGGGACCCCCTGATCGCCGATCGCGTCGTCACCTGGCTCACCGACCGCTACGCCCGCCGCCGCGCCGGCAACCCCGACGCGCTGCGCCCCTTCCTGTTGGTCGCCAGCTTCGTGAACCCCCACGACATCGTGCTGTTCCCCACCTGGTCGCGCCGGGGTCCGGTCAAGCCGTCACCGCTGGATCCGCCGCCGGTGCCCCCGGCACCCACCGCCGACGAGGACCTGTCGACGAAGCCGGCCGCCCAAATCGCCTTCCGCGAGGCGTATTACTCCGGCTACGGCCCGGCGCCGGCGATCAGCCGAACCTACGAGCGCAACGCCCAGCGCTACCGCGACCTCTACTACCGCCTGCACGCCGAGGTGGACGGACCGATCGATCGCGTGCGGCGCGCCGTCACCGAGGGTGGTTCCGCAGACGCGGTGCTGGTGCGCACCGCCGATCACGGGGACCTGCTGGGCGCCCACGGTGGGCTGCACCAGAAATGGTTCAACCTGTACGACGAGGCGACCCGCGTTCCGTTCATCGTCGCGCGCATCGGTTCGCGCGCCACGCGGCCCCGCACCGTGACCGCGCCCACGTCGCACGTCGACCTGGTACCGACGCTGCTTTCGGCCGCCGGCATCGACGTCGCCGCCGTCGCCCCCACGCTCGCCGAGTCCTTCTCCGAAGTCCACGAGCTGCCCGGCCGCGACCTCATGCCGATCGTCGACGGGGCGCCCGCCGACGAAGCGCGGGCCGTCTACCTGATGACCCGCGACAACATGCTCGAGGGCGACAGCGGCGCCTCGGGGCTCGCGCGCCGCCTCAAGCGCACCGTCAATCCGCCTGCCCCGCTGCGGATTCGGGTGCCCGCCCACACCGCGTCCAATTTCGAGGGGCTGGTGCTCCGCGTCGACGACGCGACGGCAACCGGGGGCGCCGGGCACCTGTGGAAGCTGATCCGCACCTTCGACGACCCGGCCACCTGGACCGAACCCGGGGTACGCCACCTCGCGGCGAACGGGCTCGGCGGCGAGGCGTACCGGACATCGCCGGTGGACGACCAATGGGAGCTCTACGACCTGACCGCCGACCCGACCGAGGCCGACAACCGCTGGACGGATCCCGACCTGCACGACCTGCGCCAGCACTTGCGGACGCAGCTGAAGCACGCCCGGGCCGTCTCCGTCCCGGAGCGAAACCGCCCGTGGCCCTACGTATCTCGCCGGCCACCGCAGCCCCAGCCGTCACTGCTGAGGCGCGTGGCCCGATTTCTCGGCCGCTAGGTCCGCATCCGGTCGATGAGGTTCGAGAGCACGACGATGCTTTCGCTGCGCTCGATGTGCGCGCTCGAACGGATGCGCTCCAGGGCCGCCTCCAGGTGCCGCATGTCACGGGCCAGCACGTGCAGGATCGCATCCGACGTGCCGGTCACGGTGGCCGCGCTGACCACCTCCGGCATGTCCACCCAGGCCGCCCGCAGCTGCTCGGGCGAGATCGTGCCGTGGCAGAACACCTGCACGTAGGCCTCCGTCTTCCAGCCGAGCGCGTTGGGGTCGACAACCGTGGTGAAGCCCTTGATCACGCCGTCGTCGAGCATCCGGTCGACTCGGCGCTTGACCGCCGGAGCCGACAGATTCACCGTCTGGCCGATCTCGGCGAAGGTGGCCCGCGCATTCTGGGTCAGCTCGCCGAGGATGCGCTCGTCGGTCTCGTCCAGGCGGTCCATCCGCTGCCCCTTAACAAATCGCCGTGTCAGCGATTCTAACGCAATAAATCGGCAGTGGACGCGCAAGGGTCGTCGTTTGCTTGTTTAAGAGCCCGCAAATACCGTTGATTTATGACGGATTCATACGTTGCCGCGCCCGTCGCCGCCGCGCCGGTCCGCAGGCCCCGGGCCCGCCGGTACGCGATGACCCCGCCGGACTTCTTCGCCGTCGAGTACGCGATCAACCCGTGGATGGACGTCGGCACACCCGTCGACGCCCACCTCGCCCGGGCACAGTGGGACACCCTGCATCAGACGTACCTGCGGCTGGGCCACCACGTGGACCTGATCGAGCCGGTGCCCGGGCTTCCGGACATGGTCTATGCCGCCAATGGCGGCTTCATCGCCCGCGGCATCGCCGTCGTCGCCCGGTTTCGGTTCGCCGAGCGGGCCGGCGAGTCCCGCGCCTACTCCGAATGGATGTCGTCGCTCGGGTATCGGCCCGTGGCCACCCGTCACGTCAACGAGGGGCAGGGCGACCTGCTGATGCTCGGCGATACGGTGCTGGCCGGCTACGGGTTTCGCACCGACCGGCGCGCGCACCCGGAAATCGCCGCGGCGCTGGGCGTTCCGGTCGTCTCGCTGGAGCTGGTGGACCCGCGCTTCTATCATCTCGACACCGCGCTGGCCGTCCTCGACGATCGCACGATCGCCTTCTATCCGCCGGCGTTCAGCGCGGCGGCCCAAGACCAACTGCGCGCACTGTTTCCCGACGCGATCGTGGTGGGCAGCGCCGACGCCTATGTGCTGGGACTCAACGTCGTCTCCGACGGGCTGCACGTCGTGCTCCCCTCGGCGGCAACGGGTTTCGCGGCCCAACTGCGCGAGGCCGGCTTCGAGCCGGTCGGCGTGGATTTGTCCGAGTTACTCAAGGGCGGCGGTTCCGTCAAGTGCTGCACATTGGAGGTCTTCCCATGACGATCCTCGACGCCCGGGCCGCGCACGCAACCGATGCGGCGATCGAGCTGGTCGAAAGGCATGCGGCGCACAACTATTCGCCGCTTCCCGTGGTGGCGGCCAGCGCCGAGGGCGCCTGGATCACCGACGTCGACGGGCGTCGCTACCTGGATTTCCTGGCCGCCTATTCGGCGGTCAACTTCGGTCACCGCAACCCCGAGATCACCGAGACCGCCCACGCGCAACTGGACACCGTCACGCTGGTGAGCCGCGCGTTCCATTCCGACACGCTCGGGCCGTTCTGCGCCGCGCTCGCCGGGCTGTGCGGCAAGGACATGGTGCTGCCGATGAACTCGGGCGCCGAAGCCGTCGAGAGCGGCCTGAAGGTCGCCCGCAAATGGGGTGCCGAGGTCAAGGGGGTCGCCGCGGGCCGGGCCAATATCATCGTGGCGGACAACAATTTCCACGGCCGCACGATCAGCATCGTCAGCTTCTCGTCGGACCCGACGGCTCGCGACGGGTTCGGGCCGTTCACGCCGGGATTCCGCTCGGTGCCGTTCGGCGACGCCGCGGCGCTGGCCCGGGCGATCGATGACGACACGATGGCGGTGCTGCTGGAGCCGATCCAGGGCGAGGCGGGCATCGTCGTCCCGCCCGACCGCTACCTGCCGACCGTCCGCGCGCTGTGCAGCGAGCACAACGTGCTGATGATCGCCGACGAGATCCAGTCGGGGCTGGCCCGCACCGGTTATACCTTCGCGTGCGACCGGTGGGGCGTCGTGCCGGACGTCTACCTGCTCGGCAAGGCGCTGGGCGGCGGCGTGATGCCCCTTTCTGCGGTGGTCGCCAACCGCGAGATCCTCGGCGTGCTGCGGCCCGGCGAGCACGGCTCGACGTTCGGTGGCAACCCGCTGGCGGCGGCGATCGGCGCCACGGTCGTCGCCATGCTGGCGCGCGGCGAATTCCAGGCCCGGTCGGCCCAATTGGGTGCGCACCTGCACCGCCGGCTGCGGGGGCTGATTGGCGACGGTGTGGTCGCGGTGCGCGGCCTCGGGCTGTGGGCCGGCGTCGACATCGAACCTGCGCTGGGCACCGGGAAGGAGATGAGCCTGCGGCTGGCCCGTCGCGGCGTGTTGGTGAAGGACACCCACGGTTCGACGCTGCGGTTCGCGCCGCCGCTGGTGATCGCCCGGCAGGAGATCGACTGGGCGATTGACCAGTTCGCTGCGGCGCTGCGGGAGGCTCGCGCATAATCAGCTGATCCACGCGACAGGGGGGCGCACGTGCCATCCAGCTCGATCAGCCTGACGGAGCAGATGCTGCGGCGCCGTCCCGTCGTCGGCGCACACGCCGCGCGTGGGGCCGCCGACCACCTCAAGCGCAGCATCGGCACGTTCCAACTGACCATGTTCGGGGTCGGTTCGACGGTCGGCACCGGGATCTTTTTCGTCATGTCGCTGGCGGTTCCGGAAGCCGGGCCGGGCGTGATCGTCTCGTTCCTCATCGCCGGCATCGCGGCCGGGCTCGCGGCCATCTGCTACGCCGAATTGGCTTCGGCCGTGCCGGTTTCGGGGTCGTCGTACTCCTATGCCTATGCCACGCTGGGGGAGGCGGTCGCGATCGGCGTGGCGGCCTGCCTGTTGCTGGAATACGGGGTGGCGACCGCCGCCGTCGCGGTGGGGTGGAGCGGTTACGTCAACAAGTTGCTGAGCAGCCTGTTCGGATTCCAGCTGCCACACGCCCTGTCGGCCGCGCCGTGGGACTCGCAGCCCGGCGTGGTCAACCTGCCGGCGATCATCCTGATCGCGATGTGCGCGTTGCTGCTGATCCGCGGCGCCAGCGAATCGGCCAAGGTCAACGCGATCATGGTGTTGATCAAGCTCGGCGTGCTGGCCATGTTCGTGATCATCGCATTCACCGCCTTCGACGCGAACCACCTCAAGGACTTCGCCCCCATGGGGGTCGCCGGCATCGGCTCGGCGGCCGGCACCATCTTCTTCTCGTACATCGGCCTGGACGCGGTGTCGACGGCGGGTGACGAGGTGAAGGATCCGCAGAAAACCATGCCACGCGCGCTGATCGCGGCGCTGGCGACCGTCACCACCGTCTACGTCCTGGTCGCGCTGGCCGCGCTCGGTACCCAGCCGTGGCGGGACTTCGCGGGGCAGCAGGAGGCGGGGCTGGCGACGATCCTCGACCATGTCACGAACGGCACCTGGGCCGGCACAATTCTGTGTGCGGGCGCGGTGATCTCCATCTTCACCGTCACGCTCGTCACCATGTATGGCCAGACCCGCATTCTGTTCGCCATGGGCCGCGACGGGCTGCTGCCAACGAGTTTCGCCGCGGTGAACGCGCGCACGATGACCCCGGTGAAGAACACCACGATCGTCGCGGTCGCCACCGGGACGCTGGCCGCCTTCGTGCCGCTCGACAAGCTGGCCGACATGGTATCCATCGGCACGCTGACGGCGTTCATCGTCGTGTCGGCCGGCGTGATCATCCTGCGGGTGCGCGAACCGGACCTGCCGCGGGCGTTCAAGGTGCCGGGTTACCCTGTCACGCCGGCACTTTCGGTGCTGGCATGCGGCTACATCATGGTCAGCCTGCACTGGTACACCTGGATCGCGTTCTCCGGATGGATCGCGGTGGCGCTGATCTTCTACTTCGTCTGGGGCCGCCACCACAGCGCGCTCAACGAGGAAACGCCGTGACCGTCGTCTCCGGGTACCGCGCCGGCGAAGTCGGGCTGTCGGGGCTGCACCTGGCCGTCCGCGCCGCGCGGACGCTCGGGACGTCGCTCACCGTGGCGACCATCGTGCCCAGGCCCTGGCTGACACCGTCGCTCGCGCGCGTCGACGCCGAGTACGAACAGTGGGCCGAACATCTGGCGGCGGACTCGGCCGAGGAGGCCGCTCGGTTCCTGCGCGACCTGGGCGACGGGATCGACGTCACCTACCTGCATCGCGCGCACCGCTCGGTGTCGGCGGGACTGATCGAGGTGGTCGAGGAGGTGGGTGGCGACGTCGTCGTGCTGGGGTCTCTGCCCAGCGGTGGGCCGGGGCCGGTCGTCATCGGCACGACCGCCGACTGGTTGCTGCACGCGTCGCCCGTGCCGGTGGCCATCAGCCCCCGCGAATACCGCTCGCACGCAGGCGGATTGACGCGGATCACCTGCGCCTACGCCGCCACCGCGGACTCGATCGAGGTGGTGCGGCGGTGCTGCGAGACGGCCCAGCGATTCGGGGTGCCGCTGCGGGTGATGACCTTCGCCGTCCGGGGCAAGACGATGTATCCCCCGGAGGTGGGGTTGGGCGTCGAGGACGAGATCCTCGAGGCGTGGGCGGCGCAGGCCCGCGACATCCTGGCGAACCTCAAGACCGACGGCGTGGTCGGCGAAGACGTTGCGCTGGAAGTGGTTACCGGCCATGACTGGAATGAGGCGCTGGGCAAGGCGGACTGGCGCGACGGCGACATCCTGGCGCTGGGGACCCGGCCGCGCGACGAAATCCGCAGGGTGTTCCTCGGTTCCCGCAGCGGCAAGATCATCCGAGAGAGCCCGGTGCCGGTGCTGGTTTTACCCGGCTAGCGTTGCGAGTCATTCGATCCACCGCGCCGCGCGTGGGGGATATGTACACAAAACGACCGGTTTTCGTCCACAGCCCCCACGTTCGGCGAAACCCTAACGCGGCACCTGCACCAGCGGCTGACCGCCGATCTGGCCCCAACACCCGGCGGGGTCGCGCCCGTTCTTCACCTGATCGTTGAGGCAGTTGAAGATCGCGATCCGCAGGTCCGGCGGGGGCTGGTTGGCGCGCTGCTCGGCGGCCAATCGGTTCTGCTCCGCGGTCTTGACGTCCTGTTGGGCGTTGATCGTTTCCTGAACCTTCTGGTTGTAGGCGTCGATGCGCTGCTGGGTGGGCTGGTCGTAGAAGATCCGCGGGATCCGCACGTCGAGGATCTCGATCTCGGAGCCCACCGCGTCCTGCAGATCCTTCCTGACCTGCGCGGCCATCGCCGGCAAGTCCGCGCCCTGGGCCGGCGCGGGCATCTGCGCCGCCGCGCCCGGCGCATTCGCCGCGGCCGCCAGCATGACCTGCGGGTTGAACGTGGCGAACACCTTCGACAACGCCACCTGTGCCTGCCGGTCCACCAACTGCTCCTTGATCGTCTGGAACACGTTGGCGCCGCCGTAATCCTGGAACAGCTTCGGGGCTGCGCCCTCGCGCAGCCGCCAGTTCAGGTTCTCGTCCACGTAGGCGTTGGAGTTGTTGGCCAGCCGCACGTTGATCGCCGCCGGGTTGTTGTTGGCGCCCCTGCCCTGGCTGGCGTCGTCGAAACTGTTCGACTCGAACGCCTGCAACTGGATCGCCTCCGAGAGCTCACTCACCTTGCGCCACGGCGCATGCCACACGATTCCGGCGCCGTGCACGCCCACCGGCTTGCCGAATTCGGTGATGATGCCGACGTTGCGCGTGTCCACCCGGTCGTAGGCGCTGATGAGCGTGAAGACCACGCCGAACAACGCCGCCGCCGCCGAGATTCCCCACCACGTCGACCGCTTGTCGAGGAGCAGGCTCGCGACGAGCGCCACCGCGGCCACCAGGAAAAACAGGATCGCAATAATCCACCACCCGGGCATGACATCCTCTCCTTGTTGCAGGTCGCGTCAGCCTACCGCCCGTCGACGGGCCTGTGAACGCTTTCGCGCGATCGGCGGCTAGCGCTGCGCGGCGGCGTTGGCCGCCGCCTGAGCCTTCCGCAGCGTGACGGCGACATCGCCTCGACCCAAGAACATTTCGTCGAAATAGCTTTGCAGGGCGGTGTACCCCGCGGCGAAGCCGGCGCCGCCGGGGGCGGGGATGCGGGGACCCTTCAGGACGGAGAAGAACGGCCGGACGTCGATGCCCTCGGTGGCCCAATGGTCGAAGTAGACCGGCTGAGCCGACAGCACCGCGGGAATGGCCGCACCGTCGCGGCCCAGGTAGGCGTTGCCCTCCCGGCTGCCCATCCAGGCCAGCACCTGGCGCACCGCATCCGGGTGCTTGGTCGCTGAATTACCCGCTGCGGCAATCCCGTTGGTGACGCTCACCCGGCCGGCGGGACCCGCCGGCATCATGGCCACGCCCCAGCGGAAGCGCGCATCGCGGGCGACCGGTTTGAGGTTGTAGGTGCCGGACTGGAAGAGCGCCATCCTGCCGGCCAGGAACTGATTGCGGGAGAAGTCGCCGTTGTCGTTGGTGTCGGAGGCCGGCGGTGCGACGTGGTCGTCGTTGATCAAACCCACCAGATACCGGAAGGCCGACACCGCCGCGGGATTGTCGAACGCGAACTCGTCGCCGCGCTGGAATACCCCACCCGCCGAGCCGATGTAGTTCAGGTAGATGCCCTGCGGATCGTTGGCCGCGTTGTATCCCCACTGGCGCACCCGCCCGGGGTCGAAACGCGGTGTGCCCGCCGCGTTTCCGTCGGCATCGAGCGTCAGCCGGGCGAGCAGGGGCCGCAGCGTGTCGCCGCCGTCGGGGCTCCACCGCAGGGTGTCCAGTTGGGCGGGGTCGATTCCGGCCGCGCCGAGCAGGTCCGCGTTGTAGTACAGCGCGATTCCGCCGTCGGTCAGCTGCGGCACACCCCACAGCGCACCGCCGCGGGTGAACTGCTCCACCACCGCCGGGTCCCAGTCGGCGGCGGCATCGCGACCCAGCATCTTGCCGACGTCAAGCAACCGGCCGTCGTCGGCGTAGGCGGCGAGATAGGCGTTGGACAGCCAGAAGATGTCGTCGGCGCTGCCGCCCGCGACGTCGGTGCGCAGCGTGTTGAAGTACGTCGAATACGCGACGATGTTGGTGCGGACCTCGATATCGCGGTGCGCGCGGTTGAATTCGTCGAACGACCGCTGATACGCCGCGGCGATCTGATCGGCCCACAGCCGCACCTTGATGACGATCTTGCCGCCGTGCGGCTCGGCGGAATAGTCCAGCAGCACCGCCATGGCGGCCAGCAGCACCGCCACCAGCACCAGCGACCCCGCGACCAGCGTCGAGGAGCGCGGCCGGGTCATGGTGTGCACCGAGATTGCCGTGGTGGTCGTGAATCCATAAATAAAGCAACCATGACGGCAATCTCGGCGCTCTGCCCACTCATTTGAGCCCCGAGACGACGATCGACGCGACGATGTGCCGCTGGAAGCCCACGAACAGCGCGATCAGCGGCACGATCGCGAGCGTCGTCGCCGCCATCACCAACGTCCATTGGGAGTTGAACCGCGACTGCAGGTCCGCGGTCGCCACCGTGAGCACCCGCCACTTATGCCCGCTGGTGATCACCAGGGGCCACATGAAGTTGTTCCATTGCGAGACCACCGTGATCAACGCCAACGCGGCCAGCACGGGACGGCTGGACGGGATCACCACGTGCACGATCACGTCCAGGGTGGTGGCCCCGTCGAGGCGCGCGGCGTTGATCAGGTCGTTGGGGATGATGCGAAAGTGCTCGCGCAGCAGGAAGATCGCGTACGGCGAGCCGAACATGAACGGCAGCACCAACGCCCAGAACGTGTTACGCAGCCCCAGCTGCGCCATCATCAGATACATCGGCACCACCGTGACCGTCGCGGGCACCATCAGCGTGGCGATGTAGACCCAGAACAACGCGTCGCGCCCGGGAAAATGCAAGCGCGCGAACGCGTATCCGGCCAGCACCGAAAACGTCAGCTGGCCCACCAGGATCACCGCGGTCATCAGCGCGGTCACCGCCGCCGCGCGACCGAACCCGGCCCCGCCCAGATCGGAGTAGTTGGCCAGGGTGGGCGGGCGCGGCAGCTGCAGGGGCGTGCCCGTGGCGAACTGGTGCGCCGAGGTGAAGGAGGTCAGCAATCCAAGTGCGAACGGCGCCAACGTGATCAGCGCGCCCAGCGTCAACCCGGCGTAGACGACCGTGTTGAAGAGGCGGCTAGACGAGGTCATAGCTGATCCGTCGCCGGAAGTAGAGGTGCTGGACGACGGTGACCCCGATCAGGATGACGAACAGCACCACCGCCATCACCGACGCCCGTCCGATCGCCGCCGCCCCGAACGCCTCGGCGTAGATGCGGTGGGCCACCAGATCGGTGCTGCCGGCCGGCCCCCCGCCGGTCAGGGCGTACACCATGTCGAAAACCTGTGCGGTGCTGACGATCCCGGTCACCAGGACGAAGAACGTCGTCGGGCGCAGCATGGGCAGCGTGATACGCCAGAACCGTTGCCACGCGTTAGCGCCGTCGGTGCGCGCGGCGGCGTGTATGTCGTCGGGAATGGCCAACAGGCCCGCCAGGAACGACAGCGAGACGTAGCCGACGTTGGTCCACACCACGACGGCGGACACCAACGGCAGCGCGAAGCTGGGATCGGAGAGCCACCCGATGCTGTGCCCGAGCACGGCGCTGACGGCGCCGTCGGTGGGGGCCAGGATCCAGCGCCACAGCACCGCGATCGCCAGCGGCGCGCAGATCCACGGCAGCACGTAAACCGTGCGAAACAGCCCGGTCCCGGGGAGCCGGCGGGCCAGCATGGACGCGGCCAGCAGCCCGAGGATCGTCTGCGCGGGGACCACGATCGCTACGAAGACGGCGGTGACGATCAGTGAGTTGGCGAAGCCCGAGTCGGTCAGCACCGAGCGCCAGTTGGCCAGGCCCACATAGCGCAGCGGGCCCAGCAGGTCCCACCGGTACAGGCTGAGCCAGATCACCACGAGGATGGGCAGCAGCAGAAAGGCCAGCACACCGAACAGGCTGGGGGCCAGCAGGGCGTAGCCCAGCGCGGTGGATCGAGGCTGTTTCCTCAGTGCGGCGCTGGCCATGCAGGTAATTAAAGCGGGCGTTGCCGTCGTTTGTGGCGAGCGGTCGTTACGGTGGTGCGGTGACACCGAACCGGGGGATCGATCCCGACTTCCTGGACCTGCCGCGCCACGAGCTCGCCGACGCCGCGTTGTCGGCGGCCAAAGCGGCCGGGGCCAGCTATGCCGACCTGCGGCTTCACCGCCTCAGCAGCGAGATCATCGCGCTGCGCGACGGCGAGCTGGAGACCGCCGTGGTCAGCCGCGAGGTGGGCCTGGCGGTGCGGGTGATCGTCGACGGCACCTGGGGATTCGCCTCGCACGCGGAGTTGGCGCCCGCTGTCGCGGCCGAGACCGCGCGCCGCGCCGTGCACGTGGCCACCACGCTGGCGATGCTGAACAGCGAGCGCGTCGAGCTCGCCGAGGAGCCCGTGTACGCCGACGCCACCTGGGTGTCGAGCTACCGGATCGACCCGTTCGAGGTGCCCGGCCCCGACAAGATCGCCGTGCTGGAGGAATACTCCGGGCGCCTGCTGGGCGCCGACGGCGTCGACCACGTCTCGGCGGGTCTGACCGCCGTCAAGGAGCAGACGTTCTACGCCGACACCTTCGGATCGTCGATCAGCCAGCAGCGGGTGCGGGTGCTGCCGTCGCTGGAGGCGGTGACCGTCGACGCCGCGGCGGGCAGCTTCGACTCGATGCGCACGCTGGCCCCGCCGATGGGGCGCGGCTGGGAGGCGCTGGCCGACGACGAGATCTGGAACTGGACCGACGAGCTCGCCCAGCTGCCGTCGCTGTTGGCCGAGAAGGTCAAGTCGCCCAGCGTGGTGGCCGGGCCGACGGATCTGGTGATCGACCCGACCAACCTGTGGCTGACCATCCACGAATCCATCGGCCATGCAACCGAATACGACCGTGCGATCGGCTACGAGGCCGCCTACGCCGGAACGTCGTTCGCGACGCCCGACAAGCTCGGCACCATGCGCTACGGCTCGCCGGTGATGAACGTGACCGCCGACCGCACCGTCGAACACGGCCTGGCCAGCGTCGGTTACGACGACGAGGGCGTGGCCGCGCAGAGCTGGGATCTGGTGCGCGACGGCATCTTCGTCGGCTACCAGCTCGACCGGGTGTTCGCGCCGCGGCTCGGGCAGGCGCGCTCCAACGGGTGCTCGTATGCCGACTCGCCGCATCACGTGCCGATCCAGCGGATGGCCAACGTGTCGCTGCAGCCAGGGCCCGAGGACGTCAGCACCGCCGATCTGATCGGCCGCGTCGACGACGGCATCTACATCATGGGCGACAAGTCGTGGTCGATCGACATGCAGCGCTACAACTTTCAGTTCACCGGCCAGCGGTTCTTCCGGATCCGCGACGGCCGCCTGGACGGCCAGCTGCGTGACGTCGCCTACCAGGCCACCACCACCGACTTCTGGAATTCCATGGAGGCCGTGGGCGGTGCATCGACCTGGCGGCTGGGCGGCGCGTTCAACTGCGGCAAGGCGCAGCCCGGGCAGGTCGCCCCGGTGAGTCACGGGTGCCCGTCGGCGTTGTTCCGGGGCGTGAACGTGCTCAACACGGTCAGCGAGGGCCGCCGATGATCACCCCGCAGCATGTCGTCAACCTCGTCCTGGAAGAGGCGGCCAAGCTCGGCGGCGCCAGCGAGACCATGGTGCTGGTCACCGACAAGGTCGAGGCGACGCTGCGTTGGGCGGGCAATTCCATGACCACCAACGGGGTTTCGGTCAACCGCAGCATCACCGTGATTTCCGTCGTGCGGCAGGGCGACAGCGCGCACATCGGCACGGTGGTCTCCGCCGAGGTCGATCCGCGGGTGATTCCGGGGCTGGTGGCGGCGTCCCAGGAGGCGGCCCGCTCGGCGCCGGAGGCCGGCGATGCCGCGCCGCTACTGACCGACACCGGGGTCCCCGCCGACTGGGACGCACCCGTACCCGGCACCGGGCCGCTGGTTTTCGCCGACGTCGCCGACTCGCTGAGCCGGGGCTTCCGCGGCGCCGATCGGCTGTACGGCTTTGCGCACCACAGCGTTTCGACGACATTCCTCGCGTCGTCGACCGGCCTGCGCCGACGCTTCAGCCAGCCGACCGGCGCGGTGGAGATCAACGCCAAACGCGGCGACGCCAGCGCCTGGGCGGGCATCGGCACCGCGGATTTCGTTGACGTGCCCACCGATTCGCTGCTCGAGCAGTTGTCGACGAGGCTGGGCTGGGCCAAGCGCAACGTCGCGCTGCCCGCCGGGCGCTACGAGACGATCATGCCGCCGTCGACGGTGGCCGACATGATGATCTATCTGGCGTGGTCGATGGCGGGCCGCGGCGCCGAGGAGGGCCGCACCGCGCTGTCGGCGCCCGGCGGCGGGACGCGGGTGGGGGAGCGGCTGACCGATCTGCCGCTGACGATGTTCTCCGACCCGATGGCGCCGGGGCTGGCGTGCACGCCGTTCGTCGCGGTCAGCGCCTCCTCGGAGACGGTGTCGGTGTTCGACAACGGCATGGAACTGGGCCAGGTGGACTGGGTCCGCAACGGCGTCATCAACGCGCTGGCCTACCCGCGGGCCACGGCCGAGAAATTCGACGCCAAGGTGGCGGTCGCCGCCGACAACCTGGTGATGACCGGCGGGTCGGCCGAGCCCGCCGACATGATCGCGGCCACCGAGCGCGGCCTGCTGTTGACCACCCTCTGGTACATCCGCGAGGTCGACCCCACCACGCTGCTGCTCACCGGGCTGACCCGCGACGGCGTCTACCTCATCGAGGACGGCGAGGTGACCGCCGCGGTCAACAACTTCCGGTTCAACGAGAGCCCGCTGGACCTGCTGCGACGGGCCACCGAGGCGGGTATGAGCGAAAAGACGCTGCCGCGGGAGTGGGGCGACTGGGCCACCCGGGCGGCGATGCCGTCGCTGCGGATCCCCGACTTCTACATGTCGTCGGTGAGCCAAGCGCAGTAGCGTGTGACAAATGCTGACCCAGTTGGTGGCTTTGTCCCCGGGCGACGGGCGTCTTGCGGGTTTGGTCCGGCGGGTGTGCGCGCAGACGTTGTCGCTGCCGCCGTTGCCCTCCGCGGTCGAGGTTTTTGAGCCGGCGTCGGAGGCCGAGGCCGTCGTCGCGGAGTTCGCCGAGCAGTTCAGCGCCGACGTCTCGGCGATCACCGGGGATCAGCGGTCCCGATTGTGGAAACAGCTGGGGGACAGCACCTTCAGCGTGGTCACGCAGATGTACATCGCCGATTTCGTGCCGCGGGTGCGCGCCGGCCTGGAGGCGCTGGGCGTCGGCTCCGAGCACCTCGGCTGGGTGAGCGGGCCGGTCGACTGGGACCACACCACCGAGCCCTCGGACCTCGTGTTCAACGAGTTCCTTCCCGCGGTGGCCCGGATGCGCGCCGTGGACCCCGTGACCGCCGAGCTGGTCCGGCTGCGCGGCGCCGCGCAGCACAACTGCCGGCTGTGCAAATCGCTGCGCGAGGCCACCGCGCTGGACGCCGGGGGATCGGAGTCGCTGTACGGCGACATCGAGCGCTACGAGGACTCAAGTCGGTTAACCCGCCGCGCTAAAGCAGCGCTGCGCTACACCGATGGGTTAGTTTGGACCCCTGCGCACCTCGTCGCCGACGTTGCCGCCGAGGTGCGCTCAGGGTTTTCCGAGGCAGAGGCCGTCGAGCTCACCTTCGACGTCATGCGCAACGCCAGCAACAAGGTCGCCGTGTCGCTGGGCGCCGACGCCCCGCGGGTCGAGGAGGGCACCGAGCGGTACCTGCTCGACGTTGACGGACAGACGGTGTTCAGCTGACGCACGACAATGGCGCCGCGCCGGGCGCGGCACCATTGTCGGTCCGAGTCACGGATTAGCCGCCGCCACCACCACCGGCGCCTGGGTCACCAACGAAGTTGTAATCGACGTCGCTGGGGTCGGCGCTCACCGTGGCCTTGGCCGGGTGCGTTGCCTCGGCGATAGCCACCACCGGTGCCGCGGCCATGGCGGCGATGGCGAGCGCGGCAAAAGCGGTTCGCGCACCAAGGCGTCGGGGACAGTCGGCCGTTGTTCTGCTCATTCGCTATTTCCTCTCAGGCTTCATTGACTGTTGGTAATGCGCGCATTAGTGGGAGTGTGCGCCCGGGAATCGCCACCGAGCGCCGAAGAGGGTAACGGGAAAGTAAAGCAAAAAAACTCTTTTGTTTCAGCCGTTAGCTGGCGATTGAATTGTTTTTCGTTTAGCCGGACGGTGCGTTCGGAAGTGACAGTCGGACGTAAGTCGTTGGGCCGCAATCGAAGCCGCAAGTCCCGCCCCGTCGAGGCAAAGCCGCAGATCGCCGCCGCCCGCCGGAAGTCGTCACGAAGTACTCCTGCTTCTGACCTGCGTGAAGGCAAGGCAGCGCCACCGTTGCGGGCAAAGAACTCTACGATTGCCGCACCGCGTTAAGTTCGCGTTAGCGGGGGCTTTTTCACAAGTCAACGGGTCCGCGGTTATCGGCACGATGGGGTCCGTCAAGTCTGGAATTCCACGGCCAGAGCCGCTGCACCACAAGTCGTTTACGGGCTCGTGCACGAGCGAACGGCGACCCGCGATCGAGACATGATCGGCATCGACGGCGGGGCGGCGCCCATAGCCCCGATTTCGCAGTCGCGCTCAACGTCTTTTTTGCTGCGAACCGGCTGGCTCGCGCGCACAGTCTTCGTTGGGAAACCGATCGCGGCTCACTTCGGTAATGGCAATGGTGTGAGGGCGCCGAAACAATGCGCAACAATTTAGCGAGCCGTAATGGCGGCTCGCCATCGACGCCGTCATTGCTCGCGGGCGCTTGACGCCCCACACCACCGCTGGGCATCGACGGTGAGCGCTAGGGTGATGTTCGCACCTTAACCAGACCGGGGGCGGTAGCTCAGTTGGTTAGAGCCGCGGACTCATAATCCGTTGGTCGCGGGTTCGAGCCCCGCCCGCCCCACTTCAGAGGCCATTTTGGGTTCCAAGTGGGTGTGATCCATCGTTTATTCATCGCTAATAGCCCAGTCCAACAGCTCGGCAACCTCGGTGTGGACACGGCCCCTCGCCATATACGTGTCCTGCGTCATCGACACCTTGCTATGGCCTAGTTGGTCGGCTCCCACGCGTGGAGACAAGCCGGCGTCGTCTATCAGCGTGGCAACGGTCTTCCGGAAGCTGTGGGTGGTTATCTCGGCTACGCCTAAATCCTCACGTACCGTGCGCCATTGCTTGCCGAAGTTGTTGGGGTCACGCCAGGTGCCTGCGGTTGACGGGAAAATCATGGGCAGTTCGCCGATGAACGGCCGCCCATGGCGCAGCTTTAGCGCGTCCACCGCGAACTGGGGCAGCGGAAGTGTCCGCTTACCGGCTGCACTCTTGGTGTCTTCGATGCGGCTCAATCCGTGGCCCGTCGCTCGGACGAGCTTTCCGGTGACCGCCAGCCTGCGAGCCTCGGCGTCGAAGTCGACCCATCGCAGCGCCAAGAGCTCTGACCGGCGTAGCCCTGTCGCGATCAACAATGTGATCGGGTCGGCCAGGTCGTGATCCTCGCAGTAGGCCGATGCGCTCAAATTCGCCAGCAGCTCACGCAACTGCTCTCCCGTCAGGGCGGTCGCCCCCTTTGGGGGTGCCTTGCACTTAATTGGCTGAACATCGCGCGTCGGGTTTGCGCTCAGGACGCTCGCCATCACGGCAAGCTGCAGTGCACCGCGAAGTATGGTCTTGGCTTGGCGTGCCATCGTCGCCCCATGCGCAGTGCGCATCGACCGAATGGCGGCGTCGATTCGGGCCGGTGTGGCCTCGTGTACTCGAACGGCCCCGACGAACTTGTTGAGCTTCCTTGCGGCGAACTTATAGGTCGAGATGGTTGCGGGGGAGCGGCCGTCTTCCGCCAACCGTTCCAGGTGGTGCTCGATCAGCGCACTGAGCGGCGTATCAAGAGTGATCTCGTCGGCCACTGATGGCGGTCTGAAATCCTTCAGAGCCTGAATGAGTGCATCCTCGGCCAACTTGCCGTACTGGTCGAACTCGTCGGCAGGACCGCGCCTCTCAACGATCCGAGTGACGCCGTCTGTGCTGCGATATCGGCATCGTGCCAGCCACGCGCCGTTGCTGAGTTTCGTGCGGTTGATCTTGCCGTGCTGCCCGATCCGCAACGGAGGTCTGCCTGCCATCGTGTCTAGCTCGCTACCTCGGCCAGCCGCTCGTCCTCCCAAGCGATGACATCACTGAGCCGGTAGCGGACATGGCGTCCGAACCGCGCATACTTCGGTCCGGTGCCCCTGGTAGCCCACTCGGCCGGCGTCTTAGGCGGCACGCCGAGACGCTCAGCAAGTTCTTTCCGGCTGAGCCATACCACTTCTGATGTGTTTGTCATGCGTCCTATTGAATCCCAAGCAGTTTGAGGTGAAACGGGAATGGATGTCTTTTCGTCAAACGGGTCGATCTACGGTAGCGGTGTTGGCAAAGGCAGCGGCTGCCGCGATGGGTCCGATTGAGCGTGATATCCGTTAACCATCTGTGCGAGAACGGTTCTCACATATCAACGACCATCTGGGCTTGACCGCGACGACAAGATAGGAGCGGATCGATGATCCATTTTGTTCGAGACACCCCAGGCGAAGACGGCGAGGGTTTGGGCGTAGCCAGTGACTTCCCAGACGTTCCGGCACCATCCGACGCGAAATGGGTCGGTGAGTGGGACCTCCACGAAGGAACGTGCGGCCGGAAATACTGGATCCGGCATTTCGGAGGTCCAAGGTGGACGGTTGAAACAACCTCGATTGACCCGGTAGAAGTCGAGCTTGTCGGTTGCCAGTTCTCGGACGGATCCATCGAAATGTGGGTCTGCCTTGAAGGTGCCAACGACCTGGAGGCAGACGAGGCGCCAAATGCTGGCGGCGACGCGATCGCGGGCAGCGTGCGAACTGGGAAGCATCGAAGGCGGCAGTTTACGAGCACCCACGATCGAGTTGAACGGCGAGATCCCACCAGACCGCTAGACGATCCGGGGATTGGGGATTTGGACATCCAAGCCAGCCAGGGCCGCTGTGCAGTCATAACAGCGGCACAGTGCGGGGATACTCGGTCTTGCCCAGATTGCAACGCGTCCTACCGATTTTGTTGCCGAGACCATGGTGTCTGGACCCTTGAGGGACGCCACGACCTCGGCTGCCGTTGGTCGGAGACCGGGCAATATGTAGGGCTGGCATGAGCGTGATGGTTGGCGGGATCACAGCCGCGCAGTTGGACGACACCGACATTCCGCCGTTGTCGTGGGCGGTGCCGGGGGTGTTGCCGGAAGGGTTTGGCATCCTGGCGGCGGCACCGAAGATCGGCAAATCGTGGCTGGTGCTGAATCTCGGCCTGGCAGTCGCTTCGGGTACGTCGTTCCTGGACGTACCGGTGGAGCAGCGGCCTGTCCTGTACCTGGCGCTGGAAGACGGTCAGCGACGTCTACAGGAGCGTCAGCGCCGTATCCTCGACGGCCAGCCCGCGCCCGAGGCCCTGCTCCTGCGGACCGACGCGCTGGATGCGTCAGGGGCGGCGAAGCAGTTCGCCACGGACCATGCGGGCAAGAACCCGGTGATCGTCATCGACACCCTCGCCCGTATCCGGCCGACGCGTGGACCGCGCGCCGACATCTACCGCGAGGACTACCAGTTCGGCAGCTCCCTCAAGGCGATTGCCGATCTCGGCGCTACAGTCCTTGGCGTCCACCACACCCGTAAGGGCGAAAGCGAAGACTTCCTGGAGTTGGCGTCGGGCACCAACGGGCTGATGGGTGCTGCTGATTTCGTGATGGTCCTCACGCGTGAACGCACCGAGAGCAATGCATTGTTGAGGATTACAGGTCGTGATGTGGTTGAAGCCGGCTACAACCTCCTTTTTGCTGATGGAATCTGGACTCCAAACGGAACAGCCCTCAGCGAGGCTGCGGCGCACGTGCAGGGTCCACGGCTGGGGCAGAAGATGGAAAGCATTCTTGCGCTGGTTAATTCGCGAGACATCACTTCCCCGGCCGACGTTTCCCAGCTACTCGACATCGATGCCGATACCGCTGGCACGTATCTTCGCCGCCTGGCTAACTACGGACTGATCGAGCGATCTGGACGAGGACGCTACTCACCAAACTCGCTGTCCGACTGTTTGTTTCCAGAATCAGCGCAGGTCAAGGACTAGAAAGAAACGGACAGTGGCAGAGCGCAATCCTGTCCGGTTGTCCGGTTCGCAACATCTACGGACACGGACAAGGACCGCACACTTTCAGTCGGCCAATGGAACACTGGGGTGACCTGCAAGGACCGCCGAAACGGACAAACGGACAGTAGGTTTTGGCAAGCTCGGTAAGAGCGGGTGTATTCCACGAGACGTTGCGAATATCTTACCCAAACTAGTAAGATCAGCGAAAAATGCTGCTATACAACGTGATTCGGGTGTGCAAAACTTACTGGACCGGTAGCACACGCCGGTTGCCGACCGGAGCAACGTTAGGGACTAAGCGTGAGCCATACAGTTTCCCCTCAAATAATGGCAGCGCCGCCCATACGGGCGCTCATCATCCAGCCAGACACAACCCATGAAGTGCGAGAGATAGAGCAAGATATTCGCACGTTCCACGGGCTCGTCGGCGGCAAGCCAGAACTCTTCTCGACTGAGCACTGCACCCTCTGGTTCAACACGGTCCAATGTGCTCGAATGCCTCTCAACTCCATGGCTACCTACCTCTGGTGGACGGTCTGCCCCGAGATGGAAGGCCGGGGCGCACTTGGCGGGACCGTGTTCGTTACCGGTCCCGCCGACGACTGCTTCGACTCACTGTCGGTGCCCGACGAGATTGTCGAGCTGTACGAGCGCATGGAGCAGATCCTGCGCGAGACCAGGGAGGAGGCATGAGTCAGAAGGCCAGACAAACCGAGGTCGAAATCGGTGATCTGCTCGATGAGCGACGCGAGCTGACGGCGCAGCTCCTCAGGATGACCCAGGGGTATATGAACGCCACTAGGCCGTTCCATCACCGCCTAGCTGTCATTGAGGCGAAGTTGGGCAAGGTCCCCAACACTCTTTGAGCCGCGCTGTGCCAGTGGTGCCATCCAACTGCTTGGCATAGCTGGCACAACGGGCGGTCTAACGGAGACCCAGCTCGCGCAGTAGAGCGAGTTCCGCCTCAAACGGCTTCTTGCGCTTGCGCTTGGGAGACGGCGCAGGGGCCTGGACGGGGACAACTTTCCCGTCCGGGTCTTCTTCGTATCGCTGATAGCCACGAATCGGGGTATCGAGCGGCTTCCCGACCCGCCAGAGGCGGTAATGCGAGCTGCACCAGCCGTGTGAGCGTGCGACACGGCCGCAGCCTTCGTTGCATTCGGGCATTGGGGCCTCCTTTACTTGGCGCCATGGGCAAACCAGATTGGGCATCACGAGACTGGACAGACGAAGAGTGGGCGATCATCGAGCGGATCGTGGGTGAATCCCCGCCATTGACGAAGAGGCAGCTTAACCGCATCACGGCCATCACCGGCCTCGTCCCATTGCCAGACTATTACGACGCCGCGCCCGACTAAATAGGGCTCTGAACTGCTGCTTTAAGTATATCAGCGAATTGCATTTGCATGGCTCGACTGGTTTGAGGCCGGGGAGAGAGACGGTGATTTGCAGGGAGTGTCCGGGCCCGGTGGCGGTCGGGGTCCCCCCCAGGCGAAGCCAAGAGAGGCAGAAACCGTGAGGTGCAAGGAGATCCGCTGTCCCAGGCGCGCTCACTCACGCGGGTACTGCACGACCCACTATCGCCGCTCGCATAGCGGGCAGCCGATGGACGCGCCGATCCGGCGCTACAGGCGGAAGCGGAAGAGACCTTTCGAAGCCGAGTACCGGCTCCTGCCTGAGTTGG
Organism: Mycobacterium sp. 1081908.1; assembly: GCF_001673535.1. Lineage (GTDB taxonomy): Bacteria > Actinomycetota > Actinomycetes > Mycobacteriales > Mycobacteriaceae > Mycobacterium. The sequence continues at coordinate 19,188 of NZ_LZLY01000133.1, read as the reverse complement.
GACTGCGCCGCCGGCCCCAGCCGTGCCCGGTGTGCACTTCGGACGTGTAGCACAACTGGCGCGGCGAGCGATACGCGTATCGCTTCGGCTACTACCCCCGGTCACTATCATTCGGGTTGAGCGACCACCGGGTCCTCTACGCCCACGCCGACGTTTTGGCCTAGGTCGCCCCCCGACGCACCGCGCCTTACCGGGTGAAGAGGAGGAAAACATGACCACACCGGCACCACCGCCCCCACCCGGCTGGTACCCAGACCCAGAACCGAGCGGAAGCGGCAGTCACCGCTACTGGGACGGCATTAAATGGACGAATCATTCCTGGGGCCGAAAAACCAATAATCGACCGCCGATGTCGTCACGGTCGAAAATATTGCTGGTCGGTGCTTCAGTGGCAACTGTGTTCGGCCTTGTCGTGCTCGCCGGAATAGTCGGCTCTGGGTCAAACCAAAGCACTAATAGCGGCAGATCTTCAGCGACACGCCCGCCGCCGCCCGACAAGCATTCGCAAATTGCCGACATAGCGTTGCCGCCCGAGGCATCGCTACAAACCGATCCTCCGCCATCCAGAAACCAAGAGATATGGGAAATCTCCGCTAGTGCATGTACCGATCCGAATGGTGGATTCTTCGACTGCTTGGCGGGTCATACACCATCGTATGAAGAAGTCGTTGCAGACATGGACGCTAGGCTGCCGATCGACCACCCGCTAGACGGTATGCCATGGTGTGGGCGGTCACAGCCCGACACCATCGAATACGGGCAGCATCACGCGAACACGAACTGGGCGTGGGGAACCGCCGCCGACATGGTTCGTGTCTCCGTCGAAAAGTCAGACATACGGCTAAAATCCGGCGTCTGGAACACACCGACCGGTGGGACGTTCATTTTTGTCGCTCGCGGTCCGGCGTCATCTGTGGGGGACACGGGGACGGCCGCCCGGTGCACGCCATAACGTTGGTTGCAGGCCACAAGTCGCGCCCGGACTAGGGCTGTCGACGCGAAATAGCACCTGATATTCGACGCTCGCTTCATCGGATGCGTCTCTTCGCCGAGCGCGAAAGGTTAGCAAGCCGACTACCTTTGCCTGTAGATCGCAGGTGAACGGGCTACTCGGTCTGTTCGGCCAGGACTCGGTACACCGTCGCCCGGCTCACGCCGAGGGCGTTGGCAATCGTGCTCGCCGACTCACCATTGGCGTGCATCCGCTGCGCCAGGCCGGCTTTCTTCGCATCGAGCGCCTTGGGACGCCCGATGTGCTGGCCGCGTATCCGACGTGCCTCACGCGCCGCTGCTCGGCGCTCACGGCCTAGGTCAAGCTCAAGCTCGGCAAGGCTGGCCAGTACTCCGGCCACCATGCGCCCCGTGGCGTTCGATGTGTCGATTCCTTCGCGCAGCGACCGCAACACGATTTCCCGGTCGCGCAGCTCGCGAATCGTTGTCATTACTTCGGCGGCGTTGCGGCCCAATCGATCTATCCCGACGACGACGATTGCGTCACCGGCTCGTGCGTAGTCAAGCAATGCCGCTAGGCCGGGCCGCTGCTCGCGTGTCGACGTGCCGGACAACTTGTCGCGATAGATCCGGTCAGGGTCGACCCCTGCCGCACTGAGGGCGTCCAGTTGTTGGTCGAGGGACTGGTGACCGGTGGAGACGCGGGCATATCCGATTTGAACACCCGGGGGAGCGGTAGCGGAGTGCATGGCTTGAGTTTGTCGCAAAAGTCTCAGAAGCACAAGTATTGCGACGACAGTTCTGAGGCGAGTTTTGCGACAACACGACGTGGGCTTTCCTCTGCACCAATAGGATCTGCTGGTCTAACTCATATCTAAAGTTCTGAGACTAATCCGCAATGATGTTGAGGGCAGTCTTCAATGGTGACCGACACCGCCAAGTGAAGTAGGAGCTCGCGCAGCCGACACCTAGACTTCGCGCTATGTCGGCTGAATCAAGCAATGCGCCCGCTAACTCAGACTCTCCCACCGTTATACCTCTGGGAATCGGATGTTTATCGCTGGTCCCAAAGTTCAGCACGGAAGAGGCCGCGAACAAACCAGATGCCACTCAGTGGGAGCAGGCACTTGAAACTGGGCTAGGTGCACTGGCCTCCATTTCAGATCTTCGAGTCACTGTGAGACCGCTCTTTAGACGATGGTCTGAGGGCACATCTGCCGACCACGATGAAAAAGAACTCGTGCCCACTATAGCGCCGGCTACCTGGATCAGGTTCACCCTAATTATCCCGCGAAGGATGCACGCTGGGCTCTCGACGCTTGGTTCCCCCACATCAGGGGCGGAACGATTCGACGTCAAAATAGCTGACGGACTTAACGGGCCCGTCACGTTCATTCGACCATTGGACGGCAACGCGACGGAGGAGGATCCTTCAGCAATGGTCGTCCTCGTTCGCGAATTTTTGAGCCGGGAACTGCGGCGTCTGAACACACCCATACGCATTGTGACGACAGGACCCAGTCCCTTCCATGCGGATTTTGACATTCGCCCGAAGTCAGGGTTGAGCAGCGACCTTGAGCACTCCTGGCACGATCCCGGAGCGGGGTATGACAGAGTAACTTTCTATTACGATCCCGACGTAACACATTCAGAAGCGGCCTACGAGGCGATTACGCGGTCGCTCCTGGATCCGTTCTCGATGTACTACGAAATTGTGCGCGACCATGACCAGCGTATGGCCAAGGCTATGACCGTCGCCAATATGGCAAACAACCTCATTGCGGTCCATAGGCGCAAGGGTATTCGTGGCTGGTTCTTCAAAACGATGCGATCCGGATCGCAGGCTCGCGAACTGCTTTTAGATGCGATAACAGCGAAGCAATCCGACATGGAACGTCGTGCAAGGCTGAGGTCGCAGCTAACTAGACGCGACCGAGGTATCGCACTGCCGGACCTTTCGCGGATCTGCCAGCAGGAAATCGATGAGGATTTTGAGGACTCGCTCACGACCTCTGAGAACGTAGCTCGCACGCTCGAGGGCGGCAGGGTGCTCCAGTATCAAGTCTTTGTGGCAGCATCGGCGACCATCTTCGGAGCATTCGGAGGCGCTATAACGTCGCTGATTGTGCGCTGACACGGGAAACGCCCACGGCTCCCGACGGCGCGGCCTTACCCCAATTCTTACTCAGCTCGCCGCTACCATCAGCGCCAACGATAAACCTGCAGCTCAACGGGTGCCAGCGGGTATCCAAACACGCAGCGCCTGTGACTGGGGGGTCAAGTGGTCGCCAGTTAAAATCCTGTCAGCCCAGTGCCCATCGTTTATTCACCGATAATGACCGCGAAACACTGGGAAACGTCCGGATCCGCTAGGTTGCCTGCAGCGCGAACATTATTGCCGCGCAACGTATAACCGGGTGTAACGGGAATCGTCCGGATCGGCCGTTCGAGAATCCGTTGGTCGCGGGTTCGAGCCCCGCCCGCCCCACTCCAAGGTTGATGACCTCGGCTAATGCGTGACATTCGCGTTCTGATGACGGGTGACAGTATTTCGGCTGATGCGTGACAGCGGTTTCGGTTGATCCTTGACACTCCGTCCGCTACCACGCCGGCCAACGCTCCGATGTCCAAGTCGACAGCGGGTTGCTGCGGTTCTGGATCGACGACAAGCTCGTCAAAACCGCCACCCGCAGCACCGCCGGTGAGGCGGGAAATCAAAGTCACCCCGCCGCGTTGGGAAGCAGCGGCGGGCAGTTCCCGGCTGCGTCCGCCGCCAGTTCGAAGTGCCACAGCTCGTTGGCGTAAATCCGGCACAGCCCGAAGCGCGACCCGTTGGCGATGAGCCATTGGTCGGCGCCGGCGCCCCCGACGTCGACCGCCTCGCCCGTCACGTGCTTGGACATCTCCGGGGTCTGCACGTATTGCCGCGCCGCGGCGAGGCTGCCATAGGTCCGCACGGCGTTGTCCAGCAGCCGCTGCTGAAACTCCGGCGACCGCCAGCCCGAGGTGATGGTCATGGTTACGCCGTCCGCGGTGGCCGCGGTGGCGGCACCCTGAATCGCTTTCAACAAGGCTGGGTCGAGGCGCGCGATGGCCGAGTATTGGACGTCGAACGGCGTCAGTTGGCCCCCGTTCGGCAGGGAACCGTCGCCGGGGTCGGCGGGAGGAGCCAACGGGACGGCGTGGTCGGCAAGCGTGGTGGGCGGACCTGGTGGAGCCGACGGCGCGAGGAAGCCGAAGACCACGGCAAAGGCGGCGGCCAACGCAACTGATCGCATCCTCATCTCCCGGCTGTTTGCTGACACTCTACCGATGGGGTATCCGCGGGAGCGCCTCGTCAAACCGGCCTGTTGGACAACGGTTGCGTCTGTGCGTCACGGAAGATCGCGAAAATGTCTGGGATGTTTGCATTTTGGATGATGTTGGAGATCTGCGTCTCGATCACGCCCGGGCCAGCCTCGGCCGTCCATGGGTCGGGGCCGACAGTGGCGGCCGCGGAAATATCGTTACGCCCCCGATGAGCGAGTTGGCCATGGCGCAACCGAGGCATCGGGCCGGGGCAACCGGCGACGGACTCTCGGCCGCGCAGGCTGAAGGACGAACCTGGCTCGCTTTCTTCGAGTCAGTGCTCGTGGATTATCACCCCGCGAATGTTGCGGCCGGCGAGCATGTCGTCGTAGGCCTCATTGATGTCGTTGAGCTTGTACTCGGTGGTGACGGTTTCGTCGAGCAACAGCTTGCCGCTTCGATAGAGGCTGATAAGTCGAGGGATGTCGGCCCGCGGGTTGGCTTCGCCGTACAGGCTGCCCAGGAGCCGCTTTTGGAACAGCGTGAACAACGTCAGCGGCAGCGTCGGCGTCACGTCGGACATCGATGCCAGGGCGGTGGCTACCACGGCACCGCCCTTCCGTACCGCATTGAGCGCGTCGTTGATCATCGCGCCCTCGAGCACGCCTGGCGTGAGGATGGCCGAGTCGGCCATGACTCCACGCGTAATCTCGCCAACTAACTGGGTTGCCTCCTCCATCGAGGTGACGAAGTGAGTGGCCCCGAACTGAAACGCTTTGTCGCGCTTGCTCGGCTCGATATCGACCACCACGATTTGCTCCGCCCCTGCCAGGCGCGCGCCCTGAATGGCGCCGCTGCCGATCCCGCCGCAGGCGACAACAACGACCACGTCGCCGGGACTGACGTTCGCGGTATTGACGGCCGAGCCCCAACCGGTGGTGACGCCGCAGCCGAGCAGACACACGCGTGACAACGGCACATCGTTGTCGATCTTGACCACGGAGGCCTCCGATAACACGCCCCACTGCGCGAAACTGCCGACGCCGGAAAGTGCTCCGATGCCCTGGCCGCGGGCTCGCCGCCGGAAGGTGCCGTCGGCTTGAACTCCCGCGAGGATGGTTGCCCCGAAGTCACAAAGGTTTTGACGCCCCGTAGCGCACCAGCGGCAGCGACCGCAGGCCGGTAGAAACGACGTCACGACGTGGTCTCCCACCGCCACATCGCGCACTTCCGGACCGACCTCTCGAACGATGCCGGCCCCTTCGTGCCCACCGATCAACGGAAAGCTCACCCCGAACATGTCACCGGTGCGGATGTGGTGATCGGAGTGGCACAATCCGGTGGCTTCGAATTCGACCAGTAGTTCGCCGGATTGGGGAGGATCGAGTTCGATCTCTTCCACCGACCACTTCTCGTTCAGCCCCCACAGAACTGCTCCGTTGGTCTTCATGGTGACTCCTTGACGATATGTATGGCACGCTCCGGACAATTCGCGATCGCATGGTGCGCCCGGTCTTCCCACTCCGGCGGTATGTCCGTGACGGTGACGAGGGCGATCCCGTCGTCGTCGATATCGAACATCTCCGGATATGTTGCGTAACAACGGCTGTGGCCCTGGCACATTTCCGCGTCGACACGAAGCTTCACCGTTCAGTCCAATCCGCCCGGTCGGGTCCCGATGACGTCCTGTTCCGTCAGCGTCGTCATCGAAGCGGCGTCGAGACCGAGAAGCTCACTGAGGATGCTCGCGTTGTGCTGCCCCAAGGTAGGTGCTGGCGAGCGATACCACTTTTGGACGCTGCGGTACTTGAAGGGAAGTGCCGGCACATGATGCCGTCCCACGACGGGGTGGTCGAGACTTTCGAAGAAGCCGCGGGCAGCAAGTTGTGGGTGCATCGAAGCGACTCTGGCGTCTGCCAAATCCGCGGCGGGGACGCCGTATTCGATAAGCAACTCGGCGGCGGCCGAGGATTCTTGCCGGCCAGCCCATTGCTCGAGGTGTTTGTCGATCACATCGTGTGCCTCTGCACGCCCCTGGTGGGTGTCCAGCGCGGGGTCGTCTGCCCAGTCCGGATTACCCAGCGCCGACTTCAGTAGGCGCCACTGCTCGTCGGACGCGACCGAAATGGCCAGCCATCGTTCCGTTCCCGCGCACTCGTAAAGCCCTTGTGGGGCGGCGTCAGGGCTGCGATTTCCTTGACGCGATATCAGGTTGCCGTATGCGGTGAATTCGACGACCTGCTCAGCGGCTGCGTTGAGCGCGGCCTCAACCATCGAGACCTCGATGAATGACCCGCGGTCGGTTTGGTCCCGTTGCCGGAGGCCGGCGAGCATCGCGAATGCTGAGTGCATTCCCGCCAGGGGGTCGCATGGGCCGCGGGGGATTCGCGGCTGGTCGTACTCATGGCCGGTCACCCATGCCATCCCCGTCATCTGTTCCATCGTCTGCGCGAAGCCGACGTTGTTGCGCCATGGCCCGTCGAGACCGAATGCGGGCATGCGAACCATAAGTATTCGAGGGTTGAGCTCGCTGATGGTCTCCCACGTGATGCCGAAATTGTCGAAGACGCGTGGCGAGAAGTTTTCGACCAGGATGTCGGAGCACTCGACGAGTCGGAAGAAGACATCCCGACCTTTCTCTGAGGCAAGGTCAAGGGTGAGTCCGCGCTTGTTGGCGTTGGTCGCCAGGTACATCCCCGACCGCTCCCACCACTGGGCCTGATCGGCGAACGCCGCGGCGGCCATCCGTGCGCCGTCAGGGTGCCGCGTCGACTCCAGGTGAATGACCTCGGCGCCCAGTGCGGCGAGCATGTGGGTGGAGGAGGGGCCGGCCCACCACGCGGTCGCGTCGAGAATCCGCACGCCGTCAAGCGGAAGTCCCGGTGCACGGCCGGCGGTGGCCGCAATCCTGTTGTGGGAGGACACGCTTGCCATTTCGCCGAGCGCAGGAGCGCCGCAGGTAGGGACGGGTCGGTGACCATTTATCCGGTAGGGCGCCAACGGGTGGGTGAAGCTGCCGTCGGCATACGTGCCCCACACGCCGCGCGCCGCGAACTGCCTGTGGTCCAACACGGTCTCACCATTGTTGACTGGCGAGACGGGGATCCGCAGATCGGAGGCCAACGCGACGATTTCGTCCGTGGAACGTTGCGTCGTCCATTCCCGCACAATCCGATTCCACTCCTCCCGGCGTTCCCAGCGGGTCGTTGCGAGTGCCCACGCCGGGTCGTCGTCGAGCAGGTCCAATCGGCCGATCATCGCGAGGAACGACTCGAATTGCTGACGGGTGTTGGTGTTGAAGCCCACCCATCCGTCCGCGGTCGGTTCGATGGAAGGGATCTCAACCTGTCGGGCGGGAACGGTCAAAGGGGGACGACCGGCCAGCTCGTGGTAGATGTCAGCGAATCCGCTGGCGCTGAGGTGGCAAGCCTCCAACAACGAGCAGTCAACGATTTCACCGATTCCGCCGAGTTGAACCCGCCGCAATGCGCCCAGCGCCCCGACGGCGGCATAACTGGCCATCACCCATTCGAACACTCGACCACCGGCTTGAATGGGCGGCTGGTCCGGACGGCCTCGCAACGCCAGGGTTCCGCTCTCGGCCTGGATCGTGAATTCCGTCGAGGGCCGGTCCCGATACGGTCCGGTCAACCCGTACGCAGACAACGCCACGATCACCAGGTGTGGCGCACGCCGTGAAAGCGCTTCGCGGTCGAGAGCGCCCGCGCCCAGAGAATCGACGAACACATCGGCGGAAACGATCAGGGCCTCCACGTCGGGCAGTGAAGCGCCAACGACTGAACCCTTGCCGGCGTTCAAGAATTTGAACAGCGCGCCGGTGTCGCCTCGATCACCAAAGATTCTGCGGCGGAACGGATCCCCGTCCGGGGCCTCTATCTTTATGACCTCCGCTCCGAGGTCGGCGAACAACTTGGTGCAGTACGGGCCGGTGATTTCCGTCGCCCACTCCACTACACGAACTCCACGCAGAGCGTTCATCGCCGGGCAGCTTTCCGCGTCAATGTTTTCGGAAGCGAGTTACTCGCACCGATGAGTGCACACGCCACCCTCTGTCCTCACGCTTATGCCGATCGAGCAGGAATCGGCTTGGCTGCGGCCTGGCTGGCAACGACGCTAGCGACGGGAAAGCTAGGCTGTCAAGTGTGACTCGATAACACGGTCGGGTTGGTTCGCCGGAGCTTTTAGTCGGCGCCGCGCACCTTCGCAGGCCGTCGGGCCCGCCCGCCTCGCTTGGTGGGTGCCTTGCCGTCCGATGTGCTTACGCCCTTGGCGAGAATGCGTGAACCCAATTCGATCTGTGCGCGAATGTCTGGCTCGCCGGTCCCGAACCAGCGTGGTCCGAGGCTCGTCGTGAAGATAATGAAGTTAGCCAGCAGCTCGGCGAACAGGTCGGCGTCGACGTCGGCCCCGATCTGCCCCGCAGCTTGATAGTGGCGAACGCCTTCGGCAATAACGGCTGTACGACGTGCGTGGTTGGGTTGCAGCACACGCAGCGAGAAGTCCGGGTCCGACAACGCCCGACCGGAAATGTCCCAGCCGGGAACACCGCTGTCCCGGTCATCGATTCGTAGTCTGGCGAAGAAAAGCTGCTCGATATAGTCCTCGAAGCGCGCAGGCAGATTCGCCACGACTTGCTCTTCTGCCTCACTGACGAGCTCGGCGATCTGTCGAGAAACTACTTGCTCGAAGATGCCTCGTTTGTCCCCGAAGTAGTGGAAGAGCATCGCCTCCGAGCAGTCGGCGCGCCGCGCGATCTCCTTTGTCGCCGCGGCCGCGTATCCCGCTTCGGCGAAGACCTCGGCAGCCGCTTCAAGGAGGGCTCGTTGTTTGCCATCCTTGTCGCGAACTCGCCGCCGCGCGCCTGCAGTCATCACACATACCTTAGCGAGCAGCCCTCAACTGGGAAGAAGCTCGCTCACGCGTCGCCCGCCGTATCGCCCGTTTCCGGGGGTCCACCCTTCCGGCTCGGGCTGTTATCGAGTGCGACTTGACTCCGCGTAATCGACGACTTACTGTGCTGCGAAAGCAAGTTTCGGCATGTGCGAGAAACCCGAGGGCCGGTGCAGATGGCACATCGACGGTGGCGCGACCACGGTGTCGCCAGCATGTTGGCCCCCCGCACGCCTCGTTCCGGCGTCGAAAAGGACTGCACATGGTGAGCAAATCGGCGGAGGAACACGCTCGGAACCTCGATCTTCGTCATGAGGATTTCAACGACCAAGAATTCCTCTACGAGGTTTACGGGGTGATGCGGGAGACGGGACCGTTCAGTCACCAGGATGTCCCATTCCTGGGCCCGACGCCGGGGGGTGCGTGGGTCGCCACCCGCTACGACGAGTGCTACGAGATTTTGCGGGATTGGCGCAGCTTCTCCAGCAAGCCCCTTGGTCTGGAAGGCAACCCGATGTCGTTCGGCGACATCGTGATCACCTTGGACCCGCCACGGCAGCAGCAGCTCCGCAAAGTCCTCAACCCGTATTTCTCTCCTGGCCGGATGAAGGATTTGGAGCCCCAGGTGCGCGCGGTCACTGACGGGCTGATCGACAACTTCATCGAATTGGGCCGCGGCGATCTCGCCGACGTCGCCTGGCAGCAACCGGGGATCGTATTCTTCCGGTATCTGCTCGGTATGCCCGTTGAGGACGTGCCGCTCTACATCGAGACGGCCGACCTCGCGATCAATGGCGAGAGCGAAGAGATCCGAAACGGATCGATGACGAACCTCTACCTCCGCGTACGCGAGGAGATCGACAAACGTCGTGGCGAACCGCCGCGTGACGACCTCATCGATGTCTTGCTCGCCGCCGAGATCGACGGCGAGAAATTGAGCTTCGACGACGTGGTCGCGAATGTCATGCTGCTGGTGCAAGCGGGGCTCGAAACAACCTCTAGTGCAATGTCGTTCGCCTTCTTCTACCTAGGCACCCATGCCGCAGAGCGCGACCGACTCGTACGCGACGCCGGGTTGATGCCCACGGCAATAGAGGAATTCATCCGGTTCGCGGGTTCGGTTCACGGACTTCACCGTTCCGTCGCCGAAGAGGCCGAACTAAGCGGCCACAAGTTCTGTCCGGGTGAGACGGTCGTCGTGAACTATGCGGCCGCCAACCGCGACGGCCGCGAGTTCGACGAGCCGAACAAGTGCATTCTCGATCGCCAGACAAATCGCCACCTCGGATTCGGAGCCGGCGTCCATCGCTGTCTAGGCTCCAACCTCGCCCGACTCGAGTTTCGGGCGGGCGTCGAACAGACCCTGAATCGGATACCCGACTACGCCATCCCGCCGGGGGCAAAGGTCGATTTCCACGGGAACTCGGTCACCCGCGGCTATCGTGCCCTGCCCGTCGTCTTCACGCCGGGCGTCCGCGTCGCCCAGTGAGGGGTGCGGCGCAGCCCACATCGGCTCGTAGACAGCGTAATAGCGAAATCAGGGAGGAACCCGTGGACAAGCAAGATCTGCAATGGATGATCTCCGTCGATGACCACATCATCGAGCCCCCGAACCTATGGGTCGATCGCGCATCGGCCGCCGACCGCGATCGGGTGCCACACGTCGAGCGCATCGACGGCGTCGATACGTGGGTCTACGACCAAGCGCGCGCGTCGGTGCTAGGCATCTTGGTCGCGGCTCACCAAAGGCCGGCCGAGTATTCCCCGCTGCCAGTGAATTACGACGATATGCCCCGCGCCTACTTCGACCCGGTGGCCCGCATCCCTGACATGGACGAGGATCATGTGATCGCGGGATTGAACTTTCCGTTCTTCCCCCGGTTCTGTGGTCAGATGTTCGCCCACCTCGGTGACCGCGATCTGGGTCTCAAGTGCGTGCGGGCGTACAACGACTTCGTCATCGACGAGTGGTGCGCGGCGGCGCCCGGTCGCTACATCCCCATGGTCATCATTCCGTTGTGGGATACCCGTTTGGCCGTCGAGGAGACGTTACGCTGCGCCGGCAAGGGCGCCAAAGCCATTGCCTTCTCGGAGAACATGCACCCGCTCGGATTTCCGTCCATCCACTCGGGGGCATGGGATGATTTCTTCGCGGCGGTGAACGAGACGAAGATGCCGCTGTGCACCCACATCGGATCGTCCTCGGTCAGCCCGACCACATCCCCCGACGCCCCGTTCGGGGTTCAGGCGGTCAACATCAACCTCAATCTGGCGAACTCGACCACCGACTGGTTGTTCTCGGGCAAGCTGCAGAAGTACCCCGATCTGAAGATCGTGCTGGCCGAAGGCGGCATCGGCTGGATCCCCTACCTCATCGAGCGCGCCGAACACGTCGCCACCGACTACCAGTACCTGCGCGCCAACAACTGGTCGGTTGATCCGGCCACGATGCGCCTGGCCGCGGTGCCCACCGACCCCGAGATCTTTCCGGAGTCACCTCGCCAGCTCTTCCGCGACCACATGTACGGCTGCTTCATCGAGGATGACTTCGGGGCGGCTAACCTCGACTCCATCGGCGTCGACAACGTGATGATCGAAACGGATTATCCACACACCGACAGCCTTTGGCCCAACTCCCTTCAGGCCGCTCACAAGGCACTGGACGGTCGGTCTGACCTCGACAAGTACAAAGTGCTGCAGGGCAATGCCCGCCGGGTCTTCGACTTCGAGCCCGCCCCGTATCCGACGCTGACGTAGTCAACGGCGACGGATTCGTTTGATGCGGGAGTATCAGAGCTTCATCGACGGTAAGTGGTTGAGCGACAACGCCGTCGGCACCATCGACGTCATCGATCCGGCCACCGAGGAATTGATCGGACGAGTCGTCGACGGGGGACAAAAGCAGGCGGCCATGGCGATCGAGGCCGCCAGGCGGGCTTTCGACGAAGGGCCGTGGCCATGGATGGCCGTCCGGGAACGGGCCAAGATCATCAAGCGATTCGCTGAGATCCTCGACGAGCGCAAAGCCGAGCTTCGTGAGCTGGTCGTCGCCGAGATCGGCTCGACCGGCTTCATCACCGACCTGATTCAGGTTGGCGGTGCGATCGAGGCGGCCCACTACTACGGCGAATTCGTCGAACACGATGTGACGTGGGTGGAGACACCGGGCGGCCCCGTGGTGTCGCCGACCGGCCTGGGCGGCGTGACAGTGGTTCGCGAACCGGTTGGGGTGGTCGGAGTCATCACGCCGTTCAACTTTCCTTTCTCGATCAACATTCAGAAGTGCCTGGCCGCCTTGGCCGTCGGCTGCACTGTGGTACTCAAGCCGCACCCGTGGACACCGATGAACGCGCTGGAGCTGGCCAAGGTTGGCGAGGAAGCGGGCCTTCCGCCCGGTGTGTTCAATGTGATTGTGGGCGGTGCCGACGTGGGGGAGGAGCTGTGTACCCACAAAGGCGTCGACATGATTGGGTTCACCGGTTCGACCGCGACCGGTCGGCGCATTCGTGAACTATCGGCGGCAACGATGAAACGCGCACAGCTGGAGCTAGGCGGCAAGAGTGCGCACATCGTTCTTGACGATGTCACCGAAAGTGACGTTGCGGGAATAGGATTCGGGCAGGTGCTGATGCATGCCGGACAGGCATGCACCGTCACGTCGCGACTTCTGTTGCCCGAGCGCCTGCTCGACGCGTATGTCGAGGGCCTCAAAGCCATGGCCCCAATGATCACGGTCGGGGACCCACGTGATCCCGCCACCGTCGTCGGTCCGCTAATCAGGGATCAGCAGCGTCAGCGAGTTGAATCCTTCGTCCAGGCCGGCCTGCAAGAAGGCGCGCGGCTGGTGGTCGGCGGCAAACGTCCCGAACATCTCGAACGCGGCTTCTACTACGAACCGACGGCATTTGTCGACTGCCGCAACGACATGCGCTTATGTCAGGAGGAGGTGTTCGGGCCTGTGCTGGCGGTGATGACCTATCGCTCCGAAGACGAAGCCATCCGCATCGCGAACGACTCCATCTACGGTTTGGCGGGTCTGGTCGTGACTCGCAACGCTGCAAAGGGATTCAACGTAGCGAGGCAGGTCAGAACCGGCACCGTCATGGTGCAAACCGTCGCACCCGGTGTCGATCTAGGAGCCGATCCGGGGGGAGGGCAGGGCCCCGGCTGGTCTCTGCCGGCGCGCGGCATGTTCAACGGCGGGGGGCCTTTTGGCGGCTTCAAGCAAAGTGGTCTTGGCCGAGAGCAGGGTCGCTGGGGCTTCGAGGAATACACCGAGCTTAAATCGATCACCATGATGTAGCGGGGAAAGGTCGCGTGATGGAACTTCTCAAGGATGTACGAGTCCTCGAGGTGTCCCTCTTCTCCGCGGATGCGCTGGGCGGGCATCTGGCTGACCTCGGCGCAGAGGTGATCAAGGTGGAGCCGCCTGGCGGCGGTGGTTTCCGCGGTTCGGCGGTTTCCGGTGGCGAGTTGCAGGACTCTCACTGGAACCGGGGCAAGAAGAGCGTGGCGATAAACCTGAAAACGTCGGACGGTCAAGACGCGTTTCGCCGCCTGGCCGCGACATCGGCGGTAGTGATCGACGGATTACGTCATGGAACCGCGCACCGGCTGGGCTTCAGCTACGACGACATCGTCGCCGTCAACCCGACGGTTGTCTATTGCGTGCTCAATGGCATGGGCAGCTATGGGCCCTACACCCGATTACCCACGCACGGGCTGTCCTTCGACTGTTTCGCCGGCTTGAGTCCGCCGATAATCGACGCGGATGGGACGCCCCGTCTTTCGGGGGCGGCCACAGGGACGACGGGTGTTCTGGCGGGTCCGCTGTACGCGGCGATGGGCGTACTCGCCGCGTTGCATGCCGCCGGGCGCGACGGCAAGCCGCAGTACGTCGAAGTAGCGCAGGTCGATGCGGCGATCAATTGGAACTTTCAACACCTCACGGCGCTGGCGAACGGTCAACCGGCCTACGGCGAGGGAATCCGCGCTTCGCTTCGCTACCAGTACTACGAAACAGGCGACGGTAACTACGTGGTGTTCAACGCCCTGGAGGACAAGTTCTGGCTCAGATTCTGCGAGTCACTCGACCGGATGGATCTCTACGAACCAGGGCGCAGGAAACCGGGAGAGGATGTAGGGGAAGAGGCCCGGCTGCGCGACGAGTTGACGGCAATATTCAAAGAACGCACGCGCAAGGAATGGAGCGACTTCTTCATCGCGGCCGATATCGCAGGAGCCCCAGCGTTTTTGGGAGCAGACCTGTTCGATGACGACCACGCAAAGGCTCGCCGACTCGTCTACGAGCAGGCTCAGCCCGACGGCACGTCGCAGCGATTGATTGGGACGTGCATCAAGACAAAACCCGACGAACGATTTGCACCGCCAGCGGCGCCGCACGTTGGGCAGCATACGGAAGAGTTACTCGGCGCCCTGGCGGGCTACGACGCGGCCGGAATGGAGCGCCTTCGGTCGTCGGGTGCGATCTGAACACCGGCGGATGCGGGTTCGAGCCCCGCGCGCCCCACAACCCGCCTGTATGGCCGGAGCAATCTGTCGGCACGACGCGACGTCCCGCAGACTGGTGACATGGACGAGTTTCTCGGACCGCCGTGCCCCTGCGGCAGTGACGCTGGTTATCGCGCTTGTTGCGGACGATTTCACTGCGGCGAGTTGCAGGCCCGATCGGCCGAGGAACTGATGAGGTCGCGGTATTCGGCGTTCGCCTACGGTGACGCCGACTATCTGTTCCGTACGTGGCACCCGCGGACGCGGCCGGCCGAGGTGATCGTTGACCCGACCATCACCTGGACCGGTCTGGAGGTGGTCGATACCGTCGCGGGCGGCCCGGACGACGATTCCGGCGAAGTGGAATTCACGGCCCGGTTCGAGTCTGGGGCTCGCACCGGCAGCTTGCATGAGCGCAGCCGCTTCGAACGCCGAGCCGGCCGATGGTTCTACCTAGACGCCGTCGGGGAAGATTCGTAGTCGCATTTGGCGTTCAGACGCTTGAAGGCACCCCCCAAACAGGAACGAGGCACCCACCATGGCCGCAGATTTGCCTGACACCGCCCTGGAGCTGCGTTCACTGGTGACGTCCGGTGGCGCGCTCGAACTCTCGCTGCACGAGGTTCCAGTTCCAGCGCCCGGCGACAACGAGGTGTTGGTACGTGTGGAGGCCTCGCCGATCAACCCGTCCGATTTGGGACTGCTCATTGCGAGCGCGGACATGACGACTGCGACGGTCGCGGGCACACCCGAGCGTCCCGTCGTCACCGCGTCCGTCGGAGAGGCCGCGCTGAAGGGGCTGTCGGCGCGACTCGACAAGTCGCTCCCGGTCGGTAACGAGGGTGCCGGCACCGTGGTGGCGGCGGGGGAGTCGCCGGCGGCCCAGGCCCTCGTCGGAAAAACCGTCGCGATTGCGGGCGGCGCCATGTACTCGCAATACCGTGCGATCGACGCGTCCGCATGCTTGGTCCTGCCCGAGGGTGCCACGGCCCGCGATGGGGCGTCGTCCTTTGTCAATCCGCTAACGGCCCTCGGAATGACCGAAACCATGCGCCGCGAAGGACATTCCGCCCTCGTGCACACCGCCGCGGCGTCGAACCTCGGCCAAATGCTGGTCAAGCTCTGCCAGAAAGACGGGATACCCCTGGTCAACATCGTCCGAAAGCCGGAGCAAGAAAAGCTGCTGCGGTCGCTCGGCGCAACCTATGTCCTCAACTCGGCATCGCCGTCGTTCCCGACGGATCTCGTCGAGGCACTCACGGCGACCTCCGCGACCCTTGCGTTCGACGCCACGGGCGGGGGAACGCTGGCAAGCCAGATCCTCAACGCCATGGAGCAGGCGGCCAACGCGACCGCGGCGGAATACTCGCGCTACGGTTCGGCCGTGCACAAGCAGGTGTACATCTACGGCGCGCTCGACACCAGTCCCACCGTGCTCACGAGGAATTTCGGGATGGCTTGGGGCGTCGGAGGATGGCTGCTGACCCCATTTCTTCAGAGCATTGACGCGGCGACCTTCGGTCGGCTGCGCGCCCGGGTGGCCGCGGAGCTCACCACGACGTTCGCGAGTCGCTACACCCGGGAAGTGTCACTCGCCGGCATGCTCAATCCCGGCGCGTTCACCGAATACGTCAAGCGAGCGACCGGAGAGAAGTTCCTTGTGACGCCGCATGCTTTCGCCTAGCACCGTCAAACCTGGCTGGTGGAAAACGGTTGTGTCTCTTGGCCCGCCAAGGCAATGAAGTTATAGATCGGTGTCGTGTCGTAGGTGTAGTGGGATGCGTTGGGGCCGGCCGCCCAGAACATGCCGCCGTTGTAGATCGCCTCGGTGATGGAGATGATCTCCTCGACCGATGTAGTCGGGTTCACCAGCTTTAACGCGTCGCGGAGGATCGCGAAAATGTTGGGGCTGTTCGCATTTTGGACGATGTTGTAGATCTGCGTCTCGATCACGCCCGGGCCCGCCTCGGCCGTCCACGGGTCGGGACCGACGGGTGCGTCCGCGTAGATATCGTTGCCGACTCCTATTGTGTTGACGAAATCTCCCCAGAAATGCCTGACCGGTGTGAGCAGGTGTGGCGCAACGTCTGCGGGCATCATGCAGGCCGGACCCGAAACGCCGCCGGTGACAACACCGTCTACGTCGGCCGGCATCGGCCACCCGGCGAACTGGTTGCCTGAAGCGAATCCCGGCAGCCTGAGAGGATTGCCCCAAACACCCACCGCGACAATTCGATTCGCGATCTGCGGATTCAGCCACGCTATCGTGTGCAGGAATTGGCACACGACGATAGCGCCCTGCGAGTACCCGAGCAGGATAATGGAGCTTTCCGGATAGGACGGCACACCGGCTGGCGGATTGATTTGTGTGCAAAGCCTATTCAGCTCGGCGACGCCGGCGTCCACGCTGGGCCCCATGGGGAAGACGCTGGCCGGGTAGTTACCGACCGGCTGCCAGTAGAACAGGTCGGGAAACGCGGCCGCCAGCGCGGCACCCACGCCGGCGGGTTGCGGTGGCGCGGTGTTCCACATGTCGACCCCGGTTCCCGACACGGTCATCACTATGTGCGGCATCACGACACCTTTCGCCTGTTCTGAGACGCGAACAGCATTCAAAGGTGGAGTGCCCCGTCCTGGGCGATCCGACACTCCCGCAGGAGTTCAGAAGTTCCGCGGCCGGCCGCGCCTGCCGGCGGTCTTTACTTCCAGAATTCGTTCATGGGCTGGGCGTACATGTCGTTCGCGGTGAGCGGTCCCAGCGCTCCCGGCGAAGGACTCAAGGCGTCTTCGATGGTGGCCATAAGGCTGTACTGGTCGTAGTGGGTGGTGGCGATGAAGTGACCGGATTGCATCGCTCCAGTCGCGGCGTTCACCGCGCCCGCGTTCGGGATGATGATCATCGGAACGTTGTTGCCCTGGTTGCCGATGCCCAGCGACAGATTGTTGTAGTCCTCGTCGAACGTGATGATGATCGCGTCGTGCTGCGTCGGGTCGGTCCACGTGTTCGAGCTTTGGATAGTGGACACCTGTTGCTGGACGAACTGGTCGCCGGCCGCGATGTTGTACTGGTGGGTCGTGAGCTGGCTGCCCAGGAAGTTCAGCGCGCCGGTCGGAGTGCTGACGGGGCCTTCCATGTTGTTCGACTCGTTGGCGGCTATCCACGTGAATTTCGGCGCGGTGCTTGGGTTTTGCAGATCGGTGCCCAAATTCGTCAGCGGCAGCAGGTGCGTCTGCAGGTAGCCGGGGTTGGGGTTGGCATACACGTAGTTGAACATCGCAAAGGGTAATTGGTCGACGGCGTAGTCGCCCGAGTCGACGATGGTGCCGGGGGCGGGCATGCTCTGCGCGTAACCGGCCCAGCTGACGCCCGAAGCATCCATCTTCGCCATCAGGTTGTTGTTTCCGTAGATGACGTTCGGCGGCGGGTTGACGTCGATCCCGTAGTCCGTTCCGCCGAGGACCCGGAAGTAGTTGGGGTCGCTTGGGTGGCCCAGCGCGTAATAGTTGTTCGCGTATCCGTAGCTGTTGATCAGCGCGTTGATGTACGGCGCGTTGGGGCTGCCGAGGATGTCGCCGACGCCGTGGTTCTCCATGTAGATCAGGAACACGTGATCCAGGTGGCCGACGTTGGACGTCGGGACGGTGAGCGTCGGCTGGGTGAGGTTCGGATCGCCGACGGTGAACGACAGGTTGTCGGCGAAGGCGTTGTTGTAGTTGCCGAGGACCGGGTTGTGGTCGGCGAAGGTCGCGGTCACCACGGCTTTGGTGGTGCCCACCGGGATCGTCCCGGAGACGTCCCGTCCCTGGAACCCGGTGATTCCCAAGCGATCCAGCGACGTGACCGACGTGGTTGTGCCGGTGCCCAGAACGGCCCCGCTGTTGTTGAGGAAGGTGACCTTCAGCGACGCCGAGGACGGGTCCCCCAGGTAGCCGCCGAGCATTCCGCTTAGCGTGTATGGCGTTGTGCCGGTGTTGATCTTGCCGGCCGCGGCGCTCAGGTCGACGATTTGGCTGATGGTCGATGTGGCCACGGGCCCGCCGCCGGCGAAATTGCTGCCGCCGCCCGGGGGCGCGGCGCCGGGGAAGCCGAGGAAGCCCGGCAGGTCGGGGATGGAGAAGGGTCCCGGGTAACCGCGCGGGGTGCCGTAGGCGATGATCGTCGGGGTGCCGCTCACCGTCCAGCCCGGAATGGTCACGCCGCTGTAGCCCGACCCGGACGGGTCGGCCGTCTCGAAGCTGGGGTTCACCAACAGGTTCGGGCTCATCGGTAACCCGGGGATCCCGTTTCGGCCGAGCAGGAGCCCGCCGGCCCCGACGGTGCCGGGGCCGCCTAAGAGCCCGGCGCCGGCGTTGCCGCCGTTGCCGCCGTTGCCGCCGACGCCGACCAGGATGGAGCTGCCCCCACCGCCGCCCTGGCCACCGCTGAACGCCGACGCCAGAGCGACGTCCGAGCCGGCCGCGCCGGGACGTGGAACCGCTGCTGGCGCAAGGCATCCGGCACGGGTTTCGGGCGCCCACAGAGCTGGC
>NZ_LZLY01000132.1 GCF_001673535.1 Mycobacterium sp. 1081908.1 | reverse complement strand
GGTGGTCTTGCCGGTCCCGGGCGGTCCGGCGAAGACGAGGTGGTGGGTGCGCTGCGCCACCGTGAGGCCGCGCTGCTGCACGAGGCCGAACGCCAGCTCGCCGAATTCATCGGGCTCGACGAGGTGAAAAACCAGGTGTCCCGCCTGAAGAGCTCGGTTGCCATGGAGCTGGTGCGCAAGCAGCGCGGCCTCACGGTGGCGCAGCGCACCCACCACCTCGTCTTCGCCGGACCGCCCGGGACCGGCAAGACCACCATCGCCCGCGTCGTCGCCAAGATCTATTGCGGCCTTGGGCTTTTGAAGCGGGAAAACATCCGCGAGGTGCACCGCGCCGATCTCATCGGTCAGCACATCGGCGAGACCGAGGCCAAGACCAACGCGATCATCGACAGCGCGCTGGACGGGGTGCTGTTCCTCGACGAGGCCTACGCCCTGGTGGCCACCGGCGCCAAGAACGACTTCGGGCTGGTGGCCATCGACACCCTGCTGGCCCGCATGGAAAACGACCGCGACCGGCTGGTGGTCATCATCGCCGGCTACCGGGCCGATCTGGACAAGTTCCTCGACACCAACGAGGGTCTGCGGTCCCGGTTCACCCGCAACATCGACTTCCCCTCCTACACGCCCGCGGAGCTGGCGGAGATCGCGCACAAGATGGCCGAGCAGCGCGACAGCGTCTTCGAGCCCGCCGCGCTCGAGCACATGGAGGCCCTGTTCTCGAGGCTGGCCAGCGAGTCGACCCCGGACTCCAACGGAATCTCGCGGCGCAGCCTCGACATCGCCGGCAACGGCCGGTTCGTTCGCAACATCGTCGAACGCTCCGAGGAAGAACGAGAATTCCGGCTCGACCACTCGGAACACGCCGGAACCGGGGAATTCAGTGACGAGGAGCTGATGACGATCACCGACCAGGACGTCGAGAAGTCGGTGGAGCCGCTGCTGCGCGGCCTCGGGCTGTCGGTGCCGGCATGACGACCAATAACCATGCGCCGGAAGGGGACCGGCGTTCGTTCTCCTCCCGGACCCCGGTCAACGACAACCCCGACCGGGTCGAATACCGCCGCGGCTTCGTCACGCGCCACCAGGTGACCGGCTGGCGCTTCGTGATGCGCCGGATCGCCTCCGGCATCGCCCTGCACGACACCAGGATGCTGGTCGAGCCGCTGCGGACCCAGTCGCGCGCGGTGCTGATGGGCGCGCTCATCCTGATCACCGGGCTGGCGGGCTGCTTCGTGTTCTCGCTGATCCGGCCCAGCGGGTCCGCGGGCAACAACGCGGTGCTCGCCGACCGGTCGACCGCCGCGCTGTACGTGCGGGTCGGTGAGGATCTGCACCCGGTGCTCAACCTGACCTCGGCCCGGCTGATCGTGGGCAAGCCGGTCAACCCGACCACGGTGAAAAGCTCTGAGCTGGACCGCTTTCCGCGCGGCAACCTGATCGGCATTCCCGGCGCACCGGAGCGGATGGTGCAGAACGCCACGCACGACGCCGACTGGACGGTCTGCGATGCCGTCAGCGGAACCGCGCGCGGCGCCCACAGCACGGGTGTCACCGTGATCGCCGGCCCACCCGACGGCGCCGGCGCGCGCGCCGCGGCGATCCATGCCAATCAGGGGATCCTCGTCGACAACGGCAACACCACCTGGCTGCTGTGGGACGGCAAGCGCAGCCAGATCGACCTGGCCAACCACGCGGTGACGAACGCGCTGGGCCTGGGCGTCGGAAATTCCGAGGTGCCCGCGCCGCGGCCGATCGCCCAAGGGCTGTTCAACGCCATCCCCGAGTCGCCCGCGCTGGCGGCGCCGTCGATCCCGAATGCGGGTGGCCCCGCGGGCTTTTCGGTGCCCGGCCCGATCGGAGCGGTCGTCGTCTCCTACGGCCTGGAGCAGAACTCGCCCGGCACCCTGCACTACTACGCGGTGTTGCCCGATGGACTGCAACCGATTTCGCCGGTGCTGGCCGCGATCCTGCGCAACTCCAATTCCTACGGCCTGGACCAACCGCCGCGGCTCGGCGCCGACGACGTGGCCAGGCTGCCGGTGTCGCGGATGCTCGACACCAGCCGCTATCCCGACCAGCAGGTCGCCCTCATCGACGCGGCCAAGGATCCCGTCACGTGCGCGCACTGGAGCAAGCCGGCCGGGGCGGCGACCAGCTCGCTGAGCCTGCTCGCCGGCTCGGTGCTGCCGGTGTCCGAGGGAATACGCACGGTCGACCTGGTCGGCGGTGGCGCCCAGGGCATCGCGACCCGCGTCGCCCTGGCGCCGGGCACCGGCTACTTCACGCAGACGGTGGGCGGCGGATCGGCGGCGCCGGCCGCCGGCTCGTTGTTCTGGGTCTCCGACACCGGGGTGCGCTACGGCATCGACACCGAAACAGGCGACGGCTCGGCCCGCTCGAAAACCGTTGAGGCCCTTGGCCTGAACCCACCCGGCGTCCCGGTGCCGTGGTCGGTGTTGTCGCTGTTCGCGCCGGGTCCGACGCTGTCGCGCGCCGACGCGCTGCTGGCCCACGACGGCCTGGCGCCCGACGCCAAGCCCGGGCACCCGGTTTCGGCGGAGGGGGAGGGCCGATGAGCCGACTGATCTTCGAGGCGCGCCGGCGGCTGGCCCCGCCGACCACCCGCAAGGGCACCATCGCCATCGAGGCGCCACCGGAGCTGCCCCGGGTGATCCCGCCGTCGTTCCTGCGCCGGGCGATGCCCTATGTGCTGGTGATCCTGATCGTGGGCATGGTGGTGGCGCTGGTCGCCACCGGGATGCGGGTGATCTCCCCGCAGACGCTGTTCTTCCCGTTCGTGTTGCTGCTGGCGGCGACCGCGCTCTATCGCGGCAACGACAACAAGACGCGCACCGAGGAGGTCGACGCCGAACGGGCCGACTACCTGCGGTACCTGTCGGTGGTCCGGGACAACATCCGGACGCAGGCCGCCCAGCAGCGGGCGGCCGCGGAGTGGTCCCACCCGGACCCGGCCGGGCTCGCGGCGGTGCCCGGATCGCGTCGCCAGTGGGAGCGTGACCCGCACGACCCAGACTTTCTGGTGCTGCGGGCCGGCCGGCACCAGGTGCCGCTGGACACCGCGCTGCGGGTCAACGACACCGCCGACGAGATCGACCTGGAACCGGTGTCGCACAGCGCATTACGCAGCCTGCTGGACACCCAGCGCACCGTGCGCGACGTGCCGACCGGGATCGACCTGACCAAGGTCTCGCGGATCACCGTCGTCGGTGAGTCGTCGGACGTGCGGGCGGCGTTGCGCGCCTGGATCGCTCAGGCGGTGACGTGGCACGACCCGACCGTGCTGGGCGTCGCGCTGGCCGCGCGCGACCTGGAGGGCCCGGACTGGTCGTGGCTGAAGTGGTTGCCGCACGTCGACATTCCCGGCGAGCTCGACGGTGTCGGCCCGGCCCGCTTCCTGTCGACGGACGCCGACGAACTCGTCGCGACGCTGGGCCCGGCGCTCGCCGACCGGCCCGCGTTCACGGGCGAGCCCGCGGATGCGCTGCGGCACTTGCTGATCGTCGTCGACGACCCCGACTACGACCTGAACGCCTCGGCGCTGGCGCCGGGCCGGGCGGGCGTCACCGTCGTGCACTGTTCGGCCGCGCCCCCGCACCGCGAACAGTATTCGGATCCCGAAAAGCCGATCCTGCGCGTCGCGGGCGGCGTGATCGAGCGCTGGCAGACCGGCGGCTGGCAACCGTACATCGACAGCGCGGACCAGCTCGGCGCCGCCGAGGCCGCGCACCTGGCCCGTCAGCTGTCGCGGTGGGACTCCAACCCGACCCACGCCGGGTTGCGCTCCGCCGCCACCCGCGGCGCGACCTTCACCACGCTGCTGGGCATCCCGGACGCGTCGCAACTGGACGTGCCGACCATGTGGGCGCCGCGTTGCCGCGACGACGAGTTGCGCGTTCCGATCGGCGTCACCGCGACCGGCGAACCGCTGATGTTCGACCTGAAGGACGAGGCCGAGGGCGGCATGGGCCCGCACGGCCTGATGATCGGTATGACCGGCTCCGGGAAGTCGCAGACCCTGATGTCGATCCTGTTGTCGCTGTTGACAACCCACTCGGCCGACCGGTTGATCGTCATCTACGCCGACTTCAAGGGCGAGGCCGGCGCCGACAGCTTCCGCAACTTCCCGCAGGTCGTCGCGGTGATCTCGAACATGGCCGAGAAGAAGTCGCTGGCCGACCGGTTCGCCGACACGCTGCGCGGCGAGGTGGCGCGGCGCGAGACGCTGCTGCGCGAGGCGGGCCGCCGCGTGCAGGGCAGCGCGTTCAACTCGGTGACCGAGTACGAGAACGCCATCGCGGCCGGGCATGACTTGCCGCCGCTCCCAACGCTGTTCGTGGTCGCCGACGAGTTCACCCTGATGCTGGCCGACCACCCGGAGTACGCCGAGCTGTTCGACTACGTGGCCCGCAAGGGCCGCTCGTTCCGCATCCACATCCTGTTCGCGTCCCAGACGCTGGACGTGGGCAAGATCAAGGACATCGACAAGAACACCTCCTACCGCATCGGGTTGAAGGTGGCCAGTCCCAGCGTGTCCCGGCAAATCATCGGTGTCGAGGACGCCTATCACATCGAGTCCGGCAAGGAGCACAAGGGCGTGGGCTTCCTGGTGCCCGCCCCCGGCGCGACGCCGATCAAGTTCCGCAGCACCTACGTCGACGGCATCTACGAACCGCCGCAGAAGGCTAAAACCCTTGTGGTGCAGTCGAATCCGGAGCCAAAGCTGTTCCCGGCCGGGATGGTGGAGCCCGATCACGGCACGGTGATATCCACCGGCGAGGACGAGGAAGCCGCTGGGCCGCCGCGCAAGCTGATCGCGACCATCGGCGAGCAGCTGGCCGGCTACGGGCCGCGGGCGCCGCAGCTGTGGCTGCCGCCGCTGGACGAGCCGATACCCCTCACCGCGGTGCTGGCCCGCGCCGGGGTGCCGCACGGGCAGTGGCGCTGGCCGCTCGGCGAGATCGACAAGCCGTTCGAGATGCGGCGCGACCCACTGGTGTTCGACGCCGCGTCCTCGGCGGGCAACATGGTGATCCACGGCGGGCCCAAGTCCGGGAAATCGACCGCGCTGCAGACCTTCATCCTGTCGGCGGCCAACCTGCACTCGCCGCGCGAGGTCACCTTCTACTGCCTGGACTACGGCGGCGGGCAGCTGCGGGCGCTGGACGGCCTGGCGCACGTCGGCAGCGTCGCGTCGGCACTGGAACCCGAACGCATCCGGCGCACCTTCGGCGAGCTGGAGCAGCTGCTGCTGGCCCGCCAGCAGCGCGAGGCGTTCCGGGAGAAGCACGGGTCCGCGCCCGACGACGGTTACGGCGAGGTGTTCCTGGTCATCGACAACCTCTACGCGTTCGGCCGCGACAACACCGACCAGTTCAACACCCGTAATCCCTTGCTGGCCAAGGTGACCGAACTGGTCAACGTCGGCCTCGCCTACGGCATCCACGTGGTGATCACCACGCCGAGCTGGCTGGAGGTGCCGCTGGCGATGCGCGACGGGCTGGGCCTGCGGCTCGAGCTCAAGCTGCACGACGCGCGGGACAGCAACGTGCGGCTGGTCGGCGCGCTGCGCCGCCCGGCCGAGGCCGTCCCGCACGACCAGCCGGGCCGCGGATTGACCATGGCCGCCGAGCATTTCCTGTTCGCGGCCCCCGAACTGGACCAGATCGGCGCGATCAACGCCCGCTACCCCGGCGTCTCCGCGCCGCCGGTTCGGTTGCTGCCCACCAGTCTCGCGCCCGACGCGCTGGGGCCGCTCTACCGCGGGGCGGAGAAGGTGGTCATCGGCCAGCGCGAAGAGGACCTCGCCCCGGTCGTCCTCGACTTCGCCGAGAACCCGCTGCTGATGGTGTTCGGCGACAGCAAGTCCGGCAAGACCACGTTGCTGCGTCACGTCATCCGCACCATCCGCGAGCACTCCACCGCCGAGCAGGTGGCGTTCACGGTGCTGGACCGGCGGCTGCACCTGGTCGACGAGCCGTTGTTCCCCGACAACGAATACACGGCCAACATCGACCGGGTCGCCCCAGCGATGCTGGGTCTGGCCAACATCATCGAGTCGCGCCGGCCGCCGGCCGGCCTGTCACCCGAGGAGCTGTCCCGCTGGACCTACCGGGGCCACACCCATTACCTGATCATCGACGACGTCGACCAGATACCGGACGCGCCGGCGATGAGCGGCCCCTACATCGGGCAGCGGCCGTGGACCCCGCTGATCGCGCAGCTTTCGCAGGCCGGCGATCTGGGGTTGCGGGTGATCGTCACGGCGCGCGCCACCGGCTCGGCCCACGGCCTGATGACCAGCCCATTGCTGCGCCGCTTCAACGACCTGCAGGCGACCACGCTGATGCTGTCCGGCAACCCGCAAGACAGCGGCAAGATCCGCGGGCAGCGGTTCGGCCGGATGCCCGCCGGCCGCGGGGTTCTGCTGGGCGACAGCGACATTCCGACGTATCTGCAATTGGTCAACCCGCTCGTCGGGGAGGCCGCCATGTTTGGTGAAACGCAACAGAAGGGGAGTTAGTCATGACGTTGCGAGTGGTTCCCGAGGGTCTGGCCGCGACCAGCGCGGCCGTGGAGGCGCTGACGGCGCGGCTGGCGGCCGCGCACGCGGCGGCGGCCCCGGCGATTACCGCGGTGGTGCCGCCGGCGGCGGACCCCGTGTCGCTGCAGACGGCCGCGGGCTTCAGCGCCCAGGGGCAGGAGCACGCCGCGATCGCCGCCCAGGGCGTCGAAGAGCTGGGCCGCGCCGGCGTGGGCGTGGGTGAGTCGGGCGCAAGCTATCTCGCCGGTGACGCCGCGGCGGCCGCGACCTATGGGGTGGCGGGCAGCTAGAAGATGACGGCGCCCGTTTGGATGGCTTCGCCGCCGGAAGTGCATTCGGCGTTGCTGAGCACCGGTCCGGGACCGGGGTCGCTGCTGGCGGCCGCCGGTGCCTGGTCGGCGCTCAGCGCCGAATACGCCTCGGCGGCGGCCGAACTCAGCGGGCTCCTGGGAGCGGTGCAGGCGGGCGCGTGGCAGGGGCCCAGCGCCGAGCAGTACGTGGCGGCACACGCCCCGTACCTGGCGTGGCTGCAGCAGGCCAGCGCCGACAGCGCGGGCGTGGCGGCCCAGCACGAGGTCGCCGCCGCGGCCTACACCAGCGCCCTGGCGGCGATGCCCACCCTGGTGGAGCTGGCCGCCAACCACGTCATCCACGGGGTGCTGGTGGCGACGAATTTCTTTGGCATCAACACGATTCCGATCGCGCTGAACGAGGCCGACTACGTACGGATGTGGGTGCAGGCCGCCACCACGATGGGCGCCTATCAGGCCGCCTCGGGCGGGGCGCTGGCCTCGGCGCCGCGTACGACGGCGGCGCCCGACATCGTCAATCAGAACGGCGCCGCCACGCCGGCCGCCCAGTCGGCTGCGTCGGTCAACCCGTCCGACCTGCTGTCCCAGCTGCTGTCGCAGTACACCAATTTCTACGGAAACATGTTCCAGGAGCTGGCCACGTTCTTCCAGGACCCCATCGGGAACTCGGTGAAGATCATCCAGGCGTTCATGACGAATCCGTCTGAGGCGCTGGTGCTTTACGGTCCGCTGTTGTTCGCGATCGCCTACCAGGTCTTCTCCTGGGTCGGTGCGAGCATCACCTACCCGTCGCTGCTGCTCAGTCCCTTCCTCGGGCTCATCCTCCCGGTGGCCCTGCAACCGGCGCTGGCGCTCGCGGCCGCGGCGGCTCCCGCGCTGGCGGCTCCCGCGGCGGCGGGGCTCGCCGCGACCGCCGTGCCGGTTTCCGCGGTGTGGCCCGTCGCCGGCGTGGCCCCGACGACGGTCGCGACTCCCGCGGGCGCGCCCGCGTCCGCGGCCCCAGCATCCGCCGCGCCCGCCGCGCCCGCCCCGGCGGCAACCGCCGGAACCTTCGCCTACATGGTCGGTTTCGGCGGCGGACCGGGAAGTGAGTCCGGGCCGACGCTGGGCCCCCACGGGCGGGTCAAAGCGCCGGCGGCCACCATCCCGGCGGCCGGCGCGGCAGCGCCGATCCGCGCCGAGGCACGTGCGCGGCGGCGCCGGCGAGCGGCGATGCGCGAATACGGCGACGAATTCCTCGACATGGATTCCGACATCGGCGTCCCTCCCGAGTACGAGCTCGCCTCGGCGGTGGCGTCGGGCAGCGGCGCCGGGCCGCTGGGATTCGCGGGGACCGCGCACAAAGAGGCCGCCGTGGCGGCGGCCGGGTTGACCAAGCTGGCCGGCGACGAGTTCGGCGGCGGCCCACGGGTGCCGATGGTGCCCGGCACCTGGGACCAGCAGGACCCGGGTGAGGCGGGGAGAGGGGGAGACGACGGTTCGTAACGTGGCAGTGAGAAACCGAAATCCGAAGAGACCGAAGGGAAACAACCAATCATGAGCATGTTGGACGCTCACATTCCGCAGTTGGTGGCCGCGCAGTCGGCGTTCTCCGCCAAGGCGGCGCTGATGCGCAGCACGATCAGCCAGGCCGAGCAGGAGGCGATGTCGGCACAGGCGTTCCACCAGGGCGAGTCCTCGGCGGCGTTCCAGGCCGCGCACGCCCGCTTCGTGGAGGCCGCGGCCCGGGTCAACACCCTGCTGGACATCGCCCAGGCCAACCTCGGCGACGCCGCGGGCACCTACGTGGCCGCCGACGCCGCCGCCGCCTCCGGCTACACCTCGATCTGATCGAAGATCTGACCCGAGCTACCACCGCGAAAGGACTTGTGATGTCACAGATCATGTACAACTACCCGGCGATGCTGAGCCACGCCGCGGACATGTCCGGCTACGCCGGCACCCTGCAGGGCCTGGGCGCCGACATCGCCAGCGAGCAGGCGACGCTGTCCAACGCCTGGCAGGGCGACACCGGGATGACCTACCAGGTGTGGCAGGCCCAGTGGAACCAGGCCATGGAATCGCTGGTGCGCGCCTACCAGGCGATGGCCAGCACCCACGAGGCCAACACCACGGCGATGCTCGCCCGCGACCAGGCCGAAGCCGCCAAATGGGGCGGTTAACCCACCGCTAAATGAACACAGCACCCAACGCCGTCGAGCTGACGGTCGACCACGCGTGGTTCATCGCGGAAACCATTGGGGCGGGCACCTTCCCGTGGGTTTTGGCGATCACCACGCCCTATCGCGACGCCGCGCAGCGCGCCGAGTTCTTCGAGCGGCAGCGTGCCGAGCTGACCCGGATGGGCCTGGTGACGCCGGACGGGCTCGTCAACCCGGCGGTCGCCGGCTGGATCAAGGCCGTCTGCTTCCCGGACCGGTGGCTCGACCTGCGCTACGTGGGGCCGGCCAAGGCCGCCGGGACCGATGAGTTGCTGCGCGGCGTCGTGGCGCAACGCACCGGCGCCACGGCCAAGACGGTCGTCGCGTTGCGCAGCGCGCAGCTGGTCACCTTCACCGCGATGGACATCGACGACGCGCGGGGGCTGGTCCCGGTCCTTGGCGCCGGGCTGGCCCAGCGGCCGCCGGCACGCTTCGACGAGTTCAGCATGCCGATGCGCGTCGGCGCCCGGGCCGACGAGCGGCTGCGGTCCGGCGCATCGCTGTCGGAAGTCGTTGAATACCTGGGGATTCCGGCGTCGGCGCGGCCGGTGGTGGAGGCGGTCTTCTCCGGGCCGCGCAGCTACGTCGAGGTCGTCGCCGGATGCCGCCGGGACGGGCAACACGCCACCACCGAGGTCGGCATGAGCATCGTCGACACCGACGCGGGCCGCGTGCTGGTCAGCCCCTCCCGAGCCTTCGACGGCGAGTGGGTCTCGACGTTCGCCCCGGGCACCCCCTTCGCGATCGCCGTCGCGATCGAACACCTGACCGCGCTGCTGCCGGAGGGCCAGTGGTTCCCCGGCCGGCGGCTGTCCCGAGATTTCTCCGACCATCACCAAACAGCAACCAGATAGAGAAGAGAGAACCATGTGCCCATGGCCGCAGCGTCCTGCGCAGCCCGTTATCAAGGCCGCCAAGTGACGTCCGGCGCCGTCATGCCGATCGTCCGCGTCGCCATCCTGGCGGAGAGCAGGCTGACGGAGATGGCCCTGCCCACCGAGTTGCCGCTGCGCGAAATCCTGCCCGCGGTCAAGCGTTTGGCGGTTCCGGCCGCCTCCAACGGTGACGCGGACGACGGCCTGGACACCGCCGCGGCGGCCCACCTGAGCCTGGCACCGATCGGCGGGGCACCGTTCAGCCTCGACGCCAGCCTGGACACCGTCGGGGTGGTGGACGGTGACCTGCTGGCGCTCCAGCCGGTGCCCGCCGGCCCCGCCGCGCCGGGCATCGTCGAGGACATCGCCGACGCCGCGATGATCTTCTCGACGTCCCGGCTGAAGCCCTGGGGCACAACGCATATCCAGCGGGGTGCGCTGGCCGCGGCGATCGCCATCGCCTTCCTGGCGACCGGCCTGGGCGTCACCTACCGGGTGGCCACCGGCGCGCTGTCCGGGCTGGTCGCGGTCGCCGTGGTCGCGGCGCTCACCGCGGTGGCGGGCCTTTTGGTCACGGCGCGTTCCGCGCGCACCGGGATGGCGCTGTCGGTCGCGGCCCTGGTGCCCATCGGCGCCGTGCTGGCGCTGGCGGTGCCCGGCCGGTTCGGGCCGTCGCAACTGATGCTGGCCGCGGCCGGCGTCACCGCGTGGTCGCTGATCGCCCTGATGGTCCCCGGCCCGGAGCGCGAGCGAATCGTCGGTTTCTTCACCGCCACCGCGGTGGTGGGGGCCGCCGTCCTGCTGGCCGCCGGCGCCGAATCGCTCTGGCATCTCTCGATATTGGCCATCGGCTGCGGGCTGATCGTGGCGGCCCTGCTGGTCACCATCGAGGCCGCTCCGTTGTCCGCCCTGTGGGCGCGATTCCCGCTGCCGGTCATTCCGGCGCCCGGCGATCCCACTCCGTCGGCGCCGTCGTCGCGCGTGCTCGAGGACCTGCCGCGGCGGGTGCGCATCGGTGACGCGCATCAAAGCGGATTCATCGCCGCCGCGGTGTTGCTCAGCGTCCTGGGTTCGGTGGCCATCGCGCTTCGTCCGGAGTCGTTGGGGGGCTTGGGGTGGTACGTGGTCGGTGCGACCGCGGCCACGTCCGTGCTGCGGGCCCGGGTCTGGGATTCGGCCGCGTGCAAGGCCTGGCTGCTCGCCCAGCCTTACCTGGCCGCCGGTGTGCTGTTGGTGCTCTACGCGGCGACCGGGCGTTACGCCGCCGCGCTGGGGGCGTCGCTGGTGCTGGTTGCGCTCGCGGCGGCATGGGTGGTGGTGGCGCTGAACCCGCGCATCGCCTCGCCGGAGAGCTATTCGCTGCCGCTGCGCCGACTGCTCGGTTTCGTCGCGGCCGGGCTCGACGCGTCGCTGATCCCCGTCCTGGCTTACCTGGTCGGCCTGTTCGCGTGGGTCCTCAATCGATGATCCGTTCCGGATTAGCTTGCGTCACGGCCGCTTTGGCGGCCGTGATGTGGGCCTGCCCGCCGGCGTTCGCGATCGATCAGCCGACGGTCGACCCGGGCGTGCCACCGCCCAACGGGGCCCCGGGGCCCGGGCAGGCGATGGAGCAGCGCGGCCCCTGCAGCGCCTCCGGTGTCATTCCCGGCAGCGATCCGGCGGTGACGACACCTACCCAGGCGATGCTGAATCTGCCTGCGGCATGGCGGTTTTCCCGCGGCGAAGGCCAACTGGTGGCGGTCATCGACACCGGGGTGCGGCCCGGCCCGCGGCTGCCCAACGTCGATCCCGGCGGCGACTACGTCGAGACCACCGACGGCCTGACCGACTGCGACGGGCACGGCACGCTGGTCGCCGGAATCATCGCCGGCCAGCCCGGTGACGACGGGTTCTCCGGCGTGGCGCCCGCGGCGCGGGTGCTCTCGATCAGGATGACGTCCGCGAAGTTCTCGCCGCGCACGCCGGGCGGCGATCCGCTGCTGGCGCGGGCGTCGCTCGACGTCGCGACCCTGGCGCGGGCCGTCGTGCACGCGGCCGACCTCGGCGCCCGGGTGATCAACATCTCCGCGATCACCTGCCTGCCCGCCGACCGCCCCGTCGACCAGGCCGCGCTGGGCGCGGCGATCCGGTACGCGGCGGTCGACAAGGACGCGGTGATCGTGGCCGCCGCGGGCAACACCGGGGCGACCGGATCGGTCGGCGGCGGGACGTCTTGCGAATCCAACCCGCTCTCCGACCTCGGCCGCCCGGGCGACCCCCGCAACTGGGCCGGCGTCAAGTCCGTCTCCGTCCCGTCGTGGTGGCAGCCCTATGTGCTCTCGACCGGGTCGCTGACACCCGAGGGGCAGCCGTCGAAATTCACCATGGCCGGCCCGTGGGTGGGCATCGCGGCGCCCGGCGAAAACATCGTGTCGGTGAGCAACCGCGACGGCGGCGGCCTGGCCAACGGCCTGCCCGACGACCACCAGCAGCTGGTGGCGCTGAGCGGCACCAGCTACGCGGCGGGCTACGTGTCGGGCGTCGCGGCGCTGGTGCGCAGCAAGTATCCGCAACTCAACGCCACTCAGGTGGTGCGGCGCATCACCGCGACCGCGCACAACGGCGCCCGGGCGCCCTCCAACGTCGTCGGCGCCGGCAGCGTGGACCCGGTGGCGGCGCTGACGTGGGAGCTGCCGGCCGGCAACCCACCCGGTGCGCCGGCGGCGAAGCCGGTTGCCGCTCCGCCCGTACCCGCGCCGGAGGACACCACCCCGCGGACCGTCGCGTTCGTCGGTACCGCCGTGCTGGCCTTGGTTGTCGCGGCCGCCGCCGCGATCGCCGCGGTCACCCGCAAGAAGGAGAGCACCCCGTGAGCCGTTCGATACCGATCCCTGGCGCCGGCCGGATCACGCTGGCGCTGCTGGCCGTGGTGCCCGCGGTGCTGGCGTACCCGTGGCGATCGCCGCGCGACTACTGGGTACTCGGCATCGCCGCCGTCGTCGTGATCGTGCTGTTCGGCTGGTGGCGCGGGTTGCACTTCACCACGATCCTGCGCCGCCGCCTGGCGATCATGCGCCGTGGCGGTGGGTTCGTCCCCGAATCCGATTCCGCCACAACGGCGACCGCGCTGCTGCGACTCGGTCCGCCCGTCGGCGACTCGGACGTGTTTCCGCTGCCGCTGCTCGCGCGGTACCTGGACCGCTACGGCATCCGGGCCGACAAGGTCCGGATCACCAACCGCGGCAACGCGTCCGACACGCTCGAGACCTGGATCGCGATCACGATCTCGGCGGCCGACAACCTCGCGGCGCTGCGGGCGCGGTCGTCGCGGATCCCGCTGCACGAGACGGTCCAGGTGGCCGCCCGGCGGCTGGCCGAGCACCTCCGCGAGATCGGTTGGGAAGCCGGCGTCGTCGCGCCCGACGACGCCCCGCGGCTGCTGGCCACGAACACGCGCGAGACCTGGCGCGGAGTCCAGCGCGGCGCCTCGGATTACCTTGCGGCATACCAGGTCCGCGTCGATAACGGGTTACCCGAGACGCTGGAGGCGATCCGGACGCACCCGGCGCGCGAGACCTGGACGGCGCTGGAGATCGCCGGCGATGCCAGCCACCGTACCGTCGCGGTCGCGTGCGCGTTTCTGACGGACACGCCCCCGGCGGCCGCGGCCCCGCTGGCCGGGCTCATCCCGCAACGCGGGGATCATCTCCCGGCGCTGACGGCATTGGAGCTGGCATCGACGCGGCGGCTTGACGGGCACACCGAGGAGCCGGCCGGCCTGCTGGCCGAACTGGTCTGCCCCACCCCGGAGGGCGGCACCCATCGAGCGGATTTCGCCGCCCGCTAGAACATGACCCCGCGCAGGAACTGGGTCATCCGGCGCAGGTAATCCAGCTGGCTCACGTGCAGGACGTGGCTGCCGGGAAACCAGTGCAGCGCACAGTGATTCCAGTGCTCCCACAGCTTGACGGCCTGATCCGGCGGGGCCATCCGGTCGCCGAGGCCGGTGATGATCATCCGGCGCTCCTTGGCGATCAGCGGCCGGTAGTTCAGCGGCGAGTGGTATGACAGCCCGGCGATCAGCTCGTCGCGGCTGATCTTCGACATCCGCAGCCCCAGGCCCATCAGCTTGTTGGCCGGGAACCACTCGTCGAACATGGTCGACGGCGTCACCACGGGGCAGTTGGGGATCACCGCCTCGAGCCGATCGTCCACCGAAGCCACCAGTGCGGAGGTGTAGCCGCCGAGCGAGATGCCGGTCAGCGCGATGCGTTCGACGCCGGTGTGCCGCAGGTAGTCGATGATGGACCGAAAGTCGTGCACGGCCTGGGCCATCGCCTCGGCGAAACCGCACAGACCGCCGGCGAAATAGCCGAAACCGCTGAACGGCGAATACCTTTCGGCCCGTGGGCCGTGGAACGGCAGGGTGTACATCAGGACGTCGTAGCCCGAGCGGTAATACCACGGCAGCGTGAAGAACCGCCCGTTGGCCAGGTACGACGAGCCCATGAAGCCATGGATGACACACAGCGTGGGGTGGGGTCCGTCGGCGTGGCGCCAGTGCTGCGCGTGCACGATGTTGTTCGGCCCCAACGCGCTCCACCGGGTGCGCATGTCCGGGTTGATCGCCCGGAAGCTGCTGGGGAACGAGATGTTCTCGACCGTGCCGTGCGCGATCCACTCCGCGAGCCGGTTGGCCGGCCGCGACGAGACCCGGGGCGGCTCGGTGGGCGCCGGAAACGACTTCCCCGGATCACGCTCGGCGCCGAGCTCGGCGTAGAAGCGCAGGCTGTCGCGTTCGCTGCCGGAGCGCACGGAGCTGGCCAGCACCGCCGGCGTGACGGTGGTCGTCAGGACCGACGCGACCGCGGTGCGCAGCGCGAGATCAGAGATCGCGGCCGCCTCGACGACCATTCGCTGACGGGGCGACAGGGCGGACCGCGGTGGCAATCCCGCGGCGCCGGCGGGCACGTCGGCGCCCGGAACATCCGGTACGGGAACCGGGGGACTGACCGGATCCGGGTCGGTCGGTGTCACAACCGCGATGCTATCGCCCACTCGGTCGGTGCCGGGGCGGCATGCGGTAATACGGTTTACCTATCAGCTCGAGCCGTGATGGTGTTGATCAGGAGGACCGACATGTGGGATCCCGACGTCTACCTGGCCTTTGCTGACCATCGCAGCCGACCGTTCTACGACCTGCTGTCGCGCGTGGGCGCCAAGCAGGCGCGCCGGGTGGTCGACCTCGGCTGTGGCCCCGGTCACCTGACGAAGTACCTGGCGCGGCGCTGGCCCGACGCGGCGATCGAGGCGATGGACAGCTCGCCGGAGATGGTCGCCGCGGCCAAGGAACGCGGGATCGACGCCGTCGTCGGCGACCTGCGGGACTGGAAGCCCAAGCCCGACACCGACGTGGTGGTCTGCAACGCGGCCTTGCACTGGGTGCCCGAGCACACCGACCTGCTGGTGCGGTGGGCCGGAGAGCTGGCGCCGGGATCGTGGATCGGCGTCCAGATCCCGGGCAACTTCGAAACCCCCTCGCACGCCACGGTGCGGGCGCTGGCCCGCCGGGAGCCCTACGCAAAACTCATGCGCGACATACCGTTTCGCGTCGGGGCGGTGGTTCAGCCGCCGATGACCTACACCAATCTGCTACTGGACGCGGGATGCCGGGTCGACGTCTGGGAGAGCACCTACCTGCACCAGCTGACCGGTGAGAACCCGGTGCTGGAATGGATCACCGGAACGGCGCTGGTCCCGGTGCGCGAGAGGCTCGACGACGAGGGCTGGGAGCAGTTCCGCCAGGAGCTCATCCCGCTGCTGGACGACGCGTACCCGCCCAGGGCCGACGGCACGACGATCTTCCCGTTCCGCCGGGTGTTCATCGTCGCCGAGGTCGGCGGCGCGTAGCCCCGAACTACTCCTCGATGCCGCGGTCGACGGCGATCGCCGACCGGCTGGTGGGCTTCATGTGGTGGATCTGCAGGTAGGTCTCGGTGTAGCGCACCGCGATGCGGGCGCCGGCGAACTCGGACGGTATGACGTCGCCGGTGCGCTGGCGCCAATCATCCAGGCGCACGGCCAGATCCGCGGCGACGGCCTCGACGTCCGGGTCGTCACCGGTCAGCAGGTTGTTCGTCTCGGTGGGATCGGTTCGCAGGTCGTACAGCTCGCGCTCGGGACGGGGGCCGGCGATGAACGGCTCGATGGCGTGTCCTGATGGGCTGTCCTGGATGTCCAACGGCAGGTCGAGCAGCGGGCGGGCGGCGTAGTTCTCGATGTAGAGGTATTCCTTGGTGCGGATGGCGCGGATGGGGTCGAACGAGTCGTGATAGGTCTTCATCGAGTAGACCTGCTCGCGGACCGGTTCGGCCTGCGGATCCGGCGCGAGCAGCGCGCCGGCGTGTGACACACCCTCGACGTCGGCCGGCACGCGCAGGCCCAGAAGGTCCAGCAGCGTCGGCACGAAATCGACGCCGCTGAACAGCTCGTCGTAGACGCGCGGCGCCGCGGCTCGGCTCGTCGGGGGTCGCACGATCATGCCGATGCCGGTCCCCGCGTCGTACAGCGTGGATTTCGCGCGCGGGAACGCGGCGCCGTGATCGGTGAAGAACACCACCCAGGTGTTCGCGTCCAGGCCCGTTTCGGCCAGCGTGTCCAGCAGCCGGCCCACCGCGGCGTCGGCGGCGGCGATCGCGCCGTAGAACTCGGCGAGGTCACCGCGCACCTCGGGGGTGTCGGGCAGGTAGTCGGGGGTGTCGACGTCCGCCGTTTCGGCCGGCTCGTAGCGGTCCCGCGGATAGGGCCGGTGGGTTTCGAAGAACCCGGCCGTCAGCAGGAACGGTTGGCCCGCGAGGTTTTCGGCGCTGTCCTGCAGCCACTCCTGGGCCCGGTCCACCACGTAGTCGCAGTAGGAGTTGGACACGTCGAACTCGTCGAAGCCGAGGCGTTTCGGGTAGGACGTCTCGTGTTGCATGCCGAAAAGCGCCGAGTACCAACCGGACTCGGACAATATCTGCGGGAGGGTCCGCACGCCGCTGCGGTATTCCCAGCCGTGGTGGGCCAGGCCGACCAGCCCGTTGCTTTGCGGGTAGCGGCCGGTGAACAGCGACCCGCGCGACGGCGAGCACAGCGGCGCCGTGGCGTGGGCCCGGGTGAACAGGATGCCCTCGGCGGCGAGCCGGTCCAGCCGCGGGCTGGACACATCCGGGTGGCCGTAGGCGCCGAGATACCGCCCCAGGTCGTGCCAGTGCACGATCAGCACGTTGTCTTTGCGCGTCATTGCCTCACCTCGACCGGCGACGATACCGCAGGCCTACGTTGCCGTCGGGCGTTATGCGCGGCGCGATTCCCAGCGGTTCTCGGAGACGAATTCCGGCAGCGGGCGCCCGTAGGCCCACCCGTCGAGCTCCAGCGCCGGCCGGTCCGGAAACTCGGGCACCGGGCCCAGACACAGGATGGCGACCGGCTCGGCGCCCTCGGGCATCGCCAGGAGGTCCGCCAGCCGTCGCGGATCGAACAGGGAAACCCACCCCACGCCAAGGCCTTCGGCGCGCGCGGCCAACCACAGGTTCTGGATCGCGCAGGACACGGATGCGAGATCCATCTGCGGCAGCGTCCGACGGCCGAACACGTGCCTGTCGCGGTCGTCGCCCAGCGCCACGACGAAGAGTTCGGCGCACTCGAGGATGCCCTCGACCTTCAGCGCCAGGAACTCCTCGGACCGCTCTCCCAGGGCCGCGGCGGTCAGCGGCCGTTCCTCGTCGACGAGGGCGTGGATGCGCCGCCGCAGCGCGTCGTCGGTGATCCGGATGAACCGCCACGGCTGCATCAGCCCGACGCTGGGCGCGGCGTGCGCGGCCTGCAGCAATCGCCCCAGCACCTCCTCGCTCACCACGCCGCCCGGTGAGAACCGGCGCATGTCGCGGCGCTCGGCGATCACCCGATACACGGCGCGCCGCTCCTCGGGGCTGAACGCCTGATCGGTCACGCCAGCCATCGTAGGGAAAACCGCGTTAGCGTAGTGCTCCATGAAGTTTTCCGACCTGCTGGACCAGCTGCCCGCCGACGGCCGCGTTTACGGCCAGCCGTACGAGACCGGCGACGGGGCCACCGTGATCCCGGTTGCCAAGCCGCTCGGCGTGTTCGTCGTGCACCGGGGCGAGGCGTCCTGGGTGCCGGCCGTGGATCAGAACCGCATCGCGCTGATCGGCGTGCTCACCGGCCTGCTGGCGGCGGTGATCGCCAGCCTGGCCGTGCTGCGGCAGCCGCCCTGGCCGAAGATGACGTTCACGGACTATAGGTAACGCCGACCGCGCGGAAGACGTACTCCGGCGGCATGTCGAAGGCCAGCGACCGGCGCGGCAGGCGCGCGAGCACGTCGTCCCCGAGGGCCGCCTTGTAGTGCAGCGACAGCTGGCCGCTGAACTTCGGGTCGACCTCGGCGACGTCCACGTCGACCTGCACCCCGGTCGCCGAGATCTCGACCTTGGCCGCGCCGGCCTGCGGCGCGTCCCAGCGCGCGTCGACGGTCGGCCCCGCCAGCTTGGGCAGCATGGACAGCGTGGCCAGCACCCGCTCGGAGGTGAAGGCCAGCGAGCCGACGTAGCTGGCCACGCTGTGCGGCAGCCGCACGCCCGGGATGATGCCGCTGAACCGGCGGGTGACCGCGACGTAGTCGGCGAGGTAGACGAGGCCCTCCGCCTCGACCTGAGCGTGCAGATCGGCGGGTAACTTGCCGATGCCGAACAACCTGCGGACGAAGACCGCCATGACGCAAGTATGACCGCCCTGGTATCGGTTGGGTGATGACCCGCCCCCGCACCGCCCCGGCCGCCTGGATCGCGGCGGCGGCCGTCGCCCTCTACGCGGTCCTGTGGGTGGGCTACTGCCAGCAGTGGAGTTGGCTGCACCGAGTCGACTGGTCATTGATCGGCGCGGCGCACGACATCGCGGTCAAACACCCGCTGTGGGTGCGGTTTTGGGACGTCGTGTCGTTCGCGCTGGGCCCGGTTCCGTTGCGGCTGTTGGGGTTTGCGGCCGCGGTCGCGGCGCTGGTGCGGCGCGAGGCGCGGGCGGCGCTGGTGCTGCTGGCCTGCGCGCCGCTGAGCGGTCTGGTGACGACGGCGGCCAAGGCCGCGGTGAACCGCCCGCGCCCGTCGACCATGCTGGTGGCGGCGTCGTCGTCGTCGTTTCCGTCGGGGCACGCGCTCGAGGCGACCTCGGCGTTGCTGGCCCTGCTGGCCTTCGTGCTGCCGATGCTCGGCCGCGCGCTTGGCCGCGCCGCGATCGCGCTGACGGCGCTGAGCCTGCTGCTGGTCGGGATCGCCAGGGTCGCGCTGAACGTGCATTACCCGTCCGACGTGCTGGCCGGCTGGTCGCTGGGATACCTCTATTTCCTGCTGTGCCTGTTGGTGTTTCGGCCTAGTAACGCCGCAGTGACCTAACCGGGTCTAAAGCTTTACTTGACCCCGGCGTTCGCGTGGCCGGACGATTGATTCCATGCGCCGACTGCTCGCTTCGCTGTGCGCTGCGGCGTGCCTGATGGTCGCGGCGCTGGTGCTGGCGCCGGTGAGCGGCGCGGCCACGCCCTGGTTCGCAAACTCCGTCGGCAACGCCACGCAGGTGGTTTCGGTGGTCAGCACCGGCGGGTCGAACGCGAAAATGGATATCTACCAACGCACCACCGGCGGCTGGCAAGCGCTGGTGACCGGCATCCCCACCCACGTCGGGTCCGCGGGCATGGCGCCGCAGGCCCGCAGCGGGGTCCCGGCCACCCCGATGGGCGTGTACACCCTCGACTCCGCCTTCGGCACGGCGCCCAATCCCGGTGGGGGGCTGCCGTATACGCAAGTGGGAGCGAACCATTGGTGGAGCGGGGACGACCACAGCCCGACCTTCAACAGCATGCAGGTCTGCCAGAAGGCGCAGTGCCCGTTCAATACGGCCGACAGCGAGAACCTGCAGATCCCGCAGTACAAGCACGCGGTCGTGATGGGTGTCAACAAGAACAAGACGCCGGGCGGCGGGGCCGCGTTCTTCTTCCACACCACCGACGGCGCGCCAACCGAGGGGTGCGTGGCGATCGACGACGCCACGCTGGTGCAGATCATCCGCTGGCTGAAGCCCGGCGCGGTGATCGCGATTACTAAGTAGCCAGCGCGCGGCCCGGCTTGATCTTGAAGTCCAGGCCCTCCAACGACATTGTCGCGTCGTAGGTCCGGTCGTAGCCGGTTCCGCTGATCTTCCAGCCGCCGTCGGTGCGCCGGTAGGTGTCGCGGTAGAAGGCCGCGCCGATCAGCATGAAGTTGAGGTCGGCGACGATGACCCGATCCTGCAGATACCAGCTGCCCGTTGCGGTGTCGCCGTCCACGGTGATGTCCGGGTGGGTCACCCGGTGCTCGGTGAGCACGTTGCCGGGCAGCGACGTCCGCATGTATTCGACGAGGTCGGCGCGGTTGGTGAAGTGCAGCTCGTTGCCGATCGACGGGCCGTAGTCGGCCGTGATGTCCTCGGCCAACGTTTCGGCGAAGTCGTCCCAGTGCTTGGTGTCCAGCGCGCGCAGGTAGCGGTATTTCACCTGCTTGATGGCTTCGATGTCGGCGAACTCTTGAGGGGTCATCCCGACATTGCAGCACACGGGCATCGAGAAGGCTGACGTCGCCCAGACTTAAGCCAGTGCGGCCCGCCGCGGCGTGTCGTGTGCGTGGTGTAAGTGTCGCGGAGCCCCGGCGGAGCCCGGCGCGGGCATCATTGCAGCACGCGAGTGGCCATCTCGATCAGGGCGCGCCGTTCCAGGCTCCAATCGATGGCGGTCCCGGTGATCATCTGCGCCAGCACCACACCCCGCAGGGCGGCCCAAATGACCTCGGCCACACCGGCATTGGCCGGGTCGTCGGTGATCAGCCGACCGAGCTGGCCGATCGCGGCGTTCATCTCCATCAGGTGGCGCCGCGAGGACCCGCCGCGGGTCGCCCGCAGGATCTCGAAGGCGGCCATCGACGTCGGGCTGCTGTAACAGCTCCACGCGGTGTCGACGACGACCTCGATGCGCTCGCGCAGGGGAAGCTCGCTGACGTCGGCCGAGGACAGGCTGTCGACCAGCCTGGCCACGCCGTCGTCGACGACGGCCATCAGCAGGCCGTTGCGGTCCCCGAAGTGATACTGGATGACTCCCCACGTCACGCCGGCACGTTCGGCCACGTGCTTGGCGGTGG
The DNA here is from genome assembly GCF_001673535.1 of Mycobacterium sp. 1081908.1. Classification (GTDB taxonomy): domain Bacteria; phylum Actinomycetota; class Actinomycetes; order Mycobacteriales; family Mycobacteriaceae; genus Mycobacterium. Next base: position 4,707 of record NZ_LZLY01000132.1, on the reverse strand, counting down.
CGGCGGCGAACCCTTCCTCCATGATGCAGCGCACGGTCTCGTCGATGATCCGCGTGCGCGTGTCATCGCCGCGCTTGCGCGGCGCGCTGGTGCGGCGGGTAGGGGCGATCGACCTGGAAGAAGGCATTGTTGACTTTATAACATAGTCAAGTCTATTTTTGGGCGGTGAGCCGATCCCGATACGCGCGGTTGTCCCGCCAGCAGCTGTCCGTCCTGGTTCCCGAACTGCTCTTGATCGGGCACATGATCGACCGCTCGGGAATGGCGTGGTGCATCACGGAGTTCGGGCGCGAGCAGATGGTGCAAATCGCCATCGAGGAGTGGGCCGGCGCGAGCCCGATCTACACCAGGCGCATGCAGCGGGCGCTCAACTACGAGGGCGACGACGTGCCCACCATCTTCAAGGGCCTGCAGCTCGACATCGGCGCGCCGCCGCAATTCATGGACTTCCGCTACACCATTCACGACCGTTGGCACGGCGAGTTCCAGCTGGACCACTGCGGCGCGCTGCTCGACGTGGAGCCGATGGGCGACGAGTACGTCTTCGGGATGTGCCACACCATCGAGGACCCGACGTTCGACGCCACCGCGGTGGCGACCAACCCGCGCGCGCAGATGCGCCCCATCCACCGGCCGCCGCGGGTGCCGGCGGACCGGCACCCGCACTGCGCGTGGACCGTCGTCATCGACGAGTCCTACCCCGAAGCGCAGAGCATCCCGGCGCTGGACATCGTCCGCCAAACCCACGCCGCCACTTGGGAATTGGATCCCATCGACGGCGCCGACGAGGGCCAGGCGGATTACTCCGGTCCGTTGCTGTCCGATTTCGACTTCGCCGCGTTCTCGCATTCGGCGCTGGTGCGCATGGCCGACGAGGTGTGCCTGCAGATGCACCTGCTGTACCTGTCGTTCGCCGTCGCGGTCCGGGCGCGCGCGGCCGACGATGCCCAGGCCGTCGACGTGGGCACCCGCGGCCTGACCGGCCTGGCCGGGCTGGCGTCGGAGCGCATCCACCGCGCACTGCGATTGCCCGGCGGGATCGAGGGAACGCGCGAAGTGCTCGAGCTGCACCCGCTGCTCAACCCCGCCGGCTACGTCGTCGCGGAAACGGCACAGAACCGGCTGACGGTGCACCGGTCGCCGGCCCACGACGACGGCGCCTGGATATCGCTGTGCTCATCGGAATCCGTGCAGCCGCTGGAGGCGATCGCCACCGCGGTCGATCCGCGCCTCGAGGTACGGGTCAGCGGCACGAAGACCGACTGGACCGCCGAGCTGATCGAAACCGAAACCGCGGCAAAGGAACTGCCCGAGGTGCAGGTGGCGAAGGTCAGCCGCGGATCGACGTTCCAGTTCGAGCCGAGGCGTTCGCTGCCGCTCACTGTGATCTGAGCACCCGCGTTCTGTCAAGGGAGCGGTCGATACCGTTTCGGTGACGACACGGCATCGACCGGATACCAATGAGCTTGCGGCCGGGCTGAATACAGTCGGTGCGCGGCTATGGTTGACGCTGGCCACCGACCCTATAGACGAAAGCTCTCGCTCTATGTACGACCCAGTGGGGTTGTCGATCGGGACCGCGAACCTCGTCGCTGCGCGCGACGGAAGTTCGCCGGTTGCGCGCCGCGCGGTGCTGACGCTTTATCCGCACTGCGCGCCGAAAATCGGCCTGCCCGAGGAGAACCCGCCTCTGTTCGAGCCCGGCGTGCTCATGCGGGGCTTCGTGGAGCGCGTCGGCGACTCGGTCGCGCTGGTGTCACCCGACGGGTCCGCTCACGACCCGGACCTCCTCATGGTGGAGGCGCTGGACGCGATGGTGGCGGCCGCCGGCGCCGACTCCGGCGCGTCGGAGATCTCCATCGCCGTCCCGGCGTATTGGAAACCCGGCACGGTGCAGGCGCTGCGCAACGGTCTGCGAACGCATTTGGGCTTCGTCCGAAGCGGCATGGCGCCCCGCCTGGTTTCCGACGCGATCGCGGCGCTGACGGCGGCGAACGCGGAGCTGTGCCTCGCGGCGACGGGTGTGGTCGGCCTGCTCGATTTCGGTGGGGGCGGCACCTCGGCCACCCTGATCAGCCTCGCGGGCGACTTCGAACTCCTCACACCGACAATGCGTTACGCGGCCTTTTCCGGCGAGGAGATCGACCAGGCGTTGTTGCTCAAGGTTTTCGAGGAACTCGGGCACGGTAGCGGCATGGACCCGGCCAGCACCGCGGCGGTCGGCCAGCTCGGCCTGCTCCGGGAGCAGTGCCGCGCGGCCAAGGAGCGGCTGTCCACCGAAACGGTGGCCGAATTCTCGGCCGAGCTCGGCGGTCGCCGGTGCACCATGAAGCTGACGCGCGACGAGCTGGGCGACCTGATCCAGGACCGGCTGTCCGGCTTCATCTACGCGTTCGACGAGATGCTGGCCCGGCACAAGAGGTGCTGGGCCGACCTGTCGGCGGTCGTCATGGTCGGCGGTGGCGCCAGCATTCCCCTTGTCAAGGAACGCCTTTCGGTGCACGGCCGGCGGCCCGTGGTGAGCCCGCTGGAGCCGGCGCACGCCGCCGCCCTGGGCGCCTTGCAGATCGCCTCGCGCGGCGAGCAGCTGGACCTCCGGACGCACACGTCCATCGGCCTACTCACGGCCGCCGCGGGCGAAATCGTGGAGTTGCCGGCCGGCGACGTGCTGGTGATCGACGACGAGGCGCTCACGGACCGCGAATTGGCCTGGTCGCAAACCGAATACGGCCCCGACATCCGGGTGCCGTACAGCCCCACGGCCTTCGACGAAGACGGCGGGTCCGGCTGGTCGATGCGCCTCAACGTGATCGAGCCGCCGAAAGAGAGCTCGTGGCGGCGCCTGCGGCTGTCGCAGTTGGTCGTCGGGATGTGCGCCGTGGTGGCCATGACCTCGATCGGGGGCGTGGCCTACACGCTCTCGGGCATCGAAAATCACCAGGCGCCGCCCGCGCCCACCGTCGCGCCCCTGCCCGCGCCGCCCGTCAGCTCCCTGCCGCCCAGGCCCGTGCCCCCGCCGCCGACGCCCGTTCCGCCGCCGCCCAGCGCGGCTCCGGTACCCAGCCCGGAGCCGCCACCGCCGCCTCCGCCGTCGCCGCCCCCCGCACCGCCGGCGCCGGTGATCGTCACCACGGCGCCGCCGCCGATCGCCACGAGGCATCCCGCGCCGCCGGTCACGACGCAGCCGCCGGTCACGACGCAGCCGCCGGTCACGACGGCGATGACCACCACGCCGCCTCCTCCGCCGCCGCCGACGACGACACCGCCCGCCGCCCAGACGACGACGCCGACGACGACGGTGCCCATGACGACCCAGTGGATACACGTGCCGCTGCTGCCGGTGCCGATACCGGTTCCGGTGCCGGCGAGCCAGGCTCCCCAGGCGCCGGCGGCCCCGCAGTATCCGGGGAACTCGCAGAACCCGTTTTTGAGTCCGGGGTACTGAGCCCCGAGGCCTTCAACGCGGCCCGTGTGAACTTGCTCAATGATGGTCGGCGCGGCGCGCGCGCCCGGCCGCACGCGAGTAGCGTGGAATCACCCGGTTCGGGCGGGTTTACTCCTTGGTGCCCTCGTGGAGGGCGTTGACCAGGACCTTGGAGGCGCAAAGTGGACATCGTGCTCGGAGTCTCGATGGCTCCGGACACCGTCCGCCTGGTCCTCATTGAGGGCCAGGTTGCCGACGGTGTCACAGTCGAAGAAGACGAATTCGAGGTCGCCGGTTCGGGCGGCCCCGACCAGGTGGTCGCGGCCGTCGTCGGCACGCGCGAAGGCGCGGCGGAGGGCGGTTGCCAGCTGGTTTCGACCGGGGTGACATGGACCGACCCCGCCGACGTCGGGGCGCTGCGGGAGGCGCTCGCCTCCCACGGCGTCGGCAACGTCATGTTGGTCTCCCCGCTGCTCGCCGCCGCCGCATTGGCGCAGACGGTCGGCCAGGCGATCGGCTATGAACACATCGCGATGCTGTTCGTCGAGCGCGACAGCGCGACGCTGGCCGTCGTCGACGTCGCCGACGGTTCGGTCGTCGACCTGCACCGCCGGCGGCTTTCGGGCGCCGTCCAGCCCGAACTGGCCGCCATGGTGGGCGAGCTCGACTCGCGGGCCGGCGGCGTGTTCGTCGTCGGCAGCGGCGCGGGCCTCGGGACCGAGGTCGCCGCGATCAAAGCCGCCCTCGAGGCGGCGACCGCGCTGCCGGTGACGGTGCCTGAGGAGCCGGAGCTGGCGCTGGCCCGCGGCGCCGCCCTGGCGTCGGCGAACGCGCCGCTGTTCGCGTCGTCGACGGCCGCCCTGGCCTATTCCCTGGATCCGGGCACCGGTGAGGTGAATCCCGGAGCGCTCATCCCCACCTACCTCGACGTGTCCGGCAACGCGGAGCTCGGCGCGCTCGCCTACAGCGCCCTCGACGACGACCTGACCGCCGACGCGCGGCCGGCGCGGCGCCGCCGGCCATCCCTGCTGGTCAGCGCAGCGATGGCCGGTGCCGCGGCCGTCGCTGCGGGCCTCGTGGTGGTTTCGCTGGCGTCGGATGCCCATCCGACGTCGTCCCCGCACGCCGTGGCGCCGGCGAATCGGGTGCCGCCCCCGGAGGCGCAGGTGCCCGCGCCGAGCCCGCCCAGCCCCGCGCCGCCCGCGGTGGCCGCCGCGCCCGGCCGGCAGCGCGGTCGCCGCCTCGAGGGCGGCTTTGATCGCGGCGACCTCGGTCCCGAGGCC
>NZ_LZLY01000131.1 GCF_001673535.1 Mycobacterium sp. 1081908.1 | reverse complement strand
GCACGCCGATGAAGCTCGACCAGGCCGATTCCGCGGGCACCTGCAGTTTGGAGACGTTGACGACGACGGCGGACGGCTCGTCCAGCGTGGCCTTCGTGATGATGTCGCGCAGCGCCGCGGAGCTGCTGTTATCGAGCACGCCCTCGACCGTGAGCACGACGACCGACTGCTCGGTGCGCGTCGCAACGGCCAGCGAACTCGGTGACTCAGCTACCGCGCTCACCGCAGCCACCCCTTTCGCGTCAGGGCTTTATCCTCGCCGACCGCGACCCGGCAAGCCGTGTCATCCGGGTCCGCGTGTCTCAATAGCAATTTAGGCCCCCGCATTCCCAACGTGAAAGAAGGCGGATGCGATTTCCTTATCCGGCCGTCCGCTGCCATATCCCCCGCTCCTGGAATTCGGCCGATTATCCCGCCCCCACGAGATGAAAAATAAGACTAACGCGATTACCCGGACGCCACGATCGGCAAACCTGCGAAATACCCCGCGCGGGTCAGCTCAGCGCGTACGGCGGAGCGCCGACCCCCGCGACGGTGTGCGTGCCCCACGGCGTCCGCTCGATGATGCGGGCCGGCGCGCTGCGCTCGCCGACCGTCAGCGTCGCGGTGCGTGCCTGCTTGAGCGATTCACCGGGCAGCGTCGCGGACCCGAAGACCGTTCCCTGCCAGTGGTAGTGGCCGTCGATCGGGTCCAGGTGGCCGGCGAGACGCACGCGCACCGGATGGTCGGATCCGGCGATCGTCAGCGTCGCCGCGCCCTCGTAGGTCGCGTCATGCCCGATTGCGCCGGACGTCAACTCGAAGGCCGACGCCACCGGCTGGGGCTCGGCGGCGCGCACGTAGACGCGTTCGTTGAACACCCGCTGGCTGCTGCGGCGCACTTCGATGCGGGTGCTGTCGGTGCGGTCCATCTGTGCGACGCACTCGGCGATGTAGCGCGCCTGCGCGCCGGTGTCGGGCCCGCCGAGGAAGAAGTAGTTCGGGAAGCCGCGAAGGGCGACCCCGAAGTAGGGCTCCATGCCGTCGTGCCAGGCCGTCTCGCCCGAGATCGTGTCGGGCATCGCGAACCCGGTGCCGTAGACGATGGCGTCGGCGTCGTGTTCGGCGCCGTCGGCGGTCCGAATGCGCGACGGGGTGATGGCGACGACGGCCGATCGCACCAGCGCGGGCCGAGCCTGGGCGTCGGTGGCCGGCCGGATGCGGCGGCGCAACCAGCGCTTGGCGCGGGTGGCGGGCAGCGGCAGCTCGTCGACAACCCGGCGCGGGGGGTGCGCGAAGACCGTGACCGAGGCCGCCGATTTGATCAGCCGCGGGATGTAATGGCCGGCGGTGGAATCGGCGCCGATGACCGCGACGCGCTTGCCAACCGGGTCGAAACCCGCCGGCCACTGCGCCGCGTGGAACGACTCGCCCAGGAAGCCGTCCCGTCCGGCGATGTCCGGTAGCCACGGGACCCGCGCCGGCGGGTGGGCGGCCACCACGACGCGGGCCCGCACCGTCTCGCCGCCGTTCGTCGTCAGCAGCCAGGTTTGGGTGGCGTCGTCGAACCGTGAGCCGAGCAGTTCGCCGCCGAGCGTCGTGACCTCGGGGACGCCGGCCTCCTGCAGGGCCGCCCGTGCGCTGTCTCCCGCTCCAACGACGAGCGCCCGATGGCAGCGCACGGGCGGCTGGGTCACAGGAATCTGCTGCGCTTCCAGGCGCGGCGCGCGATCGGGCCCAGCAGGCCCACCTCGGTCAGAAACGCCGCCAGCGGAGCGAAGCCGGCGACCTGCATCTCGCGGCGATGCTGGCTGGTGCGCGCGATCTTTCGGGCCCGCTTCGCGTCCAGGCCCACCCGCGCGTACGGGATCGGATTGCTGAACAGGTAGTTGAAGAAGTACCCGCCAAGCCCGTTGATGTTGGCCATGAACCAGCGGTTGAGCCGCGGCATCTCGGCGGCACGCTTGCGCGCGCCGTCGCGGGCGAACTGAATGTGGCGGGCCTCTTCGGTGACGTGAATTCGCATGAGCCGCTGGATGATCGGCTGCAGCTCGGGGTCGTCCATCATCTGCCGTTGCAGCGAGTCGAAGATCTCTTCGCCGATGAGCGCGGCCATCCACAGCATCGAGCCCCGCTGGAACGCCAGCGGCAGCGCGTTGATGATCCATCGGTGAAACAGCCTGGGACGCACCGGCTTCGCACCGATGCGCTCGATGGCCTTGCCGAACATGACCATGTGGCGGGTCTCGTCGCCCAACTCGGTCAGCTTGTAATGCGTCGAGGAGCTGGTGGGGTCCTCGTGCAAGATGGTGCGCAGCAACGACTGGTTGAGCATGTTCTCGAACCAGATCCCGGCCGAGAGCGTGTTGACCAGTTCCTGGCGGGAAAGGTCGATCTGCTGTTCGCGCGTCATCTCGTCCCACAGCGGCGTGTTGTACAACGACACCAGCCGTGGCGGCAGGTAGAACTTGTCGGGATCCAGCGGCGCGTCCCAGTCGATGTCGACCACCGGCTCGTAGGACTTCTTGACCGAGCCCTTCAGCAATCGGTCCGAGAACTCCTCACGACTCGGCCCGCCCGGCTTCACCGCGGTCGTCATGGTGCGCGTCCCTTCATTGGGTGCTGCAGACGGTACCCATGGTATCGGGTACCTAGGGTCCCGGCTAGGTCTTCGAGGTCTCGATTCGGCAATCTGATTTAAGCAGTGAGGAGGGCTTCTTGGGTCGGCATATTCACGTGATCGGCATCGGGGCCGGCGACCCGGGCTATGTGACCGTCCAGGCGATCGAGGCGCTCAACGACACGCAGGTGTTCTTCGCGATGGACAAGGGCGAGGCGAAAAGCGACCTGGTCGCGCTGCGACGGGAGATCTGCGCGCGGTTCATCCGCGAGCCCGGATACCGCTTCGTCGAGCTGCCCGATCCCAAGCGGTCCGCGGAGGCCGACTATCGGGAGGCGGTCGCGGATTGGCACGCGGCGCGGGCGCGGGTCTGGGCGGACGCCATCTCCGCGGAACTGGGCGTCGACGGCGTCGGCGCCTTCCTGGCCTGGGGCGACCCGTCGCTGTACGACAGCACCCTGCGTATCCTCGACGCCGTCGCAGCCGAGCTCGACTTCACCCACGACGTCGTTCCGGGCATCACCGCGGTCCAGGCGCTGACCGCCCGGCACCGCATCCCGCTCAACGACGTCGGCGAGCCGGTCCTGTTCACCACGGGCAGGCAGCTGCGCGCGCACGGCCTGTCGGGCTCGGCGGTGGTGATGCTCGACGCCAAATGCTCGTTCCAGACCTGCCCGCCCGAAACCAAAATCTGGTGGGGCGCCTATCTAGGCACCGGCGACGAGCTGCTGATCGCGGGCACCGTCGGCGAGGTCGGGGCGCGCATCGCGGGGCTGCGGGCCGACGCCCGCGCCCGGCACGGCTGGATCATGGACACCTATTTGCTCAGAGCGGCAGACTGAAGGCGTGCCCGAACTCCCCGAGATCGAAGCGCTGGTCGACCATTTGCGCCGCCACGCCGTCGGATCGACGATCGGACGCGTCGACGTCGTTGCGTTTTCGGTGCTGAAAACCTTCGACCCGCCGATCAGCGCGCTGCACGGCCAGGCCGTGACGGGGGCCCTGCGCTGGGGCAAGTACCTGGGCGTGCAGGCCGGGCCGTTGTTCATGATCGCCCACCTGTCGCGCGCGGGCTGGCTGCGGTGGTCCGACAAGCTGGCCGCGGCACCGCTGCGCCCCGGCAAGGGCCCGATCGCGATGCGGGTGCACCTGGGCACGCCCGGTGCGGCGCCCGGCTTCGACCTCACCGAGGCCGGCACCCAGAAGCGGCTGGCGGTGTGGCTGGTCGACGACCCGCAGCTGGTGCCGGGCATCGCCGCCCTAGGGCCGGACGCGCTGGAGCTCGGCCCCGAGGACCTGGCCGGGGTGCTGTCTGGCAACACCGGCAGGATCAAGACCGTAATCACCGACCAGAAGGTGATCGCCGGCATCGGCAACGCCTACAGCGACGAAATCCTGCACGTCGCGAAGATCTCGCCGTTCGCCACCGCGGGCAAGCTCTCCGACGAACAGCTGACCGCCCTGCACGACGCGATGATCTCGGTGCTGACCGACGCGGTCAGCCGCTCCGTCGGCCAGGGCGCCGCCACGCTCAAGGGGGAGAAGCGCTCCGGCCTGCGCGTGCACGCCCGCACCGGGCTGCCCTGCCCGGTGTGCGGGGACACGGTGCGCGAAGTGTCGTTCGCGGACAAGTCTTTTCAGTACTGCCCGACGTGCCAGACCGGCGGCAAGGTGCTCGCCGACCGCCGCTTGTCGCGGCTGCTCAAGTAGCCGCCGGCGACGGTCGATATGCTGCCCGGGTGACTCGCCAGAAGATCCTGATCACCGGCGCCAGTTCCGGTCTGGGCGCCGGCATGGCGCGCTCCTTCGCCGCCAAGGGCCGCGACCTGGGGCTGTGCGCCCGTCGCACCGAGCGCCTCGACGAGCTGAAGACCGAACTGACACAACGGTATCCGGGAATCAAGATCGCCGTCGCTGCACTGGACGTGAACGACCACGAGCAGGTGCCGAAGGTGTTCGCCGAAATCAGCGACGAGCTCGGTGGCGTCGACCGCATCGTCGTCAACGCCGGCATCGGCCATGGCGCGAAGCTGGGTTCGGGCAAGCCGTGGGCGAACAGGAAAACCCTCCAGACCAACCTGGTGGCCGGTCTGATCCAGATCGAGGCCGCGCTGGAGATGTTCAACGAGAGCGGGTCCGGCCATCTGGTGCTCATCTCGTCGGTGCTCGGCAACAAGGGGGTGCCGGGCGTCAAGGCCGCTTACGCCGCAAGCAAAGCCGGGATGCGCTCGCTGGGTGAGTCGCTGCGCGCCGAATACCGCGGCGGCCCGATCAAGGTTTCGCTGATCGAGCCGGGCTACATCGAGTCGGAGATGACCGCCAAGTCGGAGAGCACAATGTTCATGGTGGACAACGAAACTGGCGTCAGGGCGCTGGTCGACGCGATCGAACGCGAACCCGGCCGCGCCGTGGTGCCGTGGTGGCCGTGGGCTGCCCTGGTGCAGCTGATGCGGGTGCTGCCGCCGCCGCTTACGAAACTGTTCGCGTAGTCATCAGCTCGTGCGTCCCCGCTCCGTCCGGTAGCGACGGACCAGCGCGTCGGTCGAACTGTCGGTCTGCGGCGCGGGTGAGGCGTCGGCGGTGATCACCGGAAGCAACGCCTTGGCCTGCGTTTTGCCCAGCTCCACACCCCACTGGTCGAACGAGTCGATGCCCCAGATCACGCCCTCGGTGAAGACCTGGTGCTCGTAGAGCGCGATCAGCTGGCCCAGCACCGACGGGGTGAGCCGGTCGGCCAAAATCGAAGTGGACGGCCGGTTTCCGGGCATCACCTTGTGCGGCACGACGTCGGCGGGGGTGCCCTCGGCGGCGATCTCCTCGGCGGTCTTGCCGAACGCCAGCACCTGCGTCTGGGCGAAGAAGTTGCTCATCAACAGGTCGTGCATGCTGCCGGTGCCGTCGGCGGTGGCAAGGTCGTCGACGGGTTGGCTGAAGCCGATGAAATCGGCCGGCACCAGCCGGGTGCCCTGATGGAGCAACTGGTAGAACGCGTGCTGGCCGTTGGTTCCCGGTTCGCCCCAAAAGATTTCGCCGGTGTCGGTGGTGACCGGCGTGCCGTCGGCGCGGGTCGACTTGCCGTTGGATTCCATGGTCAGCTGCTGCAGGTAGGCGGCGAAGCGCGACAGGTCGTTCGAATACGGCAGCACGGCGCGCGATTGCGCGCCCATGAAGTTGGAGTACCACAGCCCGATCAGGCCGAGCAGCACCGGCGCGTTCGACTCCAGCGGGGCGGTCTTGAAATGCCGGTCGACGATGTGGAATCCGGACAGGAAATCGGCGAACGCCTCTTTGCCGATGACGGCCATCAGCGACAGCCCGATCGCCGAGTCGACCGAATAACGCCCGCCGACCCAGTCCCAGAACCCGAACATGTTGTCGGTGTTGATGCCGAAGTCGTCCACCAGGCGCTTGTTGGTGGAAACCGCCACAAAGTGCTTGGACACCGCGGCGTCGCCGAGCGCGTCGGTCAGCCAGCGGCGCGCGGCGGTCGCGTTGGTCAGCGTCTCCAGCGTGGAGAAGGTCTTCGACGCGACGATGAAAAGCGTTGTGGCAGGGTCCAAGTCGGCCAGCTTCGCGACCAGGTCGGCCGGGTCGACGTTGGAGACGAAGCGTGCCGAGATCCCGGCGTCCGCGTAGTGGCGCAGCGCCTGGTAGACCATCACCGGGCCCAGGTCCGACCCGCCGATCCCGATGTTGACCACCGTGCTGATCTTTTTCCCGGTGGCCCCGGTCCATTCACCGCTGCGTAACCGGTCGGTGAAGTCGCCCATGGCGTCCAGCACGGAGTGCACGTCCTCGACCACGTTCTGGCCGTCGATGACCAGCTGGGCGTCGCGGGGCAGCCGCAGCGCGGTGTGCAGCACGGCCCGGTTCTCGGAGGTGTTGATGTGCACGCCGGCGAACATCTGGTCGCGGCGCTCTTCGAGATTAGCCGTCCTGGCCAGGTCGACCAGCAGCCCCAGCGTCTCTCGGGTGACGCGGTGTTTGCTGTAGTCGATGTAGAGGTCGCCGACCGTGACGGTGAGCTCGCGGCCGCGATCGGGATCGTCGTCGAAGAACTGCCGCAGATGGTCCTGGCCGATTTGTTCGTGATGCCTGCGCAGGGCGTCCCACGCCGGGGTGGCGGTGATGTCAGGGATGGTTTGCACGGATGTCACGGGCGCCGCTCCTCCTCATCGCAGAGCTCTGCATCGTCGCCGACGCGGGTCATGCTTCGACCCTAAGCGGCCCGGCGCGAGGCAGCCAGGTGTGGCCGCCCTGCCGCCGGCTTCAGTGGCCGAGCCGGCCCCTGCCCAGCCGCAGCAGCAGCATCGCGAGGTCCTTGCCGTCCGGACCGAGTTCGCTGTAACGCTCGATGACCTTCATCTCGCGGCTGTGGACCAGCCGGGTGCCGCCGGAGGCCATCCGCACCTTGCCGATCGCCTGGGACACTTCGGCCCGCCGCTTCACCGCGGCGAGGATCTCGGCGTCCAGCCGGTCGATCTCCTGGCGCAACGCGTCAATGTCGGTGTCCTCGTGGGACTCGACCATCTCGATGTTCATCTCTGCCAACTCCGCATTCTCTTGATGTGGGGGTTCTGGTCTCATCCGTTATCGGGCCTCACAAAAGAGACGAGCCCCGAATCCGGAAGCGGACCACGGGGCTCTGCGAAAGCAGCTACGCCACGGGCACCGCTGGCCGGTACCCGTAGAAAAATCGCCACTGCCTGTTGAGCACTCACCGAGTGTGCCACTAGGGGCCGCGACCACGCAAAAATGGGCGCGCCGCGCCGAAGGGCCTGGCCAGCGAAGTCGTCGGCGGGCGGCGGTAAATTTGGACCGACATGAGTGTGCACGCGACCAGTAATCCCGATGCCAAGTCCGCCCCCGAAGCAGAGCAGCTGCTCGACGGGCTCAACCCGCAGCAGCGTCAGGCGGTGGTGCACGAGGGTTCGCCCCTGCTGATCGTCGCGGGCGCGGGCTCGGGCAAGACGGCCGTCCTGACCCGGCGCATCGCCTACCTGATCGCGGCGCGCGGCGTCGGCGTCGGCCAGATCCTGGCGATCACCTTCACCAACAAGGCCGCCGCGGAAATGCGCGAACGGGTGGTGCGGCTGGTGGGCCCCAGGGCCCGCGCGATGTGGGTGTCCACGTTCCACTCGACCTGCGTGCGCATCCTGCGCAACCAGGCGTCGCTGATCAAGGGACTCAACTCCAACTTCTCGATCTACGACGCCGACGACTCGCGGCGCCTGCTGCAGATGATCGGCCGCGACATGGGGCTGGATATCAAGCGCTACTCGCCGCGGCTGCTGGCCAATGCGATCTCCAACCTGAAGAACGAGTTGATCTATCCCGACGACGCCGTGACCAACCTGTCCGACGATTCCGACGAGTTGAGCCGCACGGTGGCCTCCGTCTACGGCGAGTACCAGCGGCGGCTCCGGGCGGCCAACGCCCTGGACTTCGACGACCTGATCGGGGAGACCGTCGCGGTGCTGCAGACGTTCCCCGAGATCGCGCAGTATTACCGGCGGCGCTTCCGGCACGTGCTGGTCGACGAGTACCAGGACACCAACCACGCGCAGTACGTGCTGGTCCGGGAATTGGTGGGCACCGAGACCATCGACGGCGTGCCACCCGGCGAGCTGTGCGTCGTCGGCGACGCCGACCAGTCGATCTATGCGTTTCGCGGCGCCACCATCCGCAACATCGAGGACTTCGAGCGTGACTACCCCGACGCGAGAACCATTCTGCTGGAACAGAATTACCGCTCCACGCAGAACATCCTGTCGGCCGCCAACTCGGTGATCGCCCGCAACTCCGGGCGCCGCGAGAAGCGACTGTGGACCGATGCCGGCGCCGGCGAGCTGATCGTCGGCTACGTCGCCGACAACGAGCACGACGAGGCAAGGTTCGTGGCCGAGGAGATCGATGCGCTCGCGGAGCGCGGCGAGATCACCTACAACGACGTGGCCGTGTTCTACCGCACCAACAACTCGTCGCGGTCGTTGGAGGAGGTCTTCATCCGCGCCGGGATTCCGTACAAAGTCGTTGGGGGAGTGCGGTTTTACGAGCGCAAGGAGATCCGCGACATCGTCGCCTACCTGCGGGTGCTGGACAACCCGGGCGACGCGGTCAGCATGCGGCGCATCCTCAACACGCCGCGCCGGGGCATCGGGGATCGCGCCGAGGCGTGCGTGAGCGTGTACGCCGAGAACACCGGCGCCAGCTTCGCCGACGCGCTGGTGGCCGCGGCCGAGGGCAAAGTGCCGATGCTGAATACGCGCGCGGAGAAGGCGATCGCGGGTTTCGTCGAGCTGCTGGACGACCTGAGGGGCCACCTCGACGACGACCTCGGCGACCTGGTCGAGTTGGTGCTCGAGCGCTCCGGATACCGCAACGAGCTGGAGTCCTCCACCGATCCGCAGGAGCTGGCCCGGCTGGACAACCTCAACGAATTGGTCAGCGTCGCACACGAATTCAGTACGGATCAGGCCAACGCGGCGGCGCTGGACGAGTCGGAGTCGCCACTCGAGGACGAGGACGTCCCGGACACCGGTGTGCTGGCGGCGTTTCTGGAACGCGTGTCGCTGGTCGCCGACGCGGACGACATCCCCGAGCACGGCGCCGGCGTGGTCACGCTGATGACGCTGCACACGGCGAAGGGCCTGGAGTTCCCGGTGGTGTTCGTCACCGGCTGGGAGGACGGGATGTTCCCCCACATGCGGTCGCTGGACGATCCGACCGAGCTCTCCGAGGAGCGGCGGCTGGCCTACGTCGGCATCACCCGGGCGCGCCAGCGCCTGTACGTGAGCCGGGCCATCGTCCGGTCCTCGTGGGGACAGCCGATGCTCAACCCCGAATCGCGCTTCCTGCGCGAGATTCCGCAGGAGCTCATCGACTGGCGGCGCAGCGCGCCCGCGCCGTCGTTCAGTGCGCCGGTGAGCGGCGCCGGACGGTTCGGCGCGCCGCGCCCGTCGCCGACCCGCTCTGGGGCGAGCAAACGCCCGCCGCTGGTGCTGCAACCCGGCGATCGGGTGACCCACGACAAGTACGGGCTCGGCCGGGTCGAGGAGGTTTCCGGCGTCGGCGAATCGGCCATGTCGCTGATCGACTTCGGTAGCGCGGGCAGGGTGAAGCTGATGCACAACCACGCCCCGGTCAGCAAGCTTTAAGCCCGGTGCGCCGCCGAGCGTGCAGCCACGGCGAATTTTTCGCGGATTTTTCGCCCTGAGAACACGTTCGGCGCGGAGGGCTTGGCTAGGCCGACAGCCAGCGTTTGGTTTGCGGGTGAAACGCCAGCACCACGCTGGCGACCGGCAGCAGCCACAGGGTGTACACGATCCACGCCACCCGCGCGCCGGCGATGAACACGCCGCCGTAGGTCAGCACGGCGACCACCGCGCCGGCCGCAATGAGGTAGCGCCCCACCGGCCGATGCTGCAGCAGCAAGATCACACCCGAAACGGTGGTTATAGCGAACACCAGCGCGAGAAAGGCCACCGCGATGCAGAACAGGCGGTCGGTGCGCCACCACCCGGCGATCAGGTCGGTGGCGACCACCGACGTGGCCCAGCCGCTGACAATGCTGACCGCGGCGGCGGCGACGGCGGTCCGGCCGCTGGGTTCGTGGCCCGGCAGGCCGCCGCGGCGGGCCGGCGCCTCGTACGAGGGCGGCTGCCGGGGGATGTGGGTGGTCGGGGACTCCGGCACGACGGGCATCGGCCCGGTCGGGGCCCGCCGGATGATCCGAGTCTGCGATTCCGAGGGGGGTGCTGCGGTCTCGGGCGGCGGGACAGGGGGATCGTTGGGCGAACTCACCTCAGCCAGCGTAATTGCCGACGTTAAGTCCCCGCTTTGCGAGCCACGGCACGGGGTCGATCCGCTCCGTGCCGCCCTGTAGCACCTCAAAGTGCAGGTGCGGGCCGGTGGAATTGCCCCGGTTGCCCATGGTGGCGATCTGGTCACCCGCCATGACGCGCTGGCCGACGCTGACCAGCGTCGTGTTGACGTGGCCGTAGAGCGTGACCGTGCCGTCGGCATGGCGGAGCTTGACCAACGCCCCGTAGCCCGCGGCCGGTCCGGAGTCGATGACGACGCCGTCGGACACCGCGTAAATCGGGGTGCCGATCGAGTTGGCCAGGTCGATTCCGGCGTGCAGCACACCCCAGCGGTACCCGAAGTTGGAGGTGAAGATGCCCTTCGTCGGCATCACGTACAGCGGCTGCTGCAACCGCGCCTCGCGCTGCGCGCGGTCGTTGGCGAAGGCCACGCCCCTGGCGAATTCCTCGTTGTGCACCGCGGCGTTGGCCGCGGGCTGGACCGCGATCACCTGGGCGCCGCGGATGGTGTTCGGCCCCGCCCCGCCGGTCATCGCCGACGCGTTGGCCGTCAGCACGGCCTCCGTCTTGGGGGTGTCGGCGTGGCTGGTCGCCGTGTGGGCCGCCGCGGCCGCCGCCCCGGCCGCCATCGCGGAGATCAGCAGGCGCCCCCTGGCCGCGCTGGTTGGCTGCTTGCGGTGCGCCCCGCCGCGCCGGATCGCGGGAATGACGTCGGTGATGTCCGAGTGATTGGGACGAGGTGCGTCGACATCCGGGGCTTCGGGCTGAAACCTCGCCGGG
This sequence comes from Mycobacterium sp. 1081908.1, assembly GCF_001673535.1. GTDB lineage: Bacteria > Actinomycetota > Actinomycetes > Mycobacteriales > Mycobacteriaceae > Mycobacterium. The sequence continues at coordinate 50,376 of NZ_LZLY01000131.1, read as the reverse complement.
ACGGGCACGGCCGCGGGCGCCGCCAGCAACAGCGGACCGAGGTCGTCGATGTCGTGCAGGTCGTCGAGCTCGGGAGCCAGCAGCACCTGAGCCTCGTTGTCGAAGGTCGAGTCGTTGCTGAAGTCCAGGTCGCCGAGATCACCCGACTCGTCGGCGAATTCCAGGTCGTCGAAGTCGAATCCGTCGAGGGGAAGGATCTCGGTGACTTCGTTTCGGTTCGCCTCGGTCCATCGGCCCCCGGCCGCGCGGCCGACCCTCACGACGCCGGTTGACACGGCAGAAGGACGGGCTAAACGGTGCTGCGACAAGCTGAATTGTCCTCGTATCGTGACCATAACGTTATCTGGACCCTAGGAAGGTATCCGCTAACCGACGGGGCTGGCAACCTCGGGCCAAGAACCCGACGAATATTGTGATTCGCATCACTTTTGAGGCTTGCCGGTATGCCGTGAGGTGTGCCACATCGGTGGACGCGACGGTAGCAGGCGTTCGGCGGGTGGATACAGTGCCAGCGTGCGAGTTGCCGAATCCGGCGCCGCCGCCCACGTACAGGCCTAGCAGCAAGCCGACCGAAGACAGTGAGCCCATGGACCTTTTCGAGTATCAAGCAAAAGAGTTGTTCGCCAAGCACAACGTACCGAGCACGCCCGGCCGGGTGACCGACACCGCCGAGGGCGCCAAGGCCATCGCCGAGGAGATCGGTGCCCCGGTGATGGTCAAGGCGCAGGTCAAGATCGGGGGCCGCGGCAAGGCGGGCGGCGTCAAGTACGCCGCCACCCCCGAGGACGCGTACGAACACGCCAAGAACATCCTCGGCCTGGACATCAAGGGCCACATCGTGAAGAAGCTCCTGGTCGCCGAGGCCAGCGACATCGCCGAGGAGTACTACATCTCCTTCCTGCTCGACCGCGCCAACCGCACCTACCTGGCGATGTGCTCGGTGGAGGGCGGCATGGAGATCGAGGAGGTGGCCGCCACCAAGCCCGACCGGCTGGCCAAGGTGCCGGTGAGCGCCGTCAAGGGCGTCGACGAGGCGACCGCGCGGTCCATCGCCGAGCAGGGCCACCTGCCGGCCGAGGTGCTCGACGCCGCCGCCGTCACCATCTCCAAGCTGTGGGAGCTTTTCGTCGCCGAGGACGCGACGCTGGTCGAGGTCAACCCGCTGGTCCGCACGCCGGACGACCGGATCCTCGCGCTGGACGGCAAGGTCACGCTGGACGCCAACGCCGACTTCCGCCACCCCGACCACGCCGAGTACGAGGACCGCGACGCCACCGACCCGCTGGAGCTCAAGGCCAAGGAACACCACCTCAACTACGTCAAGCTCGACGGCCAGGTCGGCATCATCGGCAACGGCGCGGGCCTGGTGATGTCGACCCTCGACGTCGTCGCCTACGCCGGCGAGAAGCACGGGGGCGTCAAGCCGGCCAACTTCCTCGACATCGGCGGCGGCGCCTCGGCGGAGGTGATGGCCGCCGGGCTGGACGTGGTCCTGGGTGACCAACAGGTCAAGAGTGTGTTCGTCAACGTCTTCGGCGGCATCACCTCCTGCGACGCCGTGGCCACCGGCATCGTCAAGGCGCTGGAAATCCTCGGCGGCGAAGCCAACAAGCCGCTGGTGGTGCGCCTCGACGGCAACAACGTCGAAGAGGGCCGCCGCATCCTGACCGAGGCCAACCACCCGCTGGTGACGCTGGTGGCCACCATGGACGAGGCCGCCGACAAGGCCGCCGAACTGGCGAGCGCCTGAAAGGACTTGGAAACCATGTCGATCTTTCTGAACAAGGACAACAAGGTCATCGTCCAGGGCATCACGGGCAGCGAGGCCACCGTGCACACCGCCCGAATGCTCAAGGCGGGCACCCAGATTGTGGGCGGCGTCAACGCGCGTAAGGCGGGCACCACGGTCACGCACGAGGACAAGGGCGGCCGGATCGTCAAGCTGCCGGTGTTCGGCGGCGTCGCGGAGGCGATGAAAGAAACCGGCGCCGACGTGTCGATCATCTTCGTGCCGCCGAAGTTCGCCAAGGACGCCATCATCGAGGCCGTCGACGCCGAGATCCCGCTGCTGGTAGTCATCACCGAGGGAATTCCCGTGCAGGACACCGCTTTTGCGTGGGCCTACAACGTGGAAAAGGGCGGCAAGACGCGCATCATCGGCCCGAACTGTCCCGGCATCATCACCCCGGGTCAGGCGCTGGTGGGCATCACCCCGGCCAACATCACCGGTTCGGGTCCCGTCGGGCTGGTGTCCAAGTCCGGCACGCTGACCTACCAAATGATGTACGAGCTGCGCGATTTCGGGTTCTCGACGTCGATCGGCATCGGCGGGGACCCCGTGATCGGGACCACCCACATCGACGCCATCGAGGCGTTCGAGAAGGACCCCGACACCAAGGTCATCGTGATGATCGGTGAGATCGGCGGCGACGCCGAGGAGCGCGCGGCCGACTACATCAAGGCCCACGTCTCCAAGCCGGTCGTCGGCTACGTCGCGGGATTCACCGCGCCGGAGGGCAAGACGATGGGCCACGCGGGCGCGATCGTGTCCGGCTCGTCGGGCACCGCGGCCGCCAAGAAGGAGGCCCTGGAGGCCGCGGGCGTCAAGGTCGGCAAGACCCCGTCGGAGACGGCCGCGCTGGCCCGGGAGATCCTGAAGAGCCTGTAACGCTCTTTGCGCGACCAGACCCAAAAGCCCCCGCTGACCGGCGTGTCGCGGCGCTCTTGTGTCTGCTCGCGCTAGACGGCTGCCGCCAGCTTGCCGGCCAGCCGCTCCACGTAGGCGGCGATCTCGTCTTCGGGGCGATCCGGCAAACCGAACAGCACCTCGGTCACGCCCAGCTCGGCCCACCGCGCCAGCTTCTCGGGGATCGGCTTGAAGTCCAGCGCGACGATCTGCGGAGCGCCGTCGCGGCCCGCGGCGGCCCAGGTGTCCTGCAGCAGCCTGACCGGCTCGTCGATGTCGAAGTCGCGGGGTGTGGTGATCCAGCCGTCGGCGCTGCGCGCGATCCACTTGAAGTTCTTCTCGTTGCCGGCCGCGCCCACCAACACCGGAATGTGTGACTGCACCGGCTTCGGCCAGGCCCAGCTGGGACCGAACTTGACGAATTCGCCGTCGTAGGCGGCCTCTTCCTCCGTCCACAACGCGCGCATCGCCTCGATGTACTCGCGCAACATGGTGCGGCGCCGCCCGGCCGGCACCCCGTGGTCGGCGAGCTCGTCGGTGTTCCACCCGAACCCGACGCCGAGGCTGACCCGGCCGCCGGACAGATGGTCAAGGGTGGCAATGCTTTTCGCCAACGTGATCGGGTCGTGCTCGACGGGCAGCGCGACCGCGGTCGACAGGCGCACCCGCGACGTGACGGCGCACGCCGCGCCCAGGCTTACCCAGGGGTCCAGCGTGCGCATGTAGCGGTCGTCCGGCAGCGACGCGTCGCCCGTCGTGGGATGCGCCGCCTCGCGCTTGACCGGAATGTGGGTGTGTTCCGGCACGTAGAACGTGTGGAAGCCGTTGTCGTCGGCAAGCTTGGCGGCCGCCGCGGGGGAGATGCCGCGATCGCTGGTGAAAAGCACGAGCCCGTAATCCATGCACAGGATTAGAACGTGTTCTACCGGCGCGGGGCAAGCTGCGCAGGCGCGGCGTCCCGGCACGGCCGCCCGGACGTGCGCTAGCGTGGGTGATCGATCGCGTCGCAACGCAACATGGGGAAGGTGTTCGAAGCGGCGCGCCCGGCGACTCGGCGTCGCGCGTGAATGCGACACCGCCGAGACACCCCAAGACACGGGAAGCAACAGGAGGAGTCATGACCTACTCGCCCGGTAGCCCCGGATACCAACCCTCGCAGCCCGGGGGCTCCTATGCCGGCGGCACGCCGTCCTTCGCCAAGACCGACGACGGCGAAAGCAAGCTTCCGCTGGTCCTGAACGTCGCCGTGGTGGTGCTCGGCATCGCGGTGTATCTGCTGAACTTCGGACCGACGTTCACCATCGGCGCCGACCTCGGTCCGGGCGGTGGACGCGCCGGCGATGCGGGCACCGCGGTCATCGTCGCGGTGCTGGCTTCCCTGCTGGCCGGAATCAGCTTGTTGCCCAAGGCCAAGAGCTACGTGGGAATCGTCGCGGTGATCGCGGTGCTGGGTGCGCTGCTGGCCATCACCGAGACCGTCAACACGCCCGCCGGTTTCGCGATCGGCTGGGCCATGTGGCCCTTGGTCGCCTGCAGCATCTTCCAGGCGCTCGCCGCCATCGCCGCGTTGCTGCTGGACGCCGGCGTCATCACCGCGCCCGCCCCTCGGCCGAAGTACGACCCGTACGCGCAATACGGCCAGTACGGGCAATACGGCCAGTACGGGCAGCAGTACGGCCAGCAGCCGTCGTACTACGGCCAGCAGCACGCGGGACACCAGGAGCCGCCGCGGCCTTCCGGGTACGGCGCCCAGTACGGGGGCTATCCGTCGAGCCAGGACGTGACTCAGCAGGCGATCCCCACGTCGACCGGCGGCTTCGGTGCACAGCCCTCGCCGCAATCCGGGCCCCAGCCGGCGGCGCACCAGCAGGGACCGTCCACCCCACCCACCGGCTTCCCCAGCTTCAGCCCGCCGCCGTCGTCCAACGCGAGCGGCCCGGAGTCACAGGCGGGTTCGGCCCCGGCCGACCAATCCAGCCACACCGGCGGCCAGGAGCAGCAGTCGCCCTCCGGGCCGGCGGCACCGGCCTAAGCCTGCGCTCTCGCGCGTAGTCGGGCACGTGCGCCAAGAGTGACAAGGGTGTCGGAAAGCGCGGACAGCCAGGCGGCTGGCGCTCGCCAGGCGCGCGACCTTGTCCGGGTGGCGTTCGCGCCGGCCGTGGTGGCCTTGGGCATCATCGCCGCGGTCACGTTGCTGCAGTTGCTGATCGCCAACAGCGACATGACCGGCGCGCCGGGCGCCATCGCCAGCATGTGGCTCGGGGTGCACCAGGTGCCGATCTCGATCGGCGGCCGCGAACTGGGCGTCCTGCCGCTGCTGCCGGCCATGTTGATGGTGTGGGGCACCGCGCGCAGCAGCGCGCGGGCGACGGCTCCCTCCTCGTCGTGGCTGGTGGTCCGCTGGGTGATCGCCTCCGCGCTGGGTGGGCCCCTCCTGATGGCGGCGATCGCGCTGGCGGTCATCCACGACGCGTCGTCGGTGATCACCGAGCTGCAGACGCCCAGCGCCCTTCGGGCGTTCGCCAGTGTGCTGGCGGTGCACGCGATCGGCGCGGCGATCGGCGTGTGGTCACGGGTGGGCCGGCGCGCGTTGGCGGCATCGCCGCTGCCCAACTGGCTCGGTGATTCGCTGCGCGCCGCGGTCGCCGGTGTGCTGGCGCTACTCGGGCTTTCCGGCCTGGTGACCGCGGGCTCGCTCGTTGTGCACTGGGCGACGATGCAGGAGCTCTACGGGATCACCGATTCGATATTCGGCGAGTTCAGCCTCACGGTGCTGTCGGTGCTGTACGCGCCCAACGTCATCGTCGGCACCTCGGCGGTCGCCGTCGGGTCCAGCGCCCACCTCGGTTTCGCGACGTTCAGCCCGTTCACCGTGTTCGGCGGCGACATGCCCGCGCTGCCGATCCTGGCCGTGGCCCCCACGCCGCCCCTGGGTCCGGTCTGGGTCGCGTTGCTCATCGTGGGTGCCTCGTCCGGTGTGGCGGTGGGACAGCAGTGCGCCCGGCGGGCGCTGCCGCTCCTGCCGGCGATGGCCAAACTGCTGGTCGCCTCGATCGCCGGGGCCCTGGCGATGTCGTTGCTGGCCTACGGCGGTAGCGGCCGGCTGGGCAACTTCGGCCACGTCGGCGTCGACCAGGGGGCCCTGCTGATCGGCGTGTTCTTCTGGTTCGCGGTGGTCGGCTGGATAACCGTCGTGATGGCCGGCGGGATCTTGCCGATCCGGCTCAGGCGCCGCAAGAGCCCTCCCGTTGCGGCGGCTGAGGAACCGGCGGACTTCGCGGAGCTCTTCGACGAGCCGGCCGACGAGGCCGATAACGAGGAGCGGCCGGTCAACGAGGACGACGAGACGCCGCCGCAGTCGTGATCGAGTCTGCGCTCAGCGCCGACACGCCGGGCGAGGTAGCGCTGGACGGAGAGTCGGCGCGCAGGGGCGCCCGACTAGGCTCCCCGTTGTGCCCCAACCGCTTCACGTGCCCCCGAGCGCGCCGGCGCGGGTGGTGGTGCTGGCGTCGGGCACCGGTTCGCTGCTGGGCTCCCTCGTCGAAGCCGCCACGGGTGACTACCCGGCGCGGATAGTCGCCGTCGGCGTAGATCGCGAATGCCGGGCCACCGAGGTCGCGGCGGCGGCGTCGCTGCCGGCGTTCACGGTCCGCCTCGGCGACTACCCCGACCGCACCGCCTGGGACGCCGCCATCACCGACGCCACCGCCGCGCACTCGCCCGATCTCATCGTTTCGGCGGGGTTCATGAAAATACTTGGACCGCAATTCCTTTCACGCTTCTGCGGCCGGACCCTGAACACACATCCGGCGCTGCTGCCGGCGTTCGCCGGGGCGCACGCCGTGCCCGAAGCGCTGGCTTACGGTGTGAAGGTCACCGGCTGTACGGTGCACCTGGTAGACGCCGGCATGGACACCGGGCCGATATTGGCGCAGGAGCCCGTTTCGGTACTCGACGACGACGACGAAGAGACCCTGCACGAACGCATCAAGGTCATCGAACGGCGACTGTTGGTGGACGTGGTGGCCGCGATCGCTACCCGCGGCGTGACCTGGACCGGACGAAAGGCGACCATAGGATGAGCGACGAGTCAAGAAGGGCGATTCGCCGCGCGTTGATCAGCGTGTACGACAAGACGGGGCTGATCGGGCTCGCCGAGGGCCTGAGCGCGACGGGCGTGGAAATCGTATCGACCGGCTCGACCGCGAAAACCATTGCCGACAAAGGGATTCCGGTCACCAGGGTGGAGGAGCTGACCGGCTTCCCCGAGGTGCTCGACGGGCGGGTCAAGACGCTGCACCCGCGGGTGCACGCCGGCCTGCTGGCCGACCTGCGCAAGCCCGAGCACGCCGCGGCGCTCGAGGAGCTCGGGATCGCGGCCTTCGAACTGGTCGTCGTCAACCTCTATCCGTTCAGCGAGACCGTCGGCTCCGGCGCGGGCATCGACGAATGCGTCGAGCAGATCGACATCGGCGGGCCGTCGATGGTCCGGGCGGCCGCCAAGAACCATCCCAGCGTGGCGGTGGTGGTCGACCCGCTCGGGTATGACGGGGTGCTCGCCGCGGTGCGCAACGGCGGATTTACCCTCGCCGAGCGCAAAAGGCTGGCGTCGCTGGCGTTTCAGCACACCGCGGACTACGACATCGCCGTGGCCGGCTGGATGGAGTCGACGCTGGCGCCCGAGCATCCGCCCACCGCTTTCCCACAGTGGCTCGCCGGCAGCTGGCGGCGAACGGCGATGCTGCGCTACGGGGAGAACCCGCACCAGCAGGCGGCGCTGTACAGCGACCCCGGCGCCTGGCCGGGCCTGGCGCAGGCCGAACAGCTGCACGGAAAAGAGATGTCCTACAACAACTTCACCGATGCCGACGCGGCGTGGCGGGCCGCCTTCGACCATGAAGACATCTGCGTGGCAATCATCAAGCACGCCAACCCTTGTGGGATCGCGATCTCGTCGGTGTCGGTGGCCGATGCGCACCGCAAGGCCCACGAATGCGATCCGCTGAGCGCCTTCGGCGGGGTGATCGCGTCGAACACCGAAGTCAGCGTCGAGATGGCGGAATACGTCAGCACCATCTTCACCGAGGTGATCGTCGCGCCGGCCTACGCGCCGGGCGCGGTCGACGCGTTGACGCGCAAGAAGAACATCCGGGTGCTGGTGGCCTCCGAGCCGCTGGCCGGTGGCACCGAGCTGCGCCCGGTCAGCGGGGGATTGCTGGTGCAACAACGGGATCAGCTCGACGCGCACGGCGACAACCCGGCGAACTGGACTCTGGCGACCGGCTCACCGGCCGACCCGAACACCTTGACCGACCTGGTCTTTGCGTGGCGGTCCTGCCGCGCGGTCAAGTCGAACGCGATCGTCATCGCCGCCGACGGCGCGACCGTCGGCGTCGGCATGGGGCAGGTCAACCGCGTCGACGCCGCCCGGCTGGCCGTGGAACGCGGCGGCGACCGGGTCCGCGGCGCGGTCGCGGCCTCGGACGCGTTCTTCCCGTTCCCCGACGGGCTCGAAACACTGACCGCAGCGGGGGTCAGGGCGGTGGTGCATCCGGGCGGATCGGTGCGCGACGACGAGGTCACCGCGGCGGCGGCCAACGTCGGCGTCACCCTCTACCTCACCGGGGCGCGTCACTTCGCGCACTAGAACACTTACCGCGTGGGCGCGGGGCGTTACGCGTAGCGTGGAGTGGTGCAATCACCGAGCAACCTGCCCCGCACGGTCGGCGAACTGCGCGCCGCCGGCCACCGCGAACGGGGAGTCAAACAGGAAATCCGCGAAAACCTGCTGACGCGTCTCGCCGAAGGCGCAGATGGTGAAGCGGTCTGGCCGGGCATCCTGGGCTTCGACGACACCGTGTTGCCTCAGTTGGAGCGCGCGCTGATCGCCGGCCACGACTTCGTGCTGCTGGGCGAGCGCGGCCAGGGCAAGACCCGGCTGCTGCGGGCCCTGGTCGGGATGCTCGACGAGTGGACACCCGTGATCGACGGGGCCGAGCTGGGCGAGCACCCCTACCGGCCGATCACGCCGGAGTCGATCCGGCGGGCCGCGACCCTCGGCGACGACCTGCCCGTGGCGTGGAAGCACCGCAGCGAGCGCTACACCGAGAAGCTGGCCACGCCGGACACCAGCGTCGCCGACCTCGTCGGTGACATCGACCCGATCAAGGTCGCCGAGGGCCGCAGCCTCGGTGACCCCGAGACCATCGCCTACGGGCTGATCCCGCGCGCGCACCGCGGCATCGTCGCGGTCAACGAGCTGCCCGACCTGGCCGAACGCATCCAGGTGTCCATGCTCAACGTCATGGAGGAGCGCGACATCCAGGTCCGCGGCTACACGCTGCGCCTGCCGCTGGACGTACTGGTGGTCGCCAGCGCCAACCCGGAGGACTACACCAACCGCGGCCGCATCATCACCCCGCTCAAGGACCGGTTCGGCGCCGAGATCCGCACGCACTACCCGCTGGAGCTGGAGGCCGAGGTAGGCGTGATCGTTCAGGAGGCGCACCTCTCGGCGCAGGTGCCCGACTACCTGATGCAGGTGATGGCGCGGTTCGCCCGGTACCTGCGCGAGTCCAACTCGATCGACCAGCGGTCCGGGGTGTCGGCGCGGTTCGCGATCGCGGCGGCCGAGACCGTCGCGGCCGCCGCCCGGCACCGCGGCGCGGTGTTGGGGGAGACCGACCCGGTGGCCCGGGTGGTCGACCTGGGCACGGTCATCGACGTGCTGCGCGGCAAGCTGGAATTCGAATCCGGTGAGGAGGGCCGCGAACAGGCCGTGCTGGAGCACCTGTTGCGCCGCGCGACCGCCGACACCGCGGCCCGGGTGCTGGGCGGCATCGACGTCGGCGCGTTGGTGGCCGCGGTCGAGGGTGGTTCCGCTGTCACCACGGGAGAGCGGGTGTCGGCCAAGGACGTGCTGGCGGCCGTGCCCAACCTGCCCGTCGTGGACAAGATCGCGGCCAAGCTGCACGCCGAATCCGAAGGCGAGCGCGCGGCGGCATTGGAATTGGCGCTCGAGGCGTTGTATCTGGCCAAGCGGATCGACAAGGTGTCCGGGGAGGGCCAAACCGTCTATGGCTAGAGGGCATTCGTCGCGATACTCGGCCTACACCGGCGGGCCCGACCCGCTGGCGCCGCCGGTGGATCTGCGCGAGGCGCTCGAACAGATCGGCCAGGACGTGATGGCCGGCACGTCACCGCGGCGCGCGCTGTCGGAGTTGCTGCGCCGCGGCACCAAGAACATGCCCGGCGCCGACCGGCTGGCGGCCGAGGCGAACAAGCGCCGACGGGATCTGTTGCGCCGCAACAACTTGGACGGCACCCTGCAGGAGATCAAGAAGCTGCTCGACGAGGCGGTGCTGGCCGAGCGCAAGGAGCTGGCCCGCGCGCTGGACGACGACGCCCGCTTCGGCGAGCTGCAGCTGGACGCGCTGCCGGCGTCACCGGCCAAAGCCGTCCAGGAGCTGTCCGACTACGACTGGCGCAGCGGCGAGGCCCGCCAAAAGTACGAGCAGATCAAGGATTTGCTCGGACGCGAGCTGCTGGACCAGCGCTTCGCGGGGATGAAGCAGGCCCTCGAGGGAGCCACCGACGAGGATCGCCAGCGCGTCAACGAGATGTTGGATGACCTGAACGAGCTGCTGGACAAGCACGCCAAGGGCCAGGACACCCAGCAGGACTTCGAAGACTTCATGGACAAGCACGGCGAGTTCTTCCCGGAGAACCCGCGCAACGTCGACGAGCTGCTGGACTCGCTGGCCAAGCGCGCCGCCGCGGCGCAGCGGTTCCGCAACAGCCTGAGCCCCGACCAGCGCGCCGAGCTGGATGCGTTGGCGCAGCAGGCATTCGGGTCTCCGGCGTTGATGGAGGCGTTGGGCCGGCTCGATGCCCACCTGCAGGCGGCGCGGCCGGGCGAGGACTGGACCGGCTCCGAGCAGTTCTCCGGCGATAACCCGTTCGGCATGGGCGAAGGCACCCAGGCGATCTCGGACATCGCCGAGCTGGAGCAGCTGGCCGAGCAGCTGTCGCAGAGTTACCCGGGCGCCACCATGGATGACGTCGATCTGGACGCGCTGGCCCGCCAGCTCGGCGACGAGGCGGCCATCGATGCGCGCACCCTGGCCGAATTGGAACGGGCCCTGGTCAACCAGGGCTTCCTGGACCGTGGTTCCGACGGCCAGTGGCGGCTCTCGCCCAAGGCGATGCGCCGGCTCGGCGAGACGGCGTTGCGCGATGTCGCGCAACAACTTTCGGGCCGCAACGGCGAGCGCGATCATCGGCGCGCGGGCGCCGCCGGCGAGTTGACCGGCGCGACGCGGCCCTGGCAATTCGGTGACACCGAGCCGTGGAACATTCCCCGCACGCTGACCAACGCGGTGCTGCGGCGGGCGGGAACGGCGACGATGAGCGGCCCGGACGGCGCGGGCGTTTCGCTGCGGATCACGGTCGACGACGTCGAGGTCTCCGAGACCGAAACCCGCACGCAGGCCGCAGTGGCGCTGTTGGTCGACACGTCGTTTTCGATGGTGATGGAGAATCGCTGGCTGCCGATGAAGCAGACGGCGCTCGCGCTCAATCACCTGGTGTGCACGCGTTTTCGCTCGGACGCCTTGCAGATCATCGCCTTTGGCCGGTACGCCCGGACGGTGACGGCCGCCGAGCTGACCGGCCTGGAGGGCGTCTACGAGCAGGGCACCAACTTGCATCACGCGCTGGCGCTGGCGGGTCGACACCTGCGCCGGCACCCCAACGCGCAGCCCGTCGTGCTGGTGGTGACCGACGGTGAGCCGACCGCTCACCTGGAGGACTTCGACGGCGACGGTTCGGCGGTGTTTTTTGACTACCCGCCGCATCCGCGGACCATCGCCCACACCGTGCGCGGATTCGATGACATGGCAAGGCTCGGCGCGCAGGTGACGATCTTCCGGCTGGGCGACGACCCGGGGTTGGCACGGTTCATCGACCAGGTCGCGCGGCGCGTCGAGGGCCGCGTCGTGGTGCCCGACCTCGACGGCCTGGGTGCCGCCGTGGTGGGCGACTACCTGCGCTCGCGCCGCCGTCGCTGATTCCCACGGCGGAATAGACGCTCCCTCGACCAGGTTATGGGGCGACGAAGGAGGAGATGCATGAGCAAGGTCCCAACGATCGAACTGAACGACGGTGTGAGCATCCCGCAGCTGGGTTTCGGCGTGTTCCAGATCAAGCCGGACGAGACGGCCGCGGCCGTCAGGCGCGCGCTCGACATCGGGTATCGGCACATCGACACCGCGGAAATGTATGGGAACGAAAGGGAAGTGGGTCAAGGCATCCGCGACGCCGGCCTGGACCGCGCCGAGGTTTTCATCACCAGCAAGCTCAACAACGGCTTCCACAAGCCCGACGATGCGCGCCGCGCGTTCGACAAAACGCTGGAAGCCCTGGACTCCGACTACGTCGACCTGTTCCTCATTCACTGGCCGCTGCCCACGCTCTACGGAGGGGACTTCGTCTCAACCTGGAAAGTCCTCGAAGAGTTCGCCAACGACGGCCGCGCGCGCAGCATCGGCGTCTCGAATTTCCAGGTCCCACACCTGGAGCGCCTCGCCGCGGAGACCGAAACGGTTCCGTCGGTCAACCAGATCGAGGTTCATCCGTACTTCACCAACGAGCAGGTCCGCGCCTACGGGCGCGATCACGGCATCGTCACCGAGGCGTGGTCGCCGATCGCCCAGGGCAAGGTGCTCGGCGATTCGGTGATCAACCGTATCGCCGACGCGCGCGGCAAGTCGCCGGCGCAGGTGGTGCTGCGCTGGCACGTTCAGCGCGGCGACATCGTCTTCCCCAAATCCGTTACGCCGGAACGGATCAGGCAGAACTTCGAGCTGTTCGACTTCGATCTGGACGGATCCGACATGGATGCGATCTCGGCGCTGGACAAGGGGGAATCGGGCAGGAGGGGCCCCAACCCGGACAAGTTCGATTACATTCCCGGCTAGCGACGGTCAGAGCGCTTGCGGCACAAGGCGTCTGAGGTGCTATCGGGGCCGGCGGGCCTTACGCTTTACGCCCACCCCACCCCAGAGCGAAAAGCCGCGGATCTTCACCTTGGGCGCGCCGGGCGTGCCCTGACCCAGCACCGCGTTGTCGAAGCCGCCCATCACGGCGCGGCCGTGGATCTCCACGTTGACTTCGGGTGGCAGCAGGATGTTCTGCGCGCCCATGATCGAGATCGCGTGGATGTCGACTTCGGTGGAGGTGAAGTCGGCGTAACGCAGATCCACCACCCCGGTGCCCCAGAATGTGAAGGTGGTGAGCTTCTTCGGGACGTTCCACCGACCGCGCCGCTCGAAATTGCTCATCAACGCCAGCAGCAGGGTCGACGGCGCCGGGTTGGGCTTGCCGCCCCTGCGCGGGCTCAGCATCGCGCCCGGCAGGTCGGCCCGGAGCTCGTCGAGCTCCTCGTAGGTTGTCGCGGCGTAGGCCTTCGTCAGTCGGTCTTCGTAGTCCTTCATCTGCAGGCGGCCCTGCTCGGCCGCATACGCGAGCAACTGCGCGACCTGGATGCGGTCCGTGTCGGCCGCGCGGGACGGTACGTCGCGCGCGGCCTCCGTCTCGCCGGCATCGCGCTGCGCTGAGTTGCTCATCATCCACGAGCGTACGACGTAGAAGTTTTGCTGCAAGGGGGTTGGCTAAACTGCAACGTTCTTCCCAGGTCGAAGCCCTGGCAGGGGGCCTTTTCCGCAGGTCGCGCGGCCCCGTTAGACGTTTGCCCAACTGGGCGGGCGCTTCTGCAGGAACGCCAGCATGCCTTCGCGGGCTTCGTCGGATACGAACAGCCGGGCCGATTCCTCGGTGAGCCGTTCGGCGTCGCGGTCGAAGCCCTCCAGCACGGCGGCGGTGGTCAGCGCCTTCGACGCCGCAAGCCCCTGCGGCGACCCGCGGCTCACGTCGGCGACGACCTTCGCCACCGCGGCGTCCACGTCTTCGGCCGCCATCGTGACGAGTCCGATCTCGGCGGCCACCGCCGCGTCGAACGTCTCGCCGGTCAGGTAGTAGCGCGCCGCGGCGCGCGCCGACATCTTCGGCAGCAGCGTCAGCGAAATGATCGCCGGCGCGACACCGATCCGGGCCTCGGTCAGCGCGAAGGTGCTGCGCGGTCCGGCTATCGCGATGTCGCAGGCGCCGACCAAACCGAACCCGCCGGCGCGGACGTGTCCGTCGACGGCGGCGATCACCGGCAGCGGCGAGGAGACGATGGCGCGCAACAGTGCGGTCATTTCGCGCGCCCGCGCGACGGCCATGTCGAACGGGTCACCGCCGCCCGCCTCACCGAGGTCGGCGCCGGCGCAAAAGGTGTTGCCGGTATGCCCCAACACCACCGCGCGCACGGCCGGGTCGTCCGCGGCGTCGCGCAGGCCCTGGTGCAACTGCTCGACGAGCGCGGTCGACAGCGCGTTGCGGTTGTGGGGCGAGTTCAGCGTCAGGCGCGCGACCGGGCCGCCGCTATCGGCAGGACCGGCGTATTCGACCAGCGTGTCCATCAGTAGCTTCGGGGCAGGCCCAGCGACGTCTGCGCGACGAAGTTCAGCACCATCTCGCGGCTGATCGGGGCGATCCGTCCGAGCCGCGCCGAGGCGAGCATCGCCGCCACCCCGTACTCCTTCGTCAAGCCGTTGCCGCCCATCGACTGCACGGCCTGGTCGACCGAGCGCGTGGCCGCCTCGGCCGCGGCATACTTGGCCATGTTGGCGGCCTCGGCCGCGCCCGCGTCGTCGCCGCTGTCGTAGAGCGTCGCGGCCTTCTGCATCATCAGCTTGGCGAGTTCGACCTCAATGTGGCACTGCGCCAACGGATGTGACAGGCCCTGGTGCGCCCCGATCGGCGTGGACCAGACCTGTCGCGTCTTGACGTAGTCGACGGCCTTGCTCAGCGCGAACCGGCCCATGCCCACCGAGCTGGCCGCGCCCATGATGCGCTCGGGGTTCAGGCCGGCGAAAAGCTGTGCGATGGCGGCGTCTTGGGCCCCGACGAGCGCATCGCCGGGCAGCCGGACGTCGTCGAGGAAGACCTGGAATTGCCGCTCGGGGCTGATCAGCTCCATCTCGATCGGGGTGTAGGTGAAACCCGGCGCGTCGGTCGGCACCACGAACAGCGCCGGGCGCAGCTTGCCGGTCTTGGCCTCCTCGCTGCGGGCCACCATCAGCACCGCCTGCGCCTGGTCGATCCCGGAGATGAAAACCTTCTGGCCCTTGAGGATCCAGTCGCCGCCGTCGCGGCGCGCGGTCGTGGTGATCTTGTGCGAGTTGGAGCCGGCATCGGGCTCGGTGATCGCGAAAGCCATCGTCAGGGAGCCGTCGGCGATGGAGGGGATCCAGCGCTTCTTCTGCTCCTCGGTGCCGAACTTGCTGATGATGGTGCCGTTGATGGCGGGTGACACCACCATCAGCAGCAGTGCGCTGCCGGCGGCCGCCATCTCCTCCATCACCAGCGACAGCTCGTACATTCCGGCGCCGCCACCGCCGTACTCCTCGGGCAGGTTCACCCCGAGGAAGCCCAACTTGCCCGCCTCGGCCCACAATTCGTTGGTGTGTTCGTGTGCGCGGGCCTTCTCCAGGTAGTACTCGGCGCCGTAGTTGGACGCCCACTCGGACACCGCCTTGCGCAGCGCCCGGCGCTCCTCGTTTTCGATGAAGCTGCTGTCGGTCACTGTGAATCTCCTTCTGCTTCGGGCGCTTCCACTCTTGCCAGGACGGCGCCCACTTCGACTTGCTGACCGGTGGTGACGTTGAGCTCGGCGAGCACGCCGTCCGACGGCGCGGTGATGGTGTGTTCCATCTTCATCGCCTCCAGCCAGATCAGCGGCTGGCCGAGTGTGACGGTGTCGCCGACGGCGGCGCCGACGCGAATGACGTTGCCGGGCATGGGCGCCACCAGGGACCCCTTTTCGACGGTCGAGCCCGGCTCCGGGAAGCGCGGCAGCGCGACCAGGTGGACGGGACCGCGCGCCGAATCGACGTAGACGTCGGGGCCGTACCGCCGCACCGCGAAGGTGAGTTCCACCCCGTCGTCGGCGAGGACGACCCGATCCGCCGCGGCGCGGACCAGCCGCACGGTCGGGTGGTCGGGAAGTGTCAATCCCGTTCTGGTGAACCGGTATTCGACCCGGTGCTCGGTGTCGCCGTCGTCGCGGTAGGTCTTGACCTGATAGCCCGACGCCAGGTTGCGCCAGCCGCTGGGCAGAGAGCCGAGCGCGGTGGCGCTGGCGCGGTTGTCGGCGGCGTCGGCGAGGGCGGCGGCGACGGCGGACAGCCGGATGACGGCGTCGTCGGCCAGCGGTGCGGACAGTTCGTTCAGGCCGTGCGTGTCGAAAAACGCGGTGTCGGTGGCGCCGTCGAGGAACGCCGGGTGACGCAGCACGTTCACCAGCAGTTCGCGGTTGGTGCGCACGCCGTGCAGGCGGGCGCGCGCCAGCGCGTCGGCGAGCACCAGCGCGGATTGCCGCCGCGTCGGGGCGTAGGAGATGACCTTGGCGAGCATCGGGTCGTAGTGGATCGACACCACCGATCCGTCCACGATCCCGGAGTCCAGCCGGATCCCGGTCCGGTGCCCCAGCGAGCCGAACTCGGCCCGGACCGCCGGCACCTCGATCGCGTGCACCGGGCCGGCCTGCGGCTGCCAGCCGTGCGCGGGGTCCTCGGCGTAGAGCCGGGCCTCGATCGAATACCCCTGGGCGGTGGGCGGTTCGGTGTCGAGCCGGCCGCCGGCGGCGACGTGCAGCTGCAGCTCGACCAGGTCCAGCCCGGTGGTCTCCTCGGTGACCGGGTGCTCGACCTGCAGCCGGGTGTTCATCTCCAGGAAGTAGAACTCGCCGTCGTCGTCGGCGAGGAATTCGACCGTGCCGGCGCCGGTGTAGCCGATCGCGCCCGCGGCCAGCCGGGCCGCGTCGAACAGCTTGGCCCGCATGCCCGGCGTGCGCTCGACCAGCGGCGAGGGCGCCTCCTCGATGATCTTCTGGTGGCGGCGCTGAATCGAGCATTCCCTTTCCCCGACGGCCCACACGGTGCCGTGGGCGTCGGCGAGGACCTGGACCTCGACGTGGTGCCCGGTGGGCAGGTAGCGCTCGCAGAACACCGTCGGGTCGCCGAACGCCGAGGCCGCCTCGCGCCGCGCCGCCTCGACTTCGCCCGCCAGAGCGGACAATTCGCGCACCACCCGCATGCCGCGGCCGCCGCCGCCCGCCGAGGCCTTGACCAGCACCGGCAGCTGGGCCTCCGTGACCGTGTCGGGGTCCAGCTCGTCGAGCACCGGAACGCCCGCGGCGGCCATCAGTTTCTTGGACTCGATCTTGGAGCCCATCGCGCGCACCGCGTCCACCGGGGGCCCCACCCAGGTCAGGCCCGCGCCCTGCACGGCGGCGGCGAATTCGGCATTCTCCGAGAGGAATCCGTAGCCGGGGTGCACGGCGTCGGCGCCGGCGGCGCGGGCCGCGGCGACGATCGCCTCGGCGTTCAGATAGTCGTTGGTCTTGGGCAGCCGCACCCGGGCGTCGGCCTCGGCGACGTGCGGCGAGGCGGCGTCGGGGTCGGTGTAGACGGCGACGGTGCCGAGACCGAGCCGACGGCAGGTGGCGAACACCCGGCGGGCGATCTCGCCCCGGTTGGCGACCAGCACTCGAGTGACCATGGGGCTCACATCCGGAAGACGCCGAAGTTCGACGTCCCCTTGATCGGGCCATTGGCGATGGCGGACAGACACATTCCCAGCACGGTGCGGGTGTCGCGGGGGTCGATCACGCCGTCGTCGTAGAGCATGCCGGACAGCACCAGCGGCAGCGACTCCGCCTCGATCTGGCCCTCGACGGCGGCCCGCATGGCGGCGTCGGCCTCCTCGTCGACTTGCTGCCCGCGGGCTTCGGCGGCCGCCCGGGCCACGATCGACAGGACGCCGGCGAGCTGGGCGCCGCCCATCACCGCGGACTTGGCGCTGGGCCAGGCGAACAGGAACCGAGGGTCGTAGGCGCGCCCGCACATGCCGTAGTGGCCCGCGCCGTACGACGCCCCGATCAGCAGCGAGATGTGCGGCACGGTCGAGTTGGACACGGCGTTGATCATCATCGAGCCGTGCTTGATCATCCCGCCCTCTTCGTAGTCCTTGCCGACCATGTAGCCGGTGGTGTTGTGCAGGAACAACAATGGCGTGTCCGAGCGGTTCGCCAGCTGGATGAACTGGGTGGCCTTCTGGGACTCCTCGCTGAACAGCACGCCGCGCGCGTTGGCCAGGATGCCGAGCGGGTAGCCGTGCAGCCGGGCCCAGCCGGTCACCAGCGACGACCCGTACATGGGCTTGAATTCGTCGAAGTCCGACCCGTCGACGATCCGGGCGATCACCTCGCGGGGGTCGAAGGGGATGCGCAGATCGGCGGGCACGATGCCGATCAGCTCCGCGGCGTCGAACAGCGGCTCGGTGATCGGCCTGGGCGCGGGCCCCTGTTTGACCCAGTTCAGCCGCGACACGATGCGCCGCCCGATCCGGATCGCGTCGAGCTCGTCGACGGCGAAGTAGTCCGCCAACCCCGAAGTGCGGGCGTGCATTTCGGCGCCGCCGAGCGACTCGTCGTCGGACTCTTCGCCGGTGGCCATCTTGACCAGCGGGGGACCGGCGAGGAACACCTTCGAGCGTTCCTTGATCATCACGACGTGGTCGGACATGCCCGGGATGTAGGCCCCGCCGGCGGTGGAGTTGCCGAATACCAGCGCGATGGTCGGGATCCCCGCCGCCGAGAGCCGGGTCAGGTCCCGGAACATCTGCCCGCCGGGGATGAAGATCTCTTTCTGGGTGGGCAGGTCCGCCCCGCCGGATTCCACCAGCGATATCACCGGCAGCCGGTTCTGGAAGGCGATCTGATTGGCGCGCAATATCTTTCGCAGCGTCCACGGATTGCTGGTGCCGCCCTTGACCGTCGGGTCGTTGGCGACGATCAGGCATTCCACGCCCGAGACCACGCCGATGCCGATGACGGTGCTGGCGCCGATCTGAAAGGCGCTGCCGTACGCGGCCAGCGGGCTGAGCTCCAGGAACGGGGAATCCGGGTCGACGAGCAGCTCGATGCGCTCCCGGGCGGTCAGCTTGCCGCGCGCGTGGTGGCGCTCGACGTACTTTTCGCCCCCGCCGGCGAGCGCCTTGGCGAGCTCGGCGTCGATCTCGTCGAGCCGTTCGGCCGCCCTCGTCGCCGCGTCGGTGAAGGCGGGCGAGCTCGGGTCGAGGGTGGACTTCAGTGCGGTCATGATTGGAATCCCAGGGTTTTCGCGGCGAGTGCGGTCAGGATCTCGGTGGTTCCCCCGCCGATGCCGAGGATCCGCATGTCCCGGTATTGGCGTTCGACTTCGGATTCGGCCATGTAGCCCATGCCGCCGAACAGCTGCACGGCCTGGTTGGCCACCCATTCGCCGGCCTCGACGGCGGTGTTCTTGGCGAAGCACACCGGCGCGATCAGGTTCGTCTCGCCGGCGAGCTGGCGCTCGACCACGTTGCGCGCGTACACCCGCGCGACGTCGATGCGGCGGGCCATCTCGGCCAGCGTGTTCTGCACCGATTGCCGCGAGATCAGCGGCCGGCCGAACGTCTCCCGGTCGCGGCACCAGGACACGGTGATGTCGAGGCACCGCTGGGCACTCGAATACGCCTGCGCGGCAAGGCCGATCCGCTCCGACACGAAGGCCTGGGCGATCTGGGCGAATCCGCTGTTGGCGGCGCCGACCAGGTTACCCGCCGGCACGCGCACGTCGGTGTAGGAAAGCTCGGCGGTGTCGGAGGACCGCCAGCCCATCTTGTCCAGCTTGCGGGTCACCTCGAAGCCGGGCGTCCCCTTCTCGACCACCAGCAGCGAAACTCCCGCGGCGCCAGGGCCTCCCGTGCGCACCGCGGTGACGACGTAGTCGGCGCGGACCCCGGAGGTGATGTAGGTTTTCGCGCCGTTGACCACGTAGTGGTCGCCGTCGCGCACCGCGCTGGTCCGCAGGTGCCCGACGTCCGAACCGCCGCCGGGTTCGGTGATGGCCAGCGAACCGATCTTCTCGCCGGCCAGCGTGGGCCGTACGAAGGTGTCGATCAGCCGCGCATCGCCGGAGGCGATCATGTGGGGCACCGCGATGCCCGAGGTGAACAGCGACGCGAACACGCCTCCGGGGGCGCCGGCGTGGTGCACTTCCTCGCAGATGACCACCGCGTCGGCGCCGTCGCCGCCACCGCCGCCGACCGATTCGGGGAAGCTCGCGCCCAGCAGCCCGGCCGCCCCGGCCCGGCGGTGCAGGTCGCGCGGCAGGTCGCCGGTGCGTTCCCATTCGTCGGCGTGGGGCAGGATCTCGCGTTCGGTGAAGGAGCGCACCGTCTTTCGCAGCTGTTCGCGCTCGGGGGTGGTCCAGATACTCATAGGAGGCTCTCCGGGATGTCGAGGTGGCGGCCGCGCAGCCATTCGCCCAGCCCCTTGGCCTGGGGATCAAACCGCGCGTTATAGGCGACGCCCTGGCCCAGGATGCCGTCGATGACGAAGTTCACCGCGCGCAGGTTGGGCAGCACGTGGCGGGTGACGTCGAAGTCGGCCGCCTCCGGCAGCAGCTCCTTGAGCCGCTCGACGGTCAGGGCGTTGGCCAGCCAACGCCATTGATCGTCGGTGCGCACCCACACGCCCACGTTTGCCGACCCGCCCTTGTCGCCGCTGCGGGCCCCGGCGATGCGGCCCAGCGGCACCCTGCGCGCCGGGCCGGCCGGCAACGGCTCGGGCAACGGCGGGGGGTCGGCGGGCGCCAGCTCCAAAGTGTCGGTGGCGCAAGGGATGTCAACGCGGGTGCCGTCGGCGTGCACGGCGGCGTGCGGGACCTCCTTGGCGTCGACGTAGCCCGGGGTGAACACGCCGTAGACCTGACCGTCGCCCGGCGGGGCCGTCACGTGGAAGCCGGGATAACTGGCGAGTGCGAGTTCCACTGCCGCGGAAGAGAACTGGCGCCCCACGTTGGCGGGGTCCGGGTCGCGGACGACGCAGTGCAGCAGGGCGCTGGCGGCCTCCTCGGTGTCGGCGTCGGTCTTGTCGGTGCGGGCCAGCGACCACTCGAGCTCCGCGGGCTTCACCGTCAACGTGGCCTCGAGCTGGCGGCGCAGCAGGTCGGCCTTGGCCTCGATGTCGAGGCCGGTCAGCACGAACGTCATGGCGTTGCGGAACCCGCCGATGCTGTTCAGCGACACCTTGTAAGTGGGTGGCGGCGGTTCGCCGCGCACACCGCTGATGCGCACCCGGTCGGGGCCGTCCGCGGTCAGCTCGACGGTGTCCATCCGCGCGGTGACGTCGGGGTTGGCGTAGCGGGCGCCGGTGATCTCGTAGAGCAACTGCGCGGTGACGGTGTCGACGCTGACGAGGCCGCCGGTGCCCGGGTGCTTGGTGATGACCGAGGAGCCGTCGGCGTGCACCTCGGCGAGCGGGAAACCGGCGTGGGTCAAATCCCGAATCTCGGTGAAGAAGGAGTAGTTGCCGCCGGTGGCCTGCACGCCGCATTCGATGACGTGGCCGGCGACCACGGCGCCGGCGAGGGGGTCGTAGTCGGTGGGGTCCCAGCCGAAGTGCGCCGCGGCCGCCCCGACGATCACCGAGGCGTCGGTGACCCGGCCGGTCACCACGACGTCGGCGCCGTCGTTCAGGCAGTCGACGATTCCCCACGCGCCGAGGTAGGCGTTGGCGGTCAGCGGCGTGCCGAGCCCCAGCTCCGCCGCGCGGGGCAACAGGTCGTCGCCTTCGACGTGGGCGACCCGCGCCGGGACGCCCAGACGTTCCGCGAGCGCGCGGATCGCGTCGGCCAGCCCGGCGGGGTTGAGGCCGCCGGCGTTGGCGACGATCCGCACCCCGCGGTCTCGGGACTCACCCAGGCAGTCCTCCAGCTGCGTCAGGAAGGTCTTGGCGTAGCCGCGCTCGGGGTGCTTCATCCGGTCGCGGCCCAGGATCAGCATGGTCAGTTCGGCCAGGTAGTCGCCGGTGAGGTAGTCGACGTGTCCGCCGGTGAGCATCTCGCGCATCGCCGAAAGCCGGTCACCGTAAAAGCCCGAACAGTTCGCGATCCGGACGGCGCCATCGGTGCGGGAAGCACCGGGACCAGAGGCCATGCAGTCCTCCAATCTGCGATTCACCGGCGAGCGCAAACCAACCAACCACTCGGTAGGTTAGCGGGTACCCGCGGTGCCGCGTCAAGGAGCCGGCTCGGGGCCGGCGGGCGCCGTTTTGGCGACCGGCAGGCCACCCACTATCCTGTTAGGCAATCGTCGCACGTTCGGCCCGACCGGCCACGCCCCGCGGCATGCCCCATCAAGCCCCAACGAGGAGTTAGGCCCGACCATGGCCACACCCAAGCGCAGGATGTCGCGCGCGAATACCCGAAGCCGGCGCTCGCAGTGGAAGGCCACGAAGACCGAACTCGTCGGGGTGAACGTCGCAGGCCAGAAGCACAAGGTGCCCCGCAGGCTGCTCAAGGCGGCCCGGCTCGGTCTGATCGATCTCGACAAGCGCTAATCTCGGCAAATACCCGGCGCGCCTCTCAGCCCGCTCTCAGGCGCTAGGACGAAACTAGTGGCCGTGCGCATACTTGTCGTCGACGACGATCGCGCGGTGCGCGAGTCGCTGCGCAGGTCGCTTTCGTTCAATGGCTATTCGGTAGAGCTCGCCCACGACGGGGTCGAGGCCCTCGACATGATCGCCAGCGACCGGCCCGACGCCCTCGTCCTGGACGTGATGATGCCGCGGCTGGACGGCCTCGAGGTGTGCCGTCAGCTCCGCAGCACCGGCGACGACCTGCCCATCCTGGTGCTCACCGCTCGCGATTCGGTGTCCGAGCGGGTCGCGGGCCTGGACGCCGGCGCCGACGACTACCTGCCGAAGCCGTTCGCGCTCGAAGAGCTGCTGGCCCGGATGCGCGCGCTGCTGCGGCGCACCAAGCCCGACGACGCCGCCGAGTCGGTGGCCATGACGTTCTCCGACCTCAGCCTGGACCCGGTGACCCGCGAGGTCACCCGCGGGCAGCGCTGCATCAGCTTGACCCGCACCGAGTTCGCGTTGCTGGAAATGTTGATCGCCAATCCGCGCCGGGTGCTCACCCGCAGCCGAATCCTCGAGGAGGTCTGGGGATTCGACTTTCCCACCTCGGGCAATGCGCTGGAGGTCTACGTCGGCTACCTGCGCCGCAAAACCGAGGCCGACGGTGAGCCGCGACTGATCCATACGGTCCGAGGGGTGGGATACGTCCTCCGGGAGACGCCGCCGTGATGGGTCAGCGCCAACGATGATCCGGCTCCGTCGGCGCCGGCGCGCACCGCTGCGGCCCACCAGCTCGTTGTCGCTGCGGTGGCGGGTGATGCTGCTGGCGATGTCGATGGTGGCAATGGTCGTGGTGCTGATGTCGTTCGCCGTGTACGCGGTGATTTCGGCCGCGCTCTACAACGACATCGACAACCAGTTGCAGAGTCGCGCGCAGCTGTTGATCGCGAGCGGTTCGCTGGCCGCCGACCCAGGGAAGGCCATCGAGGGCACCGCGTATTCGGATGTCAACGCGATGCTGGTGAACCCGGGTCGCTCCATGTACACCGCCAATCAGCCGGGCCAGATCCTGCCCGTCGGAACCGCCGAAAAGGCCGTGATCAACGGCGAGTTGTTCATGTCCCGTCGCACCGCGTCCGACCAGCGAATCCTGGCCATCCACCTGCCCAACGGCAGTTCGCTGCTGATCTCCAAGAGCCTCAAGCCCACCGAGGCGGTGATGACCAAGCTGCGGTGGGTGCTGCTGATGGTCGGCGGCGTCGGCGTCGCGGTCGCGGCGGTGGCCGGGGGCATGGTCACCCGCGCGGGGCTGCGCCCGGTGGGCCGGCTGACGGAGGCCGCCGAGCGGGTGGCGCGCACCGACGACCTGCGGCCCATCCCGGTGTTCGGTAGCGACGAATTGGCAAGGCTCACCGAGGCTTTCAACCTGATGCTGCGGGCGCTGGCCGAATCGCGGGAGCGGCAGGCGCGGCTGGTGACCGACGCCGGACACGAATTGCGCACCCCGCTGACCTCGCTGCGCACCAACGTCGAACTGTTGATGGCCTCGATGGAACCGGGGGCGCCGCGGCTGCCGGATCAGGAGATGGTCGACCTGCGCGCGGACGTGATCGCCCAGATCGAGGAACTGTCCACCCTGGTGGGCGATCTGGTCGACCTCACCCGCGACGACGCCAGCCAGGTCGTGCACGAGGCCGTCGACATGTCCGAGGTGATCGATCGCAGCCTGGAGCGAGTCAGGCGGCGGCGCAACGACATTCACTTCGATGTCGAGGCGATCGGCTGGCAGGTGTACGGTGACGCCGCGGGGCTCTCGCGCGCGGTGCTGAATCTGATGGACAACGCGGCCAAATGGAGCCCGTCCGGTGGGCATGTCGGCGTCAGGCTGCGGCAACTCGACCCGACGCACGCCGAGCTGGTGGTGTCCGACGAGGGCCCGGGCATCCCGGTGCACGAGCGCCGCCTGGTGTTCGAACGGTTCTACCGGTCGACGACGGCGCGGGCGATGCCGGGCTCGGGGCTCGGGCTGGCGATCGTGAAAAAGGTGGTGGAGAGCCACGGGGGGTTGCTACGTGTCGAGGACACCGTGCCGGGCGGCCAGCCCCCGGGCACGTCCATCTATGTGCTGCTTCCCGGGCGCCCGGTGCCGGTTTCGGGATACCCGGCGGCCGAGGCCGACACTAAGATTTTCGCAGCAGAAGCCCAGACGGACCCGGTCGTGCCCGTCGCGGAGAACTCTCGGGAATCGGCGAGCGTTATCTCAGTGGACTCTCAGTCCGCGCGGGCAAGGTAGTTCTGCAGTTAGGGTTGAAATCGAGCCGCGTCGAGCCGACGAGACCGAATGCCCGAAGTAGCCGATATAGAGGAAGAGCGACGTAGCGACATGACGAATGACCCGAGGTATTCGCCACCGCCGCAGCAGCCGGGATACCGTACGGGGCCTAATCAGCCTGTGCCCCCCGCCTATGCGCAGGGGCAGCAGCCGTACAACCAGCAGTTCGACTGGCGCTATCAGCCGTCCCAGCCCGCCCAGCCGTCGCAGCCGAACGCGCAGTACCGCCGGCCCTACGAGCCGTTCGGCGGCACCGGGCCGGGCCGGATCCCCGGCGGCACCGGACCGGTTCCGCTCCCCGGGGGCACCGGGCCGGGCCCGATCCCCGGGGGCACCGGGGTGGGACCCATACCGGCGGGCACGGGGACGGGACCGATACACATGCTGCCGCCGATGCCCCCCGGGCCGCCGCCTGTTCCCCAGAAACGTTCTCGCGCAGGTCTATTGACCGCGGGCGCGCTGGCGATAGCGGTGGTGTCGGCCGGCATCGGCGGCGCCGCGGCGACGGCGGTCGAGCTGGGCACGCACTCCGCCGGCGGCAACGGCCACAGCATCATCCCGGGCGCGGCTCCCAGCGTCCCGGCCGCGAACATGCCGCCGGGCACCGTCGAGCAGGTCGCCGCCAAGGTGGTGCCGAGCGTCGTCATGTTGGAGACCGACCTGGGTCGCCAGTCCGAGGAGGGCTCCGGCGTCATCCTGTCGGCCGACGGGCTGATCCTGACCAACAACCACGTGGTCGCGGCCGCGGTCAAGCCGGGCGGCGGTCCCGCGGGCCCGGGTGGGCCGCCGGGTGCTCCGCCGGGCGCCCCGCCGCCGAAAACGACGGTGACCTTCTCCGACGGCCGCACGGCGCCGTTCACGGTGGTCGGTGCCGACCCCACCAGCGACATCGCGGTGATCCGGGTGCAGGGCGTTTCGAACCTCACGCCCATCACGATCGGCTCCTCGTCGGACCTGCGCGTCGGGCAGCCGGTGGTGGCGATCGGCTCACCCCTGGGGCTGTCGGGCACCGTGACCACCGGGATCATCAGCGCGAAGAACCGGCCGGTGTCCACCACCGGCGAGTCGGGCAACCAGAACACCGTGCTGGACGCGATTCAGACCGACGCCGCGATCAACCCGGGTAACTCCGGGGGCGCGCTGGTCAACATGCAGGGTCAGCTGGTCGGCGTCAACTCCGCCATCGCCACCCTGGGCGCCGATTCGCCCGATTCCCAGAGCGGGTCGATCGGGCTCGGCTTCGCGATCCCGGTCGACCAGGCCAAGCGCATCGCCGACGAGTTGATCTCGTCCGGCAAGGCGACGCACGCGTCGCTGGGCGTGCAGGTGACCAGTGACAAGGGCACCCCCGGCGCCAAGGTCGTCGACGTCATCGCGAACGGGGCGGCGGCGACGGCCGGAGTGCCCAAGGGTGTGGTGGTCACCAAGGTCGACGACCGCCCGATCAACAGCGCCGACGCGCTGGTGGCCGCCGTGCGCTCAAAAGCGCCCGGCGACAAGGTATCGCTGACGTTTCAGGATCCCGGCGGCGGGAGCCGCACCGTGCAAGTCACCCTCGGCAAGGCGGATCAGTAATGAGAGTCGATGAGCCCTCGGCGGCCGGGTTGTCGGAGGTCGGATATACGGTTGCACCCATGGAAACGGGTGCGGAGTTGGTAGTCGGCCGTGCGCTGGTCGTGGTCGTCGACGATCGCACCGCGCACGGCGACGAGGACCACAGCGGTCCGCTGGTCACCGAGCTGCTGACCGAGGCGGGGTTCGTCGTCGACGGCGTGGTGGCGGTCGCGGCCGACGAGGTCGAGATCCGCAACGCGCTGAACACCGCGGTGATCGGCGGGGTGGACCTGGTGGTTTCGGTCGGCGGGACCGGTGTCACCCCACGCGACGTCACGCCCGAGGCCACCCGCGAGATCCTGGACCGCGAAATCTTGGGCATCGCCGAGGCCATCCGCGCCTCGGGGCTGTCCGCGGGCATCATCGACGCCGGGCTGTCCCGGGGCCTGGCCGGGGTGTCGGGCAGCACGCTGGTGGTCAATCTCGCCGGTTCCCGCTACGCGGTGCGTGACGGAATGGCGACGCTGAACCCGCTCGCCGCCCAGATCATCGGCCAGCTGTCGAGCCTCGAGATCTAACCGTGGGTCACCGCGATTCGGCCTCCGCGCGCGGTCCGTATTCCGGCGGCGGTGTCGTGGCCGCCGAACCTCCGTGCTTACCGGACGACGAGTCCCCATCGGTTTGCGCCAGCAGGTCGCGGATTTCGGTGAGCAGCAGGACTTGCGCGTCGTCCGCCTGCTCGACCTCGCCGCGCTTGAGCAGCGTGTTGTAGGGGAGCACGACGAAGAAGTAGACGACGGCCGCGATCAGGACGAAGTTGATCGCGGCGGACAGCAGGATGTTCAGGTCGATCGTTTGGCCGCCGCCGATGCCGATCTTCAGGGCGCCGACGTTGGACTGCTGATTGACCCCGACCCGATTGATTAGCGGCGTGATGATGCTGTCGGTGAACTTGGTGACCAATCCGGTGAAGGCAGTACCGATGACGACCGCTACGGCCAGGTCGACGATGTTGCCCCGCGAGAGAAACTCCTTGAACCCCTTGAGCATAAGGACGCCCTTTCTGGTCTGGACAGAGTTTGCCAGCGATCACGTGCCCAACAGCGGCCAGATACTCAATGCAGGGTGAGGGTTACCGTCTGCCCCAGCGCCGAGCCTGCCACCGCGTTCGCCACGCGAGCCGGCAGCGCAACCAACACTACGCGGTCGGCGTCGGCGGCCTGGGTCTTCTGCTTCGCCGACACGAGGACGACGACGGCATCGGTGGCCACCACCCTGCTGGCCACCGGGCCCGTCGTCGGCGAGTCGGTGGCCGGCGCGGCCAGCACGTCGACGACGTCACCGGCCCGGACCAGGTCGAGCAGGGCGCCGTCCGCCAGGTGCAGCGGCACGATGCGAGCGCCGGGCCCGGCGGTGGATTCGGCGAGCCGGCTGCCGAGCAGCCGGACGTCGGTGAGCACCTCGCCGCGCCGGGCGGGGCCGGCCAGGGTCGAACCGACGACCGCGGCGAGGTCTGCCTTCGACCCGTCGGGAATCGTTGCGGCCGAACGCTTTTCGAGCCGGACGTCGTCCGGGCTCAACGCGGCGCCCGGGCGCAGGTCGCGCGACGCCACCACCACCTCGGCGTAGTCACCGTCGGGATTCGACCGCAGTGTCGCGATGCCGGCCAGCACGACGAGCCCGCCCGCGGCCACCCGCCGGGCCAGGACGGTACGCGTCCAGTCGGGGCGCAACGACGCCGACATGCGCCTGAACACGCTTGGGTTCAGCGATGATTCGCCCACCCGGCAACGGTAAGCGCGGCCGGGCGCCGGCAGTGCCGGCCGGCGCTGACGCTGTGGATAACCGCTTTAGCTCGAGGCGGCCGCGGTGGCCGGGGTGGCGCTGCTGGTCGACTTGTCGCTCGACCCGCCCTTGTCCCCGGACCCGCTCTTCTCGCTCGACCCGCCCTTGTCGCCGGACCCCGAACTCGACGCCGCCTCAGTGGAGCCGTTGGACGAGCCCTTCGACTTCTTGCGGTCCTCGCGGCTGTCGGTGCGGTAAAAGCCGCTGCCCTTGAACACGACGCCGACGGAATTGAACAACTTGCGGAGCCGGCCCGAGCACTTCTCGCACGTGGTCAGCGCGTCGTCGGTGAAGGCCTGCACGACGTCGAAGCGGTCGTCGCACTCGGTGCACGCGTAGCTGTAAGTCGGCACGAAAACCTCCGAATGATTACGGGCTTGAATTAGCACTCTACCGTGCCAAGTGCTAGAACCGCCACGTGATCGCGATCATTCCCACGGAAGCGCGATCAGTCCCCGCTTCGGTGTCAGCGCGTGGGTCATCGGCACGTCGTGGCGCTCGGCGGGCAGTTCGTCGAGGAATTCGGCGTCGCGCACCACCGCGATCAGGCGCGCCTGCGGGTTTCGGCCGCCCAGCGAGCGGTCGTAGAAGCCGGCGCCCCGGCCGAGGCGCACGCCCCGACGGTCGACGGCCAGCGCCGGCACGATCACCAGGGCGGCCTCGCGCAGCGCCGACGCGGCCAGCACCGGTCCGGGCGGCTCCAGCAGGCCCCACGGTCCGGGGACCAGCGAGCCCGGCCGGTATTCAGCCCACCCCAGCGGCAGCGGCGCCTTGTCGGCGCCCGTGCGCGCGACCGGCAACAACACCCGTCCCGAGCGACGCAGCAACATGTCGAGCAGCTCGACCGACCCCGGCTCGGTGCCCACCGGCACGTATGCGCAGACGGTGGTCGCGCCGTCGACCGCCGCCTCCAAATGCTCGTGCAGCTCGCGCGCCTCGGCGGCGCGGACGTCGTCGGTAACGCGCCGCCGGGCCGCCAGCAGGCGTTCGCGCAACGCGGCCTTGCTCGCGGGTGGCATGCCCTCAACGATGACAGGCCGGGGTTTCGCGCCGCCACACCGCGGTGTCGTACCCCACGAGGGTTATCGTTTGAACAATGTCACGCCCAGATGTTCCGATCCCATTCACGGCGATCGTCCCTGCGGCCGGCCTGGGTACGCGGTTTTTGCCCGCGACGAAGACGGTGCCCAAGGAGCTGCTGCCGGTGGTCGACACCCCCGGCATCGAGCTGGTCGCCGCGGAGGCGGCCGGTGCCGGGGCGGAACGCCTGGTGATCATCACCTCCGAGGGTAAGGACGGCGTCGTCGCGCACTTCGTCGAAGACCTGGTGCTGGAGGGGACCCTCGAGGCGCGCGGCAAGAAGGCCATGCTCGACAAGGTGCGCCGGGCGCCACAGCTGATCAAGGTGGAGTCCGTGGTGCAGGCCGAGCCGCTCGGGCTGGGGCACGCCATCAGCTGCGTGGAGCCGAGGCTGGCGGCGGACGAGGACGCAGTCATGGTGCTGCTGCCCGACGACCTGGTGTTGCCGACGGGCGTCCTGGAGACGATGGCCAAGGTACGCGCCGACCAGGGCGGCACCGTGCTGTGCGCCATCGAGGTGACGCCCGAGGAGATCAGCGCCTACGGCGTTTTCGACGTCGAACCCGTTGTGGGCGGCGACAATCCGGACGTCCTGCGGGTCAAGGGGATGGTCGAGAAGCCCAAGGCCGAGGACGCGCCGTCGATGTACGCGGCGGCCGGCCGGTACGTGCTCGACCGCGCCGTCTTCGACGCGCTGCACCGCATCGACCGCGGCGCCGGAAACGAGGTACAGCTCACCGATGCGATCGCGCTGCTGATCAAAGAGGGCCACCCGGTGCATGTCGTCGTGCATCGCGGATCCCGACACGACTTGGGAAATCCCGGCGGCTACCTGAAGGCTGCGGTTGACTTTGCATTGGATCGTGACGACTATGGCCCGGATTTGCGGCGATGGTTGGTGGCGCGGTTAGGCCTGACCGAGCAGTAGCCGGGCGCCCCGCCAGGTCAGAGAGGCGCGCTTGTGCGTTCTGTTGAGGAGCAGCAGGCCCGGATAACGGCGGCCGCGGTGGCCCCGAGGCCGATACGGGTCGCCATTGCCGAGGCGCAGGGATTGCTGTGCGCCGAGGAGGTGGTGACCGAGCGGCCCATGCCCGGGTTCGATCAGGCCGCCATCGACGGCTACGCGGTGCGCAGCGTCGACGTGCTGGGCGTCGGCGAGGTGGGCGCCGAAGGTCTCGGCGCCCCGTCCGACGACGAGGACCTGCGCGACGGGCTGGTGCTGCCGGTGATGGGAACGGTCGAAGCGGGCTCGCGCACGCCGAGCCGGCTGCAGCCCCGGCAGGCGGTCCGGGTGCAGACCGGCGCCCCGCTGCCCACCCTGGCCGACGCCGTCCTGCCGGTGCGATGGACCGACGGGGGAACCAAACGCGTGCGGATCCTGCGTGGGGCCCCGTCGGGCGCCTACGTGCGCCGGGCCGGCGACGACGTGCAGCCCGGCGACGTTGCCGTGCGCGCCGGCACCATCGTCGGGGCCGCGCAGGTCGGTCTGCTGGCGGCGGTGGGTCGGGAACGGGTGCTGGTGCATCCCCGACCACGCCTGTCCGTCATCGCCGTGGGCGGCGAGCTCGTCGACATCTCGCGCACCCCGGGGAACGGGCAGGTCTACGACGTCAACTCCTACGCGTTGGCGGCGGCGGCCCGCGACGCCGGCGCCGAGGTCAACCGCGTCGGCATCGTCAGCAACGACCCCAAAGAGCTGCGCGAGGTCGTCGAAGGCCAGATCAATCGCGCCGAGGTCGTGGTTATCGCCGGGGCGGTCGGGGGCGCGGCCAACGAGTCGGTGCGGTCGGTGCTGTCCGAGCTCGGCGAGATGGAGGTGGTCCGGGTCGCGATGCATCCCGGCTCCGTCCAGGGCTTCGGACAGCTGGGCCGCGAGGGCGTCCCGACGTTCCTGCTGCCGGCCAACCCCGTCAGCGCGCTGGTGGTCTTCGAGGTGATGGTCCGGCCGCTGATCCGGCTGTCGCTGGGCAAGCGCCAGCCGATGCGCCGCATCGTGCAGGCCCGTGCCCTGTCGCCGATCACGTCGGTCGCCGGGCGCAAGGGGTACCTTCGCGGGCAGTTGATGCGCGACCAGGACAGCGGTGAATATTTGGTGCAGGCACTCGGCGGGGCCCCGGGATCGTCGTCGCACCTGCTGGCCACCCTCGCCGAGGCGAACTGTCTGGTCGTGGTTCCCAGCGGCGCCGAGCAGATCCGCACCGGCGAGATCGTCGACGTCGCGTTCCTGGCCCAGCGCGGCTAGGCGAAGCTGCCGCACATGCTCGTGAACCTGTTGCGCTCTAATCCCCGTCATCCGGGTTGGCCGGCGGACGTGGGGCCGCTGCGGGTGCCGGGCGGTGTCGTCCGGTTGCGGGCGGTGCGGATGCGCGACGGCGCGCAGTGGAGTCGCATCCGGTTGGCCGATCGCGCGCATCTCGAGCCGTGGGAGCCCAGCACGGACGGCGATTGGACGATCCGGCACACGGTCGCGGCGTGGCCCGCGTTGTGTTCCGGGCTGCGCGCGGAGGCCCGCAAGGGGCGCATGCTGCCCTACGTGATCGAGCTCGACGGGCGTTTCTGCGGCCAGCTGACCATCGGCAATGTCACCCATGGGGCGTTGCGGTCGGCGTGGATCGGCTACTGGGTGCCCAGGTCGGCCACCGGCGGCGGGGTCGCGACGGCGGCGTTGGCGCTGGGTCTGGATCACTGCTTCGGCCCGGTCATGCTGCATCGCGTGGAGGCGACCGTGCGTCCGGAGAACGCCGCTAGCCGGGCCGTGCTGGCAAAGGTGGGCTTCCGCGAGGAGGGTCTGTTGCGCCGCTACCTCGAGGTGGACCGGGCCTGGCGCGACCACCTGCTGATGGCCATCACGGTCGAAGAGGTGCAGGGATCGGTAGCGGCAACCCTGGTCCGCTCCGGTCACGCGAGCTGGGCGTGACGACCCGCGCCGTGTGGCTATCGCGACACGAGTGACATTTGGTGCTTGTGAGAGGCAAATTACAGGTGTGTAATTGTGCTGGTCACCTTGGTCCAGCCGCATCGGCCACAGACGAGCCTCGCGGGGGTCGGGTCCAGTAAGGAGCAAGTCATCATGCCAAGCATCCCGCAGTCGCTGTTGTGGATCTCGCTCGTGGTGCTCTGGCTGTTCGTCCTTGTTCCGATGCTGATCAGCAAACGCGACGCCGTCCGTCGCACCAGCGACGTCGCCCTGGCGACCCGGGTGCTCAACGGGGCCGGCTCCCGGCTACTCAGGCGCAGTGGGCCCGCCGCGGGTCATCGCAGCGACCCGGATTGGAAGCCGCAGGAGGACGCGGCCGAGGACGAGCTCGCCGAGCCCGAGCACGAGGACGACGACGCCGAAACCGAGGAGGTGGCGCGTCCGGTGGTGGTGCGGGCTGCGGCGACCGACCAGGCCGAGCCCGAGTACCTGGATGTCGATGTCATCGAGGATTCCGGGGCGCTGCCGGCGGGGGCGGTCGCCGAGGAGGACGAAGACGCCGACGAGACCGAGCCTCAGACCGTGGCCGAGCGCGCTGAGACCGACGAGGACGCGGACCTGGACGACCGCTACGAATACGTCGAGGACTCCTCGGGTTTGGAGCCCGAGGCGGACCGCGAGGAGGACGAGGATCCGCGGGCGTTCGTCGCCGCGGGCGCGTCGCGGCGGCGCCGGTTCGACCCCAAGGCCGCGGCCGCGGTCAGCGCGCGCAAGTACGCATTCCGCAAGCGGGTGCTGATGGTGATGGCGGTCTTCCTGGTCGGCTCGGCCACCGCCGCGTTCGAGGTGTCGCCGGCGGCCTGGTGGGTGTGCGGCAGCGCCACCGCAGTGACGATGCTGTACCTGGCGTACCTGCGTCGGCAGACCCGCATCGAGGAGAGGGTGCGTCGCCGCCGGATGCAGCGGATGGCGCGGGCCCGGCTCGGCGTGGAGAACGCCTACGACCGCGAATACGACCTGGTGCCCTCGCGGTTGCGCCGGCCCGGCGCGGTGGTGCTGGAGATCGACGACGAGGACCCGATCTTCGAGCACCTGGACTACGCGATGCCGATGCGGACCTTCGGCTGGCCCCGGGACCTGCCGCGCGCGGTCGGCGAGTAGCGCCGGCGGTTCGTCGGTTCGCCGCGCGGCTGGTAGCCTGCTAGCGGTCAGGGGCTATGGCGCAGTTGGTAGCGCGACTCGTTCGCATCGAGTAGGTCAGGGGTTCGAATCCCCTTAGCTCCACCACATTCAGTGAGGTAAGTGGGGGTCCAAATTAGCTGCGTCACTGTCGGTGAAGCCCGGCGCGCAGTGGTTACGTGGGAGGGTTGAAGAGCATGGCTGTTGATCCGGAAAGAATGCGCGAATGGCGTGAAGCCGCCCAAAAGTATGCCGACATGGCGGTCAAGCTCGTACAGGCGTTGCCGGAGGAACCGACTGAACGCGATTACTCGAGGGTTTCTATGGTCGCGTCGATATCCGCGCTGTATTACGCCACGGCGTTAGATGCCGATCACTTCGGTGACGCGCCGGAGGATGTTGTAGCGCCCGAATGAGGTCATAGCCTCACAACTTCCGATCGGGCATTGGGCGGTCGAACCGCCACATCTAGGTTGCTCGCCACACCGACCAGGTCTTCATCGGGTAGGTCAGGGCACCCGCGTTCGGTCAGGCTTACGAAGCCGTCCGCAGTAGCCTGGATCGCCGCGTCCAGTCGATCTGCTACGCCGTCCAGAACCTCGCCGTAACGAATTGCCGAACATTTCCGAAGTGAAATGAGTGCGCAGCTGTGCACTTCCGCGAGCAACTAGGAGCGACGCAATGACGGCACTGATGATGTACCGCCCATGGAATACACAGACGGTTCGTCGCTCCTCGGTGGTTCGCCAACGGACGGTCTGGGCAGGCATCATCGACGCCGCTTCGGCGGCGCTTCGTCCACTAGCAGTCGCGGCGGGCCTCATCGCCGCTGCAGCGGCGTTTCCTGCTGTCGCGCAGGCCGACTCGCCCAACGGATCAGCCGGTGTCGCTGCCGGGCAGTCGATCTGTCCGATGCTGGTGCAGCCGGGTGCGACGCTAGCGTCGATAGCATCGCAGCTGACGGGAAGCACGGGACTTTCGCCAGGCATGGCCCGATTTGTGGCCACGTTGGCGATACAGACGCAGTGCCCGAGCTTCATGCAATCGCTCGCCAACGGGCAAATGCCATCCCAGCTGCAAGCGCTCGGCGGTCATACCCTTCCATCCATCCCGCTTATGACGCCAGGCGCCAGCACGGTTCCACCTCGCTAGCCGGCACAATTCGCAACGATCGATCAGCCAAGCGCTGGTTCGGCAGTTCGCCCTTTGGCTCCACAGAGTTTCTCCAGGTCGGGCGCCGTCGGATTTGAGATTTTTCCAACCTTCGTCAGGAACTCGACGCACTTCAAGGCCTGGCGCCCCATGATCCGTCCCATCTCCGTGTAGGCGGCGAATTGCCCTTCGTTGAACCATTGGTCGGACGTGGGGTCGTGGGGGAACACGCCGTTGGAGGCGGCATAGGTCAACAGCCACTCGGGGAAATCCCGGCACAGCACCGCTTTGGTGAAGATCAGGACGCCGCGACGTTCTTCTTCGGTGAGGCCGGAGGCCGCCGGGTAGGTGATCAGGCCGACGGCGACGGTCCTTTTGGCGAGCCGGTCTTTCAAGCTGTAAAACGGGTCGCCCTTTTTGAACGGCTCGCCGGCGCCGGGCGTGAGGTCGCGCAAGGAGTATCCGGGGAAATCGTCGAACGTGATCGTCACGCCCAGTTCGTATTCGGCCAGCCGCAGGGCGTCGGCCAGCCCGCTGGCCAAGGGCGGCGTGTCGCCCCCGCCGTCGACGCAGAAGATCAGTCGGCTGCGGCGGCGCAGCGCCTCGACCAGCCCGAGGTTCTCGTAGTGGCCGCCGTCGGTGACCTGCACCAGCCGACCGTCGCTGTAGTTGAAACCCAGCAGCTCGCGGTAGTAATAGCCGGCGCCGCGAACGGCGGGCAGCGACCTCGGCCAGGGCCTCTTGTTGTCCGCGGGGTCGATGCATTCGTCCTTCTCGGCGCCCGCGAGGTTGGCGACGAATCTCGGGTTGGGCAGCCAGGTGCCCAGGCGGGCGCCCGAGATGGCCAGCAGCTTCTCGAATCCTTTCTGATGGCGGCCCATGGCCGAGGCGAATGCCGCGCCGCTCACCGCGACCGCCGTCAGGACGGTGAGATCGCGCTTGATTCTCGGCGGCGCTTCGCGAAACAGCTTCGGGGTTTTCAGCCATCCCAGGTCGGGGCCGCCGATGTAGTCGTGGCTCAGCACATAGGACACCGCGTTCAGTCCCGGGGCGGGCTTGTCCTTTCCGGCGATGGTGGCCGCGGCCGCGAAGACGAACTTGGGGCCGCCGGCGGGCACTTTGCCAAACTCGTTGAACCAGGTGAATTTGTTGCGGTCGTAGGCTTCCGCGTGCCAGTGGTCGGCGTGCTTGACGCGCTGGACGGCGAACGCCTGGCCCAATCGGTACCGATAAAAGGGATTCAGGCTGATCGAGGCGATATCCACCGAGCCGACCCACAGCATGGTCAGCAGCAGCAGTACCGGGAGCCACCACGAGGAGAACGGCATCTGGACAAGGGCGTTCTCCTTACCGTCGGCGGTGGCGTGCTGAAACACGCTCGCGGCGAAGCAGCCCAGGGCGACCAGCCACGCGACCAGCAGGACGGTCAGGGTCGCCATCACCAGGATCAATGCGACGACGCCCGGCGGCAACAGCCGTTTCAACGACGAAAGTTTTGTCGCCTCCTTCGACAGCCAGTCGCGGTCCTTCCACACCATTGCGGCGATCGCCGCCAGGTAGTTCAGGCCGACCAACCCCGAGACGGCCGCGGCGGCGCCGCCCTGATTTCCTGGCGTGCGCTCACCTAGCCACCAGCAGAGCCGCATCAACGCGGGCAATCCGGCGACCACCGCCAGAACCAGCACCGCGAATACCGCGCTGCCCAGCGCGAGGCTCTGCAGCCGGAGCTTGAGCCACTCGCTCCATCTTTTCCACGATACGAACTCGACGAGCATCGCCGCGCTCGTGAAGAGGACGGCGAGAAGCGCGAAGGCGGCGACGGCGTACCACGAAGCGGAATGCCCTGTCAGGCAAAGGAGAGAGGGCGAGCGATCAAGCTTTTGATTCGGCACCGGAACCATTACGGCGAAGGAGAAGACGGAACGAGAAAGCAGATATCCGAGCACCGAGCCCAGCACCGCTGGCAGGGTG
This sequence comes from Mycobacterium sp. 1081908.1, assembly GCF_001673535.1. Taxonomy (GTDB): domain Bacteria; phylum Actinomycetota; class Actinomycetes; order Mycobacteriales; family Mycobacteriaceae; genus Mycobacterium. The sequence continues at coordinate 14,108 of NZ_LZLY01000131.1, read as the reverse complement.
AAGAGGATGGCCATCGATGCGGTCAAATTCTTCAATACATTGGTCAGCGCGAGGAGCAATTCTCCGGGAGAGTCCGCGATATAGCTCGAGTGCCGCCGGAAATGGTCGAACTCGGGTGATCCCTCCTCGAAACGCTGTGACAACAAAGGGCTTTCATTGTCGTGCACGGCCAGCAGTCGCGCCCCGGCGGTGTAACCGCCGCCGGATACCGATATCACGTAGTCGACGGCGTCGATGAGCTTGGGAGCTGCCGCTCTGCGGCGAAAGCGCCGCCTGATTTTCGGCGTCAACTTGATCGGAGGCGCCTTCGAGAACTCTTGCGTCACACCCATGGCAATGCACGCCGATCGCACCCCGCCACCGGACAGGCAAATGGCCTGGACCGGGTCACCCTCCCGGGACTTCCGGATGTCCTCGGCGCCGGGTACGTAATATGCGTTGCCCCAGCTCAATTCGTCCGTTTTTACCCGCCTGGGCGGAGGTTTCGGTGACAAATCGCGCCACCACGTGGCGCCGGTCCTACCGGAGCAGGCGATTTCGGTCTTGCCGGGGGAGCACGCTTGGAACCACCGCGACCGCGCCGCCACCTCGCGCACGCGGGTTCGCAACCAGCGCCACGGCCACGTCAGCGCGGAGGAGCAGGCCCCAAGCCAGCGCCACCTCTCCGCCCGTTCGGACACCCACTCCCGCAGGCGCCGGGACCAGGGCACCAGCGCGCGCAGGAAAACTCCCAACGTTGCGAGGAACCCGCCGAGGGCCAGCAGTCCCGCGCACCATTTGACGATCGACGCCGCGGCTGCCGCCGTGACCAAGTTCGCCGAATCGTGGTGGCGGATGGCGCAATCGAGCAGCGCATGCTTGGCGAGGTCAGCGGCGACCGTAAGTCCCACCGCCACCGCGACGTATTTCGCTGACAGCTGGCCGAACGCGGAGATGGCCCACAGCAAGAAGATCCAGGCAAACCCGGCCAGCGCCAGGCCGTACCCGGCGATGAACCAGAAGTCGGTGGACAACGCGGCCCGAACCTGGTCGACGACGGCCGGATCCGGTGACCCGCCGCCGTAGACGTACCTCGCAACCGCCGACGGCGAACCCGGTCGTGGCCAGGAAAGCACCGCTATTGCCAGCCCCACCGCGACAAAGATTGATGCGGCCGCCGTTGGGACGAGTCGGCTTGCCCGCCGTTTCGCTGATTCGGTATCCGACATGGCGATCCTCTTCGATTCGAGTCGGTGTTCAAGCGCGTAGGCGCTCGTTTACCAAACCGCCACTGCGGAGGACGCAGTAGCGTAAGCCACTACCCCAACCGGGTGCCGCCGCGTTTCCTGTCGATCGACAGGATTTCCGTCTATGCGACCGGAGTCGCGGTAGTAGCGTTGTCACCAGCTCGGAAAGGGGGATCGCGATGCATGTCGATATAGATTCCCCGTGCTCGCGACGGGCAGTGCGGTGCAGCTGCGCTACATAAGCGTCCCGGCGCTGATCGCCGAGGCGGGCGGCGATCCGTGGTTGATCAACCAGAGCCTTCAGGTTGGTCGGCCGGCGCAGATCTCCGAGTTGGCGGAGGCCTTCCATGCCGCGGGTCGGTGCACCGCCGAGTCCAGCGCCTCGTTCGAGGAGGCGCGCCGCCGCTTCGAGGCGGCCTGGAACCACGAGGACGGCGACCACCCGATCAACGACTCCGCCGAGGTGCAGCGGGTGACGAAGGCGCTGGGCGCGCAGTCCCTGCAGCTGCCCAAGATCGGCTCCGACCTGGAAAGCATCGCCGCCTCCTTGGCCGAGGCGCAGCGAACCGGCGCGGGCGTGATCTCGACGCTGGAGGGTCAGCTGCAGCAGCTCGACAACGAGATCGGCCAGGCGGTGGAGGCCGAGAAAGACGTCCACCTGACCGCGGGCGAGCGAAAGCTGCTGGATCTGCACATCGCCGACCTCGAAAACGAGGCCATCGCCGACACCAAATCCGCTCTGGGCCAGATCGTATCGATACGCGATGGCTATTCGGCTTACCTGCAGGGGGCGCTGGCCACGCTGCGCGCCGAGGGCTACGACCCCGAGGTTCTGCAGGCGGTGGACGCCAAACCCGAGATTCCGCCGCCGGGCACCAGTCCGGAGGACGTGAACAGGTGGTGGACATCGTTGACGCCGGGGGAGCGCCAGCAACTCATCGCCGAGCACCCGGATCAGATCGGCAATGTCAACGGAGTCCCGGTCCTCGCGCGCAGCGACGCCAACATCGCGGTGATGACCCAGGACCTCAACCGGGTCCGCGACATCGCCGGCCGCTTCGGCGTCTCCCCGGACGACGTGCTGCGCGACCCGGCCAAGTACGGCCTGTCGGCCACCGACGTCACCCGCTACCAGAACGCCGATCAGACCAAGCAGGGCCTCGACCGCGACTCGGATCATGGCCACAACCCGGTGTTCCTATTCGCCTATGACCCACTGGCTTTCGGCGGTAAGGGCCGCGCCGCGATCGCCATCGGCAACCCCGACCTGGCCAAGAACACCGCGGTGATCGTGCCGGGCACCAGCAGCAGCGTGAAGGGCGGTTGGCTGCACGACGGCCACAACGACGCGCTCAACCTCTTCGGCCAGGCCAACGCCGCCGACCCGAAAAACCCCACGGCGGTGATCGCGTGGATGGGATACGACGCCCCCAACGACTTCAAGGACGTCCAGCGGATTTCCACCCCGGCGCTGGCCCGCACCGGCGGTCAGTCCCTGGCGCAAGACGTCAACGGCCTGTGGGCCACGCACCTCGGCGGCGGCCAGCACGTCACGGTGCTGGGCCACTCGTACGGCTCGACGACGGTGGCCGACGCGTTCGCCCTGGGCCACATGCACGCCAACGATGCGGTGCTCATCGGCTGCCCGGGCACCGACCTCGCACCCAACGCCGCCAGCTTCCATCTCGACGGCGGCCACGTGTACGTGGGCGACGCGTCGACGGATCCGGTCGGCATGCTCGGGGAGCTGAATGGCCTGAGCCACTACGTCAACCGGGACAACATCGGCGGTCAACTGCTCGGGTTGACGCCCGGCCTCGGCGCCGACCCCGCGGCCGACGGATTCGGATCGGTGCGGTTCCGCGCCGAGGTCCCCGGCTCCGACGGCATCAATCCGCACGACCATTCGTACTACTACCATCCCGGCAGCGAGGCGCTGCACAGCATGGCCGACATCACCTCGGGCCACGGCGACGCGCTGGAATCCGACGGCCTGACGGCCCAACACCGTTATCAGCCGGGCAAGGTCAACATCCCGGGCCTGGGTCCGGTCGGCCCCGGGATACCCGGTGTCGTCATCGACCCGGAGTGGGGCCGGGCGCCGGGATCTGTTACCGATGATCATGTCTTCGATGACCAACACCACCACTGAGCGGCAACGCATTTGGTCGCGGCGAGCACGGCTCGCCGCGACGGTGGTCGTCGTCATGCTGTTAGGAGGGTGTTCGCTGGTGTTTCCGAAACCGCATTCCTCGGGCTCTTCCAACCCCTTCGACGATTCCGCCCACCCCCTGACCGACGACCAGACCAAGGCCCAGGTGATCGAGCCGGCCAAGGAGATCGTCGCCGCCGCGGACCTGCAGGGCGTCGACGGCGGGTTTTCGTTCGCCTCCTGCAACGACCAGGGCGATCCGCCCTATCAGGGCAGGGTGACGATCGGGTTTCTGTTGCAGGGCGACCCCGACGCGTACTTCCAGCACATCCGCGACGCGATGCGGGCACGCGGCTGGAGCGAGGGCGCCCCACCCGGACAGCACTACCACGGCACCACGCTGAACAAGAACGGCGTGACCGCAAACATGAGCTTCCTGCCGTCGGACCACAGCCGCGGGCAGATCATCCTGTACGGCGAATGCCGGGACACGACCGACCACCACCACGACCCGGGCGCGGGGCTCGATATCACCGGCCAGCTGACCGCGCGCTGAGGCTAGCTGGACTTCTTGCCGCCCTTGCGGCCCGCGGCCTTCTTCTGGGACTGGTTACCGCCGCTGCCACTACCGCTGCTACGGCTGCTTTGGCTCCTGCCCGAACTCTTTCCGCCCCTGCTGGAGGCGCCCGGCGAATTAGATATTGCCGCCGCTCGGGACTTGCTCATCCCCTTTTTGCGCAGACCCTCGTACTGCTTGTCGTTCTTGACGCTCGACCCATGATCTTTCGCCACTTTGGTCTCCTTTACACCGTGGAACCCGAATACCCACTTTCAATCGCGCAGCACAGGACCCGGGACTCCACGGGATCGCTGTGATCGGACACCGGGTTGCCGATTTCCAATTTGGGTACTGGTCCAGTTGTCGACCAGCCCAGTGACGGGAAAGGACCGGATGGCGCCCCGAGATCCCGACGCGACCGACGCGCTGCTCAAAGAGCTGCTGCACACCTACGGGCCGTGCGGCCAGGAGGACGAGGTTCGGGCCGTCTGTGCCCGCGAGCTGCAACCCGTCGTCGACGACATGTGGACCGACGAGGCCGGGAACCTGATCGGCTACGTCGCCGCGGATGGTCGTCGCGAGGGCACCGCGCACCGACACCGATCGACCGCCGGGCCCAGCGGCGCGACGCGGGTGATGGCGCACATGGACGAACTGTCCATGCTGGTCAAACGGATCGAACCCGACGGATCACTGCACCTGACACAGCTCGGCACGATGTACCCGGGGAATTTCGGGCTCGGCCCCGTCGCCGTGCTCGGCGATCACGAGACGCTCACCGCCGTGCTCACGCTCGGCTCCGAGCACACCACCAAGGAGAGCCCACGGATCTGGCAAACCAAACCGGACCAGGGCGACCAGGCGCTGGATTGGCATCACGTCTACGTCTTCACCGGCCGCACCTGTAAGGAGCTCGCCGCCGCCGGCGTGCACCCCGGCACGCGGGTGTGCGTCGAACGGAGCAAGCGGACCCTGGTCGAGATCGGCGACTACGTCGGCTGCTACTTCCTCGACGACCGCGCCGCGGTGACCGCCCTGCTGCGCGCCGCTCAGTTGCTGCGCGAGCGCGGAGAACGGCCCGACGACGACGTCTACCTCGTGTTCACCACCAACGAGGAGATCGGTGGGGTGGGCGGCTCTCACGCCAGCGCCACGCTGCCCGGCAAGCTCACCATCGCGCTGGAGGTCGGGCCAACCGAGCAGGAGTACGGGACCACGGTCACCGGCGGCCCGATCGTCGGCTACAGCGACGCCATGTGTGTCTACGACAAGGACGTCGCCGACCGATTGATGGAGATCGCCACCGAGCGGGGCTTCGAACCGCAGGCCGCCGTCCTGGGCGCGTTCATGTCCGACGCCTCCCATTCCAAGGCCAGCGGGCTGACGCCGCGCGCGGGCCTGCTGTGCCTGCCCACGCTGAGCACCCACGGCTTCGAGGTCGTGCCGCGGCGCGCCATCGACGACGTGGCCGCGGTCGTCGTCGACTTCGTGCTGGGGCCCGAAAGCAATTCGGGCACAACGCATTAGCCGCCGGTCGGCTTGGTGGCGGCGACGAACTGCAGCACGCGTTGCGTCTGTTGCCCGACGTCGACGAGGCCGGCTGCGGAGAACAGCTCGACGAAGGCGTCGCGGTTGAACATCTCCAGGCCGATCACGCGAGCGCCGCCCGTCAGCACCCGGCGAAGCGGCGGCGCCCCGGTGGCGTAACTGGTGAGGATCGCGATCCGGCCGCCGGGCGCGAGCACCCGCAGCATCTCGCGGGCCACCCCGAACGGCTCGGGCATCAGATACAGCGCGCCGAAACAGCAGACGGCGTCGAATGTTTCGTCGGCGAACGGCAACGCCCGGGCATCGCCCCGGACGTAGCACGTGCGCGCACCGGAATTGTCCCGCACCGCGCGGGTCAGCATCGGCTCGGAGATGTCGAATCCGACCGCTAGGCCGCCGTCCCGCAGCTCCGCCGCCAGCGGCGCGGTGAAATTGCCCGGCCCGCAGGCGACATCGAGCAACCGTGCGGCGTTGTCGAGACGCAGGGCCGACGCCGCGCGGCGCTGTTCGGCGCGGGTGGTGACCCCGCTGGCGACGTAGAAGGCGGTCGGGCGCCACAGCCGCTCGTAGACGGTCGCGACGAACTGGCTGTTCATCGCGCGCTGCGCAAACGTCGGAGCCGGGGTACTCGTCGACTCGCCCAGCACGTCGAGGAAGCCGTGCCGCAACACCGCGGCCGTCTCGAGGAGGCCGCGCGTCGACTCGACCGGATCCTGGCTCATGCGTCTAGTTTGACCGTCGCACGCGGTGTCATCCTTGCCGCGCCGGGAACGCAACCCATAACGTGGGCAAGGGCCGAGATGACAATACGGATCAGCGGGGACATCGCAGTGGCCGAACTGACCGGAGCGCGGGCGGAAGAGCTCGCGACGATGGACATCTTCGAAGGCTGCCCAATCGAGGAGCTGGTGCCGCTGGCGGCCCGGCTCCAGCCGCTGCGCGCCGCCGCCGGCCAGGTGCTGATGCAGCAGGGCGAGCAGGCGGTTTCGTTCCTGCTCATCTCGTCGGGAACCGCCGAAATCAAGCGCGTCGACAACGACGGCACGATCAACGCCGGGGAGGTATCGCCCGGAACCATCGTGGGAGAGATCGCCCTGTTGCGGAACATCCCGCGCATCGCGACGGTCACCACGGCCGAACCGCTGACCGGCTGGATCGGCGACAACGACGCCTTCACCCGGATGGTGCACCTGCCCGGGGTCATGCCGCGGTTGCTGCGCACCGTGCGCCAGCGTCTGGCCGAATTCATCACCCCGATCCCCATCGAGGTCCGCGACGGTTCCCGCCTGATGCTGCGCCCGGTCCTGCCGGGCGACGACGAGCGCACGGTGCACGGCCACATCCAGTTCTCCAGCGAGACGCTGTATCGGCGGTTCATGACGGCCCGCATTCCCTCCCCGGCGCTGCTGCACTACCTGTCCGAGGTCGACTACGTCGACCACTTCGTGTGGGTGGTGACCGACGGGGACAACCCGGTGGCCGACGCCCGCTTCGTGCGCGACGAGAACGATCCCACGACCGCCGAGATCGCCTTCACCGTCGCCGACGCCTATCAGGGCCGGGGCATCGGCAGCTTCCTGATCGGCGCGCTGTCCATCGCCGCCAGGGTCGACGGCGTCGAAAGGTTCTCCGCGCGAATGCTTTCCGAAAACGCGCCGATGCGCGCGATCATGGACCACTACGGCGCGGTGTGGGAGCGCGAGGACGTCGGCGTCATCACCACCGTCATCGACGTGCCCCAGCGGCTGATCTTCGGGCGCCAGATGGCCGAACAGATCAAGCGCGTCGCCCGTCAAGTGATCGAAGCGGTCGGCTGAACGGGCATGCGGCCCTTCTGGATTGGCATTTCGGCGGTCCTGCTGATGGCGTGCTCACACGGGCCCGCTCACGCGCCGTCCGCCACACCCTCCAAACCTGCCGCCGCCCCCGACTCGAAGGTCAACCCCGCCAACATCAAGCGGGTGGTGGGCGAGCTGCCCCCGCACTACGAGGTGAGCACCGGCATCCCGAGCGGGCTCACACCGAGGGTGGTCTGGAGCCTCGGAGCCGACGCGAGGGCCAAGCCGCCGCAGTGCGCGACGCTCGCCGACCCGGGCGACGGACGCGACCAGTCCGCGCAGGGCTTCTCCGGGTCGGGCACCGGCGGCATCGTCGACGCGGTGGTGGTGACTTTGCCGGGGCCGGTGGACCTCGACCAGGGCGTCGTGGCGGCGTGCGGGCGGTGGACCATGAGCGACGGGCACACCACGGCAACCGTGCACCTCGTCGATGCCCCCCGCATCGACGGCGTCGCGACCATCGGCATGGTTGCCGACACCAAGTCGTCGGTCGAATCGGGTACCGAAATCGATTCGCGCGCATACATCTTCACCGCGTATCTGGGCAACTACTACGCGTTCACGACGCTGACCACTGACCCCGGTTCGGCGCTGCCCGCGCTGCCGGCGCAATTCGCCGCCGATCTCCTCGTCAAAACGGTGTCCACGTTGCGCAGCTGAGCATCCCCGTTGGGTAGATTGGCCACGATGTTGAAGGTGTTGCTCGCGACCGCATCCGTGTGCGTGCTCGCCGGATGCTCGTCGGGCAGCGATCCCGCACCCGTGAAGGCGGACATCGGCAAGGTCGCCGACGTCAAGTCGAGTTTCGGGCCCGACTACAAGGTGACCGACATTCCCGTTCGGGGCGTCGACCCCAAACTGCTCTCGGCCCGAAAACTGCCCGACGGCCTGACCTTCGACCCGGCGAACTGCGCGAAAGCGGCGGTGGGCCCGGACATGCCACCCGACCTGCAGGGCAACATGGCCGCCCTATCCGCCGAGGGCAACGGCAACCGGTTCGTCGTCATCGCCTTGGAGACGTCAAAAGCCCTGCCGTTCAACGACCCCGGAAAGGACTGCGCCAAGGTGGCATTCGCCGGCACCGGGGTGCGCGGCGGCATAGAGGTGATCGATGCCCCGCACATCGACGGGGCCCGCACCACGGGCGTGCACCGGGTCCTGCAGGCCGTGGTCGGCGGGGGAGCCCGCACCGGCGAGCTGTACGACTATTCGGCTCAATTCGGTGATTTCCAGGTCATCGTCATCGCCAATCCGCTGGTCATTCCCGACCAGCCGGTGGCCAAGATCGACACCCAACGCGCGCGGGACCTGCTCGTCAAGGCGGTGGCCGCGGTCCGTTCCTAGCGGACGTCGCGGGGCCGGAACTGGATGCTGACGCGGGGGCCGACGGCCGCCGACGTCTTGGGCACCGCGTGCTCCCAGGTGCGCTGGCACGACCCGCCCATCACCAGCAGATCGCCGTGCGCCTGCGGCAGCCGCAGCGACGGCCCGCCACCGCGCCGCCGCATCGCAAAAGTGCGTGTCGCGCCCAGGCTGACGATCGCCACCATGGTGTCCTGCGAACTGCTGCGCCCGATGGTGTCGCCATGCCAGGCGACGCTGTCCGCGCCGTCGCGGTAACAACACAGCCCGACGGTGGTGAAGGGCTCGCCGAGCTCGCCCGCGTAGATGTCGTTGAGCCGCCGCCGCAGCTTGCCCAGCAGCGGGTGTGGGGGATCCTCGACCGTCAGGTCGTGAAAGCTGACCAGCCGCGGCACGTCGACCACCCGGTCGTACATGTGGCGGCGCTCGGCGCGCCATGGAACGGTCGACAGGAGGTCGGCGAGCAGGACATCGGCCTCGGTCAGCCAGCCGGCGCGGATCTCGATGAAGGCGCCCTCACCGAGCTGCCTGCGCTCGGTGTGCTCGAACAGCGAGCCCTGAACCGCGATGCTCACGGCGCCCAGTTTATCGCACATCCGTTCGATGGCGACGGGGCCGGCCCGGCGACCCGCTACCGTTTTCAGGGTGGGTGTTGTTGAGCTGGGCACCAATTCCGAGGTCGGCGCGCTGCGGGTCGCTATCCTGCACCGCCCCGGCGCGGAGCTGCGCCGGCTCAATCCGCGCAACAACGACCAGCTGCTCTTCGACGGGTTGCCCTGGGTCGCGCGGGCGCAGGAGGAACACGACCAGTTCGCCGAGCTGCTGCGTTCCCGGGGCGTCGAGGTGCTGCTGCTGTCGGATCTGCTGACCGAGGCGCTCAACCACAGCGGGGCCGCCCGGATGCAGGGTGTCGCGGCCGCGGTGGACGCTCGTCGGCTCGGAACGCCACTGGCGCAAGAGCTTTCGGCCTACCTGCGGGGGCTGGACCCGGTGATGCTGGCCTCCGTGTTGATGGCCGGCATGACGTTCAACGAGCTGCCGCCGGACACCCGGACCGACGTCTCCCTGGTGCTTCGCATGCACCACGGGGCGGACTTCGTCATCGACCCACTGCCGAACCTGGTGTTCACCCGCGACTCGTCGATATGGATCGGGCCGCGGGTGGTGATCCCGACGCTGGCGCTGCGGGCGCGCGTTCGCGAGGCGTCGTTGACCGACCTGATCTATGCCCACCACCCGCGGTTCACCGGGGTGCGCCGCGCCTACGAGTCGCGCACCGCCCCCGTCGAGGGCGGTGACGTGCTGCTGCTCGCCCCCGGGGTGGTCGCGGTCGGGGTTGGCGAACGGACGACCCCGGCGGGCGCGGAAGCGTTGGCGCGCAGCCTTTTCGACGACGATCTCGCGCACACGGTGCTCGCGGTGCCGATCGCCCAGCGGCGCGCGCAGATGCACCTGGACACGGTGTGCACGATGGTCGACACCGACACCGTGGTGATGTACGCGAACGTCGTCGACACGCTGTCGGCCTTCACCATCCAGCGCACGCCCGACGGCGTCGCCATCGGCGACGAGACGCCGTTCCCGGAGGCGGCCGCCAAGGCGATGGGGATCGACAAGCTGCGGGTCATCGGCACGGGGCTGGACCCCCTCGTCGCCGAGCGCGAGCAGTGGGACGACGGCAACAACACGCTGGCCCTGGCGCCCGGCGTCGTCGTCGCCTACGAGCGCAACGCGCAGACCAACGCCCGCCTCGAGGAGGCGGGCATCGAGGTGCTCACCATCGCGGGATCCGAATTGAGCACCGGCCGCGGCGGCCCGCGGTGCATGTCCTGTCCCGCCGCGCGCGATCCGGTCTAGTTTCGTCTTGCGCCGAGATTGCCGTCATGGTCGTGGCGGTGCACAAATCGCAGCCCTCACGGCAATCTCGGTGCGTCTCTCCGGGCCAAGGCGGCGCGTGCCCGTTCGATGACGACGTTCGGCCTGTCTTCGTTGATCACCTTGATCACCTGCCAACCGAGGCGATGGATCATCTCGGCTCGGCGGATGTCGCGCACGTATTGCCGCCGATCGGTTCGATGCTGGTCGCCGTCGTATTCGAGTGCCACCATTGGCCCTTCCCATCCCATATCGAGGAACGCGACGAGGATGCCATCCGTGACCCGAATCTGTGTCGTAGGCCGCGGTAAGCCGGCGTCGATGAGCATCAGCCGCAACCAGCTCTCTTTGGGAGACTGCGCGCCACCGTCCATCAGCGAGAGCGCTGTTCGGCACTGACGGACGCCCCGTGCGCCCGGGTGGCGCTCGATCAACGGCATTACGTCCGCGGCGCTGAGGCCGGTAGCGGCCGATAGCGCGTCAAGATTGGCGACTGCGGGATCGCGCGGGAGATAACGCGCCAGATCGAACGCGGTACGCGGCGGGTTCGTCAGTCGCAGCTGATCCCGCTCAACGAGATCCTGCGCGGCGATGCGTTCGCGGCGGACGATGATGCCCGGCGGCGGATGGTTGAACGGCCCGACGATCTCAACAGGAGTGAAGTCCTCGACCCATTTGGCTCCGTGCAGCGCGGCGGCCGCGCGTCCCGCGATGATTCCCCGGCGGCCGGACCGCAACCACGCCGCGTAGATGTCGTCCCTCAGCGAGCGTGACGCGGTCTTGGGTAGATAGACATCGCGATGGATCTTCCTGTAGTTCCAACGCAATTGGCCGCGCGTGAGGGCGCCGCGCGCTACTGCTTCGCTCCCGAGAAAGACCCCCGCCACGCGGCCATGATGCGCGCCACCACCGACAGCCCGCCGAGATTGCCGTCATGGTCGTGATCGCGCGCCAATCACAGCCACCACGGCAATCTCGCAGGCTCGCCGCAGGGCCGCAAAAACTATCGCCAGCTGGGCAGCCAGATCTCCATGTTCCAGGTCTGCTGGGAGATCGGCAGGCCGGTCAGCACCGGGAACAGCCACGCGAAATTGGTGACCACCAACGCCACGTAGCAGCAGACCGCGATCAGTCCCAGCGTTCGCCGCTCGGAGTTTTGGCCACGGGCATAAAGGATGTCGCCGCAGATCAGTGCGATGCCCATGGCCAGGAACGGCGCCATCGTCGAGGCGTAGAAGAAGTACATCTGCCGGTCGATGTCGGCGAACCACGGCAGCCACCCCGCGCAATAACCGATCACGACGGCCGCGTAGCGCCAGTCGCGGCGCACCAGCATCCGCCAAAGCGCGTAGAGCAACACTGGCACCGCCAGCCACCACATCGCCGGGGTGCCCACCAACATCTCCGCCTTGACGCAGGACTGCGCGCCGCAGCCGGGGACGTTCTGCTGGTCGATGGCGTAGAGCACCGGTCGCAACGACATCGGCCAGCTCCACGGTTTGGATTCCCATGGGTGGTAGTTGCCGGCGGAATTCGTCAGGCCCGCGTGGAACTGAAACGCCTTGGCGGTGTAGTGCCACAGCGAGCGAATGGCGTCGGGCATCAGCGGAACAACCGAGTGCGGGCCGATCGACTGGCCGACCTCGTGGCGGTCGATCGCGGTCTCGGACGCGAACCAGGGCGCGTAGCTGGCGAGGTAGACGGCGAACGGGATGAGCGCCAGCGCGTACCCGGTGGGGAGCACGTCGCGCCGCAAAACCCCCAGCCATGGCCGGTTGACTTGGTATTGGCGCCGCGCCGCGACGTCGAACCCCAACGACATCACGCCGAAGAACACCACGAAATACAGGCCGGACCACTTTGTCCCGCAAGCCAATCCGAGCATCACCCCGGCAAGGAAGCGCCACCAGCGCACGCCCAGCCGCGGGCCCCACACGGTTTGGGCGCTGCGGCCCTCCGCGAGCGCGACGTGCAGCCGCAGTCGCACCTGATCGCGGTCGACGATGAGGGCGCCGAACGCCGCCACCACGAAGAAGGTCAGCAGGCCGTCGAGCAGTGCGGTCCGCGCGGTGACGAAGCTGACGCCGTCGCAGATCACCAGCACCCCGGCGATCGCGCCGACCAGCGTCGAGCGGCTGATCCGCCGGACCGTCCGCATCACCAGCACCACCATGACCACGCCGAGCAGGGCGCCGGTGAACCGCCAGCCGACCCCGTTGTAGCCGAAGATCGCCTCGCCGATCGCGATCAATTGCTTGCCGACCGGCGGGTGCACGACCAGACCGAACCCGGGGTTGTCTTCCACCCCGTGGTTGTGCAGCGCCTGCCACGCCTGGGGCGCATAGTGCTTCTCGTCGAAGACGGGTGTGCCGGCATCGGTCGGCGAGCCCAGGTTGAGGAACCGGGTCACCGTCGCCAGCACCGTGATCACCCCGGTTGCGACCCAGCCGCGGATGGTGTCGGTCGGCCCGAACTCCGCCACCGGAACCAGCGGGCCGGGGCTGTCGAGGGGTACGACACGCTCGCGCTCGGCGACGGCGCTTTCGCGGGGCGGGGCGGTCATCACGTCGATCGTAGGCTGTCCGTCATGACCTCCGGTCGCCTATTGCTGGGCGCGACTCCGCTGGGCCAGCCGTCGGATGCCTCGCCCCGCCTGATCGACGCGCTGGTGCGCGCCGACGTGGTGGCCGCCGAGGACACCCGGCGGGTGCGGATCCTGGCCAAGGCGCTGGGAGCCGGTATCACCGGCCGGGTGGTCAGCCTGTACGACCGGGTCGAGGCCACCCGGGTGCCTGCCCTGGTCGACGCGATGACGGCCGGCGCGACGGTGCTGGTGGTCAGCGATGCCGGGATGCCGTTGATCAGCGACCCCGGCTACCGGCTGGTGGTCGCGTGCGTGGATGCCGGCGTGCCGGTCCAGTGCCTGCCCGGGCCGTCCGCGGTGACGACCGCGCTCGCGGTGTCCGGCCTGCCCTCGGAACGGTTCTGCTTCGAGGGGTTCGCCCCGCGCAAGAAGTCGGCGCGCCGAACGTGGTTGGCCTCGCTGGCCGACGAGCGGCGCACCTGTGTGTTCTTCGAATCGCCGCGGCGGCTGGCGGCGTGCCTGCGCGACGCCGCGGACGAGCTCGGCGGCGCCCGCCGGGCGGTGGTCTGCCGGGAGCTGACGAAGGTGCACGAGGAAGTGGTGCGCGGGTCGCTCGAGGAGCTGGCGGCGTGGGCGAACGACGGGGTGCTGGGCGAGATCACCGTGGTGCTCGCGGGCGCGACGCCCCGCGCCGACCTGCCGTCGCTGGTGGCCGAGGTCCAGGAGCTGGTCGCCGGCGGGGTGCGGGTCAAGGACGCCTGCAGCGAGGTGGCCGCGGCGCATCCGGACGTGCGTACGCGCCAGCTCTACGACGCGGTCTTGCAGCTACGTGACGACTAGTTCAGGGTGTGCAGGCCTTCAGCGGACCGATCCCGGGTGTGCAGATCTGCGGGTGCGGCGGCAGCGGCGGCGGGCCGGGCAGGCACTGGACCGGCACGCCGGCATCCACGCACGCGACCACCAG
>NZ_LZLY01000130.1 GCF_001673535.1 Mycobacterium sp. 1081908.1 | reverse complement strand
CGCCGCGAGTGCCCGCCCTCGCGCGTCACGTCCCAGCGGCCGGGCACCGCCTCGTCGAATCGAGCCCCGTCGCCGACCAATTCGGACACGGCGCGGTAGCCGTCGGCGACGATCGAGCACACGGCGTCGGGATCGCACAGGCCGGCGCCGGCGGCCAGGGTGTCGGCGACGTGGGCCTCGACCGAGTCGTCGTTGCCCGGCAGCACCACCGCGATGCCGCCCTGCGCGTAGTGCGTGGCGGTCACCCCGCGCGCCTGGTCCGCCTTCGACAGGACAACGACGCGCCGGCCGGCGCGATGGGCGGCCAGCGCCGCGGCCAAACCCGCCACGCCGGTACCGATTACGACGACGTCGGCGGCGTGGGTCCAGTCCGGACGGGCGATCATTCGCCGCCGCCCGGCTGACCGATCTGGATCATTCGCTGGACGCTGCGTCGGCCCGCCGCCGCGATCTCGGGGTCGACGTGGACTTCGTCGGCGCCCTCGACCAGGCAGCGCAGCAGCGCGGCCGGGGTGATCATCTTCATGTACTTGCAGGAGGCCCGGTCGTTGACCGCGCGGAAGTCGACTTGCGGTGCGGCCCGGCGCAATTGGTGCAACATGCCGACCTCGGTCGCGACCAGGACCTTGCGCGCGCGGGTTTCGTGGGCGGCGTCGAGCATGCCGCCGGTGGACAGGATCTTCACCCGCTCCGCCGGGAAGGCGCCCTCGCCGGCGAGGTACAAAGCCGAAGTGGCGCAGCCGCATTCGGGGTGCACGTACAGTTCGGCGTCGGGGTTCGCCCGCGCCTGCTCGGAGAGCTCGTCGCCGTTGATGCCGGCGTGTACGTGGCATTCCCCGGCCCACACGTGCAGGTTCTTCCGCCCGGTCACGCGCCGGACGTGGGCGCCGAGGAACTGGTCGGGGCAGAACAGGACCTCGCGGTCGGGGTCGATGGACTCGACGACGTCGACCGCGTTGGACGACGTGCAGCAGATGTCGGTGAGGGCCTTCACCGCGGCGGTGGTGTTGACGTAGGAGACGACGACGGCGCCGGGGTGCTCGTCCTTCCAGGCGCGCAGCTCGTCGGGGGTGATGGAATCGGCCAGCGAGCAGCCGGCCCGCTGATCCGGGATGAGCACGGTCTTGTCCGGGCTGAGGATTTTGGCGGTCTCGGCCATGAAGTGCACACCGCAGAACACGATGGTGTCCTCGGGCGCGTCGGCGGCGATCCGCGACAGCGCCAGCGAATCGCCCACGTGGTCGGCGACGTCCTGGATGGCGGGCAGCTGGTAGTTGTGCGCGAGCAGCGTGGCGCCGCGCAGCGTGGCCAGCCGGCGAACCTCGGCGGCCCACTGCTCGTCCCCGTCCACACCCGCGTAGCCGGCGGGCGTGTCGGTGATACGGGCGGTCAGGTCATCCCCGAGCGTTTCCATGCGAGTCAAGACCGTCACTGGCGGCTCCTTTCGCGCCGGGAGGTTTTCGACTTAGAATCGAAAACATGGGCCATACTAGCACTGAACACGAGGTGCTCGCCGTCGTGTTCCAGGTTCGTCAGGTAACGGCCGCTACGCGCAGAGAAAAACCGCAGTTGAACGTGCTGTTATGGCAGCGTGCCAGGGACCCCCAGAAGGGCGCGTGGTCGCTGCCGGGCGGACGGCTGCGCAACGACGAGGACCTCACCACCTCCGTTCGCCGCCAGCTGGCCGAAAAGGTCGACCTGAGAGAGCTCGCTCACTTGGAGCAGCTCGCTGTGTTTTCCGACCCACACCGGGTGCCCGGTGCCCGGGTGATCGCGTCCACGTTCCTGGGCCTGGTGCCCTCCCCCGCCACCCCCGAGCTGCCGCCGGACACCCGGTGGCATCCGGTGAATTCGCTGCCGCCGATGGCGTTCGATCACGGCCCGATGGTGGCTCACGCCCAGACCAGGCTGGCCGCCAAGATGTCCTACACCAACATCGGGTTCGCCTTGGCACCAAGGGAATTCGCACTCTCCACGCTGCGCGACATCTACGGCGCGGCGCTGGGCTACCAGGTCGATGCGACGAACCTGCAGCGCGTCCTGGTCCGGCGCGGGGTGATCAGCCAGACCGGGACAATCGCGCAGTCTGGCCGCAGCGGCGGGCGGCCGGCGGCGCTGTACCACTTCACCGACTCCCAGCTGCGCGTCACCGACGAATTCGCCGCGTTTCGGCCGCCCGGGCAGCTTTAGCCAGCGGGCACCCACGACACGCCGGTACATTGGGCGGAACACCCTCGCCCGTGAGCTGGGGGGACCACGATAACTGGCTCACAATGCGGCGATTACGTTTTGGCCACCGCCTGTTCATGCGCGAGAATGCCGGATGGCCTAGGAGGGATCTGCGAATGGTTGAGCTCGGCAATCTCGCGGGGACGCGTGGCGCGCAGTGGATCGGGCGGCCGCAGCACGAGGAACTGCAGCGCAAGGTCCGGCCCCTGCTGCCGTCGGACGACCCGTTCTACCACCCCCCGCCCGGCTACCAGCACGCCGAGCCGGGCACGGTGCTGCGTTCGCGGGAGGTCGAGTTGGCGTTTCTCGGTCTGATCCCGCAGCCCATCAAGGCCGTGCAGCTGCTCTACCGCACGATGAACATGAACGGCGACCCTGAGGCGACGGCGACCACCGTCATCGTTCCGGCCGGGCTGGCTCCCGGGCAGACCTGCCCGGTGCTGTCCTACCAGTGCGCGATCGACGCGATGACGTCCCGCTGCTTTCCGTCCTACGCGCTGCGGCGCCGGGCGAAGGCCCTCGGGTCGCTCAGCCAGTTCGAGTTCTTGCTGATCGCCGCCGCCGTCGCCGAGGGCTGGGCCGTGTCGGTGCCCGACCACGAGGGCCTCCACGGCTCGTGGGGCGCGCCGTACGAGCCCGGTTACCGGGTGCTGGACGGCATCCGCGCCGCCCTGAACTCCGAACGGCTCGGGCTGTCGTCGTCGGCGCCGATCGGGCTGTGGGGCTACTCCGGCGGCGGCCTGGCCAGCGCGTGGGCCGCGGAAATGTGCGGCGACTACGCACCCGAACTGGACATCGTCGGCGCGGTGCTGGGCTCGCCCGTCGGCGACCTCGGCCACACGTTCCGCCGGCTCAACGGCAGCTTCCTGGCCGGCCTGCCCGCGCTGGTGGTGGCCGCGCTCGCCAAGATCTACCCCGACCTGGACCGGATCATCAAGGAGCACACCAACGAAGAGGGCCGCGCCCTGCTCGACTCGCTGCAGGAGATGACCACCGTGGAGGCCGTCCTGCGGATGGCCGGCAAGAACATGGGCGACTACCTCGACGAGCCGCTGGAAGACATCCTGTCGACCCCCGAGGTCAGCTACGTCTTCGACAGCATCAAGCTGGGCGCGGCGGTGCCGACGCCGCCGGTGCTGATCGTGCAGGCGGTGCACGACTACCTGATCGACGTGCACGACATCGACGAGCTCGCCGACGCGTATTCGGCCGGCGGGGCCCGGGTCACCTACCACCGGGACGCGTTCAACGAACACATATGCCTGCACCCCCTGTCGGCGCCGATGACGCTGCGCTGGCTCACCGACCGGTTCGCCGGCCGTCCGCTCACCGAGCACCTGATCAGGACGACGTGGCCGACGATGTTCAACCCGATGACCTACGTCGGCATGGCGCGGCTGGTCAAGATCGCGACCAAGGTCATCACCGGGCGCAAGGTCCCGCACCGCCCCCTGTAAGGGCCAGGTGCCCGTCTCTTAAAACCGGCCAGGAGCCGGTTCGATTTGGGAGTTCTGGACGTCGCGGTCGGCACCCGCGTGTTGAGTGTGTGTCGTGGGCTTTGCGTGTGAGTCCACGGCGGAAAAAACGCCCAGATCAAACCGTGGGTTCACACCGAAAGCCGTGGGTTCACACTCGACGCGGCTTCGGCGGCTTGCGCCGCTGGGACCCTACGAGACGGCGGCCTCCGGGGCCTCGGGCTCCATCGGCACCGCGCCTGCAGGCCGGCCGGCCACCGGAAGACCACCCAGGTCGTCGCGGGCGTCGGCGGCCGCGAGCAGGGCGTACACCAGCGCGGCGATCCCAACGGGCCACATCAGAGTGACCGCCACCTGCGGCACATCGAGGGCGAAGAACACCGGCGGCGCCTGGGTGACGTAGGCGACCTTCGGGCTGCCCGACAGCGGGACCGCGTCGAAGTTCAGTGCGCCGTAGCGCAGCCGGACCAGCAGCGCGCCGGCCCCCGCGGCCACGGCGGCGGCGACCACCATGCCCAGCGACAGCCCGACGACCATGGCGGGCCCGCGGTGCTCGCGGCGCTGCCACACCAGCACCGCTCCCACCACGGCCAGCGCCGTCAGCAGGCCCAGCAGCAGGCACGGCGCGATGAAGAAGTGTTCCGATTCGGTGCCCAGGTAGTCGTGCACTCGCTCGCCCGCGTGCGTGATCGCCACCACCGCGCGGATCGGCGGCGCGATCCAGGCCCACAGCCCGCCGATGGCCACCCCGGCGACGGCCACCCCCAGTGCCGCGGCGACGACCGCGCGCACCCGCGCGGCGCGGGGAACGCCGGGGGGCTCCACGGGCGCCGGCTCGGCGTGTTCGGTCACCGCTGCGCCTCCATGTCCGCCGAGTCCACGTCGCCGTGCCGCGAGCACCGCGCGTGCCAGCCGTCGGGCCGAACCTGGACCACCATCCGGCGTCCGCACTGCGCGCAGAAGCGCGGCGGCTCGAGGCCCAGCTGGGCGGCCGTCGGCACGGCCGTGCCCGCCGGTTCCCCGGTGTAGACGTTGTAGACGCCGGCGCTGACCGGTGCGCCCAGATCCCGAACCACGGTCACCAGTGTCTTACAGGCTGGCGTTGAGCGCCTTGATCGGCATCTGCAGATCCTCGAGCAGCTCCAGGTCCGCCTCGGCGGGGCGCCCCAGCGTGGTCAGGTAGTTCCCGACGATCACCGCGTTGATGCCGCCCAGGATGCCCTGCTTGGCGCCCAGGTCGCCCAGGGTGATCTCGCGGCCCCCGGCAAAGCGCAGCATGGTGCGCGGCAACGCCAGCCGGAACGCGGCGACCGACTTCAGCGCCTCGCTGACCGGCAGCACCTCCAGGTCGCCGAACGGGGTGCCCGGCCGCGGGTTGAGGAAGTTCAACGGCACCTCGTCGGGCCCGAGCTCGGCCAGGTCGGCCGCGAATTCCGCGCGCTGCTCCAGCGTTTCGCCCATGCCGAGGATGCCGCCGCAGCACACCTCCATGCCGGCGTCGCGCACCATCGACAGCGTCTCCCAGCGCTCTTCCCAGGTGTGGGTCGTCACGACGTTGGAAAAGAACGAGCGCGCGGTCTCCAGGTTGTGGTTGTAGCGGTGCACGCCCATCGCCGCGAGCTGCTCCACCTGCTCGGCGCTCAGCATCCCCAGCGAGCAGGCGATGTTGATCTCCACCTCGTCGCGGATGGCCTCGATGCCGGCCGCGACCTGCGCCATCAACCGCTCGTCGGGGCCGCGCACCGCGGCCACGATGCAGAACTCGGTGGCGCCCGACTTCGCGGTCTGCTTGGCCGCCTCGACCAGGCTGGGGATGTCCAGCCGCGCGCTGCGCACCGGGGAGGAGAACAGTCCCGACTGGGAGCAGAAGTGGCAATCCTCCGGGCAGCCGCCGGTCTTCAGGCTGATGATGCCCTCGACCTCGACCTCGGGGCCGCACCAGCGCATCCGCACCTCGTGGGCCAGGGCAAGCAGCTCCTCGAGACGGTCGTCGGGCAACTGCAGCACCCGCAGCACCTGGTCCCGGGTCAGGCCCTCGCCGCCCTCCAGCACCTGCCGGCGGGCGACCGCGAGGATGTCGTTGTTCGTGTCGTCGGCGTCGGTCGTCGGCCGAGTTGCCGCTTGAGTCACCAGGTACTCCCCTGCATCTTTGGCGTGCGCGCGCACCCGCACCTGCCACGTCGTCATGGCAGCTTGAACAAATCGGTGTTCAAAGTAGGGTAACGGCCGCTGAAGATGGGGGCAGACGGGGTCCGGCGGGGTATGCCAGGACGATGACCGTTGCGCAGACCGATCCACAGGTCGTTGACGTCGCCCACCACATGCTGCTGCTGGCGATCCCGGCGTTCCTGCCGGCAATCGTCGTCGTCGGCGTGATTCTGTACGTCGCGCTGAAAGACCGCCGCAGCGGTGCCGCCCGGGACGCGAAGCAGCAAAGCGAACCGGCCGACAAGAACGGTGATTGATGGGCCGCCGATCGGGGCATTCCGGTTCCTGCGAGCCGCGTCACGGTTCGCGTTGGCCCGACGGGTTAGGAGGGTTTGACGATGAGGTCGGCGGAACTCATTTTCGTTGCCGAGGCGCCCGCGCGCGGCGCTGGGCTCAACCAGGTGATCGGCCTGTCGATCGCCGCGGTGGTGATAGCGGCGGCCATGCTGTGGATCGGGCACGCCCATCGCACCCATCGCATCGAGTGGCTGACCCGGGCCGCCGACCGGATGGGCGAAAAGTTCCACCGCCCGAACTGGGTGGCCCTGCCGGTGCTGGTCTTCACCACCTCGATCATCTGCGCCCTGTTCGGGTTCATCTGGGACGTGTCCTGGCACATCGGCAACGGCCGCGATCCCGGTCCGTTGGCCAACCCCGCGCACTACTTCATCATCATCGGCCTGTTCGGGATTTTCGTGGCGGGCATGCTGTCCGTCGTGCTGCCGTTCGACAAGCCCGGCCCGGCGGCGGTACGGATCACCAGCAACTGGTACGCGCCGGTGGGCGGTGTGCTGATGGCGGGTTGCGGGCTGTACGCGATGATCGGGTTCCCACTCGACGACATCTGGCACCGCATCTTCGGTCAAGACGTAACCCTTTGGGGGCCAACGCATTTGATGATGATCGGCGGCGCCTGCTTTTCGCTTTTCGCGGTGCTGATGCTGGAACGCGAGGGCGAGGCGCAGGACGCCGAGGAGCTGGTGCACGGCCCGTTCATCACCTTCCTGCGCTACCTGTCGTTCGGCGGGTTGTTCATCGGCCTGTCGGTCTACCAGATCGAATTCGACTTCGGCGTCCCGCAATTCCGCCTGGTGCTGCAGCCGATGCTGATCGCCGCGGCGGCCGCGCTGGCGGCGGTCGCCGCCCGGCTCACGATGGGGCGGGGCGCCGCGGTGGTGGCGGCGTTGTTCGCCATCGCGCTGCGGGGCGGGGTGGCATTGCTGGTCGGGCCCATCCTGGGAGCGCCGATCAACTGGTTCCCGCTGTACCTGGGCCCGGCGCTGGTCGTCGAGCTGGTGGCGCTGACCCCACTGTTCAAGCGCCCCATCGCTTTTGGCGCGGTATCGGGGCTCGCCGTGGGGACCGTCGGGCTGTGGCTGGAGTCCCTGTGGATCGGGGCGGTTTACCACTACCCGTGGCCGACGAAGATGTGGGGCGAGGCGCTGGCGATGGCGGTGCCGGTGGCGGTGCTGATGGGCATCTGCGGGGCCTTGTTCGGGATGGTGCTCACCGGCCAGCGCCTGCCGGGCCGCAAGATCGGCATCGGCGCGGTGGCGCTGACGGTGTTGGTGATCGGCGGGGCGGTGGCCAACGGCCTGCACATCCACGTGCCCCGACAGAACACCGCCACCGTCACCCTGACCGACCAGCCCAGCCACCCGGGGAAGCGCATGGTGACGGCGGACGTGCAGCTGACGCCGCCCGACATGGTCAGCAACAACCCGGAGTGGCTGACGACCCTGTCCTGGCAGGGGCGCATGGAGAACGAACGCGGCCTGGTGATCGACCGGCTCGCCAAGGTCGGGCCCGGGCACTACCGCTCCACCCAGCCGGTTCCGGTCTGGGGATCATGGAAGACGCTGCTGCGGGTGCAGGACGGCTACACGATGACGGCGGTGCCGATCTATGAGCCGGCCGACGACGCCATCCCGGCCGCGGAGGTGCCCGCGCTGGCCCAGAGCGTGCGGCCCTTCGTCCTGGAGGTCACGATCCTGCAGCGCGAACGCGACCAGGGCGCGCCGGCGTGGCTGTTCACCGCCGGGGGGATCGTGGTGCTCTTCCTGACGCTCATGGTGATCACCGCCCTGACGTGGGGCGCCGGGCGCCTCGGCTACGCGACGGGTGAGCCGGAGCCGGTCGAGGAGAAGCAGCCCATGCCCGGGGCCCCCAGGGCGGCTTAGCCCGATGACGGTTCGCCGCGCCCTCGTGACCGCGTGGGCGGCCGCGCTGACGTGGGGGCTGGTCGCCTGCGGCGGTTCGCAGAACCAGGCCCCCACCGCGGCCCCCGTCGTCGACGTCACCATCGCCAAGGGCCAGGTCACCCCGACCAACGCCACCCTGCTGGCCAAGGTGCACCAGCAAATCACCTTCCGGGTCAACAGCGACGCCACCGACGAGCTGCACGTCCACTCCACGCCCGATCACGAATTCGCGGTCGCGGCGGCGCCCAACCAAACCTTTCGGTTCAGCGTCGACGTGCCCGGCAACGTCGAGGTCGAGCTGCATCACCTGGACCGCACGATCGCGACCATCCAAGTCCAGCCGTGAGCGCCGGCGGCGCGACCGCGGTGCTCGCGCACGGCCTGGGCGGGTCCGGCGACCTCCCGGTGCCGTACCTGTACGCGATGGTCGGGGCGGCGTGGGCGCTGACGTTCACCTTCGCGCTGGTCGCGTTCGCGTGGCGGCGGCCGCGGTTTGACCCGGACAAGCCCGGCCGCCCGCTGCCGTCGGGGCTGACCGCCTTCGCCGACGCCCGGGCGACCCGCTGGACGGCCGCCGGGCTGGCGCTGGCGTTCGCGGTGTGGGTGGTGCTGGCCGGGGTGTGCGGCCCCCAATCGGAGTCCAACGCCCTGCTCGGGGCGTTCTACGTGCTGCTGTGGGTGGGGCTGGTGGCGGCGTCGTTGCTCTTCGGGCCGGTCTGGCGGGTGATCTCGCCGATGCGCACGGTGTATCTGCTGCTGCGGCGCGCGGCGCCGGCGCGGCTCGGCCGCCCGCGGTGGTCCTACCCCGAGGGCTGGGGCTATCGGCCCGCCGCGCTGGGCCTGTTCGCGTTCGTGTGGCTGGAGCTGGCCAGCCCCAACTCGGCGTCGCTGCCGCTGGTCGAGGCGTGGCTGGCGATCTATGCCGCGCTGATGCTGGTCGGGGCGTGGCTGTGCGGGCAGCGCTGGCTGGCGCGGGCCGACCCGTTCGGCGTGTACAGCATGGCGGTCTCGCGCCTCTGCCCGTTTCGCCGCAACCCGGCCACCGGCAGGATCGTCGTCGGGAATCCGCTCGATCACCTGCCGTCGCTGCCCGTGCGCCCCGGCGTGGTGGTGCTGCTGGCGGTGCTGCTCGGGTCGACGGCGTTCGACAGTTTCTCGTCGTCGCCGACGTGGCGCGGGTTCGCCGACGGAATCTCCCGAAGCTTCGGCCTGCCGCCGACGCTGTCGTCGTCGCTGTTGCGAACGATCGGGCTGATCGTGTTCATTTCCGTTGTGGCGGTGACGTTTTCGCTCGCGGCGCGGGCCACCGGCGGCGTCGACCGCGAGCAGCGCCGCGCCCTGCCCGGCCGGATGGCGCATTCGTTGATCCCGATCGTGGTGGGCTACATCTTCGCGCACTACCTGTCCTACCTGGTCGAACGCGGCCAGCAGGCCGTGATCGCGCTGGCCGACCCGTTCGGTCGCGGCTGGAACCTGTTGGGGCTGAGCCATTTTCACGTCGCCTACGTGCTCTCCGCCCATCCCCCGGTGCTCGCCGGGATCAAGGTGGCGTCCGTGGTGACCGGGCACATCGTGGCGGTGGTCGCCGCGCACGACCGGGCCCTGCGGTTGCTGCCGGCCGGCCATCAGCTCACGGGGCAGCTCACCATGATGCTGGTCATGGTCGGCTACACGTTCACCGGCCTGTACCTGCTGTTCGGCGGGTAGCCGCGGCTTTCAGTGTGAGCCCACGGCTTTCGGTGTGCGCGTACGGCGAGATCTGGGCGATTTTTCCGCCCTGGATTCACACACAAGCCCACGATTCACAAGCGACCGGCTGACGTCAGCCGATCGGGTGCTCGGCCTTTTTGTTGCCGTCCCAGCGGCGCAATCCCGCGAATCGGCCGTCGATCTGCGCGGGCTTGCCCGCGATGCGCAACGCCCGCCCGAGCTGCGGTCCACCCACCCGGCGGGCCAGCGTCACGTGCCCGGTCCACTGACCGGGCAGGCTGTTGGCCATCGGCGCCGGCGTCAGGTGCGGACCGCACAGCCGGTGCACCTCGGTGTGCAGGGCCAGCAGCTCGGCCGTCGGCACGATGAGACGGGCCAAGACGACGTTCGCCCGCCCGAACAGCACCGGCGCGCCGATCGCGGCGGCCAGCGGCAGCCGCCGGGCGACCGGCCCGAGCAGCTCGTCCACCCCCGGGTCGATGCGTTCGGCGACGGCCAGCGTCACGTGCGGCCGGCCGGCCGGCGCCTGGCTGGGAATGCCGGCGCCGGCCAGACCCGCCCACAGCTGGCGTATCGCCGCCTCGGTGTCGGGGTCGAAGACCAGCTCGATGGAATGGACCATCAGCGCACCAGCGCGGTCACCCAGTCGCGGTCGAAAGCCCCGGCGCTGATGGCCGCGAAGTCGGGAGCGCCTGCCGCGCCGGCGGGCAGCGCGGCCCGCACCGGGGCCAGGTCTTCCAACGCCGACCGGTTCGATGTCTCCGCCAGGCCGGGCCTCGCCGGCCAGCTGCCGATGACCAGCCCGGCACACGAAACACCATGCGTCGCAAGGGCTTCCAATGTCAATGCGGTGTGGTTGAGGGTGCCCAGCTCCGCGCCCACCACGACCAGCGCCGCCGCGCCCAGCCCGACGGCGAGGTCGCGCAGCGTGACGCCGCCGCCGGCGAGTTCGACCAGCAGGCCGCCCGCGCCCTCGACCAGCGTCAGCCGGCCCGGGCGGTCCAGGTCGCGGATGAGCCGCAACACCCGCTCGCCGGCGGGCAGCGGCGTCCCGGCCCGCTCCGCGGCGGCCGCCGGGGCCAGCGGCAGCGGATACCGCGCCAGGCCGACGAGTTCGGTCACCCCGGACAGCCGGCCCACCTCGGCGAGGTCGTCGTCGCCGGCCTCGGTGCCGGTCTGGACCGGTTTGCACACGGCCACGTCGATGCCGGCCTGACGGGCGTGGCAGGCCAGCGCCGCGGTGACGACCGTCTTGCCGACCCCCGTGCCGGTGCCGGTGACGACCAGAACGGTCAACGGCGCGTCACGGCGAGCACGTCCGTCAGCACCCGGCGGGCGATCTCGAGGTCGTCGTCGTCCAGCGACGCGCGCGCGGACAGCCGCAGCCGCGACGTCCCGGCCGGCACGGTGGGGGGCCGGAAGCAGCCCACCTTGACGCCGGCGTCCAGGCAGGCGGTCGCGGCGGCCAGCGCCACCTCCGGATCGCCCAGGATCACCGACACCACCGCCGACTGCGGGTCTTCCGGCACGTCGCAGGTCTCGGCCAGGAACCGGGCGTGCTCGAGCACCGCGCCCGGCCGCCACGCCTCGGCCTGCAGCACGCGCAGCGCGGCCCGCGCGGCGCCCACCGCGGCCGGCGCCAGGCCGGTGTCGAAGATGAAGGGCCGTGCCGCGTCGATCAGGTGGGCGCGCACCGGCGCCGGCCCGAGCACCGCCCCGCCCTGACTGCCGAGCGCCTTGGACAGCGTCGTGGTCATCACGATGTCGGGCGCGCCCGCGAGCCCGAGCTCGTGCAGCAGCCCGCGCCCGCCGCCGCGGACCCCGAGGCCGTGCGCCTCGTCGACGATGAGCAGCGCGCGGTGACGGTGGCACGCCTCGTGCAATTCGCGTACGGGCGCCAGCGAGCCGTCGGCGCTGAAGACGGAGTCGGTGACGACGACGGCGCGCTCCTCGTCGCGGGAAGCCAGGGCCGCGTCCACGGCCGCCACGTCGCGGTGCGGCGTCACCCGCACCCGGGCGCGGGACAGCCGGCACGCGTCCACCAGCGAGGCGTGCGACAGCGCGTCGGACACCAGCAGCGAACCGGGGCCGGACAGGCCGACGACGGCGCCCAGGTTGGCGGTGTATCCGGAGGAGAACAGCAGGCCCGACGCGGCGCCGACGAACTCGGCGAGCTCGGACTCGAATTCCTGGTGCAGCTCGGTGTCGCCGGTGACCAGGCGGGAGCCGGTGGCCCCGGCGCCCCACATGCGCAGCGCCGCAACGCCGCCCTCGATCACGTCGGGGTGCTGGGACAGCCCGAGGTAGTCGTTGGAGGCCAGGTCCAGCTCGGTGGTGACCGCGGGACGCGGGCGCAGCGAGCGACGCAGGCCGGCCGCGCGGCGCTGCTTCTCCACCGCGTCCAGCCAGGCCAGCGGCGACGTCTCGATCGGTGCCCGCGGGAAGGCGTTCATGGGCGTTCAGCCTACGAGGCGGGCGGCCCCGGCGATCGCCGAGCCTCCTCGGCGGCCCTCGCTACGGTGTGATGACCTGCCCGGGGTTGCCGGGAGTCCCGCCGGTCCCGCCGGACGCGCCGCCGGTCCCGACGGTGGTGTTGCCCGGAGTGATCGAGAAGACGTTGCCGCCGTTGCCGCCGTTGCCGCCGGTGGCGCCGCCGCCGCCGGTGCCGCCGGTGCCGCCGATGGAATGTCCCGTCGCCAAGTAGTTCTGAGCGGTGCCGCCGGTGCCGCCGGTGCCGCCGACCGTGACGCCGAAGCCGCCGGTGCCGCCGGCCCCGCCGGTGGCGGTACCCCAGTCGGGCGGGTATATCGCCAGGCCGTTGAAGGTGTCAACGGTGAAGTTGTAGGGCCCCATGATCGCGCCGCCGCCGTGGCCGCCGTTGCCCCCGGCGCCAACCGTGCCGATGCCACCCTCGCCGCCGGTCCCACCGATGGCGGTTCCCCAGCCCAGGTTGAACGCGACACCGCCCGCGCCGCCGTTGCCGCCGGTGGCGCCCTGCCCGCCGGCCCCGCCGGTGCCGCCCAACGCGAAGCCGGCCCCGCCGGCACCACCGTCGCCGCCCTGGCCGGTGAGGCTCAGGCCGCCGGCCCCGCCGGTGCCGCCTTGCGGAACGCCGACGCCCAATTCGGCTCCGCCGAGGAAGCCCGTGTTGCCGCCGGCCCCGCCGGTGCCGCCGGTCGCGTCGGTCGCGTTGCCGCCGGCCCCGCCGACGCCGCCGACGCCCGACAAGAATCCACCGGGGCCGCCGGTCCCGCCGTTACCACCGTTGATGCCGGAGGTGAGGGAGGCCCCGCCGGCCCCGCCGGCCCCGCCGTTGCCTCCCCAGATGGCGGCCCCGCCGTTGCCGCCGGCCGCGCCGGCGCCGCCCAGGCCGCCGGCGCCGCCGTTGCCGAAGATCGCGGCCTGCCCGCCGTTACCGCCGGCCACACCGGCGATGGTGGAATCCCAGCCCTTGCCGCCGTTGCCGAGCAACAAGCCGGCATTCTGGCCATTGGGGCTGGCCTGCGTCCCATCGGCGCCATCGAAAAAGAGCGGGGCCCCGACCAGCTGCTGGCTGGTCTGGTTCAACTCGTACATCACGGTCGCCAGGACATCGGTCCTGGGCGGCGGCGCCGGGCCGGAGGCCTCCGCCACCGCATTCCAGATCGGCGCGAAAATCGAGTAAGGCGAGATGCCGGCCGCGTTGGTAGCCTCGGCGGCCGCATACGCGCCCCCCGACCCAGTCAAGAGCTGGGCGAACTGGGCGTTGAACCCCGCCACTTGGGCGCTGAGCGCCTGGAACTCCTTCGCGGCGTCGGAAAACACCGACGCGATCGCCGCCGAGACCTCGTCGCCGGCCGCCGCGACCACACCGGTGGTGGGGGCCGCCGCTGCCGCGTTGGCGGCGCTGATCGACGAGCCGATACCCGCCACCTTCGCCGCCGCCGCCGCGAGCGCATCCGGCGCTGCGATCAGGTACGACATCGCTGACCTCCGAAGACCGCCTCGGGCTCGCAGGCCTCCACGCGACGATCACAATCCACTGACCAAGGAAACGTATCCCGTTGTACACGTGCCTTACAACGTTTCACGAGATTTGGTCCATCGCGTTTCACGCCCGCGACGGCAGGCCGGGAACGGCGCTCATCCGGCGTCCCTGGCGCCCGCTCTCGCCACCTCACCGCGGTCACTGTTGCCGACACCGGTCACGATCGGCACGCATAACGTCATTCATAGGATTCCGCCGCAATCCATCCTAAATCACGATTAGGTGCGACATTCCCGACTTTGCGTATCTTTAGCGCCGGGGCTAAGGCATCGCTTACCCACGTTCCGGCGGAGGCCGGTGCCGCGGCATTGCCTCCGCCAGCCACGGCCGGACCCGCCGCGGCGGGTCCGCCGGCGCTGCGGAGCTACGTGCGCCCGCTATTTCTCCCGCCCCGCCGCGCCCGTCTCGCCACCCGCGGTTCGGGCTGGTGAGGTCGAATTGGCCTGGCCGGCCGGCGCCGGCGCGGGCAAACT
This sequence comes from Mycobacterium sp. 1081908.1, assembly GCF_001673535.1. Lineage (GTDB taxonomy): Bacteria > Actinomycetota > Actinomycetes > Mycobacteriales > Mycobacteriaceae > Mycobacterium. Next base: position 58,004 of record NZ_LZLY01000130.1, on the reverse strand, counting down.
AACTGAAAATCGTAATTTGCGTCGTAGGCAATTTGGCGTCCCCCAAAAGGAATTTGCCCTCCCCGCGCCCAGGGACTCGTACCACCGAGCCTTCGGTCCGCCCGGGTCGGTACCAGATGCCATGTTATGCAGGGCGATCAGTTCGTAACGTCCGGACGCGCCCCAATTTTCGGGCGATAGTTGTCATCGCGAAAATAATTTACTGGATCCATTCTCACTAGACGGATGTTTAATAGCGAAATGCCGGGACAAAAATTGCTAAACCCCGCTTTCAGATGGAGAATTACCGATACTGGATGAGTGGCGCGCGATCGGGGGAGCATGAACGAGGACGACTTCCTGGTAGCCGTGGGGGAAGCGGCGCAGGACGCGGTTTGGAAGACGCAGCATCCGCTCACCCACCACCTGGCGGAGGATGACCCGCGCCGGGTGCAATACCTGCGCGAGTACCAGATGTCGGTGGGCCGCCAGGTGATCGCGGCGATCGAGCACCTGCGCCGCGGCGGCTCATGCCACGACGCACCCCGGGAATGCGCGCCCGTAATGCCGCCGAAGACGGATTTCGCCTTGCTTCCGGTGGCGCGGATGCCCGCCGGCGGGTCGTCACTTCCAGGCGAGCACTTCCGCCCGTAAGCCTTCTCCGTCACGCATTGACGGCGCACCGGCGGGTTGACCCGCCGGTGCATTCGAGGCAATGCCACATTCGCGCACATCCGCCGGGTAGGCGACGGTAGTTTCAGTCTGTGCCGCCGGCGTGCCCGCCGGCGCGAAGGCCGCGCTATCGGCGTGCCGTACGGACGGACGAAGGAGGATGGGTGAAAACCATTCCTAAGATGCTGGTCTTCGCTGTTATCGAGTTTGTCGTCTTCGGCGCGATGCTGTTTTTCCCGGCGGGCACATTCAATTACTGGCAGGCGTGGGTTTTTCTGGTGGTGGTCGGCATCTCGGCCTGGATCCCCGCCGTGTACTTGCTGCGGATGAACCCGGCCGCCCTCGAGGCCCGGATGCGTGGCGGGCCGGCGGCCGAGGGCCGGATGGCGCAGCGGGTCATCATCGCCGGCTTGTACGCGTCGCTGGCGGCGATGGTCGTGGTCAGCGCCCTTGACCATCGCTTCGGCTGGTCGCCCGTGCCGACGGCGGTTTGCGTGGTCGGAGACGTTCTGGTCGCCATCGGACTGGGTGTGGTGGCGATGGTGATCATTCAGAACAGCTACGCCTCGGCGACCGTCCAGGTTCAGGCGGACCAAAAGGTCGTCTCCAGCGGCCTGTACGGGATGGTGCGGCACCCGATGTACACCGGCAACGTGATCATGATGGTCGGCATCCCCCTGGCGCTCGGTTCTTACTGGGGACTGATTTTCGTCGTGCCCGGCCTGCTCGTGCTGGCCTGGCGCATCGGCGACGAGGAGAAGCTCCTCCAAAAAGAGCTGGACGGCTACCGCGAATACACGCAGAAGGTTCGCTATCGCCTCGTGCCGTCGATGTGGTAGCAGCCGCGCGTGGTACTAGAGATCCGGGATGACCGGAACTTCTTCCACCGAGCGGGCATGTCCGCCCAACCGCTGGCTCAAGCGCCTGACGGACGGGGCCTCGAATAGGGCGGTTACGTCGAGGTTGGCATCGAGGGCCGTGTTGATCGTGGCGGTGGCTCGCATCGCGGCAAGGGAGTCCCCGCCGAGGTCGAAGAACGAATCGTCGACGCCGACCCGGTCCACGCCCAGCACCTGCGTGTAGATGCCGGTCAGGATCTGCTCGACCAGGCTGGTCGGGGCGTGGTGGCCCTCGCCGTTGTGATGGTGCTCGGGAACCGCGACCGCCGGCTGGGCCAGCTGCGCGTGGCGGCCCGACCGCTCCGGGCGCGCGTGCTTGCCCTCGTCTTGCACGTCGACCGACGACAGCGGTCGCGCCGGGTCGGCGGTCATGGCGACCAGCGTCTCCTGGAACCGCTCGATCAGCGCCTCGATGTCGGCCGGGTCGAAAACGTCGGCGCGGAATTGGACGTGCAGCTCCAACTCGCGGCCCGGCACCGCTTGGACCGTGAGCGGGTAGTGGTAGTAGTCGCGGTTGCTGATCTCGGTGACGGCCAGCCCGTCGGTCCCCGCCAACGCGGCGGCGTCGGCCGGGTAGTTCTCGTACACGAAAACGGTGTCGAAGAGCCGTCCGTGGCCGGTGACGCGGTGCACCTCGCTCAGCGCGAGGTGCTGGTGGTCCAGCGTGCGGTTGTGGTCGTCCTGCAGTTGATCGAGCAGGTCGGCGGCGGTCGTCTCCCCCGTGACGGTCGCCCGCACCGGCACCGTGTTGATGAACAGGCCCACCATCGAGTCCGCGCCCGGCACCTCGGCCGGTCGCCCCGAAACCACGGCGCCGAAGGCGACGTCGCGCTGGCCGGTCAGCCACATCAGCAGCTGCGCCCAGGCGGCCTGCAGGACGGTGCTCACGGTGGTGTGGCGCGAGCGCGCCAACTCGCCCAGCGCCCGCGTGGTCTGTTCGGGCACCCGGAACGACGCGACGCCGCGCCGGCCCAGCCCGAACCAATCGGGCGGCCCGACCAGGGTGGGCGCGGCGAAGCCGGCGAACATATCCCGCCAGACCGCGCGGGCGCCCTCGAGGTCACGGCCGGCCAGCCAGGACACAAACCTGCGATACGACCCCGCCGCGGGCAGCCGCTGCCCGTAGTAGCTGGCGAACAATTCGCCCAGCAGGATCGGCAGCGACCAGCCGTCGAGCACGATGTGGTGGTTCGACAGCACAAACCGGTGCCGGTCGTCCGCGGTGCGGATCAACGCGACCCGCAGGGCCGGATGGTCGGCCAGGTCGTAGACCGCGGCGCGTTCGGCGGCGCAGACCTGCTGGATCTGTTCGTCGAGATCGGCGTCGCCGCCGCTGAGGTCGAGATAGCGCCAGGGCACCACGGGATCGGCGGGGATGATCTGCACCGGCTGGTCGAACCGGGCGCTGAAGCGGGCCGCCAGGTTGGGGTGGCGGGCGACGACCGTGTGCACGGCGTCACGCAGGCGGTGCTGGTCGAGCCGGCCGCTCAACGTGACATCGAGCTGCACCGCGTACACGTCGTCGCCGCCCTGGGCGGTGCTGGCATGAAACAGCAGCCCCTGCTGCAGGGGGGTCAGGGGCAGCACGTCGGCGATGCGGTATTGCCGCGCGAGCTCGTCGATCTGCAGCTGGCTCAGCCGCGCGGGCGCGATGTCCGACGGCGTCAACCCGCCCCCGCCGCCGCGCACGTGCGCGCAGATTCCGGCCAGCGCGTCGAACCACAACCGGCTCAGGCGGCTGACCTGCGCCTGATCCAGGGCCGAGGGCGCCCACGTCCAGCCCGCACGCAGGCGCGGACCGGTCGCGGCGTCCAGCGTGCCGGCGTTGAGCTCCACGGTGTGCATCAGCGGCATCGGGGTCGCCGCGGCAACGCCGGTCACCGACCAGCCGTCCTGGCGGATCTCCCAGATGTCGCCGGACACCTCGGTCGCCGCGGCGCCCAGCCGGCCCAGGTAGTTGAACCCGATCGTCGGGTCGGCCCCCTCCAGGTCGACGTCGCTGTTCAGGTAGCGCAGCACCCCGTAGGTGAGACCGTCCGGCAACGCCCGAAGCTGCTCTTTGGCGTCCTTGATGACCGCCCCCAGCCCCGCGTCGCCGGCCAGCACCTGCGCCCAGTCCAGCCCGCCCACCGCGAGCGCCACCGGGTACTTGGTGGTGAACCAGCCCACCGTGCGCGACAGGTCGACATGGGGGTCCAGCTCCTCCTGGCGCCCGTGGCCCTCCGAGTCGATCACGACCGGCGTCGCGCCGGTCCCCAAGAACTCGGCGCACGCCAAAGCGAATGCGATCAGCAGGATCTCGTGGATCCCGGCGTGGAACGCCGCCGGCACCTCACCGAGCAGCATCCGGGTGGTCTCGGCGTCCAGCTCCACCGACAGGTTCCCGGCGGTCGCATAGGTATCCACCGCCGGCTGCACCGCCGGAAGCTGCGCGGGCAACGCGGCGATCTGCCGCCACGCGGGCGCCTGCGCCACCACCTCGGGCCGGCGCGCGTATTCGGCCAGCAGCGCGGCCCACCGGGCGAACGACGTCCTCGGCGCCGGCAACACCACCTGCTGCCCGCCGCGGTGCTGGGCCCACGCGAGGTTGAGGTCCTCGAGCAGGATCCGCCACGACACCCCGTCGACCGCCAGGTGGTGAACGATCAACAGCAACTGGCCGGTGGGCGCCGCCCACAGCGCGCTCACCATCACCCCGGCGGCCGGGTCCAACCGCGACCGCGCCGCCACCACCGCGTCGTCGGACAGCACGTCCACCGTTTGCAGGCACCCGCGCGCGTCGACCGAACCGGGTTCGGGCACCGTGACGGACCACCCGTCGGCGCCGTCGTCGTCGACGCGCAGCCGCAACATCGCGTGCCGATCGAGCAGGGCCTGCAGCACCGCGACCACGTCGGACGAGGTGACCCCGACCGGGGCCTGCACCAGCACCGTCTGGTTGAACTCCGTCACCGGACCGTCGACACTGCGCAGCCAGCGCATGATCGGGGTGGCCACCACCGCGCCGACGCCCTCGTCGATCACCTCGGCGTCGTCGGCGACCACCCCGGCCACCCGGGCGAGCTTCGCCACCGTTTGCTCGACGAAGATGTCGCGGGGCCGGCACACCACGCCGGCGGCGCGCGCCCGCGCCACCACCTGCATCGACAGGATGCTATCCCCGCCGAGCTCGAAGAACGACTCCTCGACGCCGACGCGCTCCAGCCCCAGCACCTGTGCATAGATGCCGGCCAGGATCTCCTCGACCGCGTCGGCGGGGGCGCGGTAGTGGTCGACGTCCTGATACTCCGGCGCCGGCAGGGCGCGGGTGTCGAGCTTGCCGTTGACCGTCAGCGGCAGCGCGTCCAACGCCACCACCGCGGACGGCACCATGTAGGCCGGCAGCCGGTCGGCCAGCGCGGCGCGCACCTCGGCCAGGTCCACCGGTCCGGTCACGTATCCCACCAGGCGTTTGTCGCCGGGGCGGTCCTCGCGGGCGATCACCACCGCCTGCTCGACCCCGTCCAGGCCGTTCAACGTCGCCTGGACCTCGCCCAGCTCGATGCGATAGCCGCGGATCTTGACCTGCTCGTCGGCGCGGCCCATGTAGCGCAGCTGCCCGTCGGCGCCCCAGGACATCAGGTCCCCGGTGCGATACATCCTTTGTCCCAGCGCTCCCGCGCTGACGAACGGGCACGCGACGAACCGCGTCCCCGTCAGACCCGCGCGGCCGATGTACCCGTGCGCCAACCCGGCGCCGGCGACGTACAACTCGCCGACCACCCCGGGGGGCACGGGCTGCAGCGACCCGTCGAGCACGAAGAAACCGAGGTGGGCCAGCGGCACCCCGATGGGGCTCACGGCGGTGTCGACGTCGCTGGCGACGATCTCCCGGAACGAGGCGTGCACCGTCGTCTCGGTGATGCCGTACATGTTGATCAGCCGGGGCCGGGCAGGGTGAGCGTCCAGCCACGCGCGCAGGCGCTGCGGTTCGAGCGCTTCGCCGCCGAACACCACGGCCTCCAGCTCCAACCGGGACCCCAGCTCGGGCTGCAACGCGTCGGCGGCCTGCAGGGCATAGAACGCCGACGGGGTCTGGCTCAGGACACTGACCCGTTCGGCCACCAGCAGCGCGTGCAGCTCCTCGGGCGAGCGCACCACCGAGTCCGGCGCCACCACCACGCGCCCGCCGTACAGCAGCGCGCCCCAGATCTCCCACACCGAGAAGTCGAACGCCAACGAGTGGCACTGCGTCCACACCCGGCCCTCGAGCTCCATGTTGCCGGCCAGCGTCGCAAGCAGCCGGGTCACGTTGCTGTGCGGGACGGCCACGCCCTTCGGCGTTCCGGTCGTGCCCGAGGTGTAGATGATGTAGGCGACGTCGTCCGGGCAAGCCACCGACCGTGCGGTGCCGAGGCGGGTGTCGACGGCGGGGTCGTCGGCGTCGTCGACGTCGACGATCAGCAGATCGCGTCCGGCCAGCCGGGGGCGGTACTCCGCGGTGGTGATCGCGGCGAGCGGCGCCGCGTCGCCGAGCACGAACTGCATCCGCGCCTCGGGCACCGCCGGGTCGATCGGCACGTACGCCGCCCCGGTCTTGACGACCGCGAGGATCGCGACGATGGCCTCGGCCGAGCGGGGAAGCAGCAGCGCCACGCGCCGACCCGGGCCGACGCCCCCGCCAGTCAGCCGGCGCGCCAGCCGGTTGGCCGCCTCGTCGAGCTCGCGATAGGTCATCGAGCGGCCCTCGCAGGTCACCGCTGCGGCGTCCGGCACCCGCGCCACCTGCGCGGCGAACAGGTCCGGAATCGACACCGGCGGGCCGACCGGCTCGGTCAGCGCCGCCCGGTTGCCCCAATCCGCCAACCGGGTGCGCTCGACGTCGTCGAGCACGCCGATCGACGACAGCCGCCGGGTCGGGTCGGCGGTCATCTCGACCAGCACGCGCTGCAAACGCTCGATCAGCGTTTCGATGGTGGCCGCGTCGAACACGTCGGTGCGAAATTCCACCACCCCGCCGATGCCGGCCGGCTCGCCGTCGGCGTCCACGTGCTCCTCCAGCGCAAACGCCAGGTCCATGCGGGCGGTGCCGGTGTCCACCGGCATCTGGGTGAGCTCGAGCTCCCCCGACGCGAACCGGGCGGTGGGGTCGCCGGTGGTGTCGTGCAGCGTCCGCCAGGCCAGGATCACCTGCACGAGCGGGTGGTGGGTGAGCGATCGGGTGGGGTTCAGCCGCTCGACGACCACTTCGAACGGCACGTCCTGGTGCTCATAGGCGGCCAGGCTGCGCGCCCGCACCTGGGCGAGCAGCTCGGCGACGCTGGGGTCGCCGGTCACATCCACGCGCAGCACCAGCGTGTTGACGAAGAAACCGACCAACTCGTCCAGCGCGGGGTCGCGGCGCCCGCCGATCGGGAACCCCACCGCCACATCGGAACTCGCGCTGAGCTTGGCCAGCAGCACCGCCAGCGCCGCCTGCATCACCATGAAATTGGTCGCGTTGTGTTCGCGGGCCACCCGCACGACCTGCCGCTGCAACTCGACGGGCAGATGCACCGCGACGCTGGCGCCCCGTTGGTCGGCGACCGGGGGGTAGGGCCGGTCGGTGGGCAAGCCGAGCCGCTCGGGCATCCCCGCCAGGGCGTGCTGCCAGTACTCCAGCTGCGCGGCGATCGGGCTGTCGGGATCCGTCAGATCGCCGAACTGCGCGCGCTGCCACAGCGTGTAGTCGATGTACTGCACCGGCAACGGCGTCCAGCCGGGGGCCTGCGCCACGCAGCGGCTGGCGTAGGCCACGGCGATGTCACGCACCAGCGGGGGGATCGACAGCCCGTCGGCGGCAATGTGATGCACCACGGCCACCAGCACGTGTTCGTCGTCGGCGACGCGGAAAAGCTTTGACCGCAAAGGGATCTCGGCGGCGAGATCAAAGCTGTGCCGCGCGGTCTCCTCGATGGCCTCCTGCAACCGGCCCGGCGACCACGCGGCCGCGTCGACCACGTCCCAACCGAAGTCGGCCCGCTCGGCGGCCAGCACCAGCTGTTGCGGTATTCCGTCGGGGGCGGTGAACAGCGTGCGCAGGCTTTCGTGGCGGCCCACCACGTCGGCCAGCGCCGCGCAGAACGCGTCGGCGTCCAGCGGCCCGCGCAGCCGCAGCGCGACCGCCAGGTTGTACACCGGCGACGGGCCCTGCAACTGGTCGATGAACCACAACCGGTTCTGGGCGAAGGACAGCGGAACCACCGCGGGCCGCGCCGCGGCCACCAACGGCTCCAGCACGCCCTCGCCGCCGTGGATTCGCGTCGCCAACTGGGCCACGCTGGGCGCCTCGAACACGGCGCGGACCGCGACGGCGGCGCCCAGGCCGCTGTTGATCGCGGCGACCAGACGCATCGCCGACAGCGAATCCCCACCCAGGTCGAAGAACGAGTCGTCCACCCCGACCCGGTCGACGCCCAACACCTGGGCGTAGATGCCGGCCAGGATCTCCTCGGTCGGGGTGGTCGGTGCGCGGTAACGATCGGTGGCGTCGTATTCCGGCGCGGGCAGGGCACGGGAGTCGAGCTTGCCGTTGACCGTCAACGGCAGCGCGTCCAACCCCACCACCGCGGCGGGAACCATGTAGGCCGGCAGCCGGTCGGCCAACGCGGATCGCACCGCGGCCGGATCCGCGGTCCCGGTGATGTATCCCACCAGGCGCTTGTCGCCGGGACGGTCCTCGCGGGCGACCACCACCGCGTGCTCCACGCCGTCGAACGCGGCCAGCGCGGCGCGGACTTCGCCCGGTTCGATGCGATAGCCGCGAATCTTGACCTGCTCGTCGGCGCGGCCCAGGTATTGCAGCTGCCCGTCGGCGCGCCACCGCACCAGGTCGCCGGTGCGGTACATGCGCGTCCCGGGCGCGTCCGCGCCGGCGAATGGGCAGGCCACGAAGCGCGACGCGGTCAGCCCGGTCCGCCCCACGTATCCGACGCCCACGCCCCGCCCGGCCACGTACAACTCCCCGACCACCCCGGCCGGCACCCGCCGCAACGACTCGTCCAGGACGAACAGCGCCGACGTCGACACCGGTCCACCGATCGGGGCCGCCCCGGTGCCCGCCGTCAACGGCGCGCTCATCGAGGCGTAGACGGTCGCCTCGGTGGGGCCGTAGGCGTTGATCACCACCCGCCCGGGCGCCCACTGGTCCACCACCTCGGCCGAGCACGCCTCGCCGCCGAGTAGCAACGCCTCCGCCTCCAGCCGCTGCGGGGACAGGGCGGCCACCGCCGACGGCGTCTGGGTGAGCACGTTGACCCGTTCGCGGGCCAGTAGGTCGTGGAAGTCGTCCGGTGAGGCGACGACCCACTGGGGCACCACCACCAGCCGCGCGCCGCCGAGCAGCGCGGCCCAGATCTCCCACACCGAGAAGTCGAAGGCATAGGAGTGGCATTGCGTCCACACCTGGGTCGCGGGCAGCGATGTGGGTGTCGACGGCGCCAGGTGGGCCAGGTTGCGGTGGGCGATGGCGACACCCTTGGGCGTCCCGGTGGTGCCCGAGGTGTAGATCAGGTAGGCGATGTCGTCGGCCGACGGCGCCGGCGGCGCGGTGGCGGGCTGGTTTTCGACGGCGGGGTCGTCGATGTCGATGACCGTCAGGTCCCGCCCGTCCAGCCGGTCGGCCAGTGCGGCGGTGGTGACCGCGGCGACCGGCGCGGCGTCGTCCAGCATGAAGTCGACGCGTGCCGCGGGCAGCGCCGGGTCGATGGCCAGGTAGGCCGCCCCGGTCTTCAGCACGGCCAGCATGGCCACGACGGCCTGGGCCGACCGCTCCAGCAACAACGCCACGCAGGCGCCGGGGCCGACGCCTTGGCCGGACAGCAAGTGCGCGAACCGGTTAGCGGCGTCGTCGAGTTCCCGGTAGGTGATCGACCGGCCCTCGAAGGTGACCGCCGGCGCCTCGGGGGCCCGGGCCACCCGCGCGGCGAACAGCTCCGGTACCGACACCGCCGCCGGGGCGGGGGCCGTCAGGACCGCCCGGTTGCCCACCTCGTCGAGGCAGGCGCGCTCGGCCTCGTCGAGCAGATCCACCGACGACAGCCGGCGCGACGGATCCGCCGTCATGGCGGCCAACACCCGTTGGAGTCGCTCGATCAGCGTTTCGATGCTGGCGGCGTCGAACACGTCGGTCCGGAATTCGACCGCCCCGGCGATTCCGGCGGGCTCGCCGGCGTCGGTCCACGTCTCGCCCAGGGAGAACGCCAGGTCGGTGCGGGCCGTCCGGGTGTCCAGCGGCAACGGCGTGACCTGCAACCCGCCCAAGGCCAAGCCGGCCGCCGGGCCGGTCGGGCCCTGACCCTGCCCGCTCTGCCAGGCCAGCATCACCTGGACCAGCGGGTGGTGGGTCAGGCTTCGGGTCGGGTTGAGCCTTTCCACCAGCACCTCGAACGGCACGTCCTGGTGCTCGTATGCGGCCAGGCTGCGCGCCCGCACCTGGGCGAGCAGTTCGGCGACGCTGGGGTCACCGGCCAGATCGACCCGCAACACCAGGGTGTTGACGAAGAAGCCCACCAGCTCGTCCAGCGCGGGGTCCCCGCGCCCGGCGATCGGAAACCCTACGGACACATCGGAACTCGCGCTGAGCTTGGCCAGCAGCACGGCCATCGCGGCCTGCATCACCATGAAGCTGGTGGCGTTGTGTTCCCGGGCCACCCGGGCGACCTGGCGCTGCAGCTCGGCGGGCCAGTCCACCGACACGCTCGCGCCGCGGTAGTCGGCGACCGGCGGGTAGGGCCGATCGGTGGGCAGTTGCAGGTGCTCCGGCATCCCGGCGAGAGCCTCTTGCCAGTAGGCCAACTGCGCGGCGATGCGGCTGCCGCTGTCGCTGAGATCCCCGAGCTGCGCGCGCTGCCACAACGTGTAGTCGGCGTACTGCACCGCCAGATCGGCCCAGTCGGGGGCCTGCCCCACCCTGCGGCTGGCGTAGGCCACCCCGAGATCCCGCACCAGCGGGGCGATCGACGCGCCGTCGGCGGCGATGTGGTGCACGACGGCCACCAGCACGTGGTCATCGTCGGCGACCCGGAAAAGCCTTGCCCGCATGGGGATCTCGGCCGCCAGATCGAATCGGTGATGGGCCACGGCGTCGAGGGCCTCGGCCAGCCGGCTTTCCGCCCAGCCGACGGCGTCGACGACGGCCCAGCCGAAGTCGGCCCGGTCGGGGGGCACGATCAGCTGGCGCGGTATGCCGTCGCGCGCGGCGAACAGGGTGCGCAGGCTCTCCTGCCGGACCACCACGTCGGCCAGCGCCGCGCCCAGCGCTTCCTCATCGAAGGCATCCATCCGCCCGCGCAGCCGCAGCGCGACCGCCATGTTGTAGATCGTCGAGGGGCCCTGGAACTGGTCGATGAACCACAACCGGCTCTGGGCGAACGACAGCGGAATCACCGCGGGCCGCTCGACGGCCGCGAAAGGCACCAGGGGCTCCAACCGGGCTTCGTCCCCACCGATGCGCGTCGCCAGCTGGGCGACGGTGGGCGCCTCGAACAACGTGCGCACCGAGAGGCCGGCGTCCAGGCCGCTGTTCACCGCGGCGATCAGGCGCACGGCCGACAGCGAATCCCCGCCGAGATCGAAGAACGAATCGTCGATCCCGACCAGCCGCGGCGGCTCCACGCCCAGAACCTGCGCGTAGATGCCGGCCAGCAGCTCCTCGACGGCGTTGGTCGGGGCGCGGTAGTGGCCGCCGTCCTGATATTCGGGTGCCGGCAGGGCGCGGGTGTCGAGCTTGCCGTTGACCGTCAGCGGCAGCGCCTCGATCACCATCACCGCGGCCGGCACCATGTACGCCGGGAGCCGCTCGGCCAGCGCCGCACGCGCCGACGCCGCGAACGAGGCCGGATCCGCGGGCCCGGTGACGTAGCCCACCAGGCGCTTGTCCCCGGGGCGATCCTCGCGGGCGATCACCGCGGCCTGCTTGACGCCGTCCAGCGCACCCAGCGCCGCCTGGATTTCGCCGAGTTCGATGCGATAGCCGCGGATCTTGACCTGCTTGTCGGCCCGTCCCACGTAGCGCAGCTGCCCGTCGGCGCCCCACCACACCAGGTCCCCGGTGCGGTACATCCGCTGTCCCGGCTCCCCGAACGGGCACGCCACGAACCGCGTCGAGCTCAGCGCCGGCCGGCCGACGTAGCCGTCCGCCACCCCGGCACCGGCCACGTACAACTCCCCCACCACGCCCGCCGGGACCGGCCGCAGCCACCCGTCGAGCACGAAAAATCCCAGATGGGCGAGCGGCACCCCGATGGGGCTGGCCAGGGTGTCCACGTCGCCGGCGACGATCTCCCGGAACGAGGCGTGCACGGTCGTCTCGGTGATGCCGTACATGTTGATCAGCCGCGGCAAACCGGGATGTTTGTCCAGCCAGTTCTTCAGCCGGTGCGGTTCCAGCGCCTCGCCGCCGAACACCACGGCCTCGAGCTTCAGGCGGGGTTCCGGCTCGGGCTGCGCCGCGTCGGCGGTCTGCAACGCATAAAACGCCGACGGGGTCTGACTCAACACGGTGACCTCTTCGGCCACCAGCAAGGCGTGCAGGTCTTGCGGCGAGCGCACCACCGAATCGGGCACGATCACCAGCCGGCCGCCGTAGAGCAGCGCCCCCCAGATCTCCCACACCGAAAAATCGAAAGCCAGCGAGTGGCACTGCGACCACACCTGCCCCGCCAGCTCAAGGTCGGCGTCCAGCGTGTCCAGCAGCCGGGTCACGTTGCGATGCGGGATCGCCACGCCCTTGGGGGTTCCGGTGGTGCCCGACGTGTATATGAGGTAGGCGACGTCGTCCGGGGCGGGCGCCGGCAGCGGGGTGCTGGGCTGACCGTCGATGGCGGGGTCGTTGATGTCGATGACCGCCACATCGCGCCCGTCCAGCCGATCCGCCAGGCCGACGGTCGTGATCGCCGCGATCGGCTCGGCATCATCGAGCACAAACCCCATCCGGGCCGCCGGCACCGTCGGATCGATCGGCACGTACGCCGCGCCGGTTTTGAGCACCGCCAGCATCGCGACGACGGCGTCGGCCGACCGCGGCAACAACAGCGCGACCCGCTGCCCAGGACCCACGCCCTGGTCGGCCAGCAAGTGCGCCAGCCGGTTGGCCGCCTGCTTGACCTCGCGGTAGGTCCACGAACGCTCGCCCGCGCTGATCGCCACCGCCTCCGGCGTGCGCGCCACCTGCGCGCCGAACAGCACCGGGATCGACACCGGCACGCCGACCGGCTGGGTCAACCCCGCGCGATTGCCCCACCTCTGAAGCTGGGCGTGCTCGGCGGCGTCGAGGACATCCATCGACGACAACCGCCGCCTCGGATCGGCGGTCATCGCCGCCAGCACCCGCTTGAACCGCTCGATCAGCGTTTCGATGTCGGCCGCGGCGAACACGCCAGTGTCGAATTCCACCCGCAGACCCATCTCGGTGCCCGGCATGGCCTGGACCGCGAGCGGGTAGTGGTTGTACTCGCGGTGGGTGAAATCGGTGATGGCCGGCCCGTCGGTGCCGGACAGCGCGGCCGCGTCGAGCGGGTAGTTCTCGTACACGAAAATGGTGTCGAACAGGTGGTCCTGGCCGGTGATGCGGTGCAGCTCGCTCAGCGCCAGGTGCTGGTGGTCGATCGTGTGGTTGTAAGAGTTCTGCAGCTGATCGAGCAGGTCGGCGGTGGTGGTGGTCGCCGTGATGCGGGCCCGCACCGGCACCGTGTTGATGAACAGGCCCACCATCGAGTCCGCGCCGGGCACCTCGGGCGGCCGGCCCGACACCGTCGTGCCGAAGGCGACGTCGGGCCGGCCGGTCAGCCACATCAGCAGCTGGGCCCAGGCGGACTGCACCACGGTGCTGACGGTGGTGTGGCTGGAGCGTGCCAGCTCGCCGACCGCCCGCGTGGTCTGCTCGGGCACCCGGAACGACGCGACGCCCCGCGGCCCCAGGCCCAACCGGCCCGCCGGGGCCACCAAGGTGGGGGTGTCGAATCCGGCCAACACCTCGCGCCAGGCTTCGCGCGCGGCGTCCAGGTCGCGACCGGTCAGCCACGTCACGTAGCTGCGGTACTTCGCCGCCGCGGGCAGCCACCGCCCGTGATAGCTGGCGAATATCTCCCCGACCAGGATCGGTAGCGACCAGCCGTCCAGCACGATGTGGTGATTGGTGAGCACCAGGCGGTGCTGATCCTCGGCGGTGCCGATGAGCGCGGCGCGGAAGGCCGGCTGGTTGGTGAGGTTGCAGACCGCGGCGCGTTCGGCCACGCACACCTGCTGGATCTGCTCGGCGAGGTCCGGGCCGCCCCCGCGAAGGTCGACGTAGCGCCAGGGCACCACAGGATCGGCCGGGATGATCTGCACCGGCTGGTCGAACTTGTCGGAGAACCGGGCCGCCAGGTTGGGGTGGCGGGTGACCACCGCCTGCACCGCGTCGCGCAGGCGGTCCTGATCCACCGGACCGCTCAGCGCGATCTCCAGCTGCACCGAATAGACGTCGTCGCCGCCGTCGGCGGTGATGGCATGGAACCACAGCCCCTGCTGCAAGGGGGTCAGTGGCAATACGTCAGCTATCCGCATATTGCCGCTGGAGGTCGTCGATTTGTTGCTGGCTCAGGCCGGCCGCGATGTCGGAGGGCGTCAACCCGCCCCCGCCGCCGCGCACATGGGCGCAGATGCCGGCCAACGCGTCGAACCACAACCGGCTCAGCCGGCTGACCTGCGCGTGGTCCAGCGTCGAGGGCGCCCAGGTCCAGCGGGCGTGCAGCTGTGGGCCGGTGTCGGCGTCGACCGTGCTGGCATTGAGCTCCACGGTGTGCATCAGCGGCATGGGAATGGCGGCGGCGACGTCGGTGACCGACCAGCCGCCCTGGCTGAGGCGCCAAACGTCGCCGGACACCTCGGCCGTCGCACCGAGGCGGCCGAGGTAGTTGAACCCGATCGGCGGGTCGGAGGGGGGCAGGTCGACGTCGTCGTTCAAGTACCGCAACGCGCCGTAGGTCAGGCCGTCGGGCAGCGCGCGGAGCTGCTCTTTGGCGTCTTTGACGACCGTCCCCAGGCGCGCGTCGCCGGCCACCACCCGCGCCCAGTCCAGCCCGCCGACCGCGAGCGACACCGGGTACTTGGTGGTGAACCACCCGACCGTGCGGGACAGGTCGACATGGGGGGCCAGTTCCTCCTGGCGCCCGTGGCCCTCCACGTCGATGACGATCGGCGCGCCGCCGCCGCCCACGAATTCGGCCACGGCCAAGGCGAACGCGATCAACAGGATCTCGTGCACCCCGGCATGAAACGCCGCCGGCACCTCGTCGAGCAGCGCGCGGGTGGTCTCGGCGTCGAGCTGCGCGGACAGGTTGCCCGCGCTGACATAGGTATCCACCTCGGGACGCACCGCCGGCAGGGCCGCGGGCGCCGCCGCGATCTGCCGCCAGGCGTCGGCCTGCGCCACCACCTCGGGGCGGCGCGCGTGCTCGGCCAACAGCGAAGCCCAGTGGGCAAACGACGTCCCGGGCGCCGGCAACACCAACTGCTGCCCGCCGCGGTGCTGGGCCCAGGCGATGTTGAGGTCCTCGAGCAGGATCCGCCACGACACCCCGTCGACGGCCAGGTGGTGAACGATCAACACCAACTGCCCGGTGTCGGCCGCCCACAGCGCGCTGAGCATCGCCCCGGCCGCCGGGTTCAGCCGCGACCGCGCCTCGACCACCGCGTCGTCGGACAACACCGGCACCGCGCGCAGGCACCCGCGGGCGTCCACCGAGCCGGCCTCGGGCACCGTCAGCGCCCAGCCGCCGGCGCCGTCATCCTCGACCCGCAGCCGCAGCATGGCGTGGCGATCCAGCACGGCCTGCAACACCGCCACCACGTCGGCCTCCGTCGCCCCCGCGGGGGCCTGCACCGACACCGTCTGGTTGAACTGATCGACCGGCCCCTCGACACCGCGCAGCCAGCGCATGATCGGTGTCGCGTCCAGCGGACCGAGGCCCTCGTCGCCGAAATCGGCGTCACCGGTGGCCACTTCGGCAACCCGGGCCAGCTGGGCCACGGTTTGCTCGACGAAAATATCCCGCGGTCGGCACACCACGCCGGCGGCCCGCGCGCGCGCCACCACCTGCATCGACAGGATGCTGTCCCCGCCGAGCTCGAAGAACGACTCGTCCACCCCGACGCGCTCCAGCCCGAGCACCTGCGCGTAGATGTCGGCCAGGATCTCCTCGACCGCGTTGCCCGGGGCCCGATAGCGGTCGACGTCCTGATACTCGGGTGCCGGGAGGGCCCGCTTGTCGAGTTTGCCGTTGACCGTCAGGGGCACCGCGTCGATCACCACCACCGCGGCCGGCACCATGTACGCCGGCAACCGCTCGGCCAGCGCGGCGCGCGCGGCGGCGGGCTCGGCGGACCCGGTCACGTATCCCACCAGGCGTTTGTCACCGGGGCGGTCCTCGCGCGCGAGCACCACCGCCTGCTCGACCCCGTCCAGGTCGGCGAGCGCGGCTTGGACTTCGCCGAGCTCGATGCGGAAGCCGCGGATCTTGACCTGCTCGTCGGCGCGCCCGACATACCGCAGCTGCCCGTCGGCGCCCCACCACGCCAGGTCGCCGGTGCGATACATGCGCGCGCCGGGCTCGCCGAACGGGCACGCCACGAACCGCGTCGACGTCAAACCCGGACGCCGCCAGTACCCGCACCCCGCGGCGCCGCCGGCCACGTACAACTCCCCGACCACGCCGGCCGGCACCTGACGCATCCACCCGTCGAGCACGAAGAACGCGTACTGGCCCAACGGCACGCCGATCGGACTGGCGGAGCCGTCGACATCCTCGGGGAGGATCTCCCGAAACGAGGCGTGCACCGTCGTCTCGGTGGTGCCGTACAAGTTGAGCAGCCGCGGTGATTCGGGATGATTGTCCAGCCACGTCCGCAACCGCTGCGGTTCCAGTGCCTCACCGGCGAAGATCACCGCCCGCAGTTCCAGCTGACGCCCGAGCTCGGGCGAGAGCGCGTCGGCGGTTTGCAGCGCATAAAACGCCGACGGGGTCTGGCTCAAGACCTCGACCCGTTCTTGGGCCAACAACGCATGGAAATCCTCGGGCGAACGCGCCACCGACTCGGGCACCACCACGAGGCGCCCGCCGGACAGCAGCGCACCCCAGATCTCGCACACCGAGACGTCGAATGCCAACGAGTGCCACTGCGACCACACTTGCCCCGGCGACAGTTCGACGGCCAGGGACTCCAGCAGCCGGGTCACGTTGTGATGGGTGATGGCCACCCCCTTGGGCACGCCCGTGGTCCCCGAGGTGTAGATGAGGTAAGCGATGTTGTCCGGCTCCGGCATCGGCAGCGCGGCGCCGGATTCGGGGCCGACGGCGGGGCCCGCCAGGTTCGCGACGTCGATGACGAGCAGGTCGCGGCCGGCGAGCCGGTCGGCCAGGCCGGCGGCGGTGATCGCCGCGGTCGGCGCGGCGTCGTCGAGCATGAACTCGATTCGGGCCGCCGGCACCGCCGGGTCGATCGGCACATACGCCGCCCCGGTCTTGAGCACCGCCAGGATCGCCACGATCGCCTCGGCCGACCGCGGCAACAACAGCGCCACCCGCTGCCCCGGGCCGATCCCGTGGCCCGCCAGCAGGTGCGCCAACCGGTCGGCGGCCTGCTCGACCTCGCGGTAGGTCCACGACGATTCCCCGAACGTGATCGCCACCGCCTCCGGCGCGCGGGCGGCCTGGGCGGAGAACAGCGCCGGGATCGACGACGAAGCGGGTGCCGGCCGGCTCAACACCGCGCGGTTACCCCACCCGTCGAGCCCGTGCAGCTCGGCGTTTTCGAACAGGTCCATCGACGAGAGCCGCCGGCCCGGATCGGTGGTCATCGCCATCAGCACCCGGCCCAGCCGTTTCGCCAATTCGGAGACCTCGAAATTCGCGAGCGGGCTCCCGGCGCCCGCCGTGCTGAGGAAAAGCTGGTCGCCGCCGCCGGAGAACATCAACGCGAAGGCGCCCACCTGAACGGGATTGGTGAACGACGCAGACGCGGCGACACCGGCGAAGTCCATCGTCATCTTCGACGGCATGAAGTTGACGCTCACCCGGTCGGCTCGCTGTCCGGCCCCGGCCTTGCGTTCGAGGGCGTGCACCGGGAACCGCTGATGGTCCAACGCCTCCCGGATCCGCGCATCGACATACTCGCAAAAGCCGGCGACCGTGGATTGCGGCGAAACGCTCAACACCAGCGGCACCACGCCGGAAACCATCCCCGGCAGCGTCTTCGACTCCGGACGCACGCGCCGGCTCACCGGAAACTCGAGCACCACCTCCGAGCCCTCGGCGCACCACCCGCGCACCAGGAGGGCGCACGCCGCGGTGATGACCGACGAACGCGGCACATTCCACCCGTCGGCCAGTTCTTGAACGCGTCGAAGGAGGGCGGGGTCCAGGCGAACCGGCGCGGACGGCTGGGACCGGTCCCCCTCCTCTTCCGCGGCCGGCAGGAACCCGTTTTGCGGCCCGCTTTCCGGTGGGAGATTCCTGGTCCAATAATCCTGATCTTCCGCGTAATCGGCGGACGCTTCGTATTCTGATTCGCACCGAACCAATTCCTCCAGAGAGCCGAAGAAAGCGGGAGGAATGGGTGCGTTCGAAACAATTGCGGCGTAGACGGTTGCAATTCGATTCGCGATAAGCGTGATTCCGGTGCCGTCCACGATCATGTGATGGAAGCAGCCGAACAAATAGAATTCATCGGACCATGTTTGGAATAAAGCAAACTTGAACAGCGGGCCGGCCGGGGGCAATGGCGTGCGTTGTATCGACAACGCCATCCGACGGGCTTCCTGCACCGGATGGCGCGTGTCGCTCAGGTCGTGGAAGGCCACCTCGAAGTCCGGGTAATCGATCGCCTTCTGGAAAACCCGGCCATCCACTTCGAAGACGGCGGCCCGGGCCGGTTCGGCCTCCCGCATCGCGTGACGGATCGCCCGCTGGAGCAGGTCTCGGTCCACCGTGCCGTCGAATCGCACAAGGACGCCGAGCTGCCACTCCGTACCGGAGTGACCCGTTTCCTGCGCGAGCCAAATGTCCAGCTGTCCCCGCGTCAGCGGGAGAGCCCGGTCATCAAGTTCCATCGGGATTACCTATCAAACCCCTGTCCCGCCGCTAACCGTTCGCGCAGAGTTTTCGGCCGTATATCGGTCCAGTTCTGTTCGATGTAGTCCAGGCACGCTGCGCGGTCCGCTTCGCCGTGCACCACCCTCCAGCCGGCTGGAACATCGGCGAACGCCGGCCACAGGCTGTGCTGTTCCTCGTGGTTGACCAAGACGAAAAAACTGCCGTCGTCGTCGTCGAACGGATTAGTGCTCACCGCGTCTCCAGACCGTCTAACTGGACATGGGTATAACAAGTTCTAAACCATACTGGAGCCCCACAGAGCTTGTCTAAGCCTTCGCAGAATTTGAGGTGGCGGCGATCTACTGGCACGACCACATCCGGAATGTTGCCTAGACGAACTATTGGTACGGTTTTAGCGCCCGCTCCCCTACGCGTGGTCTGCCGAAACGGCGGCCACCGGCCTCGGCGCGGCGCTCACCCGCGGCGTCGCGGGCAGAACCCGCAGGCAGGGGACCGTCGGCAAGGACCGACCGGCCGCCGGGACTTCGATCGCCGTCCGCGACGCACATATGTATATAGGTGTCGAAATTGCGGAGCCGCCCGGCGGGACTCGTCGCAGCCTCGGGAACTACGCCCTCTCGTCGCGACTACACGTCTTCGAGCCTGCGGCCGGCTTGATCACGGTTGCCGCCCGGTTACGACGGGCCCGCACATTCGGCGACGCTCTCTTCCGAACTTCCGGACTTCCGAACTTCCGAACTTCCGAACGCGACGAAGCGGCCGTCTTCGGGACCGCACACATCGACGCTTCCGGGTAGCGCATCGGCCACGTCGCCTTACCGAATTCGCGCGGTCGCGGCGGCCCCGGACTAGATGAATTCATGAGGCCTGACGCGCGAAGCTTGAGCCCCTTCCGGTCGCGTGCCGGTCGTGTAGCATGCAACCTGATTGGGCGGCACGTTGAACCGGGTGAATTTCGAATCGAATATCCACAATAAAGACACCATGTGACCGATCATGGGTCAAAGCAGATCTGGTTGGGGCGACATAAATGGATAGCCATAGCGAATCTTCGGCACAGGTCGAGTCGAAGGATAATTCACCCGTTGCAATGTCGGAGCACCTCGCTGACGACCTACTTTCCACGACCGCCGGCGGGTGGAAAAGCTTTTATAATTTGCTCAGCCGCCGCCTTGAGGATGCCGGTGTCGCTGATTCATCGTTTTTCCTCAATTATGGGTACGCGTCGCTGGGTTCCAATGACGAATCCGCGTTCGACATTCGCCCGGGCACGTTCAACGCCAACTCGGTCCGGTTGGTGTTCGAAGTCCTCGGGCCGGTCGACCTCAACGACCGCACCGTCGTGGAGATCGGGTGCGGCCGCGGCGGCAACGCCGCGCTGGTCGCGGAGAAGTTCAGCGCCCAGGTGATCGGCATCGACATGTCCTCGGAAGCGATCGCCTTCTGCAGCAAAACGCACGTGAAGCGGCCGATCGACTTCCGGGTCGGCGATGCGCTGAACATCCCCCTGCCCGACGCGTCGTGCGATGCCGTCGTCAACGTGGAGTCCTCACATTCGTACGGCAACCTGCCGAAATTCCTGGGCGAAGTCCGCAGGATCTGCCGGCCCGGAGCATGGTTCCTGCACACCGACTTCCTGAGCCCCGAGGACTGGGAGCAGGTGAGGATGCGTCTGAAGCGCTCCGGCTTCGTCACCGAAAGCGACCGGGACATCACCGGTAACGTGCTGGCCTCGCGCGATCAAGCGAGCGATACCTGGGCTGAGGTATACGGAGACCGAAATGCCCGCGTCGCGAACTTCCTCTCCCTGCCCGGCTCCGCGATCTACGAACAGATGCGGGCCGGGCTATTGGAGTACCGGATTCTGAGATCGCAACTGCGGACCGAGGCCGCATAGCGTCGACATCACCACTCGAGGTCTGAGTAGAACAGCCTCGATATGTCGCCCGTCAGCTCTTTGATGGTCGTGATTTCGCGGTCGCTGAGCCGACTCTTCCAGTTCAAGACGTTCACCCTGCTGTTTCGCCTGATGCTGAATTCGTCGCCCCGCACCGGTTCCGATGGGTTCTGCTCGCCCGAGCTCGCCTCGATGGCGGTCCGGGCGCCGGTTGTGAATTCCAGGCCGAGCGCGGCATAGACTTTTTGAAAACTGTCCACCGGGTCCATGGACAGTTCTTCGTGCTTGAGGAACAGCCATCCCGGATAGCGCGTGCGGTACTCATTCACCACCGCGTAGATGCAGTTCCATAAAAGGGCCCCCACCAGGATGATTTCCTGCTCATGCGCGGCGAAATAACGGATCTCCGATTCAAAATCCGCCAACCGGGTTTCGCGCATGAGTCGCGGTTGCCTCAGGAAGTGGTTGAAATCGAATTTCCAATTCAGAATCTTCAGGCTGGAACACAACGCGGCCGGGTGCCGGATCATGACCACGACGTTCATGTCGAACCGGCGAGCCAACCAGGGGGCGGAAAAGACGGCGACCGGATCTTTCATGACCGCCGTGTCTTTTCTCAACCGGTGCGTGGACAGATTCGCAAACGCCAATAGCACTCGCGCCGCTTCCCTCGCGGTCCTGGTGTGAACGAGGTTTGTCCACACGGGATACTTGAAATCAACCAGGCCCTCGAGATAGTTGTCGAATTGGCAAGCGTTCTCGTCGGTTATGTACTGAAACTTGACCTTTATCGGATTGGCGAAGCCGCATAAGTCGCCATTTTCCGGGGTGAAGGGTTCATGGATATAACCCATCCCGGGCGCATGGGCGATCATTCGGCCGGCCCAGGTGGTGCCCGATCGGGGCGCGCCGGTAACGAGAATCCGCTGCCTGCCCTCGACAGGGTTGGCGAACTCCCGTTCTACGGCCACGTCCCACATGCTCCCGTCTAATTTTGTGCTGTCTGGCGAGGCTCAAGGGGAACGGCTATCGGCCTCCTGATTTACAAACTGGGTCGCTGACTTACCGGCATCCTTCGTCGAACTGACACGCGCGCGAACGCCGCCCTGTCCCGGTCATTTCGTGGCGCGGATTACGTGGGCTCGGCCAGGCCGACCGAATCCGCCTTATCCGACTCCGGCACCTGGCCGGCCAGGTACTCGGCCAGCGACCCGATGGTCGGATAGTCGAATACCGCGGTGGCGCTGATCGTGAACGCGCCGCCAAACTGCGGGAGCAACCGGTTGCTGAATTCGACCGCCATCAGCGAGTCGGTGCCCAGTTCCAGGAACCGGCTGGTGGCGGCCGGCGGTTGCGCGAGCCTCAGGAAATTCTGGACTTCGTAGCGCAGGTATTCCGTGAGGAAGCTGCCGCGTTCGGCCTCGGGCACCTCGTGCAGCTGCCGCAACAACTCGCTGTCGCCGCGTGTCGCCGTGACGGCACTCGGCAGCACATGGTCGAGCATCGCCGGGCGGGAGGCGCCCAGCCCCTTCGCGGCGCGCTGCCAGTTGGCTTTGATGACGGTTGCCTGCCCGGTTCCGTGGGCGAGGATCTCATCGAGCGCGTTGAGGGCGGCCGAGGGTTCCAGCGGGATCAGGCCTTGGGCGCTGAGATTTGCGCGCGCGGCGTGCGACGTGGCCATGCCGCCCTTGGCCCATGGACCCCAGTTGATCGCGGTCGCGGGCAGGCCCTGGGCCCTGCGCTCCGCAACGAGCCCGTCGAGCAGCGCGTTGGCGGTCGCGTAGTTGGCCTGGCCGGGCGAGCCGATCACGCTCGAGGCCGACGAGTAGACGACGAAGAAATCAAGATCGTCGTTCTTCGTCAGGTGATGCAGGTGGCAGCCGCCGAAGGCCTTGGGCGCCAATGCCTTCCGGAAGCCTTCGAGGCTCTGCTGTGGCAGGAGCGCGTCGTCGAGGACGCCCGCCAGGTGGGCCACCCCCGCCAGCGGCGGCAACTCCGCCCGGATCCGCTCCAGCAGCCTTGCGACCTCCGACTCCTCGCCGACGTCGGCCGCGACGACGTGGATGCGGCTTCGGTAGCGCTCGGTGATGTCGTCGATTGCCGCCTGTGCGTCCGCATCGGGTGCGCGGCGGCTGGTCAACACGATGTCACCGGCGCCGAGCTGGGCCAGGTGGGCCGCCGTGTGCAAGCCGAGCGCACCGAGCCCGCCGGTGATCAGATAGCTGCGGTCCGCCCGCGGCTGCAGCGGTTGCGGCATCTGCAGCACGATCTTGCCGATGTGGCGCGCCTGCTGCATGCGCCGGAACGCCGTCTTCGCCTCCGTCACCGGGTAAACCTCGGCCGCGAGCGGCGCCAGGTCGCCGGCGGCCATGCTGTCCGCCAGCTCGGCCAGCAGGTTCCCGGTCCGTTCGGGTTCGTGCTCGATGCACCAGTCCAGCGCGATGATCTCGTAGGCGAGGTCGGGACGGGCCGCCGCCATCTGCTCGCGCGTCCAGATGTCCCGCTTGGCGATCTCGGCGAACCGGCCGCCCTGCGCGGTCGCCCGCACGGTCGCCTCGATGAACCCCTCGTTGGTCAGGCTGTTGAGCACCACGTCGACGCCGGCGCCGCCGGTGTCCGCCAGTATTTGGTCGGCGAAATCCGTGCTGCGCGAGTCGTAGATGTGCTGCACGCCCATCTTGCGCAGCGTCGCGCGCTTGTAGGCGCTGGCGGTGGCGAACACGGTCGCACCGCGCTGCTGGGCGATCTGGATCGCGGCCAGGCCCACACCACCGCTGGCGGCGTGGATCAGCACCCGATCACCGGGCCCGACCTGCGCCCAGTCGAACGCCAGCCGGGTGGTCAGCGCCCCGGCGGGGATGGTCGCCGCTCCCACGGCGCTCACGCCGTTCGGCACCGCAGCCAGGAACTGTGCCGGCACGTTGACCCGGGTGGTGAACGACCCCGGCATGAAGCCGAAGACGCGCTGGCCGACCTCGAAACCGGTCACGCCGGAACCCAATTCGGTGACGACGCCGGAGAGGTCGCCGCCGCCGATCCGTCCCGGATCGCCCGGGTACAGGCCGAGTACGTTGAGCACGTCCCGGAAATTGAGGCCCGCGGCCTCCACCCGGATCTGGACCTGGCCCGCCGCCGGCGGCGGCACGGTCATCTCGGTCAGACGAAGGTTGTCGATCGCGCCGCGTTCCGTCACGTCCAGGATGTAGTCGGTCGCGCGCGGCACCTCGAGGTGGCCGTCGCGCGTCCAGGGCAGCAGCCGCGGCACGAAGTACTTTCCTTGCCGCAAGGCGATTTCGGGTTCGTCCGCGGGCGTGCCGAGCAGGCCGGCCAGCGAGCGCACCGCGTCGCCGGCCCCGTCGCTGTCGACCAGCCGGCAGCGCAGGCTCGGCTGCTCGGTGATGACGGTCCGCCCGAAGCCCCACAGCGCCGCCTGCGCCGAGTCGACCGGCTCGCCGGACTCGGTCGCCACCGCCCGTTCGGTGACGATCCACAGCCCGCCGCTGAGCTTGAGGTCTTGCTGCGCCAGCAGCGCGCGCACGACCGTGAGCAGCTCGTCGATCTCGGTCTCCAGCCGGGTGGCGAATTCGGCGCCCGACTCTTGGGCGTCGGGCCGCCCGGGGCTGCGCCAGACGACGCCGGAGACCGGAGCGCCGCGCTCCTGGGCCTCCGCGAACAGCCGCTTCCAGCGCTCCGCGTCCGCCGACGCACGGTCGACCGAGACGCAACCCGCCACCTCGGCCGCCAGCTCGTCGAACCCGGCGATCAGCCAGGTGCCGTCGCCGTTCGCGGCGGCGCCGTCCGTCGCCGGCGCCGGCACTTCCTCCCAGCCGAGGGTGTACAGGTTGCGGGTGGCGTCGCCGCCGAGCCCGCGCAGCAGCGCGTCCCGGGGTGCGCGCTTGACCGTGAAGTCGCGGATCTCGCCCAGCTGGCGACCGTCGCGATCCACGAAATCGAGATCGAAGGCCTGCGTTTCGCTGTCGAGGCCGCCGCTTTGCCAACGCGCGCGGCAGTAGAACCGCCGCGGCATCTTGTCGTGCAGCACCACCCGCCCGTACCGCAGCGGCAGGAACAGGTCGCTCAACCCGCCGCCCTCCTCGGTCGCCGAGAGCGCCGCCTCCAGGGCCGGGAAGGCGATGCCGGTGCACAGGTCCAGCAGCACCGGGTGGATCGGCTCGGCGCCGAGCTGTTCGGCGAGCTCCTCGCCGATGGCGATGTCGCCGACCGCCTCGCCGTCACCGGCCCACAGCGATTTGAGCGACGTGGACCAGGTGGGACCCCAGGTCAGCTCCATGTCGGCGAAGGTGTCGAACAGCTGCTGCGGACGCGTGCGGCCCAGCCGCTCGCAGGCCGCGTCGATCGATTCCGTCGGCTCCAGCGCGGGCTCGTCGTCATCCCCACTGACGATCCGGCCGTCGGCGTTCAACGCCCACTCGGCGTCACGGTCACCGTACGGGCGGCTGTGCACCTGGAAGGTCCAGCCGCCCCCGTCCACGGGATGCACGGTCAGCTGCACCTCCCGGGAGTTCTTGTCGGGCAGGATGATCGGCTCGTAGAAGAAGACGTCGCGCACCTGGGCCGGGGCCCCGACCGCGGCGATGGCCATCGCCGCGTAGGTCGCGCCGGGAACGACGACGGTGCCGTAAATGACGTGATCGGAAAGCCACGGCTGCGACTTGACGGACCACCTGCTGGTGTAGACGGAGTCGCCGGAGGCGAGATCCTTTGCGCTGCCCAGGATTCCGGACGCGGCGGCGCCGTCGATCGCGACGTCGGCGGTCTTGGGCCAGAAGCGACGGCGCTGGAACGGATAGGTGGGCAGCTCGACCGTGTGATGTGGCCGCTGGTACAGCGCGGCGAACTCGGGCCGGTGCCCGGCCACGTACACCGCGGCCAGCGCTTCGGCAATCTGCCCCCGGGCGTCGACGCCCTTGCGCAGGGACACGATGGAACGCGGAGTGGCCGAGGATTCCGGCCACGCCTGCACCGCGGCGCCGGTCAGGACCGGTTGCGGCCCGATCTCCATCAACACCGAGCAGCCCAGCGCCGCCACGGTTTGCACGCTTTCGGCGAACTGCACCGGCTGGCGGGAATGCCGCCGCCAATACTGTGCGTCCAGCGGGGTGTCCGCGGTGATGACCGCGCCGGTGCGGTTGCACACCAGGGGCAGGGTCGGAACCGCGAACGCGAACCCCTTTGCGTACGACTCGAACTCGTCGAGCGCCGGCTCCAGCAGCTCCGAATGGAAGGCATGGCTGGTTTCCAGCCAGGTGCAGCGGGTTCCGTCGCCGCTGAGCCTGGCGACGATCTGCTCGAGGTCCGCGGCCGGGCCCGACAGCACCGTGTTGGGGCCGTTGTAGGCGGCGACCGAGATGTGCGGGAATTCGTCGGCGATGCGCTCCACTTGCTGGGGGTCGGCGAACACCGCCACCATCCGGCCGCCCTCGGGCAGGTTCCCGAACAGCCGGCCGCGTTCGGCCATCAGCCGCGCCCCGTCCTCGAGGCTGACCACCCCGGCCACGCAGGCCGCCGCGTACTGGCCCACGCTGTGGCCCAGCACCACGTCGGGCTCGACGCCCCACGACTGCCACAACCGCGCCAGGCCCATCTCGACGGCGAACAGCGCCGGCTGGGCAAAAGAGGTGTGCCGCAGGGTGTCCCCGGCCTCGTCGTCGAACAGCACCTCAAGCAGCGGGCGCGGCAACATCGGGTCGATCGCTTCCGCGCACCGCTTCACGGTGTCGGCGAAAACCGGCTCCGTGTCGAACAGCTCGCGCGCCATTCCCGAATATTGGCTGCCCTGCCCGGTGAACAACCACGCCGTCTTCGGCGGGTCACCGCACTCGCCACGCACCGCGCCCGGCCCCAGCCGGTTCTCGGCCAACCCGGCCAACAGATCGCGGGCGCCCTGAACCGAGTCCACGACCAGCGCCGCCCGGTGTTCGAAATGCGAACGCCCCACGGCCGCCGTGTAGCACGCGTCGGCGATGTCGGCCTCCGGGTGCTCCTCCAGCCAGGCCCCATACCGCTGCGCCAGCGACACCAGCGCCTGCGGTGAGCGCGCCGACAGCGGCAGCACGCTGACCGGCGCGTGCTCGGCGGCCGGCTCGGTCGCCGCGGCGACGTCGCCCGAAGAGTCCTCGGGCGCCCCGGATTTCGCCGGCGCCTCCTCGATGAGGACGTGCGCGTTGGTGCCGGAGAACCCGAACGAACTCGTCCCGGCGCGGCGCGGCCGGCCGTTGGCGTGCCACGGAATCGGCTTGTCCACCACCCGAACCGGCAGCGAGTCCCACGGAATGTTCGGCGACGGGTTCTCGAAGTGCAGGTTCTGCGGCAGGGCCTCGTGCTGCAACGACAACACGACCTTGATCAGGCCGGCGATCCCCGCCGCCGATTCGAGGTGACCGATGTTGGTCTTCGCCGATCCGATCAGCAGCGGCCGGTCCGGGTCACGACCGACGCCATAAGCAGCCGCGGCGGCCTGGACCTCGATCGGGTCGCCCAGCGAGGTGCCCGTGCCGTGCGCCTCGAGGTAGTCGACGTCCCCGCCGACGAGACCGGCGCGAGCCAGCGCCGCGGCGATAAGCCGTTGCTGCGCACCACCATTGGGCACCGTCAAACCGCTGGACGCGCCGTCCTGGTTGACCGCGCTGCCGCGGATGACCGCGCAGATCTGATCGCCGTCGCGCTCGGCATCGCTGAGCCTCTTGAGCACCAGGATCCCGCAGCCCTCGCTGCGCGCGTAGCCGTTGGCGGCCGCGTCGAAGGTCTTGCACCGGCCGTCGGCGGCAAGCATGCGGGCGCGCGCGGTGGCAACGATGGACGCCGGGCTCACCAAGACGTTCACCCCACCGGCGAGCGCCATGTCGCAGTCACCGGAATGCAAGGCCTGGCAGGCCTGGTGGACGGCCACCAGCGAGGCGCTGCACGCGGTGTCCACCGCCATCGCCGGGCCTTCCAGGCCGAGCGCGAACGCGACCCGGCCCGCGATGACGTTGAGCGCGTTGCCGGTGATGAAGTGGGCCTCGATGGTGTCGACCGAGTTGGCGTTCAGCAGCTGCGAATATTCGTTGGCGGCCACGCCCACGAAGACGCCGGTTCGGCTGCCGCGCAACCCCGCCGGCGCATACCCGGCCCGTTCCAGGCCCTCCCACGCGATCTCGAGCATCAACCGCTGCTGGGGATCCATCCAGACGGCCTCGCGCGGGGAAATGCCGAAGAACTCCGGATCGAATCCGTCGATGCTTTCCAGGTATCCGCCGTAGCGGGTGTAGATCTTGCCCGCCGCCTCGGGATCCGGGTCGTAGTACTCGTCGACGTCGAAGCGGTCGTCCGGGATCTCCCGGATCGCGTCGACACCGCCGGACAGCAGCTCCCAGTAGGCGTCGGGGTCGGGAGCGCCCGGGAAGCGGCAGGCCACCGCGACGATCGCGATCGGCTCGTCCGTGCGCGCCGTCACCGCGGCCACCGCCGGCGCCGGCTGCGCCGCCGCACTCGCGGGCGCCGGTGCGTCGAGGCTGAGCACGTCGTTGACGAGGAAATTCGCCACGTCGGTGATGCGCGGGTAGTCCATCGCCAGCGTCGACGGCAGCTCCGCGCCGACCGCTCGCTCGAGCCGGCGCCGCAGCTCGACGGCCATCAGCGAATCCATGCCCAGGTCGAAAAGCCCGGCCTCCTCGCGGATCTCCGCGGGGTCGATCCGGGTCACGTCCGCGACGGCGTCGCGCAGGTAGTCGACGACGAGTTTCTTCCGCTGCTGCACCGGGGCCGCGGTGAGCCGGTCGACCAGCTGGGTGGTCCCGGACGCGGCCGCCTGTTCCGCCCCCGCCGCCTCGGCGGGCACCTCGCGCTGCAACTGCGTGAAGAACGCTCGCTTGCCCGCCATCTGGTACAGCGGCAGGAACTTGGCCCAGTCGATGCGGGCCACCACGCCGTGCGACGCGCCGTTGGCCGAAGACGCGATCAGCTCGGCCATGCCCGCCAAGGCATCGGCGGGCGACAAGGGCCGGACCCCACGCTTGTCCAGTTCGGCGCGGGCGGCCTCGTCGGCCATGCCGGCGTTCGACCACGGGCCGAAGTTGACGCTGACCCCGGGCACACCCTGCTCACGCAGGCGCCAGGCCAGCCCGTCCAGGAAGGCGTTGGCGGCGCTGTAGGCGGTCTGGCCGCCGGCGCCCCACACCCCGGCGATCGAGGAGGTGCTGAGGAAGAAGTCCAGCTTCAGGTCGGCGGTGGCTTCGCTCAAATTCCAAGCGCCCCACACCTTCCCGGCGAACACCCGATCCACCTCGGCGTCATCCAGGGATTGCAGCGGGGTGGTGCTGATCTCGCCCGCGGCGTGCACGACCCCGGCCAGCGGCGGCAGGTCGGCCCGCAGGGTGGCCAGGACGTGAGCGACGTCGTGCGGGTTGGACACATCGGCCGTGATGACCCGGACCTCGGCGCCGGTCTGCTCGCGTATCGCGTCGATGCGTTGCTGCGCGGCCTCGCTGGGTGCGCGCCGGCTGGTGAGCACCAGATGCCGGGCGCCGTGCGCGGCCAGGTATTCGGAGACTTCCAGCCCGATCGCGCCCAGCCCGCCGGTCACCAAATACGTTGCGTCGTCACGCAGTGCCAGCGGCGTCCCGGCCGGCTGGCCCGAGCGCCGAGAGAGCCGGGGCACGTAGACCGCTTGGTCGCGGAGCGCGAACTGGTCTTCACCCGCGGGGGCTGCCACCAGTTGGTCGACCAGCGCGGACCACTGGTCGGCACCGCCGCCGGCCAGGTCCGCCAGCCCGCCCCACAGCCGCGGGTGTTCCAGCGCGGCCGCGCGACCGAAGCCCCACAGGCAGGACTGCGCCGGTGACACCTTGTCCGCGTCGGTGACCCGTTGCGCGCCACGGGTTATCAGCCAGATCGGTGCGCGCAGGTCGGCGCCGGCCGCGGCGCAGAAGAGTCGCCGCGTTCCGCTCAGGACCTGGTGCTGCATCCGCAACAGCGATTGCGTCGACGATGACGGGTCCGACCCGAGGGCCGCGAGATGCAGGACACGCAGCGCCGGTTCGTCCGCTACCGCGTCGCGCAACACGCCTTGGAGCCGCTCCGCGTCGGCGTCGGACACCGGCAGCCCCACGATCCGAGCCCGGTGCCCGCGCGCCGTCAGCGCGTCGACCAACGGCTGAACCGCCTGCGCGTCGTCGCTGACGAGCAGCCACGCCGAACCCTCGCCGGCCGCCGCAGCGGCCTTGGTGGCCGATTTCTCCCAGCGGATCTCGTAGCGGGAGTCCGCGATGGACTGGGCGTTGCGCTGTTGGTTGTGTTCTGCCGCAAGCTGTTTCAGCACATCGACGGTCTGTTGATTGCTGGTCCCGCCGCCGAGCAGCGCCGCGAGCTCCTCGAACCGGCCGTCCTCCAGCAGCCCGACGGCCTGGGTCCGCATGGCCGACGGCTGGCTGGAGGTTTGGGCGGCCGCGGCCTTCTGCTCGCGGAACCAGTACTGGCGGTGCTGGAACGGATAGGTGGGCAGGTCGAGCTTGCGCGCGCTCACCGGCGCCAGGGCGCCGAAGTCGGGCCGGTGCCCGACGATGTAGGCGTTCGCGAGGGCTTCGGTGATCTGGCGATGGTCGGCGATGTTCTTACGCAGCGACGCGATCGCCCGCGGCGCGGTGGCCGGGTCCGGCCACGCCCGCATGGCGGCGGCGGTCAGGATCGGCTGGGGGCCGATCTCCAGCAGCATCGTGCAGTGCAGTTCGGCCAGCGTGCGCACGCTCTTGGCGAACTCGACCGGCTGCCGCGCGTGGCGGCGCCAGTAGGCGCCGTCCAGCTTCGCGCTTCGGCCCAGGGCCGCGCCGGTGCGGTTGCACACCAACGTCTTTTGTGGCGCGCCGAACTCGAACCGGTTGGCGTACGCCTCGAATTCGTCGAGGACCGGGTCCAGCAGCGCCGAGTGGAAGGCGTGGCTGGTGTCCAGCCAGTCGCAGCGCACACCGTCGGCTTCCAGGCCGGCCACCGCCTGGTCGAGATCCTGAACGGGCCCCGACAGCACGGTGTTCGCGCCGTTGTAGGCGGCCACGGACAGGCTGGGGAACTCGTCGGTGATGCCCTCCACCCGCTCGGGGGCGGCGAAGACCGCGACCATCCGGCCGCCGTCGGGCAAGCTGCCGAACAGGCGGCCGCGCTCGGCCATCAGCAGCATTCCGTCCTCGAGGCTGAACACGCCCGCGACGCAGGCCGCCGTGTACTGGCCGACGCTGTGGCCGATCACCACGTCCGCTTCGAAGCCCCACGACTGCCAGAGGCGGGCCAGGCCCATCTCGACCGCGAACAGGGCGGGCTGGGCGTAACTGGTCTGCCGCAGGGTGTCGTCGCCGTCCGGGTCGAAAATCACGTCCAGCAGCGGCTTTTCGAGCACGTCGGCGACCGCCGCCGCGCACCGGGTCATCGTCTCGGCGAACACCGGTTCGGTCTCGAAGAGCTCCCGCGCCATGCCGGCATACTGGCTGCCCTGGCCGGTGAACAACCACGCCGTCTTCGGCCGGTCGGTGCAGTCGCCGCGCAGCAGGCCCGGCGCCGGGCGATCGTCGGCCAGCGCGGCGAGTTGCTCGCGCGCGGACTCCGTCGAATTCACCACCAGCGCGGCCCGGTGCTCGAAGTGCGAGCGCCCGGCGCCGGCCGTCAGGCAGACGTCGGCCAGCGAGGCGTCCGGGTGGGCGGCCAGCCAGCCGCCGTAGGCCTTGGCGAGCTCCGCCAGCGCCGCCGGGTTGCGCGCCGAGAGCGGCAACAGGCTGAACCGCCGGTCGTCCGACGGGGTCTCCGGCGCGGCGGCGACCGGGGCCACCTCGGGCGCTTCCTCCACGATGATGTGCGAGTTGGTCCCGGAGAACCCGAACGAGCTGACCCCGGCGATGCGGGGCCGGCCGTCGCGTTTCCAGGGCAGGGCCTCGTCCACCACCCGCACGGGCAGCCGGTCCCACGGAATGTGCGGCGACGGCTTGCTGAAGTTCAGGTGCTTCGGCAGCACCTCGTGCTCGAGGGACAGGATCACCTTGATCAGGCCCGCGATTCCCGCGGCCGCCTCCAGGTGCCCGATGTTCGTCTTCACCGACCCGATCAGCAGCGGCCGGTCGGCGTCACGCCCCTTGCCCAACGCCGCGCCCGCAGCCTGGACCTCGATCGGGTCGCCCAGCGAGGTGCCCGTCCCGTGCGCCTCCAGGTATCCCACGTCACCGGGCGCGACACCCGCGCACTGCAGCGCCTCGGCGATCACGCGCTGCTGGGCGACACCGTTGGGCACCGTCAATCCGCCCGACGCGCCGTCCTGGTTGATCGCGCTGCCCCGGATGACGGCCCGGATCCGGTCGCCGTCACGGATGGCGTCCTCGAGGCGCTTGACGACGACGACGCCGCAGCCCTCGCCGCGCACATAACCGTCGGCGGCCGCGTCGAAGGTCTTGCACTTCCCGTCCGGGGCCAGCATGTGCGCGTGCGAGAAGGTCATCGCGGTCTTCGCGCTGAGCAGGACGTTGACGCCGCCGGCCAGCGCGAGGTCGCATTCGCCGAAGCGCAGCGCCTGGCACGCCTGATGCACGGCCACCAGCGACGAGCTGCACGCCGTGTCGACGGACACCGCCGGGCCCTGCAACCCCAGCCCATAGCTGATCCGGCCCGCGCCCGCGGCGGACGACGTCCCGATCGCGACGTAGGCCTCGATCTCCTCGTAACTCAGCTGTTCGGAGATCAGGCCCAGGTAGTCGTGGGTGCCCAGACCCATGAACACACCGGTCTTGGTGTTCGCCAGCGCCGACGGGGCGGTTCCCGAATGCTCCACCGCCTGCCAGGCCGTCTCCAGCAGGATCCGGTGCTGCGGGTCGATCAGCATGGTTTCCCGGTTCGACAACCCAAAGAACGGCGCGTCGAACCCGGTCACGTCCTCGATGAACCCGGCCCGGCGGCTGACGATCTTTCCAGGGGCATCGGGATCCGGGTCGTAGAACTGGTCGACATCCCAGCGGTCCGGGGGCACCTCCGAGAGCGCGTCGCGGCCTTTGCACAGCACATCCCAGAACGCGTTGGCATCGGGGGCGCCCGGCAGGCGCACCGCGTAGCCGACGATGGCGTAGCTCTCGCCCGTGCCCTGCGATCCGCGGGCGGGTTTTGGTGTTTCGAGACCGTTCTGTAGATCAGTCATTTCCGACCGCCGATCATCTGCTGTTGCTTCTCGTCGTTGACCAAGACGAAAAAGCAGCCCCCGCCATCATCGAAGGGATTGATGCTCAACCGCGTCTCCAGACGTCTACTCGACATGGGTATAACAAGTTCTAGACCATACTTGCTGGGTGAGACCCCTGTCACGCGAATAGGTAACTGAGACGGCCGTCACGCGGGTCGCCAATCGGCGGGCGTGCGAGGCGCTCCGTCGGTTGGCCCGTCCGACCGGCTTGACCTGCGGTGATGGGTGCTCGCGCGGTGGCGTTTCGAGCCGGTCAGCCGGCAACTCGCGCGCGGGCGAAATTCTCGACCAGGTCGCCGGCGGCAACAGTGCCTTTAGACGCGTCGCTCATTTGCGACGCGACTTCACGCGCCCGGGCCGCGTATTCCGGGGTGAGGATCGTGCGGAGGTCCTTCAAGAGCGTTTCCGTGGTGGCCGTCGAAAGCCGCCGGGCGGTGCCGACCTTCAATCGCTTGATTTGATTTCCCCAGAAGAACTGGTCGGGCAACTTCCACAGAATCAGCGCGGGCACGCCCGAGCGCAGGGCGGCGTTCGTGGTGCCCGAACCGCCGCGATGCACGATCGCGCGAACGGTGGGAAAGATCCGCGCGTAGTTCATCGTGTCCACCACCTTGACGTGGTCGAAGTGGGGGCCGTTGCTGTAGTCGCTGCCGGCCGATACCACCAGCCCCCGCACCCCTAGCTCCGCGGTGGCCGCGCCGATCATGGCCATGATCGCGGTCGGGTCGTCCACGGGGATGCTGCCGAAGCCGAAGGAAATCGGCGGTTCCCCTTCGGCGATCCACGCCGCGATCTCGTCGTCGGCGTCGGTCTGCCACTCCAGCGTCAGCGTGCCGACGTTGGGGCGCTCCTTGGTGTATTCCGCCCATTGGGCCGGCAACCAGGGAAACAGCGCCGCGTCGTACGCCTGCAGCTCCAGCGAGCCGCGTTCGACGATCCGCTGGGGTGCGGGCTTGGTGGCCTTCGGCAGGCCGAGTTCACGACGCTGCGCGCCCTCGACCCTCTTGCTCAGCAGCCAGTAACCCCATTCGTACGCCCGCACCTGCCGGGCGGCGGTGGCCCGGATCGGGTTGTAATGCAGCGTTGCCAACGGAATGTTGTAGTACTCCGCGACGCTGCTTGCCTGCTCCTCCCAGCTCTGGCCGGTCAACAGCAGGTCGGCGCCCTCCGCCGCCGCCACGAGCGTCCTGCTCATGTCGGCCCAGCACGTGGTGAAGACATCCCATCGGTCGCGCCAGAACTTGATCAGACCCCGGATCCGCCACGGCTCGCGGAAAAACAGGCTCATGAAGCTGCGCAACGGTTTCATGCTCTCCGACCAGTCGACCCCGTAGGCGACGGCCGAAAGCCCGAGCTTCTCGACGAAGGCGATCTGGTCGGGCGGGACGGCCATGCACACCTCGTGCCCGCGGCGCGCCAGCTCGCGGCCGACGACGGCCACGGGCTCGATATCGCCACGGCTTCCCCAGCACGCCAGCACAAACTTCATGGAGCTCCTCGCTCTTCTACTTGGGTCTAACAAGTGCTAAACCATACTTCCTGGCCCTGGCCCCTGCCTCAAAAATCGCCCTGGCCGCTCAGCTAGCCCGCTTGCGTCGGGCGAAATTCTCCAGCAGGTCGGCGGCGGCCGCGGCGCTTTTGGCCGGTTCGGTCATTCGGGTGGCCAGTTCGCAGGCCCGGGCGGCGCACTGCGGGGCGAGGACGGTTCGCAGATCCGCGATCAACGATTTCTCGCTGGCCGTCGAAAAGCGCCGGGCGGTGCCCACCTCGAGCCGTTTGACCGCGGCCCCATAAACCGCGTGCACCAGATCCCAATAGAGGATCACCTGTGGGACCCCCGCACGCATCGCAACGGGCGTGGTGCCCGAGCCGCCGTGGTGGACGACCGCGCGGCAGGCGGGAAACACGGTCGCATAGTTCATCGCGCCCACCACCTTGACGTGGTCGAACTGCGGCACGCCGCTGTAATCAGTCCCGCCGGCGACCACCAAGGCCCGCTCGCCCAACCGCGCGCAGGCCGCGGCGATCATGGCGATCGTGTCCGCCGGGGATTCGACCGGGATGCTGCCGAACCCGAAAAAGATCGGCGGCGTTCCCGCGGCGATCCAGGACGCGACCTCGTCGTCGGCGTCCGTCGGCAATTCCAGCGTCAGCGTGCCCACGAAGGGACGCTGACCGTCCCACTCCGACCATTCCGCCGCCAGCCCGGGAAAACACGCCTCGTCGTAGGCCTGGATTTCCAGCGATCCGCGTTCGGTGATCCGCCGCGGTGCGGAACCGGTTGCCTTTGGCAGGCCGAGTTCACGGCGCTGGGTGTCTTCTACCTTTTTCATCCCACGCCACGAGACCCACCAGAAGGCCGCGACCGCCGGACGCCGCAGCCGTGCCGGCAGGAATCGGAGGGTCTGACGGTTGGGCCGCAGCGGGAAGTAGTGCAAGGTGGCCAGCGGAATGCCGTAGTACTCCGCGACGTTGGCGGCAGCGTCCTCGAAGTTGATGCCGGTGAAAATCAGGTCGGCGCCGTCGGCCAGGGAACTCAGGGCCGTGCTCATGTCCTGCCAACCCTGGAGTAGAGGCCCGCCGATCGCGAGCCGCGCCCTCGTCAGATCCCTGATCCGCCAAGGGTGGCTGAAGAAACAGGTCCAGAATTCGCGGTGCGAGTCGAGGATGGAGTTCGACTCCGGTCCGAAGCCGACGGCCGCGACACCGGCCGCCTCCGCGAAGCCGACCAGATCGGGGGGGACTGCCATGCACACGTCGTGCCCCCGGAGCGTCAGCTCACGCCCGACGGCGAGGTTGGGCTCGACATCACCGCGACTGCCCCAGCTTGCCAGCACAAACTTCATCGCGGCCCGAGTCCTAGGTCACGCTGGGCGGTTTGGATCGAGCTTGCCGAGACCCGTGATTTCCAGGCTGACCGACTTCCGCTGTCCGGCGGCACCCAGCATGAAAAGGATGTCGCCCATCGGCGCGCCCAGCCAGAAACGCCAGAACCGCCTGCGGAAGAACTTCCAGACATAGCTGCCGTCCCCCACCAACCAATAGCCCGCAATCCAGGGCAGGTAGTAGGTGGCGCGTTTCCACCGCGAGACGACCATCTCGAGGTTCATCTCCATGATCTCGAGGCCCCACGCCCGGTACCGCCATTCCAGTTCGTACTTGCTCTGGAACTCATAGAACGCGAGCATTTCGGCATTGGTGACGAGGTATTCGTCGAAGACGAGAACGGATCCTTCGACGAAGCGGTCCTTGCACGTTTCCAGCGCGTGCAGGCAACTCTCGTAGGTGTCCAAGTCCATGTGGAACAACGCGATCGGGGCGCCGGGGCGATCGGCCAGGAACGGCGCCAGCGTCTCGTACGTGCTGCCCTTGATGAACTGCACCTTGCGACCGAGCGCGTCGGGAACCCCGTCGTGCAGGGTCACTCCGGTGTCCTTCATAGACCGTTGCGCGAGCGGTTCAGACAGTGAGAAGGTCCCCTGCTTGATGAGGGCCTGGTCGTCGATTTGCCAGTCCTCGACGAGGCCCTCGAAGGTATCGAAGCCGTACACCTGGCGGCCGGAGGCGTCGGACGTCAGCCGCGTCGACCAGCCGAGCCACACGCCCAGGTCGAGCAGCAGTTCATCGCGGCTTGGCCTCGCCAGTTGCGACGCCTCGCGTAGCAGCGTGTGGCCCGCGATCCTGCACCGCCGGATGTCGGCGAGCGTGCGGCGGATGAACGCGCGATATGCGTCGTCGTAGACGCTGATGTCCCGGGCGTACAGGTTCGGGATGTAGCGGTCGCGATCCCGATGAACGAGGCGCGCAACCACAAGTAAAAGGAGCAGCGCGCCCAACGCGGCGAGGAGCAGCGGCTGGAAATAGCACGCCGCGGCCAGCAGAAGAGCGTCGCCGGCCAGGACCGCCTTCCATACCTTGTGCAGGTTCGTCCGATCGACTCCCGGGCTTTCCACCGTCGGGCTGTCGACGACGCTCACCGCACCTCCAGGTTGGTCATGGGCGAGCTCCGCCTTCCGTCAGCTCTCGGACAATGATTCGCAAACATACCCAATGCGTTCAACACGTGTGTGATACTTCCCCCGACCGGGGGGACACGTCCTCATTTCTCCTTCTTTCCAAGGTTGCTTCCTTGCTTCACGCCGACCGCGTCAGCCCTGTCGACCGACCGCGGGGTCAGCGCTCGGCTGAGTCGGGCTTTCGCGCCGACATCGAAGGCCTGCGCGCCGTCGCGGTCGTGGCCGTCGTCCTCTTTCACGCCGGCCTGCCCGGTGTCGGTGGCGGGTTCGTCGGCGTGGACCTGTTCTTCGTCATCTCGGGCTTCCTGATCACCGGGCTGCTGTGGCGCGAGGTGAGCTCCGCCGGCACCGTGAAGTTGAGCCGGTTCTACGGGGCCCGGGCTCGCCGGCTGCTGCCGGCCTCGGCCCTGGTCGGCGTGGTCACCGCGATCGCCTCGGCGGCCCTGCTGCCCCCGCTGCAGGCCCGCGGCGTGCTGGAGGACGGCGTCTACAGCGCGCTGTATGTCAGCAACAACCACTTCGCCCACGAGGGCTTGAGCTACTTCTCCCCTGCGCAGCCGCCGTCGCCGTTTCAGCACTACTGGTCGCTGGGCGTGGAGGAGCAGTTCTACCTGGTGTGGCCGGCGCTGATCATCGGCACGACGTGGCTCATCCGGCTCGTGCGACGGCGCACCAAGGCCGAGGCCCCGTCCAAGCAGACGCCATATCTGGTGGTTCTGGCGCTGGTCGCCGCCCTGTCGTTCGTGCTGTCGCTGGCCGCCACCTTCGTGGCGCCCTCCGTGGCGTTCTTTTCCCTGCCCACCCGGGCGTGGCAGTTGGCCGCGGGCGGCCTGGTCGCCCTCTTGGCCGCCCAGCTGCGCCGACTCCCGGCACGCGCCGCCACGATCTTGGGGTGGGCGGGCCTGGCGGTGATCCTGCTTTCCTGCGGCCTGCTCGGTCCCGGCACGCTCTATCCGGGCACCGCCGCGCTGTTGCCGGTGCTGGGCGCGGTGCTGGTGATCGGCGCCGGCTGCGCCACCCCCGCCCAGGGATGCGGGCGCGTGTTGGGCGCGGCGCCGATGCGCGCGATCGGCCGGATCTCCTACTCCTTGTACCTGTGGCACTGGCCGGTTCTGCTGCTCGCGCCGGCCCTGCTGGGCCACCCCCTGGGGCTGGCCGGCCGACTGGCGATGGTCCTCGTCTCCGGCGCGCTGGCCGTGCTCACGTTGCGCTTCATCGAGGATCCCTTCCGATTCGCCGCCCCGATACGCCGCTCCGCCCTGGCCAGCCTCGCGCTCGGCGGCGTCGCCACCGCCGCCGCGGTCTGCGTGGGCGTGGCGCTGATCGGCCGGGTGCCCGACCCGGTCGGCGGCGGAGCGCCGGGCGCGCGGTTGGCCATCACGGCGTCGCCTGCCCCGGCGGGCTCCAGCATCGACGCCTACGACGCCGCGGTGCACGACTCGTTCGCCCAGGTGCAGGCCGCGGTCGCGGCGGCCGCGAACCTGCGGGCCGTCCCGTCGAACCTCGAGCCGCCGCTCGCCCACGCGGCCGCCGAATACCGGGCGGAGTTCTTCAACGGCTGCCAACGCAACCTGTTGGCGGTCGGACAACCCGGGTGCGTGCTGGGCGATCCGGCCTCGAAGACGACGGTGGCCCTGCTGGGCGACTCGCACGCCACGATGTGGGCCCCGGCCTTCCAGCAGGTCGCCGAGCAGCGGCACTGGCGGCTGGAGACCCTGACCAAGGGGGCGTGTCCGCCGATGAGCCTGCCGGTCAACGGCTTCGTCGGTCGCTTGGTGGACTACGTTCAGCGCTGCGAGCAGTGGCGCGGTGCGATGCTGGCCCGGTTGCGCGCCGAACACCCGCGGCTCGTCGTGGTGAGCATGTCCCGCGGGTACGGCGGCCTGGACTACCTGCCCAAGCCCTACAACCGGGCCTGGTCCGACGGCCTGACCCGGCTGGTGCAGCAGCTGCGCGGCGTCGGTGCGCAGGTGCTGGTGCTCGGGCCGGTTCCGAATCCCTACGAGTCGGTGCCGATCTGCCTGTCCGACCACCTCGACGACGCGATGGCCTGCTCGTCGCCACGGTCGAAGGCGTTGAACCGCGCCGGCATCGCGGACGAGACCACCGCCACCAAAGCCGGTGGCGGACACTACGAAAACCTCACCCAGCTGTTCTGCACCGCCGACCGGTGCCCGGTCGTCGTGGGCGACACCATGGTGTATTTCGACGATCACCTGACGAGCGAATACGCGCGGGCGCTCGCACCCGCGATGGGTGCGCTGGCCGACCGCGCGCTCGCCGGCGCGGCCGGGGTGCCGGCCAACCGCACGCCCGCCGGCTGACCCTTCCCGCCGATAACGGCGATCGATATACGGCTTCGCCGTTATGATCACCCGGACCGCGCCCACGGCAACGCGTGCCGGTCACCAATTTTCTGCACGCAGGAACCGGAGGCGTCGGCAGTTGTCCACATCGGTGCTCATCACTGGCGGGGCGGGATTCATCGGGTCCGCGCTTGCTCGCCGCCTCGTCGACGCCGGCTACGACGTCGCTGTCATGGACGTCCTGCACCCGCAGGTGCACGCCGAAGGCGCCGCGATCAACCTGCCGCCGTCCGTGCGGTTGTTCACCGGCGACGTCACCCACGCCCCGGACTGCGACGCGGTCCTTCGGTTGGTCCGCCCTGCCCAGATCGTCCATTTGGCGGCCGAGACGGGAACGGCGCAGTCGCTCTCCGAGGCGACGCGCCATGGCTCGGTGAACGTGGTGGGCACGACCCAGCTTCTCGATGCCCTGGGCCGCTCGGGACACGTGCCCGACCAGCTCGTCCTGGCGTCGTCGCGGGCCGTCTACGGCGAGGGGGCCTGGCAATGCGGCCCGCGGGTCTTCTACCCGCCGCCGCGCAGCCACGCTCAGCTCCTGGCCGGGATCTGGGACCCGCAGGGGCCGACGGACGACCCCGCGATACCGCTGCCGAGCGGCGCCGGCCGAACGGAGCCGCGACCGACGAACATCTACGCCGCGACCAAACTCGCCCAGGAGCACATCCTGGCCGCCTGGACCGCGGCCCATGACACCAACGTGAGCATGCTCCGGCTGCAGAATGTCTTCGGGCCGGGCCAGTCGCTGACGAACTCCTACACCGGAATAGTCGCCCTTTTCGCCCGGTTGGCGCGCGCGGGGCAGGCGCTGGAGGTCTACGAAGACGGCCGGATCGTGCGCGATTTCATCTATATAGACGATGTCGTGCAGGCCCTGTTCGCCGCGATCGAAAAACCCGCGACCGTGGCCCGCTGCGTCGACATCGGCTCGGGGATCCCGACCACCATCCACGAGCTGGCGCAACAGATCGCCGCCATCTGCACGGCCCCCGAACCGGTCGTCGTGGCCAAGTTCCGCGACGGCGACGTTCGCGCGGCGAGATGCGACATTGAGCCGGCGGGGGTCGAGCTCGGCTGGAGTCCGAAGTGGACGCTCGAGGACGGCCTGCGTGCGCTGCTCGACTGGATCGGCGAGCAGGCCTAACTGCCCACGGTCGTCGCGCTTTAGGCCCACGGACCGAATCGGGCGAGCCTGTTGAACGGGTGTGTGATAATTCCTCGATTCGGGAACGTGTCCTCTTTTCAGGTAGGTGACCTTGCGCCAGTCCGACAGCGTTCGCCCTACCGAAGAGGCGCGGGGTGGGGGCTCGGCGCAGTCGCGGTTCCGCCCGGACATCGAGGGCCTGCGCGCGGTCGCGGTGCTGGCGGTCGTCCTGTTTCACGCCGACGTGCCCGGGGTGGACGGCGGGTTCGTCGGGGTGGACGTGTTCTTCGTCATCTCGGGCTTCTTGATCACCGGGCTGCTGTGGCGAGAGGTGAGCGGGACCGGCACCGTCGGGCTGGGCAAGTTCTACGGGGCCCGGGCCCGCCGGCTGCTGCCGGCATCGGCCACCGTCGGCATCGTCACCCTGATCGGCTCGGCCGTCCTGCTCCCCCCGCTGCAGGCCCGGGGCGTCATCTTCGACGGCATCGCCAGCGCCCTGTACGTCAGCAACTACTGGTTCATTCAGCAAGGCGTCGACTACTTCGGCGGCATGACACCGACCTCGCCGTTCCAGCACTACTGGTCGCTCGGGGTGGAGGAACAGTTCTACCTGATCTGGCCGGCCCTGATCATCGGGACCGCGTGGCTCGTCCGGCGTGCGCGCCGGCGCGCCAAGACCGACACCGGCTCCTCGCAACGCCCGTATCTGGTCGTCCTCGCGTTCGTCGCTGCCGCGTCGTTCGCACTGTCGTTTTTGATCACCGAGGCGGCACCGGCGATCGCGTTCTTTTCGCTTCCCACCCGGGCCTGGCAGTTGGCCGCGGGCGGGCTGATAGCCCTCACGGCCGACCAGTGGCGCCGCCTGCCGGCACGACCCGCCGCCCTGACCGGATGGGCCGGAGTGGCGCTCATCCTGATCGCCTGCAACCAGTTCAATTCGGCCACGCTGTATCCGGGTAGCGCCGCGCTGTTGCCGACGCTGGGCGCGATGCTGGTGATCGGGGCCGGCTGCGCCACAGCGTCGCAGGGATGCGGCCGCGTGTTGGGATCCGCGCCGATGCGCGCGATCGGCCGGATCTCCTACTCGTGGTATCTGTGGCACTGGCCGGTGCTGCTGCTCTTACCGGCGTTGCTGGGCCACCCGTTGGGGCTGGCCGCCAGGTTGACCGCCGCCATCGCCTCCGGCGCGCTGGCCGTACTCACGCTGCGATTCATCGAAAACCCGCTGCGGTTCGCCGATCCCGTGCGCCGCTCCGCGCGGGCCAGCCTCGCGCTCGGCGGTGCATCCACCGCGGTGGCGGTCTGTGTGGGAGTGGCGCTGCTCGTGGCGGTGCCCACCCCGGTCGGGCGCGGCGCACCCGTCACCCCGCTGTCCATCACCGCGGCGCCTCCCCCCGCGGGCTCCGCCATGGCGGCCTACGACGCGGCGGTCCAGCAGGCGTTCGCGCAAGTGCATGCCGCGGTGGCGGCGTCGGCCGACCTTAGAGCCGTGCCCTCGAACCTCGATCCCCCGCTGGCCGACGCCGCGGCCGAACACCAGGTCTTTTTCCGCGACGGCTGCATGCGCAATTTCTCCCAAGACGGACAGCCGGAATGCGCGACGGGCGACACCTCGTCGGCGACGACGGCGGCCCTGATCGGCGACTCCACCGCGGTGATGTGGAATCCCGCCTTGCAGCAGATCGCCACCCAGCGGCACTGGCGGCTGGAGATGATGGCCAAGGCCGGTTGCCCGCTGCTGGACCTGCACATCATCAGCCCCAACCTGCACCGCGACTACACCGAGTGCACGCGGTGGCGCGGCCAGATAATCGGCCGATTGGGCGCCGAGCACCCGCGGCTGATCGTGCTCAGCGTGATGCGCCAATACGGCGCCCG
This sequence comes from Mycobacterium sp. 1081908.1, assembly GCF_001673535.1. Classification (GTDB taxonomy): domain Bacteria; phylum Actinomycetota; class Actinomycetes; order Mycobacteriales; family Mycobacteriaceae; genus Mycobacterium. Next base: position 15,840 of record NZ_LZLY01000130.1, on the reverse strand, counting down.
CTACGGACTCCCGTCGGGTTTCACGTCCTACGACTCGGCGTGGAACAACAGCCTCTCCCGTCTGGTGCAGGAGCTGCGCGGCACCGGTGCGCAGGTGCTGGTGCTCGGGCCCACCCCGGACCCGCAGTCCTATGTGCCGATCTGCCTGTCCGGCCACCTCGACGACGCGAGCGCCTGCTCACCGTCCAGGTCGACGGCGGTGAACGAAACCGGCATCACCGCCGAATCCGCGGCCACCACCTCCGCGGGCGGGCAATATGCCGACATCACCGATCTCTTCTGCACCGCCAACTGCTGCCCGGTCATCGTCGGCAATACCCTGGTCTACCTCGACCGGAGCCACCTGACGTTCGAGTACTCCCGGCTGTTGGCACCGGCGATCGCGGCGCTGGCCGACCGCACGCTCGCCCACGGTTGAACGCCGCGGTCGGCGATCAGCCCACCCGCTTGAGGCGCGCGAAGTTCTCCACCAGATCGGCGGTAACCGCCACGCTCTCGGCGGGTTTGGTCATCCGGGCGGCGAGCTCGCGGGCGTTGGTGAGGCATTCCGGCGCGAGGACGGTCCGCAGGTCGGCGACCAACGATTTCTCGGTGGTGGCCGAAAAGCGCCGCCCGGTGCCCACTTTCAGTCGTTTGACCCGCGCTCCCCAGAGCCCCTGATCGGGCAGCGTCCAGAGGATCAACGTCGGCAGTCCCGCGCGCAGGCCCGCGTTCGTGGTGCCGCAGCCGCCGTGGTGCACGAACGCGCGGCAGGCGGGCAGGGCCGCGGCGTAGTTCATCACGCCCACGACCTTGACGTGCTCCGAGTGGGCGACGTTGCTGTAGTCCGAGCCGGCCGCGCACACCAGCGCCCGCTCGCCCAGCTGGGCGCACGCCGAGCTGATCATCGCGAGCGTGTCGGCGGCGGATTCGACGCCGACGCTGCCGAATCCGAAGCAGATCGGCGGCGTCCCCGCGGCGATCCACGACGCGACTTCCTCGTCGGCGTCCGTCGGCAACTCCATCGTCAGCGCGCCGACGAACGGCCGCCGGCCGCCGAATTTCGCCCACTCGGCCGCCAGACCGGGGTAGCACACCTCGTCGTAGGCCTGGATTTCCAGCGAGCCGCGCTCGGCGATCCGGCGCGGCCAGGGGCGCGTCGCCTCCGGCAGACCGAATTCACGGCGCTGCGCATCCTCGACCGTCTTCCCGCCGCGCCAGGCCAGCCAGTCGAGCGTCCGCGTCGCGGCGCGGGCCAGCGGCGCCGGCAGGTACGGGAGGAGCCGGCCGTTGGCTCGCAGCGGGAAGATGTGCAGGGTGGCCAGCGGGATGCCGCAATACTCCGCGGCGTTGAGCGCGTCGTCCTCGAAATTCATGCCCGTGAGCAGCAGGTCGGCCCCCTGCGCCAGCGACGTCAGCGTCGCGCTCACCTCGGCGCGGCACTGGGAAAGCGGCGCCGAATATTCGGCCGACAACCTGCCGAGCTCGCGGACCTTCCAGGGGGTGGTGAACAGACCCGCCCAGAAATCGCGGTGCGGGTCCAGGATGGCCTTCAATTCCGGTCCGTAGGCGACCGCCGTCGGCCCGGCCGCCTCGGTGAAGCCCACCATTTCGGGGGCGACGGCCATGTGCACGTCGTGCCCGCGGCGCACCAGCTCGCGGCCGACAGTGACATAGGGCTCGACTTCGCCGCGAGTTCCCCAGTTTGCCAGCACGAACTTCATCGGCGAGATCCTAGCCTTTCGCTTCCCCTGCGCGGGTGGAATGGACGCGGCCGCTCGCGTTCCCGGCCCAGCCGCCCAGCAGCATAACCGGGCACCCGGCGGATTCGCCCGAGAGGCATTGAACGTGTGTGTGATAATGCCTCGATTCGATGAACGCCTCCTCAGAACAGGTGGGTGACCGTGGTCCAGGCCGAAAGCGTTAGCCCTGCCGGGGTAGCGCAAGATCGGGGCTCGGCACACAAGGAATTCCGCCCGGACATCGAGGGCCTGCGCGCGCTGACGCTGGTGGCCATCCTGCTCTTCCACGCCGACGTGCCCGGCGCGAGCGGTGGGTTCGTCGGCCCGGACATCTTCTTCATCATTTCGGGTTTCGTCATCACCGGTCAGCTCTGGCGCGAGGTGAACAACACCGGCACGCTCGGGCTGCGCAAGTTCTATGCGGCGCGGGTCCGCCGCCTGCTGCCGGTGGCCGCCCTGATCGGCAGCGTGACGGTGGTGGCCTCGGCGGTCCTGTTGTCGCCGTTGCAGGCCAAGGGCGTCGTGGAGGACGGCATCGCCTGCGCGTTGTACGTCGGCAACTACTGGTTCATTCACGAGAACGTCGACTACTTCGGCGGCCATCAGCCGCCGTCGCCGTTCCAGCACTACTGGACCCTGGGCGTCGAGGAGCAGTTCTACCTGGTGTGGCCGCTGCTGATCATCGGCACCTGGTGGCTGATCCGGCGCACCCGCCGCCGGCGCGCCGGCGCTACTACTAATACGTCGTCGAACACACCGAAGCGCGCCTTCCTGGCGGTCTTCGCGCTCGTCGCGATCCTGTCGTTTGCGCTGTCGCTGCTGACCACCTACCTGGTGCCGTCGGCGGCCTACTTCTCGCTGCCCACGCGGGCCTGGGACCTGGCCGTCGGCGGCATGCTGGCCCTGACCGCCAACCAGTGGCGCCGGCTGCCGGCACGGGCGGCGGCGATCACGGGATGGGCCGGGCTGGCCTTGATCGTGCTGGTCTGCAACCGGCTCACCCCGGCCACACCGTATCCGGGCACCGCCGCGATATGGCCGCTGCTCGGCACGGTTCTGGTGATCGGCGCCGGCTGTGCCATACCCACGCAGGGCGCGGGCCGCATCCTGGCGGTCAAGCCGATGCGCGAGATGGGCCGGCTGTCCTACTCGTGGTACCTGTGGCACTGGCCCGTGCTGGTCCTCGCCGTGCCGCTGCTGGGCCACCAGCTGGGGCTGGCCGGCAGGTTGGTGGCCGTCCTCCTGTCCGGCGGCCTGGGGATGCTCACGCTGCGCTATGTCGAGACCCCGCTGCGATACGGCGCCGCGCTGCGCAGGTCCCCGCTGGCCAGTTTCGCGGTCGGCGCCATCGCCACCGCGGTGGCGGTCGGGGTAGGCGTGGCGATGCTGGCCTGGATTCCGATCCCGGTCGGCCGCGGCGCGCCCGGCACGCCGTTGACCATCACCGCGGCGCCGGTCCCCGCGGGCGACGGCATGGACGCCTACGACGCGGCGGTGCAGCAGGCGTTCGCGCAGGCGCAGGCCGCGGTCGCGGCGTCGGCCGACCTGAGGGCCGTGCCGTCGAACCTGCAACCGCCGGTCGCCGAAGCGACGGCCGGCCAGACGGCGATGTGGTCCAGCGGCTGCTTCCGCGGCGCCAACCAAAGCGGACAGCCCGAGTGCGCGACGGGAGACACCGCCTCGAGCACCACGGTGGCCCTCGTCGGCGACTCGCACGCCGCGATGTGGGATCCGGCGTTCGAGCAGATCGCCGAGCAACGGCATTGGCGGCTGGAGATGATGGCCAAGGCGGGCTGCCCCCTGCTCGACGTGCCCATCGCCAAACACCTCGACGGCCTGATCGAACGCTTCATGCACTGCGACGAGTGGCGCGCGCTGATCCTGGCCCGGTTACGCGCCGAGCACCCGCGGCTGGTCGTGGTGAGCATGTCGCGGGAGCGCACTGAGGGCAGTTGGCAGGCGGGTTACACGCCGTACGACCCCGCGTGGATCGACAGCCTGACCCGGCTGGTGCAGCAGCTGCGCGCCGCGGGCGCGAAGGTGTTGGTGCTGGGCCCGGTCCCGGACCCGGGCACGCCGGTGCCGGAATGTCTGTCGGGTCACCTCGATGACGCCACGGCCTGCTCCCCGCCCCGGTCGGCCGCGGTGAACGACGCCGGGGTCGCGGCCGAGACCGCCGCCACCAAAGCCAGCGGCGGGCAATACGCCGACCTCACCGAGCTGTTCTGCACGACCAGCCGCTGCCCCGTCATCGTCGGCAACGCCATGGTTTACCTGGACTGGAACCACATCACGGCCGACTACTCCCGCGAACTGGCGCCGGCGATGGGGACGCTCGCCGACCGCGCGCTGGCGCACGGCTGACGCGGCGCTCGGGCTAGTCCCCCGCGGGTCCCTGGAGGTACCACGGGTTGGCCCGGGCCCAATCGACGGTGCGGCGGATGCCCTCCTCGACATCGACCTTCAGGCGCCAACCCAGCTCCCGTTGCGCCTTGGTCGAGTCCGGGATGCGCCGGGGGATGTCCTCGTAGCGACCCCCGTAGCGCGCCGCCGTGTCGACGACCTCGGCCTCGGTCACCGAGTCGACGTTGGCGATCTTGATCGCCAGCTCGACGGCGTCGCGCATGGTGGTTTCGGTCATGCTGCCGATGTTGAAGGCCTCACCGATCGCCGCGTCGCTGTCGGCCGCCAGCAAGGTGCCGGCGATGGCGTCGTCGACGTAGGTGAAGCACCGCGTCTGGTCACCCGAGTCGTAGAGCAACGGTGGCAGGCCGTTGAGGATGCGGTGAACGGTCTGGGAAATCACGAAAATCGGGTTCTGCCGCGGGCCGTAGACGTTGAAGTAGCGAACCACCGTCACCGGCAGCCCGTGGGCGGTGTGCATCGCGAACACCAGGTGCTCGGCCATGGCCTTGCTGGTGCTGTAGCTCCATCGCGCCGTCTTGGTGGAACCGAGCACGCGGTCGTCGTCCTCGGCCCAAGGTGGGTTGGGGTTCTTGCCGAACACCTCGGACGTGCTGGCGAACACCACGCGGGTGCCGTGCCGCTGGCTCAGCTCCAGGACGTTGCGGGTGCCGGTCACGTTGACGTCGAGAACCTGGAGCGGATCCTTCATATAGTTCTTTACGCCGACGACCGCGGCGAGGTGGAAGACCTTGTCGACACCGGGTGTCAGGGCCTGTTCGAGTGCCCCCAGGTCGGTGACGTCGCCTTGCACGAACCGGAAGTTGGGGTGCCGGTCGAAGTCGATGCTGGTGTCGCGGGTGTTCTTCGCCTGGTCGAACACCGTGACCGAGTCGCCGCGGTCCAGCAGCGTGGAAACCAGATGCGATCCGATCAAGCCGTAGCCGCCCGTTACGACGACATGAGACATATTCGCTCTTTCTATATGTACAGGTTTGCCTTCGCCTGCAGTATGCCTACCGGCCGATCCCCTTGTAGACGAATCCGGCGGCGCGCACGGCCGCCGGGTCGAAGCTGTTGCGCCCGTCGAGGAACACGCAGCCCGGTGCCGTGAGGTCCGCCAGCCGGGCCAGCGGGATCTGGTGGAATTCGCGGTGGCCCGCGAGAACCACCAGGGCGTCGGCATCCTTGACCGCCGACTCGATGTCCGGGGACAACGGAATCTTCGTCACCGTGGGGGCCTCCTCGTCGGGCACCCAGGGGTCATGGATGGAGAGATCGCAGCCGGACTGCTCGAGCAACTCGACGACGTACTTGGTGGGCGTCAGCCGGCAGTCGCCGGTGTTGTTCTTGAACGCGATGCCCAGGACCGCGATCTTGCTGGTCTCGATCGTCTTGTCCTGCTCGGCGAGCAGTTGCGTGAGCAGCCCGTAGGTGTAGGCGGGCATGGTGTCGTTGACGGTCCGCGACGTCCGCGGGATGCCGAGCTCCAACCCGAGCATCTGTCCGAGATGGTTGACGAACCATGGGTCCTTCGTCAGGCAGTAGCCGCCCACGCCCATGCTCGGCCGCAGGATGTTCACGTTGTGGGTGCCCTTCGGCATCGAGTTGGCCGCGTCGATGACCTGCAGCCCGTCCATGTCCAGCCGGTCGCACACCTTGGCCAGTTCGTTGGCCATCGCGATGTTGAGGTCGATCCAGAGGTTGTCGGCGAGCTTGACCATCTCGGCCGTGCGTGGGTCGTCGACGACGATGGATTCCACCCCCAGGGCGTGCCGCCACAGCGTGGAGCAGGCGCGCGCGGTGCGCTCGTCGACCGCGCCGACGACGACGGGGATCGACGTCAGCTCGCGGATGGCCTGGCCTTCGGCGAGCCGTTCCGGGCAGAACGCCAGCCCGAAGTCGATCCCGGCCCGCAGTCCCGAGGTCTCCTCGAGGATCGGCAGCACGAGGTTCTCGGTGGTGTCGGGCGGCACCGTGCTCTTGAGGATGACGAGGTGGCCGCGGTGCAGGTGCTCCCCCACGGCGCGCGCCGCCGCCTTGATGTCGTCGACGATGGGCTCGTAGTCCGGGCCGAGCGGGGTGCCGACGGTGACGATGACGAAGTCGTTGTCCGCGACGGCGCCGAAATCGGTCGTGGCCCGCAGGCGCCCGACGCGCGCGTTGTCGGCCACCAGCTCGCCCAGCCCCGGCTCGGGAACGGTGGTCCTGCCCGCGTTGATCTCGTCGACGACGTTCTGTCTCACGTCGATGCCGGTCACCGGCCAGCCGCGGTCGGCCAGCACGGCACCGATCACCGTGCCGATGTAGCCGAAGCCGACGACTGCGATCCCGGACCGCATGCCGCGGACGATCAGATCGATCTCAGCGTCGCTGCGCCCGAACACGCCTTCAGCCATCGCGGAACCTCGCCCTTCGGTCCCCCGTGTGCCTGTGGATTTCAAGGGGCCTCCCGCCCCTGGCTAACCGTCCGGAAGTCTAATCCAACACCGGTACAATAGACCAGAAGTTCGGATATGCACCCGGAGTTGGGCTGCGAGTACCGCCTGGGTGGACGACCGCGATAGACCGGAAAGATCTCCTCGCATGGCTGATATGGTCGCCCGCATGGACCTGTTCGTACGCGAATCCGGTCCGGTCGGGGCCCCCACCATCGTCTTCCTGCACGGCGCATACACCAGCGGCTGGTATTGGGAACCGGTGGTCGAACGCCTGCAGCAATACCACTGCCTGGTCCCCGATCTGCCCCACTACGGCAAGAGCTTCGAGCAGGGGCCGTTCGAGATGGGCCGGGCCGCCGCGGCGGTCGCGGAACTCATCCGCTCCCGGGTCGACGCCGGCCGGGCGCACGTGGTGGGCCTGTCGCTCGGGGCCCAGGTGGGGGTGCAGTTGCTGGCGACCGAGCCCAAACTCGTCGACCGCGCGGTGCTGTGCGGGACGATCGTCAACCGGGTGCCGTTCGTGGAGCTGACGCGGCGGCTGGTGTCACTGCCCGCCCGCAACCCGGCGTACCGCTGGATGGTGCGCCGTTACCGGAACGCTTGGCAGGCAAGGGTTCCCGCGGCCCACCTTGACGAGTATCGCGAGGACGTGCGCCTGATCACCAGCGGGCAGCTCGCCGACGTCACCATGGCGTCCTCGGGATTCACGATTCCCGAGGAACTCCAGCAATCGGATTCGCCCACCATGTTCGTGACCGGCGCCAAGGAGTTGCCGCTGGTCCGCCGGTGGGCCGCGGCGCTCGCCCGGCAAATGCCCAACGGGGTCGACCGGGTCGCTCTCGGGATGCCCCATGACTGGCCCACGCGCTATCCGGACCTATTCGCGCGCACCCTCGACGCGTGGTTCACCGGCGCCGCGCTGCCGCCGGAGATCGCAGTGCCGAAGTCTCAGCCCGGCTGGCGCAGCGGCAGGCCGGCGGCGCGATAGATCGCGTCGATGACGGTCATGTTCTCGATCGCGCCCTCGGCCGTCGTCTTCACCGGTTCCCCGCGCAGCACCGCCCCGGCGAACGCGTCGAGCTGATACGCGTAGGTGGTGCGCCGCGGGAAGCGCTCCACCCGCTTGCCGTCGGCCGAGCGGATCGAGAGCCGGGGCAACAGGTGCGGTGCGGCGGGGCTGAAGTAGCTCAGCTGGCCGCGGTCGCCGATGATCTTGGCGTTCGCCCAAAACAGGTTCGACGACCACAGCGCGCAGTGCAGCCGGCCCGTGTGCCCTTCGGCATACCGCATCTCCGCCGTCATGACCCGGTCCACCTGGGGACCGTCCAGTTTGGCTTTCGCCGAGACGACCTCGGGAGTCGAACCGCCGAACGTCCGGAGCATGTCGACCGTGTACACGCCGGCATCCATCACCGCGCCCCCGGCCAGGGCGTAGTCGTAGACGTTGGCGTTGGAGCGCTTGGGCAGCAGCACGCAGACGGCGACCTCCACCCGCTCCAGCTTCCCCAGCTCCCCCGAACCGATGATCTGCTCCACGCGCTGAGTCAACGGATGGAAGCGGTATTGGAGCGCCTCCATGACGACCCGGTCGGACTTGGCGGCGAGTTCGGCGATCTCGCGGGCCTCGGCGGCGTTGGCGGTGAACGGCTTTTCGCACAGCACGTGCTTGCCCGCGTCCAGCGTGGCCCGGGTCCACCTGCCGTGCACGCTTGTCGGCAGCAGGTTGTAGACGGCGTCCAGGTCCGGGTCGGCGACCAACTCCTCGTAGCTGTCGTGCGCCCGCGCGATGCCGTGCTTGGCGGCGAAGTCCCGCGCGCGCGACGCGTCGCGCGACGCCACCGCGGCCACGACGACCTCGTTGTTCTCCTTGGCCGGGGTGAGGAACGTCGTCGGCGCCCAGCGCGATGCGCCCAGGATGCCGATGCGTACGGGGGCGCCGCCTGCAGACATGACGGCGATGCTAACAGCCGATCCGGCTGGCCACCGCAACAATTTTGAACGGATCGGACGACGGCAAACCGATGCTAGGATCGCGATTCGCCCGGACCGGGCAAAGCTTGGACACCATCCGGTGAGGAGCTCGATTGGCTGACGGCGAGCTGAGTGCGCGCGAGGCCGAACGCGTTCTGTGGGACGTGATCGTCGTCGGCACCGGCATGGGCGGCGGGATGCTCGGCCACTCGCTGGCCCGCGCGGGCCGCCGGGTGCTGTTCGTCGAAAAGGGCCGCTCCACGCTGCCCGGGACGCCGGGAACGATCCGCGCGGCCATGCCCGAACTGGCCGAACCGGGGGCGGTCCGTTCGACGGAGGCCTACTACGACGCGCTGGCCCGCGCCGGACGCACCACCGACGAGATCGAAGACATCAGCGGGCGGCGCCCGAAGCGGTACGTGCCGTTCATCGGCAGCGGCACCGGCGGCTCCTCGGCCCTCTACGGCATGGTCTGCGAACGGTTCTTCGCGCAGGATTTCACCCCCCGGCAGAACTTCCACGACCCCGGCGATTCCACCGTGCCCGAGGCGTGGCCGATCAGCTACGACCAGATGAGCCCCTGGTACGACGAGGCCGAAAAACTGCTCGGGGTGCGCGGCGCGCCCGATCCCCTGCGCCCCGAGGCGGCCGACGTGGGTTTGCCTGCGGCCCCGCCGTTTTCGACGGACAACCAGCCGCTGGTCGATTATCTGACCGGGCGGGGTCTGCACCCCTATCACCTGCCGATGGCCTGCAACTACACCGAGGGCTGCACCACCTGCCAGACGTATCTGTGCCCCCGGTCGTGCAAGAACGACGCGGCCCGCAACGGCGTGCTTCCGGCGATCACCCAGCACGGCGCCCAGCTGCTGACCGAATGCCGGGTCGTGCGCCTGGAGGCCGGCCGCACCCAGGTGCAGCGGGTGATCGCCCGGCATCGCTCCGACATGCTGGCGCTGCAAGGCAAGGTCGTGGTGCTGGCCGCCGGCGCGCTGGCGACCCCGGTGCTGTTGTTCAACTCCCGCTCCGGCGACTGGCCGCGCGGACTGGCCAATGGCTCGGACTGGGTGGGCCGCAACCTGATGCGCCACCTGCTCGAGCCGATCGAGATCTGGCCGAACCCCAAACGCAGGATCAGCACGCCGAACAAGGAAATCGGGCTCAACGACTTCTATTTCTGTGACGGGCAGAAGTACGGCACCGTGCAGTCGTTCGGCGAGATACCGCCGATGGAGTGGCTGGCCAACCGCCCCGGCTTGCGGGGAAAGGCGCTGCGCGCGACGGGCCCGGCGGGACGCGGGCTGTATCGGCGGTTCGTCACCGGCGGCCTGGTACTGGCCGGGATCATGGAGGACCTGCCGTATCTCGACAACCGGGTCCTGCCGTCCGATCGGCCCGGCGCCGACGATCGCCAGCGGCTGCGGCTTCGGTACCGGTTACACCCCAGCGAGGTCGAGCGCCGCGCGGCGTTCGTGCGGCAGCTCAAGGAGGTGCTGCAGCCGTTCCGCAACCTCACCCTGGGCACCGGCAAGGACAATGCGAACCTTGGCCACGTCTGCGGCACCTGCCGCTTCGGGACCGACCCCAAAACCAGCGTGCTGGACCCGCAGAACCGGGCGCACGAAGTGGACAACCTCTACGTGGTGGACACCTCGTTCTTCCCGTCCAGCGCCGGGCTGAATCCCAGTTTGACGGTGGCGGCCAACGCGTTGCGGGTGGCCGCGCACGTGAACCAGGCGCATTTCGCCGCCTGACGTCTCAGCCGTCGGCGAGCGCGCGGTCGGCCAGCGCCCCGATCGCCGGCGCCAGCAGCCGGGAGTATTCCAGCGTGATGTGGCGCCAGTCGCGGTAGACCAGGGTGTTGCCGACGATGACCGGGCAGCGGGCCTTGGTGCAGAACAGCTCGGTGAGGTCGGCGTATTGGCCGCCACCTGCTTTGGTGGCGGCGGACTCGGCCGCGATACCCGGTTGGTTGACCGCGGCCGACGCGGGCGGCGAGCAGGCCGTCGCGTCGTCGAGGTGCCCGGACAGGCAGATCGGCACCTCGGACTGCGGATCCGGGATCGGCCCGAGCACCAGCACCTTGGCGCCGATGCCGCGCAGCTGCTGCGCGAGACGGGTCAGGCTGTCGACCCAGGCGGGCCCATACGCGTCGACGCCGAGCAGCCGTTCGCTGGCGGCGGTGTAACCCCGCCACATGCTCAGCACCACCAGCCGTGGGCGCTCGGCGCGCAACCGGGCGACGATTTGATCGCGCCACTGCTGGCAGTGTGAATATCGTTCGGCCAGGTGGTGCAGGGGGACGGCGCTGGGCAGGTCCATCAACGGACAGGCCCCCTTGGCCAGCGTCTCCAGCCGCCAGTGCCGCTGGGCCGCGATCTGCTGGAACGCCGGATTCCACATCGCCGCGTTCGAGTCGCCGACCACGGCCACCGTCGTGCTCGAGGCGGTATCGCCCGTCACGCACTCGGGCTGGCCGACTTCGGCGATGTTGCGCAGGCAGCCGTTGAACAGCATGTCCCCGGACGTCGCGAGGGGCGGGCTCAGGTTCGACGGGACGGCTTTGAGGTCGGCCGATGCCGCCACCGCGATCTGCGCCTGCGCGAACGCCTGCCGCACCGCCGCGTCGTAGGCGTCGATGTTGGAACCCGCGGGCACGGGCGCCGTGGTGATGGTCAGCGCCGCGGCCGCCGGGCCGCGCCCGACCGGGGTCGGCACGTGCTCCAGCAGCACCAGGCCCACGCTTACCGCGACCGCGGTGGCCGCCCCGCCCAGCGCGAGGCTGGCCCACGCGGACCGGCGTATCGGGGCAGCGAATCGCAGCGGGTTCTCGATGAAGCGCAGGGTCAGCACCGCCAACCCGCCGGAGATCAGGGCCGCGGTCAGCCTGGCGGCCAGCCCCAGCGGGTGGCCCAGCAACGCCGGCGCGAGGACCAGCACCGGCCAGTGCCACAGATACCACGAATAGGAAATCCGGCCGATCGCCCGCATCGGCGACGTTCCCAGCGCCCGGCCGCATCCCTGCGACGCTGCCGCGCAGCCGGCCCCGATCACCAGCGCCGCGCCCAGCGCGGGCAGCAGCGCGGCGATACCCGGATACGGTGTGGTCGGGCCCAGCCAGGTGCAGGCCAGCAGGATCAGGGCCAGCCCGGCCCATCCGGTCGGCACGGCCGCGCGCGGTGCCAGCCGGCGCCATTGGTCGGCGATGAGGGCGACGATGCCGCCGACCGCCAACTGCCAGGCCCGGGTCGGCAGCGAATAGAACGCCACCGAAGGCAACCACAGGGTGTCGACAAGCGACAGCCCGAGTGACGCGACGGCGACCAGCGCGAGGACCACTAGATACGGGCGTTTCGAGGCGGTGGCCTGGGTCCTGGTGCGCCGACCCACCCGCCGGATGACCCAGGCCGTACCGATGATCAAGGCCGGCCATACCAGGTAGAACTGCTCCTCCACGCCCAACGACCAGTAGTGCTGGAACGGCGACGGCGGCAGGTGGCCGCCGAAGTAGTTGACGCTGCCGTTGATGAACCAGTAGTTGCTGACATATAAGGCGCTGGCGATGCCGTCCCGAAGGACGCTCACCACTTGCAGTGGCGGCAGGAGGAGAAATGCCGCGATCGCGGTGATGATGCCGACCGTGGCCGACGCCGGCAGCAGTCGGCGGGCCCGCGCCCCGTAGAAGCCGGCCAGCCGGACCTTGCCGCTGGCGTTCGCCTCGCGCCAGAGCAGCCCGGTGATGAGGAAGCCCGAGATGACGAAGAAGACATCCACGCCGACAAACCCGCCGCTGAGACCCGGCATCCCGGCGTGGAACAGGACCACGGCCAACACGGCGACGGCACGCAAGCCCTCGATGTCGGGGCGAAACCGCGTCTGCGCGGAGGGCCGACTCTGCGTCTGTTCGGTCGGGCTGACGCTGTCGGACTGTTGAGAGGTCACCAAGCGAGGATTATCACACGCGTGTTCAACAGATTGCCAGGTTGGTGAAATCACCGCACCCAGCGCAGGGACCCGTGGCGGCCGAAATCGGGTCAGCTCTCGATCTCCGCGGTCAGATCGAATTCGGCGAGGGTGCGCGAAATGATCTCCCGCAGCTCGTCTTTGGTGTTTTCCCGGCCGAGAACATACGCGGAGATCCTGAGAAAGATCTTGCCGTTGCCGCGTCCCGAACCGACGAACAGTTGTCCCCCGATGTGCTCGAGCGTGCTTTTCTTGATGTCGGGCTCGTAGGAGCGCATGTACGCATAGTCGGCGTCGCTGCCGTCGGGCCGGTTCACCGCCGCGGACAGGTCACCGAAATTGGAGACGGTAACCGGAAGGCTGGCACCGCCCGCGGCCATCCCGGCCAGCCTCCTGTTCAGCCGCTTCGGAACCATCGCTGCCAGTGGGAATGTCGCCAAAAACTCTTCGTCCGGGTTCTCCATCCCGGCGAGAATCGCTCGCGTGATCTTGGCCTGCGCATCCCTGAGGTCCGTCGCAGCATGCGTTGGGTCCACGGCGACGTCGACCACGGTGAGCGCGTTGCCACGGGTATCGCCTTCGGTCCGCAGCGATACCGGAAATCGCAGGGTGACCTTTCCGTCGTCGCGAACACGCCCCACCCGCACCGCGAGCCTGCACGCGACCCCGGCCACCAGCGAGTTACTGCTCGCACCAAGGCTTTTCGCGCGGGCATCCCATTGCGCCGGGTCGATGTACGCGGTCAGGGCGGGCACCTCCACCGCCTGATCGGTGCCGGCCGCCCCGGGGGAAGGCGGCGCCGCCTTGATCGAGGAGGCGAATTGCTTGCGGTCGGGCCAGGCCCTTCGGGCCGCGGCAACCAGAGCCCGCGCGATGCCGGGCAGTTCTTGGACGGTTTGCCGGGAATCCTCACGCAGGGCGCGCCGGACGGTGCGCGACCCTGGAGGCGGATAGCCCAGGTCGCGCGTCCTGCCCTCGGCGGCGTCGGCTATCGCCTCGACAAACCCGATCCCGTCGACGATCGTGTGCGAGACCACCAGGCTTATCGCGGCCCCGCCGCCCTCGAGCGGAAGCATTCCGAGATGCCAGCCGGGTCCCCACTCCGGATCGACGGGCAGGCGCACCCGCTCGTCGGCCCAGGCGCTCACATCGGAGCGGCGCCGCGGCGTTGCGGCGATGTCGATCCCGTCCCGGGGCGGTGCCATGACCCAGTGATCGCGCGCGAACGGTATCGGGGAACGTTCGACCCTGCGTCCCAAGAGCCCGCGTCCGAGATTGCGTTGGAAACGTTGCAGCCCATCAAGATTGACGTCGCGGTCATAGACCCAGATGAACTGGACCTGCGTGCCGTGGACCGCGCGCATGGTGAGAAATACCGCTTGGTCCACGTGCGCGAGCCGGTTGCCTGCCGGGTCGTCGCCGCGCGTGCCGGCTTGGGCCGCCGGGACCGGGGGTGCGGCGGGGTCGTCGAGCAGCTCGGCCAGGTGGCCGGCGAGCTTCGCCGGGGTGGGGTGGTCGAACACCACCGTCGCCGGCAGCGCCAGCCCGGTGTGTCGGTTGAGAGCGTTGCGTAGCTCCATCGCCGTCAGCGAGTCGATGCCGAGATCTTTCAGCGGCCCGTCGGGATCGAGCCCCGCCGGGTCGGGATGGGCCAGCACGGCGGCGGCCGTCGCGGTGACCATCGCGGTGAGCGTGTCGAGCCGTTGCTGAGGGCTCTGGGTGGCCAACGTGGCGGCCAGCGTTCGGGGGCTCGCCGCCACGGCTTCTTCCCCGTCGGCCAGTGCGGCGACCGGGCTGGGTCCGCTGGGGGCTAGCCAGTAGCGGCGGTGGTCGAAGGGATAGGTGGGCAGTGCGACGGTGTGCGCGCGTGGGTACAGCGCCGGCCATGAGGGGCTGTGGCCGTGGGTGTGCAACTGCGCCAACGCCATTGCCAGGCTGTCGTGATCCCGACGTTCCCGGTGCAGGGTGATCACGACCGTCGACTGGGCCCGACCCGGGGTCTGGGCCAGCGTGTCGCTCAGTGCCGGGGCCAACACCGGATGCGGGGACAGCTCGACGAACGTGCACTCCCCCGCGGCCAGCCGCTCGGCCACCCGGTCGTAAAACCTGACTGGCTCACGCAGGTTGCGATACCAATACTCGGCGTCCATCGTGGTGGTGTCCAACGGCTCACCCGAAACCGCCTGCCCCACCGTCGAATACAGCGGGATGCGCGCCAGGGCCGGATTGAGTGGGCCCAACTCGGCCAGCAGCCGCTCACGCACCGCCTCGACCTGCGCGCAGTGCGAGGCGTAATCCACCGCGATCTGACGAAACTGGATGCCATCACGCTCACACGCCGCGCTGAACTCCTGCAGCGCGCCCGGCTCGCCGCTGATGATGGTGTGCGACGGGCCGTTGATCGCCGAGATGCTTACCGCGTTGTTCCAGGGTTGGAGCAGCGGTTCGAGTTGCTCGGCGCCCAACAACACCGAGGCCATCGCCCCCGCCCCACACAGCTCACCCAGCGCCTGGCTGCGCCGCGCCACGATCTGGGCGGCCTCGGGCAGCGAGAACACCCCGGCGATATACGCCGCGGCGATCTCGCCCTGCGAATGCCCGATCACCGCGTCGGGGGTGATGCCATAGGAGCCCAGCACCTCGGCCAGCGACACCATCATGGTGAACAGCACCGGCTGCACCACATCCACGCGCTCCAGCGCCGCCGCCCCCGGCTCCTGGCGCAGCACGTCGCGCACCGACCACCCGGTGAAGGGGCGCAACGCCTCATCGCAGTCGTCGACCATGTCGGCGAACACCCGATGCTGTGCGTAAAGCTCGCGGCCCATGCCCACGTATTGGCCACCCTGACCGGGCAGCACGAACACCGTCTTACCGCGCAAATGCGCCAGATAATGGTGCTCAATCAGCTGCGGATGCGGGTGACCATCACGCAATGCCTCTAGCGCGCCCAGCACGTCGTCGCGGGGATCGGCGCCGTCGACCGCTCCGGTGATCACCGCCCGGTAGGGGTGGTGGGCACGGGTGGTGGCCAGGCTGTACGCCACATCGGCCAAATCCACGCCGGGATGGGCGAGCAGGTGGGTATGCAGTCGGTCGGCCTGCGCGCGCAACGCCGCGGGGGTGCGCGCCGACAGCGGCCACAACCCCAACCCGAAGTCGGGTTGCTCGGCCGGCAACTCAGCCTCGGCCGGCGGGGCGGGGGCTTGTTGGACGATGACGTGGGCGTTGGTGCCGCTGATGCCGAACGAGGACACCGCCGCGGTGCGCGGATGATCGGTGACCGGCCAGGGCACCGGCTCGGTCAGCAGGCGCACCGTGCCCGCCGACCAATTCACATG
>NZ_LZLY01000129.1 GCF_001673535.1 Mycobacterium sp. 1081908.1 | reverse complement strand
TGCGCTGGATCGGCTGCTCATTGCAACTCGGCCGGGCTCGATGGCGGACACCCTGGCCGACGCGGGAGCCCAGCTGCGGCGCCTGTCGACCCAGGTGGATCGCCACATGCCGGACATCGGCCCGACGGAGGAAGTCGGGGCGCCCAGGCAGGCGCTTTTCGACGCCTTGACCGGTTTTTTGCGGCGCCTGGCCATCGATCGTCCAATCGCGTTGATCCTCGACGACCTGCACTGGGCGCAGCTGCCCACCCTCGTGATGCTCGAACGCGTCCTGATCGGCTGCGCCGATGTCCGGATGCTGGTGGTCGCCACCTTCCGGTCGACCGAACCGGACCGCTCCGACGAGCTCACCACCCGGCTGGCCGAGCTGCACCGCTTCGACGGGGTGCGGCGCCTGGACCTCGCCGGGCTGGACACCGAGGCGATCGCCGAGTTCGTGAGGCGAACCCAGCAGCTGGGCTCCCGCGTCGGCCAGGGTGTCCGCCATCGAGCCCGGCCGAGTTGCAATGAGCAGCCGATCCAGCGCCTCGGCGAACGGCGCGTACGGCACGTCCGCGTCGGCCGTCGAGCTCCCGACGAGCACCGCGACGCCGTGGTCGGCGAGCGTTCCGGCCACCTCGGCCGCCAATCGGGTCTTGCCCGCCCCGGGTTCACCCCCGATGAAGACCGCCTGGCGGTTGCCGCCCTCGACGCGTTCCCAGGCCTGCTCGAACGCGGCAAGCTCCGCGGCGCGGCCGACGAGCGGGCCGCGGCGACGTGCCAGCAGTTCCGCTGGGAGCGGTGGTGGCACCCACTGGGCCGTGGGATCAGCCATGGAATCAAGGTAACCGCGCCGATTTGGCCGGTCGATAGTCAGAACTAACTATCGTTGAAGGCCTCGGAAATGCTTCGTTGTGGTCATGACGCCCGGCCTCGCCGCCTCGTAGCGTCGCGGTATCAAACCTGCGAAGCATCCAGAGGAGGTGCGGGCCATGAGCGTGACCACCGCATCCGATGAACTACGCGGCCGGTTCGGGCCACAGGTGATCCTGCCCCACGACGCCGGATACGACGAGGCTCGGGCGCTGCACAACGCCATGATCGACAAGCGACCCGCGGTGATCGTGCGGTGCGGATCCACCGCCGACGTCGCCGGAGCCCTCGAGTTCGCTCGCGCGTCCGACCTCGCCGTCGCCGTCCGCGGGGGCGGCCACAACGGTCCCGGGTTCGGTTGCGTCGACGGCGGTCTCGTCGTCGACCTGTCGCCGATGAACCGCGTCGACGTGGACCCCGATCGGCGCATCGCCCGCGTCCAGGGCGGCACGACGTGGGCGCAGGTGGACGCCGCGACCCATGCCCACGGCCTGGCGACCCCGGCCGGCATCATCTCGAGCACCGGCGTGGGTGGGCTGACGCTGGGCGGCGGCCACGGCTACCTGACCCGCAAGTACGGCCTGACCATCGACAACCTGCTGGAGGCCGAGGTCGTGCTGGCCGACGGCCGGATGGTGACGGCGTCCGAATCCGAGCACCCCGACCTGTTCTGGGCGCTGCGCGGCGGCGGCGGAAACTTCGGCGTGGTCAGCTCGTTCACGTTCCGGCTACACCCCGTGCACACCGTGATCTGCGGGCCCACCGCCTGGCCCGCATCGGCCACCGCCGACATCCTCAGCTGGTACCGGGACTTCCTGCCCGCCCAGGACGAGGATCTCTACGGTTTCTTCGCGAGCATGACCGTGCCGCCGGCGCCGCCGTTCCCCGAGGCGTTCCACCTGCAAAAGGCCTGCGCCGTGGTCTGGTGCTACACCGGCGATCCCGACCGCGCGGAGGAGGCGTTCGCGCCGGTCCGGCAGATGCAGCCGGCCTTCGAGGGCCTCATGGCGGCACCCTATCCCGCGCTGAACTCCACCTTCGACGCCCTGTATCCCAAAGGGCTGCAGTGGTATTGGCGCGGCGACTTCATCCGGACGGTGCCCGACGCCGCCGTTGCGGCCCACGCCCGCTTCGCCGAGGAACTGCCGACGATGCACTCCACCATGCACCTCTACCCGATCGACGGCGCGGTGCACCGGGTCGGCCAGACGGACACCCCCTGGGCCTACCGGGATGTGAACTTCTCACAGGTCATCGCGGGCGTCGACCCCGACCCGGCGAACGCCGAGGTGTTGAAGCGCTGGACCAAGGAGTACTGGGAAGCCATCCACCCGCACTCGGCCGGAGGCGCCTACGTCAACTTCATGATGGACGAGGGCCAGGACCGGGTCCGCGCCACCTACGGCCCGAATTACCAGCGGCTCAGCGACATCAAGGCGCAATACGATCCGGCCAACGTGTTCCACATCAACCAGAACATCCTGCCCGCCGGATGGCCCGGCGCCGCATAGGCGCCGGAGCGGCGAAACCGGCCCGGGCGGGGGTTCGCGTCCGCATAATCATCGGGTGATGGAAGATCCCCATATCTACCGCCGTCTCGCGCTGCTCGAACAGCAGGTACGCCTGCTCTCGGATCGGCTCGGCGTCCCGTGCCCGACGTTCGGCAGCGACGTGGGCGCGACCGCATCCGGTGTGCTCGAGAACGGAGTGCCGTCGGAAGTCGTCGCGCTCGCCCGCTCCGGGAACGCCATCGCCGCGATCAAGCTGTACCGCGAGCTGACCGGCGCCGGGTTGCGCGAGGCGAAAGAGATCGTCGACAACCTGTAGGCCACTACGGCCGGCGGAACGCGCCGTTCATCCGCCGCTTGAAGGCGCGATCGAAACGTCGGTAGCCGCTGCGCAACGCGTGGCCCGGCCAACCGTCCCCGGTCAGCTCGACGGGCAGCAGCGGGTCGAGCTGAAGATGACGCACCACCGCGATCGACAGCGCGAACTCGTAGGTGAAGCTTTCGGCCGAGTCGTCCCGCCCGTCCGCGTCGAGCGCGGCATCCATGGCGTCGATGAGCGCCCGCGCGTCGTCAGCCCACTCGTCGAGAGAAAAGAGCGATCGCACCCGTTCGGCCGTGACATCGGTGGCGGCCCCGTGAAAGCGGGTGCACTGCTGGTCCACGACGGCCGTCAATGTCGGAAACCGTTGCGGATCAAGGTTGTCCGGGCGGATCCAGACGCCCTCCCGAAGCTCGGCCAGGTGCAGGGCCGTCGCCGCCTTTCTGAGCTCAAGGCGATCGGTCGCCGATCTGCGCTCCAGCGCGACGATCGCGAGCTCCCACGTTCCGTCCCACCGGTGGGCGGCCGCGTCGTCGATCCGCGCCGCCACGTCGACGCGCTGGCGGCGCTCGGAGAGTCGGCCCGCGAGCGCGTAACTGCCGTCGTCGGCGGTCAGTTCGCCGGCGGACACCATCCGCCACAGGCACGTGCGCGCCGCGCCGGGGCTGATGCCGAACAGCGAGGCCACGGCCACCAGTTCTGCCACCGTGAGGCGTCCCCGGTCGGAGCCCAGCAACGCCGACGCCAGCACCGAGCGCGCGCTCAGCGGCCGGGCATCGATCAGCTCACGGGCTCGGAATCGAGGCGGGGCGGGCACGGCTGACAACGGTATCACTAAATCATTGACGCGTGACATACATAGTGTGATACTGACACGCATGAGCTTGCCGACAGAGTCGGTGCTCGCCGACGATGTGGAGATCGTCCGGCGCGTCCTCGCCCATATCGACGCCGGTACCACCGACGAGGGTGACGCCTGGCGGGAGCCGGTCGAAAACTATTTGAATCCAACCCGATTCGCCGAGGAACTCCGGTTGCTCCGCGCGATGCCGAGCGTCTTCGTCCCCGCGGCGGCGATCCCCGACCCGGGCGACCACGTCGAGCGGACCGTCTTCGGCGTGCCCCTGTTCGCCGTGCGGGGGCGCGACCGGCGGGCGCGGGTGTTCCGCAACGCATGCCGACATCGCGGCTTCGCCGTTGTCGAGGAGGCCGGCTGCTCCCGCGCCCTGGTGTGCCGCTATCACGGCTGGACCTATCGCCTGGACGGTTCGCTCTCGCACGTGCCGAACGCCGAGGCGTTCCCCGCCCTGGACCCCGTGACCCGCGGACTGGTCGAGGTCGAAAGCCACGAGGTGGACGGTCTCATCGTCATCGGTGCGCTGAATTCCGGTGCGGGAGCACAGATCCGGGTCGGCGACGCGCTGGCCGCGCTGACGGACGGGGCGGCGTGGCGGGACAAACTGGTGCCGGCGCGCCGGCTGGTGTACGTGGAGTCCACCCCGAAGGCGATGAATTGGAAGGTCCTCGTCGAACAGTTCCTGGAGGGCTATCACATCCGGTCCACGCACAAGGACACCTTCTTCCCGGTGCAATACGACGACCTCAACGTGGTCGAGAGATTCGGTCCGAACAGCCGAATCACGTTCCCGTACCGCAACATTGAGCGGCTGCGTGACCGTCCGCAGAGCAGCTGGACGACGGACGCGCGGGTGACGTATGTGTACCAGCTGTTCCCCAATGTCATGGTGGCGACGTTCCCGGATCTGGTGCTCGTGATCGTGATCGACCCGGTGGACGTCGACCACAGCACGCTCGTCGTGTACACCATGGTCAGGCCGGACTTCGCCGACCGCGCGTCGGCCGACCAGCCGCGCAACCCGGCGGGGGCGGGCAGCTTCATCGCGCGGGGCGCCGTCGAGGACAACGAGATGTCCGAGGGAGTGCAGCGTGGATTACATGCGGGCGCAAACGAATTCGTGGAGTTCGGTCGGCACGAGAGCGCGATCGCGCACTTTCACGCCACGCTTGACGAGCGCCTTGCCGCCATGGCCCGCTGGGAGTCGAACGGTGCCGGCACCGCTACGGCGTTTTGAGGAAGATGTCGTTGAGGGTGACCGTGCGCAGGTCCCGGTCGCGGATGATGTCGACGAGTTGCGGATACACGTGCGTGACCGGCGGGTGGTTCAGGTGGCCGATGACGATGGACTGCGGGGTGAAGTATTGATCGGCCATCTTCACGATGTAGTCCTCGTGGATCAGCGTGGAATCCGACAGCGACCCCGACCACAAAGTGGGGACGGTGTAGCCCAGGTCGGCGGCGACGGCGTCGACGGCGGCGTTGCGCTTCGCGTACGGCGGCCGCCAATACGGTTTCGCTCCGATGCCGTAGGTCTTTTTCAAAAATTGGTCGTTGCGGGTGAGCTGCTGGGCGATCTGGTCCTTGGGCAGCGTGGTCAGGTCCGGGTGTGACCAGGTGTGGTTGCCCAGTTGGATCTGGCCGGAGTCGACCAGCGGCCGGAGCAGGTCCAGGTTCTCGGTCCAGGAGTCGTAGACCCCGTTGACGAAGAACGTCAGCCGGATACCGGTGTCCTTGGCGAACTGCGTGTAGGCGCGCACCACTTCGCTGTTGACGCCGTCGTCGACGGTCAGCGCAAGCAGGTCGCCCTCGCCCGGGATCTTGGTCAGGGCACCGCCACCGGGCAGCGGGATGCGGGCGCTCAGCGGCGGGGGCGGCAACAGGGCGGTCGGCGCCGTCGGGCCGGAGGTTGCCACGTTCGCCGGAGGCGTCTGGGCGAATGTCCGGGGCTGCGGGTCGACCACCAGGCGGGCCGCGCCGACGCCGGCGACGGTGGCCGCGGCCAGCGCCCCGAGGAAACGGCGCCGGTTCAGCTCCGGCGGGGCGCCACTCCCGAAGGGGGGAATGAGGAGTGCGCCCCGATTCCTCGTGGGTCTTTTGCGGTGCGATGCCGGCACACGCGACCCGGTACCCCGGATCCCCGCCCGGTAACCGGGCTCGCCAAACTCCGCCGCCACAGCAGCGAACGGTACCAGTGCCGGTTTGCGGATGCCGGGTTCGTTACAGGAGGGTCAGCTGTGAATTCAGCCTCGAAAAGGTAACGGTCCGGCATCGGCTCGTCAATGGGGCGCGCCGCCGCCGCGCTGCGGCAATGCGACGGGCTCGGTGCCGGGGGTCCCCAGCGTCCCGGCCAGCCACGGCAGCGACGCTGCGAACGCCTGCGCGGCGAACGGCCAATCGTGCCTACCCGGCTGGGTGACCACCGCGCAGGTGATCCCGTTGGCGGTGGCGACGTCGCACAGCGCGTTGGCGGCGGCGTCCTGGCCTTCGGGATTGGCGGCGGGATCGGCGCTGGGAGCGGCGATGGCGGAGTTGGCTTCCTGGGCGACGGCGTGCGGGCCGGGCGACGAGGGAACGTCGAACCATCCCGATAGCCCGGTGTAGCGACCGTGCCGGGTCATGACGGTGGTGGGGTCGAAGGCGGCCCAGGCGGCGCCGTCGCCGCCGAACAAGCGGGCGATGGTTTGGTCCTTCGACCCGACGGCGGGGCTGCGGTCGCCGGCGATGTCGACGAACGCGCTGAACAGCTCCGGATGCATGACCGCCAGGTCGACGGCGCAGGTACCGCCCATCGACCATCCGGCGACGCCCCAATTGGCCCGGTCGGCGCTCACCCCGAAGTTCGAGACGACGAAGGGCACCACGTCCTTCGTCAGGTGATCGGCGGCGTTGCCGCGGGTGCCGTTGACGCATTCGGTGTCGTTGTCGAACGTGCCGGTGGGATCCACGAACACCAGCACCGGCGCGAAGCCGTGATGCTGGGCCGCGAAGTCGTCGATGGCGGTGAATGCGCCGCCCGGGCGCAGCCAGTCGGCGGGGGTGTTGAACGCCGAGCTGATCATCATCACCGCCGGGAGCCGGGGCGGCGGATTGCTGTTGAACCACGCCGGCGGCAGGTACACCAGTTCCTGGCGGTGGGGGAAGTGCGACGCGTCGGAGCTGATCGTCACGGGCACCACGACGCCCTTGGAAGGCTTCGTCCCCTCGAGCTGCATCGCGGTGACCCTCAGGCGATCGATCTGATCGGGCAGGGGCTGCGACGTCAGCTGGTCCCACGCGGCGGCCACGGTGGGGAAGTAGCCGACCCAGCCGTTCAACGCCAGGGCGGCGCACAGCACGCAGAGCGGGACCGAAACCACCGCCAGGCCGCGGCGCCACCAGCGGGCGCCGGGCCATCCCAGCGCCAGCACCGCGACCGCGAGCCCGCTCAACGCGATCCACAGCCAGAGCGACACCGGGGCCGGGTCCCCGGCCACCCCGATCGACGTGATGTACCAGTACGCCAGCGCCGCGCTCAGGGCCGCGACGCCCAGCGCCACGGGAAGCGCCCAGCCACGCCAACGGCGCCTCGTCACACCGATCGCGCCGACGGCCACCAGCAGCGCGAGCGCCTGCACCGCCACCGGCAGCCAGCCATGCAGCAAGGACAGCTGATCGACGAATCGGGGCAACGGCGGTGACCTTCGCTAAATCAAATCTCTTTGCGAATAACCCACCGGCCAAGGCTTGAGAACGCGGCAGGCCAGATCAACTATCCCACAGGATCCTCACCCGTCGTGCCCGCGACGGTGCGCAGTCGCAGGCTGTTGCCGACGACGAACGCGCTGGAGAATGCCATCGCGGCACCCGCCAGCATCGGATTGAGCAGGCCGAGCGCCGCCAACGGGATCGCGGCGATGTTGTAGCCGAAGGCCCAGAGCAGGTTCGTCTTGATCGTGCGCAGCGTCCGCCGGGAGAGGCGGATCGCGTCCACCGCGGCGCGCAGGTCGCCGCGCACCAGCGTCAGGTCCGCGGCTTCGATCGCCACGTCGGTGCCCGTGCCCATCGCGAGCCCCAGATCGGCGCGGGCCAGGGCCGCGGCGTCGTTGACGCCGTCGCCGACCATCGCGACAACCCGGCCCTCGGATTGCAGGCGCTCGACGGCGGCCACCTTGCCGGCGGGTGTCACCCCGGCGACGACGTGCGCGATGCCGACCTGGTCGGCGATGCGCCTGGCGACGCTCTCCTCGTCACCGGTCAGCAGCACCGGGGTCAGTCCCAGGGCCTTGAACCGCCGGATCGCCTCGGCGCTGGTGGGTCTGACGGCGTCGGCGACCACCAGGATCCCGCGGGCGCGGCCATCCCACCCCACGGCGACGGCGATTTTCCCTTCGCCCTCGGCGCGGGCTCTGGCGGCCGACAGCGTCGCGTCGAGATGCTGAGCCCGATCGGCCAGCAGGCCCTCCCGCCCGACGACGACGGCATGGCCGTCGACCACGCCGTGCGCGCCCTGCCCACTGACCGACGCGAACTCCCGGGCCGCGGACAGGGCGCCGAGCTCCGCCTTGGCGGCGCCGGCGATCGCCTGCGCGACGGGATGTTCGGAGGCGTCCTCCACGGCCCCCGCGTAGCGCAGCAGCGTTTCGCGGTCCGCGTGCGGCCCGGCGATCGCGTCGACGAGGGTCATCCTGCCGGTGGTGACGGTGCCGGTCTTGTCGAGCACGATGGTGTCGACCTTGCGGGTCGACTCCAGGACCTCGGGTCCCTTGATGAGCACGCCGAGCTGGGCCGCCCGGCCGGCGCCGACCAACAAGGCGGTCGGCGTCGCCAACCCGAGCGCGCACGGGCAGGCGATGATGAGCACGGCGAGCGCGGCCGTCACCGCCGAGCTGGTGGAAGCGCCGCCGGCCAGCCATGCCGCGAGGGTGGCCACCGCGACGACCATGACGGCCGGGACGAACACGCCGGAGACGCGGTCGGCGAGCCGTTGCACCCTGGCCTTGCCCGATTGCGCCGCCTCGACGAGCCTGGCCATCTGCGCGAGCTGGGTGTCGTCGCCCACGCGGGTGGCCCGCACGGCCAGCCGGCCCCCGGCGTTCACGGTGGCGCCGGTGACGGCGTCGCCCTCGCCGACCTCGACGGGGACGGACTCACCGGTGAGCAGCGCGGCGTCGACCGCGGAGGATCCCGAGACCACGATCCCGTCGGTCGCGATCTTTTCGCCCGGGCGCACCACGAACACGTCGCCAACCGCCAGCTGGCTGACCGGCACACGGGTCTCGGCGCCGTCCCGCAGTACGGCGACGTCCTTGGCGCCGAGCTCGAGCAGGGCCCGCAGCGCGGCGCCCGCGCGGCGCTTGGCGCGCTTCTCGAAGTAGCGGCCGGCCAGGACGAACATGGTGACGCCCGCGGCCACCTCGAGGTAGACGTGTCCCGTCCCGAGCGACAGCGTGTACAGGGAGCCGAGGAAGGCCGCGAGCGTCCCGACCGAGACCAGGGTGTCCATCGTGGCGGCGCCGTGCTTGAGGCTCGCCCACGCGCCGGCGTGAAATGGGCGGCCCGCCCACGCGACGACCGGGGCTGCTAGGGCCAGCGACACCCAGCGCCAGTCGCGGAACTGCAGGGCGGGCAGCATCGCCATCGCGATCACCGGGACGGCCAGAACGACGGCGGCGACCAGGCGGGTGCGCAGCGTCGCCAGCTCGCCGTCGTTCTCGGGCCCCCGCGTTTCGGAAGCGGGCTCCGGTCTAGGGAGTGCCGCGGTGAAGCCGGCCTTCTCGACCTCCGCGATCAGCTCCCGGGCGTCGTATCCCGGGGGCAACGTGACGGCGGCCTTTTCGGTGGCGTAATTGACCTGCGCGCTGACACCGTCGAGCCGGTTCAATTTCTTCTCGATGCGCGCCGCGCACGAGGCGCAGGTCATCCCCCCGATCTGCAGCTCGACGTTGTCGACCGTGTTAGCGTCCGCCGTCACGCGACCAGGACCGCCTGATAGCCGGCCTCGTCGACCGCGCGCAGCACCGCGCTCGAGTCGACGGGAAGGGAACTCCGCACGACGAGCCTGCCCGTGCCCGCGTTGACGTCCACGCGGTCCACGCCGGGGATCCGGCCCACCTCGTCCTTCACGGCGGCCTCGCAGTGCGCGCACGTCATCCCACTGACGCGGTACTCGTGGGTCGCCATGACGCTCCTGCCTAGATGCCCTATGGGCAGCCGTAATCCTGTTATCCGGGCGCCGGTTACCACCGGCCACCCGGGATTGTGTCTGGTCGGCGGTCTCTGCCCGCCGCCGGGCGCCCGATTTTTGCGTTGGCCGGTTACGGATCAGACGTAGCCCACGCCGATGTCGACCGACACCTGGCTGGCGGTAACCAACCTGGACTCGTCGGAGACCAGCCATGCGACCGCATCGGAAATGTCTTCGGGCTGGGCGATGCCGTCGGGCAGCAGCGGTTTGTGCATGCCCCGCAGGTGTGGGTAGCTGTCGGCGGCCGACCGGAGCGCGTCGCGCATCCGGCCGGTGCCCATCGGGGTGGAGACCGCTCCGGGGTTCAAACTGTTGACGCGGATGTTGTACCGGCCGAGCTCGGCGGCGAATGCGCGCGCCATTCCGACGACGGCGTGCTTGCTCGCCGTGTAGTGGACCATGAACGACTGCATGTTGATGCCGGCGGCGGATCCGATGAGGACGATCGAGCCGCCGCGACCGCCGTCGACGATGTGATGAGCGCCGGCCATCACGGTGTTCCAGGTGCCGATCACGTTGGTGTCGATGGTGTCGCGGAACGCTTGCGGGGTGATCCGGTCCCACGGCGCGGGACTGCAGATGCCCGCGTTGGCGACGATGATGTCCAGCCGGCCCAACTCTGTGACGGCCGCGTCGACGGCCGCCGTGAGCGCGTCGAGGTCGCGGATGTCGACCGCCGAGGTGATGACCTTTCGGCCGTTGGCGCTCACCAGACGTGCCGTCTCGGCGAGATCGTCGGGCGTGGGTGAATCGTAGGGAACGCTGGACGGCAACGGCCCGGCGATATCGACCGCGATGATGTCGGCGCCTTCGGCGCTCAGCCGCACCGCGTGCGCGCGCCCTTGTCCCCGCGCGGCGCCGGTAATCAACGCCACCCGTCCCGGAATCGACTGGCTCACCGAACCCCTCTCCGCTGAAGGTCGTTGTTCGAACAGTTGCAAAGGTTCAATCCGGCGAAGCGTAGCGTCGACCTCGCGCCGCCGGATACCCGGAAGGAGACCGTCATGACCGTCAACCTTGTCGACGCGGGTCCCCGACAGGTGAGCCGCTCCGTCGAAGTGGACGCGCCGGCCGCCGAGCTGTACGCGATGGCCGTCGACCCGCGGCGCCACCACGAACTGGACGGATCGGGCACGGTGGGCGACAACATCAGTGTTCCGCCGGAAATGGCTGTGGGATCGAAGTTTTCGACGAAGATGAAGATGTACGGCGTGCCCTACCGCATCACCAGCAAGGTGACGGCCCTCAAACCGAACGAGCTGATCGAATGGCGCCATCCCGTGGGGCACCGCTGGCGCTGGCAATTCGAGTCGCTGTCACCGACGAGGACGCGGGTCACCGAGACGTTCGACTACCGCGAAGCCGGCGCGATCAAGAACGCGCTGAAGTACTACGAGCTGATGGGTTTCCGCAAAGCCAACGCGGAAGGCATCGAGGCGACGCTGGCCAAGCTGCGCGATCGTTACGCGGGGCAGTAGGCGGTCAATCGGTCGCCGGGTCCGCGGCGTCCCACGGGACCACGCCGGACACCCAGTGCGTCAACTGCTCGACCTGATCGTTGCGGTGCAGGTGGCGCGGCGGACTTGCGAAGCTGGAGTACGGCCGGCAGCGGATGACGACGCGGTTCTCCCGGTCGCACATCTCTTCGACGGACGGGCGTGCCTCGTCGGACAGCGGTTGGCCCGACATCCTTCCGGCGACCGCCATCATGACGTCGACGGCAAGGTCGCGGTCGTCATCGAGGGTCGCGTCCGCGTACACCTGCAAGTAGCTGAACGGCCATCGTTCGTCGAGGACGCACAGGCCGATCTTGCTGTCGCGTTCGACGACCCGGGCCTTCCCCCGGCCGGCCATGGTGGACACCAGCAGCTCGTCGGTGTCGGTCGGGATGTAGTAGACGATCGACATGCCCGGGCCGTCGTTGCGACGGCGGTACCCGAACACACACGTTCGATGCGTGCGGACGAATTCGCGCCGCTCCGAAGGGAGCATGTCGCGGTCGGTGGGAGCCGTGTACGGCTCCGGGGCCAGGGGAAGGAGCATGGCGAAAGGTCCTAGCTATCAAAGGGCTTGATCCGGATGGCGGTTAATGGATACAGTGTCTCTATTAATAGGGACCGTGTCAACGCGCCGCATGCGGCCGGGTCTCGGAGGTGCTTGCGTTGAGCGAGGGAGCCCCGGCCGGCCGGTCCCGTGGGCGCCCGGCCCTGCCGCCGGACCGCATCCTGACCGCGGCGCTCGGCCTCGTCGACGAGCACGGCGTCGACGCGCTGTCCATGCGCTCCCTGGCGCAGCGCCTGGGGTCGGGCACCGCCACGCTGTACCGTCACTTCGCCAACCGATCGGAACTGGTCGCGGCGATGGTCGACCGCATGCTCGGTGAGGCCGGCCTGGACGCGGACACGCTAGCCGCGATGTCCTGGCAACAGGGCTGTATATCGTTCGCGCAGAACATGTTCGAGGCGCTGGGACGCCACGGCAATGTCGCATCGCTGTTGATCGGCTACGTGCCGATGGGTCCCAACGCGTTGGCCCAGCGCGAGCGGATTCTGTCGCTGCTGCTCGACAACGGATTCCCGCCCGTGGTCGCCGCCCACGCCTACGCCACGCTGTCGCGCTACGTACTCGGCTTTGCGATCCAGCGATCGGGGTCGACGGCGGCCGAGCAGGACGCCGAGTTGACGGCCGCCTTCCGCGCACTCGACCCGTCCCGCTATCCCGCGACCGTGGCGGTCGCCGACGACCTGCCCGTTCCGCTGGATGAGGAGTTCGCCTACGGCCTGCGGCTCGTTGTCGCCGGGCTGGAGCGATTGGGTCACTGAACCCAATCGTGTCGTCGATCGTGGTCACTTCGGGAACGATTGCCCGACACCGACCTCGCTCGCCGGAAGGACCCCGTCTCGATGATCGACCGCACCGATTCCCCCGCCATCACGCCGCACCGGGTAGCCGAGCTGCTGTCCGGTGCCGGACGGCTGATCAGCCGTTACGGGCTGGTGGTCGTCCTGGCCTGGATCGGGTTCGGCAAGTACGTGAAGATGGAATCCCGGGTGCTCATCGAGCACAGCCCGCTGATGAGCTGGATTTACCACGTGGCCTCCGTGACCACGGTGGCGCGCGGGCTGGGGACCACGGAAATCGTTGCGGCGCTTCTCATTGCGCTGTGGCCGGTGTGGCCGCGCGCATCGGCGGCGGGCAGCGCCCTTGCCGTCGTGCTCTTCATGGGAACGCTGAGCTTCCTGTTCACCACGCCCGGGGTGGTCTCGTACCACGCCGCCGGACTTCCGGTGTTGTCGGCACTGCCGGGCCAATTCCTGCTCAAGGACCTCGTTTTGATCGGCGTTGCGCTCTGGACGCTCGGCGACTCGCTCGCGGCGCGAAAAGCGTTCCCCTGAGCAATTCCTTGGCCGACGCCAGCGTGGCGGCGTAGTCATCCGGGGTCAGGTTCCCGGCCCGGTCCGTCAGCCCGCGAGCCAGCGCGTAGACCGCGTTGACCGCGGCGCCCGAGTCGGTGCCGGTTGGCAACGCTCCGCGCGCCCGGGCGTCGCGAACGACGTCATCGATGGTGTCCCGCAACCCTTTCAGCCCGGTGCGCCCGCGCATGGCGCGCTCGAACGCGGCCAGGTGCGGATACTCGCGCAGCAACCTGCCCAGCTCGTC
>NZ_LZLY01000128.1 GCF_001673535.1 Mycobacterium sp. 1081908.1 | reverse complement strand
GGCGCTGGATCGGCTGCTCATTGCAACTCGGCCGGGCTCGATGGCGGACACCCTGGCCGACGCGGGAGCCCAGCTGCGGCGCCTGTCGACCCAGGTGGATCGCCACATGCCGGACATCGGCCCGACGGAGGAAGTCGGGGCGCCCAGGCAGGCGCTTTTCGACGCCTTGACCGGTTTTTTGCGGCGCCTGGCCATCGATCGTCCAATCGCGTTGATCCTCGACGACCTGCACTGGGCGCAGCTGCCCACCCTCGTGATGCTCGAACGCGTCCTGATCGGCTGCGCCGATGTCCGGATGCTGGTGGTCGCCACCTTCCGGTCGACCGAACCGGACCGCTCCGACGAGCTCACCACCCGGCTGGCCGAGCTGCACCGCTTCGACGGGGTGCGGCGCCTGGACCTCGCCGGGCTGGACACCGAGGCGATCGCCGAGTTCGTGAGGCGAACCCAGCAGCTGGCTCCCGCGTCGGCGCGCACGGCCGCCGCCCTGCTGCGCGACAAGACCGGCGGCAATCCGTTCTTCCTGACCGAACTGGTCAGCGACCTCGAGGTCCGCGGCGGGCTGGCCACGCTGGGCGCGCAGCAGACCGTCCCGGCGTCCATCGGCGACGCCATCACCCGCCGCCTGAGCGGGCTGGGCGCCGGCGTCCGGGCCGTGATCGAGCAGGCGGCGGTCCTCGGCGAGACGTTCGACCTGCCCGCGCTAATCGCCGCCAGTGAAACCGATCTCGCCGCGACGCTGGCGGCGGTCGATTCGGCCGAAGGCGTCGGGCTGATCCGGCCGGTCCGCGACTCCGACGGCGAGTTCTCGTTCGTGCACGCCCTCACCCGCGAGGCCGTCGTCGGCGAAATGGCGGCGTCGCGGCTGCGGATCATGCACGCGCGGGCCGCCGAGGCGCTCGAGGCCCGGGCGGACCCGTCGGTCGTTCCCCGGCTGGCGAACCACTACCTGCGGGCCCACGTGCTCGGCTACCACGAGCAGGCGCTGCGCTACGCGCACCAGGCGGCGCGGATGGCCGAACAGAGCCTGGCGTACGAGGACGCCGCGAGATGGTTCGAGCGGGCGGCGTCGCTGCCGGAGATGAGCCGCGCCGATCGGGCGCGGCTGGACCTCGATGCGGCCGCCAACCACGTGCGCGCCGGCGATTTCGCGCGGTCGCGGGCGATCTACGAACGCCTCAGCGCGATGGACGATCCGCTGATCCGGCTGGGGGCGGCCGTGGGCTACGAGGAAGCGAATTGGCGTCGGGGACAGTCGGACTCGAAGGCGGCCGACCTGCTCGCGTCGGCGCTGGAATCCTGCGGACTGGACAGCGACGACCCGCGCTATCTGCAGGCACTCGGCAGCTTTGGGCGCGCCCTGGCCTTCGCCGGGGAGGCGGCGCGCGCGCGCGAGGTGGGCACCAACGCCATCGACCGCGCGCGGGCCACCGGCGATCAGGCCGTGCTGATGCACACGCTCAAGACGAGTTTGTGGCAGGGGCTGACGCCGGAGATGTGTGGCATCCAGGCGGAGCGATCGGCCGAGGTATCGCTGATGGCGCTTCAGCGCCGTGACTACGAGGTGCTGGGGGCTGCCGCGCATTTTCGCGCCATGGTCAGCTATCTGGCCGGCCGGCCCGACGACCTGGCGGCGTCGACCGCGGACATGCGGCGGGCGGGCCAGGCGTGCGGACAACCGGTCTTCGGCTTCGTCGGTGCCTGCGTCGAGCAGGCGCTGGCCTATCTGCGCGGGGACTTCACCGGCGCCGAGCGGTGGGCCGACATCGCTTTGCGCGCAGGCGATTTGTTCGACGCGGACGACACCGCGGGCTCGAACGGCGTCCAGATGTTCATGATCCGCCGCGAGACCGCGGGCCTGAAGAGATTCGCCGGGTTCATCGACGGCAGCGAGACATTCGCCGGGCGTTGGGTGCCGGGCCTGCTCGCGTTGTACACCGAGCTCAACTGCGAAGCGGGCATGACCCGCGCGCTCAACCATCTGCTCAACCGCAAACTCCGCGATCGCACCGACGAGGCGCAGTGGCCGATGGAGCTGGTGTTCATGGTCGAGGCGGCGTTGGAGCTGGGCAACCGCGAGGCGCTGCATTCGCTGCGCCCGTACATATCGCGCTATGCCGGCAAGAACCTCGTCGCCGGCCAGTTCGTCGCCCTCTTCGGTAGCGCCGACCGTTACCTCGCCCGGATCGCGGCACTCGACGGCGACACGGCCGCGGCCGAGCGGCATTTCGCCGTGGCGCTGGAGATGGACCGCCGGATGGGCTCGGTGGTTCACGTCGCCGAGACGCTGGCCCGGCACGCGCTGTTCGCGGCGTCGCGCGGGCACACCGAGGACGCGCGCCGGCTGGGCGACGAGGCGCGCGCCATTGCCACCTCGATCGGCCAGAATCGCGTGGTCGAGTTGGTGGACGCGGTGCTGACGACCGGCCCGGACGGCCTGACGGACCGGGAGGTCGAGGTGCTGCGGTTGCTCGCCGAGGGGCTGAGCAATCGGGCGATCGGCGAACGGCTCTACATCAGCACCAACACCGCCGCCAACCATGTGCGCAACATCCTGATCAAGACGGGCGCCGCGAACCGCACCCAGGCGGCGATGTACGCCGCCGATCACGAGCTGCTCGGTTGACAGTCCTCAGATATCGGAGAGCCCACCGTCGGGCATGACGCGATCGCGCACCTCGACGATGACGTCGGCGGGCAGGCCGGCCCGCGCCGCCGCGGTCCTGATGGCCTCGGGTGAGGGCGCCTCGTACAGGCAGTAGGTCTTTCGCTTGTCCGCCGACAGAAACGAGTACATCCAGCGAACGCCCTCATGGTCGTTGATCCGGTTGATGCCGTCGGCTATCTCGAAGCTCGGTTCCATTTCCTCGGCAAAGTTGCGCTCGACCATGAAGATGGGCACGACGGACTCCTGTCATTGTCTTGGGTCGAACCTAGCCCCGCGTGACGCTCTACACCAGCAAATTCGTGGCCGGTGTCAGTCGCCCGCCGTGTCCGCCTCGGCGGACAACAACATCTCCAGGGTGTCCCGCAACTCCCCCAACCGCCGGGGCCCGAGGAGCTCCGCCCAGCGGCTCTCCAAAGCGACTGCATTGGAACGCATCACGCGCAGCGCCTGCCGGCCGCGCGGCGTCAGCTCGATGATGCGGGCCCGGGCGTCGGCGGGATCGGTCACCCGCGTCACATACCCGTGCCGCTCCAGGCTGGCTATCCCCTGGGCCACCGCCTGGCGACTCACCTTGAGCCGGTCGGCCAGATCGGATGCGTGCAGGCCACCGGCCGCCAGCGGCACCAGCGCAACGGCCTGAGCCGGGCGGATCCCGTCGAGCCCGGCCGCGGCGAAGGCCGCCCTCAAATGCGGCGCCCCCGAGGCGGCCACCAAATTCACCAGCGCCGGGACGGTGGGCTTCCACCCGGCATCGGCAACGCGTCGCATGCAGATGAGTGTGCCACCCCGAGCATCTTTGACAAGTTACTTGTCAAATATCGCTGCCGGTGCCACGATGGCTTCATGCGATCGGTGCGGGCTCGGGTGTTCGGTGTCTGTCTCGTCGCGGCCCTGGCGGTCGCGCTCGGCGGTTGTGTCGGCGGTGGGCACGCGCTGGGATCGCCCGGCTCCCAATCGATTCCGATCGGGCAGTCCACCCAATCCATCGACTCCGGCGGAGTCAGCAGGACCTTTCACGTGTACCGGCCGCAGGGATTGCCCGACGCGGCGCCGCTGGTGGTGATGCTGCACGGCGGCTTTGGCAACGGCGCGCAGGCCGAGCGGTCCTACAACTGGGACGCCGAGGCGGACAACGGGCATTTTTTGGTCGCCTACCCCGACGGCCTCAACCGCGCCTGGAACGCCGGGACGTGCTGCGGCGAACCGCAGCGCGCCGACACCGACGACGTCGGTTTCCTCACCGCGATGGTGGGAGCCATCGAGCGGGAGATCCCGATCGATCGCGCGCGCGTCTACGCCACCGGCATGTCGAACGGGGCCATGATGGCGCTTCGACTGGGTTGCCAGAGCGACACCTTCGCCGCGATCGCCCCGGTCGCCGGGACGCTGCTCACCGACTGCTCCCAGGCGCGACCGACGTCGGTGCTGCAGATTCACGGCACCGCCGACGAGCGAGTGCCCTACAACGGCGGGCCCGGAAAAGCCTTCGCGATCAACGGGAATCCACGCGTCGACGGCCCGTCGGTCGAGTCGGTCAACGCCACCTGGCGATCCATCGACGGGTGCGGGCCCCCGACCTCGACCACCGCCGCCGGCGTAACCACGCAAACGGCCGGATGTCCCGACGGGCGCACCGTCGAGTTGATCTCGGTGGCCGGCGCCGGCCATCAATGGCCCGGCGGGCAACCCAGTCCCCTCGCGGAACTCGCCGGGATTCCCGAACCTTCGACGGCGCTCAACGCCACCGACGCCATCTGGCAATTCTTCGCCCAGAGCCATCGCTGACAATCCGGC
This sequence comes from Mycobacterium sp. 1081908.1, assembly GCF_001673535.1. Lineage (GTDB taxonomy): Bacteria > Actinomycetota > Actinomycetes > Mycobacteriales > Mycobacteriaceae > Mycobacterium. The sequence goes on along the minus strand of NZ_LZLY01000128.1, from coordinate 101,322 downwards.
GAGCGTCGACTTGTTTGGGCGATCGTCGCGTTTTCGCTGCAACAAGTCGACGCTCGCCGGTTTACTTGTCACGTGGAGCGCTTGCTGGAGCGCGACACCGTCCTGGCCAAGCTGGCTGCGCTGACGCGCGCAACGCGGCGCGGCAGGGGTCAGGCGGTGTTGCTGCGGGGAGAAGCCGGCGTGGGCAAGACCGCCGTGATCAGCCGGTTCACCGCCGGCCTCGACGCGGAGGTCCGGGTGCTGCGCGGGTGGTGCGACCCGCTGGCCGCGCCGCGACCGTTAGGGCCGCTACTGGACGCGCTGGGCGGGGTGGGCCCGAGGGCGGCCCGGGCCCTGGACGACGCCATCGAATCAGGCGACACCGGCGCGCTATACCGCAGGCTGCTGACGGTATTGCGCGACGGTCACCGCTGGGTCTGGGTGATCGAGGACGCCCATTGGGCCGACGGGGCGACCCTCGACCTCCTGCGTTTCTTGGCCCGGCGCATCGACTCCCTGCCGCTGCTGCTGGTGGTGTCGTACCGCGACGACCAGGTTGACCGGCAGCACCCGCTTTCGGTCGCGCTCGGGGATATCGCGACATGTGCCGGGGTCAGCCGCGTCGGATTGGAGCCACTGAGCCGCGAGGCGGTCGCGGTGCTCGCCGCCGGAAGCGGCGTCAACGCGGACCAATTGCACGAGCTGACCGGCGGCAACCCGTTCTACGCCACCGAGATCCTGGCGGCCGGCGCGCAAGCCCTGCAGCGAAATGCGTTGCCGCGCACGGTGACCGAGGCCGTCTGGGGCCGGCTGGGACGACTGTCGCCGGCCGCTCGGGAGACCGCCGACGCCGTCGCCGTCTGCGGCCCCCGGGTACACCCGGCGCTGTTGGACAAGGCGTGCCCGGCCGCGGTCGTCGGGCTGGCCGAATGCCTCGATGCCGGGGTGTTGCTCAGCGAGTGGGACGCGATCGGGTTTCGCCACGAGCTGGCCCGGCGAGCGACGCTGGACCAAATCCCCGACCATGAGCGCAAGGCCCTGCACTCCCGCGCGCTGGTCGCACTCGCCGAACCGCCGGTCGACCCGAACACGTTCGCGGCGTTGGCGTTTCACGCCGACCACGTCGACGACGCCGATGCCGTGATCCGCTACGGGGTGGCCGGGGCAGAGAGGGCCGCGGCCCTGGGAGCGCATCAACAGGCCGCCGACTTGTTCGCGCTGGCGCTGCGGCGCGCCGGGGCCGAGCCGGCCGAGCCGCGGGTCCAGTGGCTCGAGCAACACGCGGTGGCCTGCTACCTGTGCGGGCGCGGCGAGGCCGCGGTCTCGTCCTGGCGCGAGGCGATCACGCTGCGCCACGCGGCGGGCGATCGGCTCGGCGAGGGTGACGACTTGCGCTGGCTCTCCCACGGACTGTGGGGGCTGGGCCGTGTGGGCGAATCCGCCGACGCGGCGCGTGCTTCCCTGTGCCTGCTGGAGGGCGCCGACCCGTGCCCGCAGCTGGCCTGGTCGCTGGTGAACATGGCCGAGCAGGGCCTGTGGAACTTCGACCCTGCCTGCGCCGATTACGCGGCGCGGGCGATCGCGGTCGGCACCCAGCTCGGCGACGACGCGGTGGTGGTCCGCGCGCGTGGCTACACGGCGCTGGCCAACGTGGTCCGCACAGACTCCGGGTGGGAAGCCCTGGAGGAGGTCTGGCACGACGCGATGGCGGCCGACGCGCGCGGCGAGACCGCCGCGTTCTTCGGCGCGGTGAACAGCTACATCGCGGCGATGCACTACGACCCCGATCGGGCGGATCGCTACATCGCCGGCGCCGTCAGCTATTGCCGTGACCGGGGGATCTATCTCTTCGAGGGCATCGCCGCCAGCGCCGAGGCGCAGGCCTGCCTGCATCGCGGACACTGGACTCGCGCCAGTGCAATCTCGGAGGACATGCTCAGTCGCCCCGGGCTGACGCGGGTAACCCTGATCGCGGCGCGGCTCGTCCTGGCCCTCGTCAACGCCCGCCGCGGCGAACAACCCGTCGTCTCGCTCCTGGATGACATCGAAGCCAGTTCGGAGCTGAACCAACAGCGGTTCTTTCCCGTCTGGGCCGCGCGCGCGGAAGCCGCCTGGCTGGCCGGCGACGACGAACTAGCCCGCAGCCTGGCGGAGAGCGCGTTGATCAAGATGGGCACCGACCGCAATCCATGGCTGATCTGGCAGCTGCGCCGGTGGTCCCGACTTCCCGACGGCCCACCCGAGGACGTCGCCGGCGGTGGCCCATTCACCCCGTTCCAGCTGGAGCTTGGCGGCGACTGGCGGTCGGCCGCGGCGGCGTGGACGGACCGCGGCTGCCTTTACGACGCGGCCATCGCCCAACTGGGCGGCGACATCGCCGCGGTCGAGTCGGCGCTGGCGACGTTCCGCCGGCTCGGCGCCCGTGCGGCGGCCCGCCGCGCCCAGCAGCGCCTGGCAACGCTGCGCGGTGATGCCCGCCGCGGCAGGGGCGCGGGAACGGTGTCCGACCCCGACGGGCTGACCCGGCGGCAACGCGAAGTGCTCACCTTGATCGCCGCCGGGCACAGCGACGCCGAGGTGGCCACCAAACTGTCCATCAGCCCCAAGACCGTCGGCCACCACGTCGCCGCGATCCTGGCCAAACTCGGCGTCGACAACCGCACCCAGGCCGCTGCCCGTGCCCGAGGTCCCAGATCCTAGGGCCGCAAATATAGGGAAAATTCCCGATCCGCGAGGCATTCCCGCCGGCGCACACTTCGACGGTGACGTGATCATCGCGGCGCCCCAGTACACGGCACGCGCGCGCGGCGGCGGCGGGCGCTACGGCTAGGAAGGCATGGTAATGAGCTTTTTGACGTTGCCGCCCGAAATCAATTCTCTTCTGATGTTCACTGGCGCCGGTTCGACGCCGATGCTCGAGGCGGCCGCGGCCTGGGAAGGCTTGGCCGCCGAATTGGGCAGCGCTGCTTCCTCGTTCGGGTCGGTGACGTCGGGCCTGGCAGGTCAGGCGTGGCAGGGTCCGGCGTCCCAGGCGATGTCGGCCGCGGCCGCCCCGTATGCGGGATGGCTGAACGAGGCGGCGTCGCAGGCGGCGGCTGCGGCTGGGCAGGCCCGGGCTGTGGCGAGTGCGTTCGAGGCCGCGCAGGCCGCGACGGTGCAGCCGATGCTGGTGGACCTCAACCGGACTTCGTTGGTGCGGATGGCGATGTCGAACTGGTTCGGCCTCAACGCCCCGACGATTGCTCAGCTGGAGGGCGAATACGAGGAGATGTGGGCCCAGGACGTCTCGGCGATGTCCGGCTATTACTCGGGGGCCTCGGCGGCGGCCGCGCAGTTGACGCCGGCGCAGAGTCTGCAGCAGGTGCTGGCGAGCCTGCCCAATCTCGGCGTCGGCAACAAGGGCAACGCCAACGCGGGCAACGGCAACACCGGCAACGGCAACGTTGGCAACGGCAACACCGGCAGCTCCAACCTGGGCGGGGGCAACTTCGGCAACTCCAACATCGGCAGCGGCAACAACGGCAGCTCCAACTTCGGCGCGGGAAACGCCGGTTTCGGAAACATCGGCTTCGGAAACGCGGGCAGCACCCCAACCACCGGCCAGAACGTGGGCATGGGCAACACCGGCAACAGCAATGTCGGCTTGGGGAACAACGGCAACGGGAACTACGGCGGCGGAAACAACGGCAGCGGCAACATCGGCGGCGGCAACACCGGCGACGGCAACATCGGTTTCGGGCTTACGGGCAACGACGAGATCGGAATCGGGAACACGTTTTTCGACAGGGCAACCAACCAGTTCCACTTCGGCGGGCTGAACTCGGGCGGCGGCAACCTCGGCTTCGGCAACTCCGGCACCAACAACATCGGCTTCTTCAACTCGGGCAGCGGAAACGTCGGCATCTTCAACACCGGCAACAACGCGCTCGTGTCAGGGGCCCTCAACAACTTTGGCATCGGAAACTCCGGCATCGGAAACTTCGGCTTCGGAAACGCGGGAGCGGTGAATACCGGCATCGGGAATGCTGGCGAATTCAACACCGGTTTTGGGAATTCGGGCCAGTACGACACGGGCGCCGGAAACACGGGCTCCGCCGATACGGGCTTCGGGAACTCGGGCGGTTTCAATACGGGCAACGGGAATTCGGGCGACACGAACACGGGTTTTTGGAATTCGGGCGACGTGAACACGGGCTTCGGCTCCGCCACGAACACGGGGCTGGTGAACTCAGGCTTCGGCAACACCGGGACGGGGGACTCGGGCTTTTTCAACACGGGCGCGACGATGTCGGGCTTTGCCAACACGGCCACCGGTGGCCTTGAAAACGCTGCGATGTCGGGCTTCTTCAACACGGCCACCGGCGGTTCGGACATCGACGGCGCGACCTCGGGCTTCTTCAACATCGGCGTGCCCGCTCCCATCTCTGCCTTCCCGAGCGGCGCCTTCAGCGGGGCCAACTCGGGCTTGTTCAACATCGGCACCGGAATCGCCGGCCTGTTCAACCTCGCCCGCCTGTAACGGATCGGCTCACCAACGGCACAGCTTGTTTTCGCGATCTGGTGTTCGCGCTGATCGAGCCGCTTTACGGGAGTCCCAAGCGTGCCCGAAACGGGCGGTCGCGGTCGGCGGCGCCGGCGGCACGGGCAGCCCCAACGGCGTCACCGGACAGACCGGCGCCCTCGGGAGCACCGGCGCGAGCGGCACGGCCGGGCCCGACGGCAGCCCCGGCCACCGCTGATTGCCAACGCGCCGAAGGCTATTCGTGCAGCATCGCGTCGATCAGCCGGTGGAAAACCTCCCCGATCTCGCGGCGGGCGCGTTTCGGGTCGTCGGCGGTGGCGATGACCATGGCCGCCTCGTCGAGGGCGCCGATCAGGATGTGGGCCAGCGGCCGCATCGGTTGGTCGGCCAGCTGGCCGGCGCGGACGGCCTCGGTGAGCAGCTGTTCGGTCATGCCCAGGCTGTAGCGCTGGGCGACGTCGCGGAAGGCCGGCCACCCGAGCACGCTGGGCGCGTCCAGCAGGATCAGCTGGCGCACCTCGGGATCGCCGGAGACGTCGAGCCAGGCGTCGACGGCCGCCCGGATCGCCTCGGCGGGCGTCGTCGCCCCCGACTCGGCCACGATGGTGCCCATCCGGGACATCACATCCTGCTCCACGGCCTCGACGACCTCGGCGAAAAGCGCTGCCTTGTCGGCGAATTGGTGGTACATCGCGCCGCGGGTAACGCCCGCGGCCGCGGCGATCTCCGGCGTACCCACATCGGCGTACCCGCGGCGGCCCCACAGCTTGCGGGCGGCCGAGATCAGCGCGTCGCGGGTCGCCGCGGAGCGCTCCTCTTGAGTTCGTCTCTTGATTTCCATACAGCCTGTTGGTAACTTACGAACAGACAGCCTGTTTGTAAATGTACCCTTCCGAGTAGGAGCTAGCCATGTCGACGATCGACATTAGTGCCGGGACCATCCACTACGACGCAACCGGACCCGAGAACGGCAGGCCCGTTGTCTTCGTGCACGGGTACATGATGGGCAGCCAACTGTGGCGCCAGGTCAGCGAGCGCCTCGCCGACCGCGGGCTGCGCTGCATCGCCCCCACCTGGCCCCTGGGCGCCCACCCCCAACCGCTGCGGCCCGGTGCCGACCGAACCATCTACGGCGTGGCCGGCATCGTCGCGGAAACGCTCGCCGCCCTCGACCTCCAGGACGTGGTGCTCGTCGGCAACGACACCGGCGGGGTGGTCACCCAACTCGTCGCGGTGCACCATCCCGAGCGGCTCGGTGCACTCGTGCTGACGAGTTGCGATGCGTTCGAACACTTTCCGCCGCCGATCCTCAAGCCGGTGATCCTGGCGGCCAAGTCCAAGACGATGTTTCGGACCGTCGCCCAGGCCATGCGCGCGCCGGCCGCGCGCAAGCGCGCGTTCGACGGCCTGGCGCATCGCAACATCGACGACCTCACGGAGGCCTGGGTGCGCCCGGGTCTGTCCGACCCGGCGATCGCCGAGGACCTGCGCCAGTTCACCCTCTCGATGCGCACGGAGGTCACCACCGGTGTCGCCGCGCGGCTGCATGAGTTCGACAAGCCGGCGCTCATCGCCTGGTCGGCAGACGACGTGTTCTTCGAGCTCGGCGACGGCGAACGGCTGGCCGCCACGATTCCGAACGCCCGCATGGAGGTCATCGACGGGGCGCGGACCTTCTCGATGATCGACCAGCCGCAGCGGCTGGCCGACCTGTTGTCGTCGATTGCGGTGCGCACCTAGCGCGGGCCGGCGCCTGGTGGGCGCTACGCTCGCGGCATGCAAAACGTGCTGCAAGGCAGGCGGATCCTGGTAACCGGCGGAGCGACCGGTATCGGCGCGGCGGCCATCGGCGTCCTCACCGACGCCGGTGCCGAGGTCGTCGCCACCTATCACCAGACCCCGCCGCCAGCTGAACTCAAGGCCACCTGGCTGCAGTGCGACGCGCGGGATGCCGACGCCGTCCCGGCGATGACGCGCCGAGCCGCCGAGCACCTTGGTGGGCTCGACGTCCTGGTGAATGCCGCGGGGCTGTGGCAGGCCGGGATCCCGGGCTACATCGGCGTCGACGAGATTTCGTTCCTGTTGGACACCAACGTGAAAGCTACCATCCTGACCAACCAGGCGGCCTACACGGTGATGAAAGAGCAGAATCCCAAGGGCGGCAGGATCATCAACTTCGGGTCGTCCGAAGCCGTGCAGGGCAGCGCGATCTCGGCGGTCTACGCCGCAACGAAGGGCGCGGTGCAGGCCTGGACGCGATCGGCCGCGAAAGCCTGGGGCGCCGACCACGTCACCGTCAACGCGTTGGCTCCGGCGGTGCAGACACCGGGATCGGACCGCTTCCGGGATTTCCTCGGTCCCGATGCGAGCGCCCTCATCGATCAGCAGATGCAGCTGATGATCCCGATCGGCGGGAAACTCGGCGAGCCCGCGCGGGACGTCGGGCCGATGCTGGTCTTCCTGGCCGGACCCGGTTCGGGCTTCATCACCGGGCAACTCCTGGCCGTCGACGGCGGCCTGATGATGGTGGGCGGATAGGCACTCCGCCCACCGATCGGGATTCTGAGATCTCACGACGGAATTCGCGCGCTCGATTCCGGAGCAGGACGAGCGATCTGTGGAGCTCAAACAGCACAGGGCGATGATGGCCCTTGGATGCGAACGCACCGGTTATACACGCGGTCTGCAATAGGGAATCCTTGGCGACATAGGCATGAAAACTTCCACAACACACGGTGGTGCCCGGGCGCGATCCGTCAGAACTGCGAGCCGAGGCTCCCGCTACGATAAGACGGACCGTCTCGTCTCGTAACCGAAGGTGGACCGATCCGATGGCTGACGACACGATTCAGGCGCTGCTGCGCAAGCGCCTGTCCGACCCCGCGGTCGCCGTCAAATGCGGCCAGCTGCAATGGAGTTGGGATCGATACCTGACCGACGCGACGGCGCGGGCCGCGGCCCTCATCGCCGCCGCCGATCCGCGGCGACCGATGCATGTCGGCGCGCTGCTGGGAAACACCCCCGAGATGCTTGCCCAGATGGCGGCGGCCGGGCTCGGCGGCTACGTGCTGTGCGGGCTGAACACGACCCGGCGCGGCGAGGCCCTGGCCGCCGACATCCGGCGGGCCGACTGCCAATTCGTGGTCACCGATCCCGAGCATCGGCCGCTGCTCGACGGTCTGGACCTCGGGGGGACGCGAATCCTGGACACCTCGACGCCGCGGTGGGCCGAATTCCTCGGCGGCGCCGGCGAACTGGTCCCGCACCGCGAGGTCAGCGCGACGGACCCGTTCATGATGATCTTCACGTCGGGAACCAGCGGTAATCCCAAGGCGGTCCAAGTATCCCACCTGATGGCGGTGGTCGCCGGGCTCAGCCTGATGGGGCGCTTCGGGCTGACCGAGCGGGACACCTGCTACGTGTCCATGCCGCTGTTTCACTCCAACGCGGTCGTCGCCGGGTGGGCGCCCGCGGTGGCCTCCGGCGCCGCGATCGTGCCGGCGAAGTTCTCGGCGAGCCACTTCCTCGACGACATCCGCCGCTACGGGGCCACCTACATGAACTACGTCGGCAAGCCCCTCGCCTACATCCTCGCCACCCCCGAACGCGACGACGACGCCGACAACCCGCTGCGGGTGGCGTTCGGCAACGAGGCCAACGACAAGGACATCGAGGAGTTCGCGCGCCGCTTCGGCGTTCAGGTCGAAGACGGATTCGGCTCAACGGAGAATGCGGTCATCGTGATCCGCGAACCCGGGACGCCCAAGGGGTCGGTCGGCCGCGGGGTCGACGGGGTCGCGATCTACAACAGCGAGACCGTCACCGAATGCGCCGTCGCACGCTTCGACGCCAACGGGGCGCTGGCCAACGCCGACGAGGCGGTGGGCGAGTTGGTCAACACCGCGGGATCGGGTTTCTTCACCGGCTACTACAACGATCCCGAGGCCAACGCCGAACGCATGCGCCACGGCATGTACTGGTCCGGGGACCTCGCCTATCGCGACGCCGAGGGCTGGATCTACCTGGCCGGCCGCACCGCCGACTGGATGCGCGTCGACGGCGAGAACCTGGCCGCGGCGCCCATCGAACGGATCCTGTTGCGGCACAGCGCCATCAATCGCGCCGCGGTGTACGCCGTCCCGGACGAGCGGGTGGGAGATCAGGTGATGGCCGCGGTCGTCCTCAACGACGGCGCCGAACTCGACCCCGATTCGTTCGAAGCGTTCCTCCGCGCCCAACCCGACCTGTCGCCGAAGGCCTGGCCGCGCTACGTCCGGGTCGCCGCCGACCTGCCCAGCACCGCCACCCACAAGGTGCTCAAACGCCAGCTGATCGCCGAAGGGGCCGCGGCCGGCGAGGGCGAAATCCTTTGGGAGCGCGAAGCGCGCGGCACCGCCTACCGGCCCAGTGCGGCTAGCTCGGGTCCGCGCGTGCCCGGCGGCGGATCTGCCCCTTCGTCCGTCGCACCCGTTTGACGGGGTCTCGGCTGGTGCCGCGGGCGATCTCGTCGCGCAGCTGCGCGATGTTGGAGATCTCCGCATACAAACCGCGGATCGCGTAGTCGAGCACCGCGAACAAGCAGCGCTGGTCCGGGTCGTCGGCCAGCCCGAGGTCGTGGGAGCGCTGCCGCGACCACAGCGCCTCGTCCAGGCGGGCGCGGGTCGCCTCGAGGTGGCGGTCCAGGGTGTCGACCACGTGTTCCGGATCGTCGCCGCGCGCGAGCCAGGTCTTGAGGATGACGGGGTGTTTGATGACCACCCGTTCCTGAGCCGGAAAGTGCTGGACCCACCGGCGCAGCGCATCCAGCCCGGAGTCGGTCGTCTCGTACAGCGTGATCGACCGCTTGCCGGATTGGGCGCCGATCTCGCTGACCATCCCCCGCTCCAGCAACCTGTTCAGCTCGCGCCGCACGTGGCTCACCGACGGCGACCAATAGAAGTGGCCGACCGACAGTTCGGCACGCATCTTGATCTCGCCTGCGGTGAGTTGCTCGTCGTTGGCGGCCAGCACGCCCAGCACCAGGTAGGCCGTCACCGGCAGGTCGTCGCTGGATCGCGCGGGATTCATTGCGACCCGGTGAAATACGGCAGGGCCACGTCGGCGCCGACGCCATGGAATTGCACGCGAACGCGCATGCCGATGGCGAGGTCTTCCGGGGTCACACCGACGACGTTGGTCAGCATCTGGTAGCCCTCGTCCAGCGTGACGATCGCCGGCGCGTACGGCGGTGCGAACTCCGCCGTGACCGGGCGATGCACCACGGTCCAGCTGTAAATCTCGCCGACCCCGCCGCTGCGCTCCCACCGCAATTCGGCCGAAAGGCATTGGCGGCAATGCTCGGTCGGCGGAAAGTTCGACAGGCCGCAGGCCTCGCAGCGTTGGTAGCGCAGTTCGCCCGCCCCGCAGCCCTGCCAGAAGGGGACGCTGAGCTCACTGCTGGCGTGGGGCACCGGCCCGGCCTGGGGCCGCAGCGGTTCATGTGTCATCGCGGCTCGTCTCCCAGGATCAGGACGGTGGTGAACAGGGCGCCGGCTCCGCCGTTGCTGCAGAACGCGACGTGCGCGTCGGGCACCTGGAGGTCACCGGCCTCGCCGCGCAGCTGCTGAACGGCCCGGACGGCCCGCTGCATCATCTGTGGGTTGGAGCCGGCGTGGCTGAAGGACATGGTCCCCCCGTCGGTTGTGACCGGGTGGCTACCGTCGATCGCGATGTGGCCGTCGGCGACGAACGGCCCGCCCTCGCCGTCGCCGCAGAACCCGAAAGCCTCTAGCTGACGGATGATTTCGAAGGAGAACGGATCGTAGAGTTCCAGCACGTCGATGTCGTCGCGCCGCAGTCCGGCATGGGCGAACGCGCGTTCGGCCGCGCGCCTGCCGACCACGCCGTTCACGTGATCGCCGCGCCGGCCGGCGAGGTCCCACGCGGGTGGATGCTGATACGACGGGCCGTGAAAGTCCGCGCCGCTGCCCAACATGTAGATCGGTTGGCCGGCCACGTCCACTCGGTCGATGTTGGCCACGACGAGGGCGCAGCCGCCCTCGGACGTGGTCGCGCAGTCGAGGAGGTGAAACGGGTCGGCGATGGGCCGTGACGCGGTGATGTCCTCCGGGGCGAACGGTCCACGTTGGTAGTAAACGGCTTCGGGGTTTCGCGATCCGTTGTTGCGAATGGTCGCCGCGACGATCGACAGTTGTTCGCGCGTGGTGCCGTAGACGTGCATGTGGCGCCGGGCGATGAGCGCGAACTCGGCGGTGGTGAACATGCCCCAGGGCGCGACGAATTCGTTCTCGGGCCGGGTCCACGGCGCGGTGGCCTGGTGGTCGCGGTATTCACCGGCCTGGGCGGCGACCAGGACGACGACGTCGGCCATGCCGTGCTCGATCGCGGCTGCCGCCTCGGTGATCATGCCGACCCCGAACGCCAGGCCCTGCCAGGCCGGCCCGAGACGCAGGTCGTAGATCAACGTGGTGGAAAGCGGGCCCGCGCTGATCCCGTCGACGTCGTCGAGGCTCAGGCCGGCGTCGGCGAGCGCCCCGTGAATGGCGTTGAGCGCCAAACTTCGTGAGGTCTCGCCATCCAGTCGGCGGCCCTGCCGGGTGTTGTGCACCCCGACGATCGCCGCGGTTCGCTTCGCCGGACTAGTTCTCATCCGCGACAACTCCCAGGTAGGTGCCGATGACGTCGTATTCCCGCCCGTCACGGTCGATGGTGCCGATGGCAGTGGTCCGCGCTTCGGTGCGTGCGGCGCCTTTTTCGACCACTTCGATGCGCACGTCGATCGGCCTAGCCGTTTGCGGGTCGGTGATCTCGACGACCATCGCCACCGCGCGTTCGTTCCCGTCCCATTCGACTCCGGTGATGCGGTGGCGTGCGGTCAGTTCCATCACGACGGAATCCTCCCGCAACAGAAACCGGACCGGTGCGCACAACTCGCCGGCGCGCGGCGGGACGCACAGCGTGACCGGCACGTCACAGTCCCGCCGGCCGCGCGCTGGTGGCCCCCGAGGCTCGCAATTCCGACAGCTCCCGTTCGCTGCGCCCCAGAATTCCCGTCAGCACCTCGTCGGTGTGCTGGCCGTACAACGGCGCGATCCGTCGGATCCAGCGTCGTGGTTTCCCGAGGAATGCGAAGGGCATGCCGGTGCACAGGAACGAGCCGGCGACGGGATGGTCGACCGTTTCCCAGAATCCGCGGGCGAGCAGTTGCGGGTCGCTCAGCAGCTCCGCGGGCGCCGTGACGCGCGCCGCCGCAACGCCGCCCGCGCAAAGCGCATCCACCGCTTCGGTCGCGGAGAGTCGAGCGGTCCAGCCGGAGATCAGCTTGTCGATTTCGTCGGCCCCGTCCCGCCAAGCGGCGCCGTCCGGGCCGAGGTCGGGCCGGTCGATGAGCGCCGCCAGCGAGGCGCGCGCGGCATCTTCCATCGCGGCGAGCGCGACCCATTCGTCGTCGCCGCGGCACGGATAAAGGCCCTGCGGCGTTGCGCCGGGGCCCTTGTTCCCGTTGCGGCGCAGCTCGATTCCGTTGCGCGAGTACTCGACCACCATCTCGGCGGCCACGTTCAGCGCGGCCTCGACCATGGTCGACTCGACATGCATCCCGGTTCCGTCCCGGTCGCGGATCGCCAGCGCCGCAACCGCGGCGAACGCGGCATGTAGCCCCGCCATCGGATCGCACACCCCGCGTGGAATCACCGGCGGGCCGTCGGCATGCCCGGTCACCCAGGCCATGCCGGTCGCCTGCTCCATGGTCTGGGCGAAGCCGACGCGGTCGCGCCACGGGCCGTCGAGGCCAAACGCCGGCATCCGGACCATGATGGCGCGCGGATTGGCCGCCCTCACCGCAGCCCAGTCCAGGCCGAAATTCTCCATCACCCGCGGCGAGAAGTTCTCGATGACGAGATCGCTTGCCGCGATGAGCTCCAGCGCGATGGCGCGGCCGGCGTCGAGGCTGAGTTCGACGCTGACGGCGCGCTTGTTGTTGTTGCTGCACAAGAAAACCGGGCCCCACTCCCACCATTGGTCCCAGTCGGGAGGGCGGCCGGCGGAGAACCTCATGCCGTCGGGCCGGCGCACGCCCTCGAGCTTGATCACGTCGGCGCCGAGCGCGCCCAGGAACTGGGTGGCGACGGGCCCCGCCCAGAATGCGGTGAAGTCGGTTACCCGTATGTCGGACAACGGGAGTGCGCCCGCATCGGTAGCCCGCGGCGTTGGGGGCCGCGGCGGCCAGGCGACGCGGCCGTTGTCCGCGCCCAGCGCGGGAGGGGTTCCGGGCGGGCTGGTCGCCATCGCGTCGCTCCGATACGGCACCCGCGGCTGCAGCCCGCCGGGTTCGGATTCGACGAAGACGCCGCGTTCGACGAAGTGGTCGACCTTAGGCACCGTGGCGGGGGTTCCGATGGGGGCGACCGGGATGCGGAAGGCCACCGCGACGTCGATGATCTCCTGCGTGGTCCGGGTTTCCGTCCATTGCGTGACCATGCCGAGGAATTCGTCGCGGCGCTCGACCCGCCCGGCGAACGAGGCCAGCTCGGCGTCGTCGAGCAGGTCGGCGCGATCGATCATCACCAGAAAGTCCTGGAACTGCTGCGCGGTGATGGTGCAGAAGCCGACCAGGCCGTCGGCCGTGGGGACGATCGACGGCAGTTCCAGACTGCGTTGCTGTTGAAGGGAATCCGCGCCCAGCACGCTGGCCGACATCGCGGACAGGCCTCCCATCGCGATCGCCATGGCCTCGTAGGTCGAGACGTCGATGACCTCGCCGCCGCCTCCCCGGACGGCGCGCCGGGCCGTCGCGGCGGCGACGGGGGCCGCGAACGAGCCGGCCAGCCACTCGCCGAGGCGCCCGCCCGCCTGCACCGGTTCGTCGCCCGGCCAGCCGCGGCCGGCGATCGAGCCGCACAGCGCCTGCAGAATGAATTCGTTGGCGACCACCTGGTTTTCGACATAGGGCCCCGTGGTGCCGAATGGCGTCACCGCCACCACCACCGCCGACGGTCCGGTGTGGGCGGTGATGTCGTCGAGGGTCCAGCCGTCGGTCAGGTCGGTGAGCACGAGGTCGGCGCCGGCCAGTAGCGCCGCGGCCTGCCCTCGATCGTTGACCGACTTCTTGCCTGCGGCCAGGTAGCCGAACAGCGCCCCGGGGGGTCCGCCGGCCGACCAGCCCCGCATCGAATCGCCATGCGGCGATTCGATTTTCACGACCTCGGCGCCGGCATCAACGAACATCTTGCCGCAGTAGGACACCGCGATGCCGTTGGCCAACTCCAGCACCCGCCAGTCCGCGAACGGCGCCCGGGCGACCACGCTCAGTTGCCCAGCGTGGTGGCGCGCCCGGAAATGCCGGAAGCCTCCGCCGTGACCTGGGCCTGCTGCGCGAACTGGGTCATCCGGGTCCACGCGTCGATATCACGCTGGCTGGCCCGCCGGCCGACATGCGTGACGACGTCGACGTCGGTGGCCTGGGAGCGCAGGTACCCGGCGCGGGCGCGCTCCTTGGGGATGTACTTGAACGGGTCGAACGAGTATGCGGCCATGGCGTTTTCATGCGTGATCTTGTTGATGACCGAGTCGTCCAGGTGACCCATGGTCTCGAGGACGTCCTCGGGCGCGAACGGCCAGTTGCTGTCGGAATGCGGAAAGTCGGACTCCCAGCACAGCATGTCCTCGTTGAACCAGTCCATGTTGCGCACGCCGACCTTGTCGCTGATGAAGCACGTGTAGAAGTGCCGCTTGAACACGTCACTGGGTCCGGCGTAGCCGGGTGGGAACTTCGCCAGCGTCCAGCCCGAGTGGCGGTTGTAAACGTGCTCGGCGCGCCACAGGAAATACGGGATCCACCCGACGTCGCCCTCGGTGAGCGAGAACTTCAGTTGCGGGAAGTCGACCCAGAATTCGGCCCAGATCAGCTCGGTGAAGGTGAACATGCTCATCATCGACGAGGCCGTCATCTGCACGCTGGGCGGGGCATCCGTCGACACCTGCGGAGAGCGGGACGCCGAGCCGACATGGGTGCACAACACCGTCTTGTTCTCGCAGACGGCCTCGAACAGCGGATACCAATATCTAGTGTGAATACTGGGCATTTGCAACGCTTCCGGGTTCTCCGAAAACGTCACCGCGTGGCAGCCCTTGCCGGCCAGCCGCTTGACCTCCTTGGCCGCCTCAGCGACGTCGAACAGCGGCAGGATCCCGCACGGGATGAAGCGGCCCGGGTGGGCGGCGCACCACTCGTCGACGTGCCAGTCGTTGTACGCCTTGATCATCACCAGGTTGACGTCGCGATCGGGGCCCTGGTTGAGCACCTGGCCCGAGAACCCGGTGAAATTCGGGAAGTTCAAACCCGCCAGCTGGCCGCCGGCATTCATGTCGCGGACCCGCTCGTCGACGTTGAAGCAGCCCGGCCGCATCTCGTCGTAGCGCGAGGCATCGATGTTGTACATCTCGCGGGGTTTTCCGGCGACGGCGTTCAGGCCCATGTTCCGCCCGCGGACCTCGCCGTAGTACCACTGCTGGACACCATCGGGTTCCATCACCACCCGGGGCGCGAGCTCCTTGTACTTGGCGGGCACGTGCGCGTCGAACATGTCGGCCGGCTCGGCGATATGGTCGTCCACACTGATCAGGATCAGGTCGTCCTTGTTCATGCCGCGCTCCTCGCGTGCCGGTATAGCGACTAGTAGACAATGGCGTGAGTCACAGTGTCAACGGCGCTGCGTGCCGCGGACGTGCGGCAAATGCACGCTGGGACGCAGTAGATGGATCGGCAGCAAACGCGACCGGCTGCGGGTTCCCGTCGATTATGAGGGACTATTAGTCCGCATACTAGCGCCGCCGAGTGTGGGGGCTATGTACGAATTCGGGGCAGCTCACGTACGTAGGGCCCACACTCGGCTGCCACGCCATGATCACTGGATCGCGACGGCGGCCAGGCCCTGACGCACCCGCTCGGGTAGCGATCCGCCGTCGATCAGCCAGTCGTCCAGGGCGATGCGCACCACCGCCATCGCCAGCGCACCGATCAGCCGTGGCCTGGGATCCTGCGCTGTCAATCGCGGTATCCGTGGCGCGATGAGTTCGGCGATCGCCGATTCGTACCGGACATAGATGCGCAATGTCCAGGCATCCAGCGTCTCGGATGATCTTGTGAGCGTGGCTAATTCACGAACCTGGTCCTCAATTTCGGTGAAGCCGAGGGCGAGGTCACCGAAGGCGCCGGCGACGGCCTCGGTGGCGGTCAGGGCCGCCGGCTGGGCGGCCAGAGCGCTGGTGATGCGGTTCAGCCAAAGGGCGTTGACGCCCTCGGCCACGGCGTCCTCCTTCGAGTTGAAGTAGCGGAAGAACGTCGCTCGCCCGATGGCCGCCGCGTCGGCGATCCGGTCCACCGTCGCGCCCGCCAGCCCAACCCTGCCGACCAGCTGCGCCGCCGCCGCTGCGATGCGCTGACGCGTCGCGGCGCGCCGCCGTTCGGCGAGCGAGATCCGCTCACCGTCTGCCTGGGAAGCTGTTGCCAAAGGGTGAGACATAGTCTAAGCATAAGACTATGTCTCAGCTTACGGCGCCCGAGCCGGCCGCCGAGGTGGCCCCGAAGGCGCGTGCCGCGTGGCAGTTCTTCCAGCAGATGCTGGGCGATGTCACGAAGATCGTGACCGAGGACGCCAAATCGGAGCGGGAACTCCTCGAAGGGCTGCGCGTCATCGCCCGCGTCTCGTCGCTGTGTTCTCAGCTGTCCGTCGAGGCCGATCCCGACCGCCCGGCCTTCTTCGATATGTGTTCTCCGACAAGGATGATCGGGGGGCCCAACCCCGACGGCAACTACTACCTGGCGATGATCCGCGGCGACCGCCGCTACCGGATCACCGGCACCCGGGGCACCAGCGCCTACCTCGGGTTTCAGATCCTGGCCGGCACCGGCCTGACGCCACGCCGGATGGCCAACTACGTGAGCGACACCAACCTGACCCTGCGCGGCGACGAATTCGCGCTGGTGCTGTCTTCGGAAGAGCCTGCGGATCTCGCCGGCGCGCAGTGGGTGAAGATTCCCGAGGACGCGTCGTCGGTGGTCGTCCGGGAGTACATCGGCGATCCCGCCTCCGAGACGTTGGCCACGATGCGAATCGAAGCCCTGAACCCCGACCCCTTGACGCCGTTGACCGACGGCGAACTCGCCGACCAGTTCACCGCGATGGCGTGGTCGCTGATGAAACTAGTCACGATGCACCGGACCATCAAGCCCGAGCTCCTCGATACGCCCAACACGTTGCTGACCGCCGAGGCCGCCGATCTGGGCGCCGCCGACACCACGCCGGACAACCTCTACATGATGGGGACGTTCCGGCTCGATCCCGGCCAGGCGTTGGTGCTCGACATCGAGCCGCCCGACACCCGCTACTGGAACGTGACGCTGGAAAGCCTGTGGCACGAGTGCCTGGAGCCGCGCCGCCGGCACAGCTCGGTGACCAGTCGCGCGGTGCGGCCCGACGCGGACGGGCGGGTGCGGATCGCGATCTCGGCGGAGGACTTCGGTCTCGGCCACTGGCTCGACACCGGAGGTCGCCACCGCGGGTTCGTGGTGGTGCGCTGGCTGGACAACCCGAGCGCGCCCGACGTCTCGGTGTCGGTCCAGGAAGGAAAGGTCCGGGCATGACGCTGCAGGAGCGATTCGCCCCGGAGCGGCTCATCGCCGCCGCGTGTGAGGAATCGGGAAGTGACGATTTCGGCGACGACGGCTGGCAGGCCGGGCTGGAGCGGCTCGCCGACGGGCTGGTCAACGAGGCTCGCCTCTCGGCGATCGGCGTCGAGATCGCCTACCTCGACGTCATGCGCGCCCTGAAGAACCGGCTCGGCGTAATCGACTGGCGCAAGCGACATCCGGAGATCGCCCGCAAGCCGATCACGGCGCCGATCTTCATCGTCGGCCAGCCCCGCACCGGCACCACGATCCTCTACGACCTGCTCGCCCAGGACCCCGACCTGCGCGCGCCGCTGACCTGGGAGGTCGACGCGCCGTGTCCGGTCCCGCAGCCCGAGACCTATCACACCGATCCGCGGATCGCGCAGACGCAGGCCAGCATCGAGCTGTCCGAACAGATCATCCCGGGGTTTTTGGCATTTCACCCGATGGGGGCCCTCGTCGGGCAGGAGTGCGTCCGCATCACGGCCAGCGAGTTCACCAGCATGATCTTCTCGGTGCAGTACCGGCTGCCGAGCTACTACCGCTGGCTGCTGTACGAGGCCGACCATGGCGGTGCCTACCGCTTCCACCGAATCTTCCTGCAGCACCTACAGTCCGGCGTCCCCGGTCAGTGGCTCCTGAAATCGCCGGCGCACCTGTGGCACCTCGACACGCTGCTCGCCGAATACCCCGACGCGCTGATCGTGCAGACCCACCGCGATCCGCTCAACGTCATCTCGTCGATCGCCGCACTGACCCACCACCTGCGACGGATGGGCAGCGACGAATCGAACATCGCCGAATGCGCGGCCCAGTCCTACGAGGAGGTGGTCGTCGGCCTCGGCCGCGGGATGGCCCTGCGCGACAGCGGCGCGGTGCCCCCCGGCCGGGTGGTCGACGTGCTGTTCACCGATTTCGTGAGCGACCCCTGGACCACGATCAAGGACATCTACCAGAAACTGGGCCGCGAGCTGAAACCCGAGGCGGCCCAGCGGATGCGAGACTTTCTGGCCGCCCATCCCGGAGACGGCGGGGGCGGCCGATACACGTGGTCGGACACCGGCCTGGACGCCGCCGAGGTGCGCGAGCGGGTGAGCGCCTATCAGGAGCGTTACGGAGTACCGACCGAGCAGCTGCGCTAGCTGGTGGCCGAGTGTGCGGCCAGCCGCACGCTGGCGGCCGAGTGTGCGGCCAGCCGCACGTTCGGCGTGGACATCACTCGGCGGGCTCGTAGCGCAGCATCGTGACGTCGTGCCCGGGGTAGTCGCAGAACACCGGGCGCACCCGCATCCCGACCCGCAGGTCCGCCGGGTCGACGTTGACCATCTCGGTGGAAAACCTTGGGCCCTCGTCCCATTCGACGATGGCCAGCAGTTGCGGGACGGCGTCGGCGAAATGCGGGCCGACGGGCCGGCGGGCCACCGTGAACGAGTACAGCGTTCCCATCCCGGATATCTCGCGCCACTCCAGGTCGTCGGCCAGGGTGTGCGGGGCACGCACCCGCGGATAGAACACATAGCTCCGCGACGACGGCGAGTACTGGATGACGATGCGGTGCTGCGCCAGCGCGTCCCAAAACAGCGCGGTGGTGGGCGTTTTGACGGGCATCGGCCGATCGAAGTTCATCGTCAGTCTCCCTGCAGGACGAGCGTCGTCTGCTCGGACAGGATCCCCCCGTTGCCGGAGACGAAGGCGCGGTCGCAGTCGGCGACCTGAGCCGCGCCGGCGCGCCCCATGATCTGGCGGGCGGCGTCACACACGTGGTGCATCCCGCCCGCCAAACCCGCTTGGCCGAAACCCAATTGCCCGCCGGCGGTGTTGAGCGGGAAGTCGCCGCGGAAGGTCAGGTCGTGATCGGCGACGAACTCCATCCCCGTGCCCTTCTCGCAGAAACCGGCGTCCTCCAGCGAGAGCAGCACGGTGATGGTGTAGCAGTCGTAGATCGACACCATGTCCATGTCGTCGCGGCCCAACCCGGCCATCGCGAAGGCGGTGTCGGCGGCCGCCGCGATCGGGGTGTGCAAGAGGTCCTCGGCGTAGGTCGGGGTCTTGAACGGCACGTGTTCGCCGAACCCCTTGATCCACACCGGACGGTGGCGCGCCCGTTTGGCGATGTCGGCGTTCGCGACGACGACGGCGGCGCCCCCGACGCAGGGCATCACGATCTCCAGCATGTGCAGCGGGTCGGCGATCACCGGGCTGGCGAGGACGTCCTCCACGGTGAGCGGCTTGTCCTTCCAGATCGCGCCATCGGTGTGGTTGGCGTTGACCCGCTGGTCGACGACGATCTTGGCCATCGCCCGCTCGTCGTAGCCGTAGACCGCCCCATAGCGCGTCGCCACCTGGCCGTACGGGCCGTTCTGGCCCAGGTTTCCGTACGGGATCTCGAATTCAGCCTGCGGAGAGCCGTATTGGTTGCTCGACGAGCCGAAGAACATCGCGTCCACCGGACGCCGGGGCTTCTTCTTCGACGTCGGTGTGATGTATCGCGCCGGCAGCGCGCAGAGGACGGCGTCGCAGATGCCGAGCTCGATCACCGCGGCGGCGCGCCACACCATGGCCGCGGCGCTGGCTCCCCCGAGGTCCACCAGCTCGGCGAATCGCGCCCCGATTCCGAGGTATTCGGCGATGGTCGAGGGCACAAAGATTTCGGACTCCGCCAGGTGGGACGCCACGACCCCGTTGACGACTTCGCCCGACAGCCCGGCATCCTCGAGCGCGGCCGCGGACAGTTCGGCCCATTGCTCGAGGACGAACGGCGCGGGCGAGGCCTTGGCCATGCGCTCGGGCGGAAGCTCGACGTAGCCGACGATCGCGGCCTCTCCGCGTAATCCCATGTGGTGTCCTACTTTCGGGGTAAACCGAGAATCATCTGCGCGATGATGTTGAGCTGGATCTCCCTCGTCCCACCACCGAGCAGCTCGGCCGGCAAGTGCAGATAGGGTTCCACGACCGCGGCGTCGGTGTCGTCGACCATCGCCACCCGTCCGGTCAGCTGCAGCGTGGCCTCGAAGGTGCGGCGCAGCAGCACGTTCATCGCCACCTTGGCGATGCTCGACGCCGGACCGGACGCCTGCCCGTCGAGCAGGCGGATGGTTTCCCGCACGCCGAGCGCCCGGATGGCGTTGGTGTAGGCGTCGAGTTCGCCGAGCTCACGCAGCGCGTCGTCACGATCCGGTCCGGGTTGGGCGGCGAGGCGGCGGAGCGCGACGGCCCGGTCGAACTTGACGTATCCGCTGATGGCCGAACGCTCTTCGGCCATTGTGGCGATCGCCAGGCTCCAGCCGTCGGTGGGACCGCCCAGCAGCATCTCGTCGGGAACGAAGACGTCGTTGAGAAACACCTCGTTGAAGTGCGCCTGTCCGGTCGCCGTCTTGATGGGCTGGATCTCGATCCCGGGTGATCGCATGTCGATGAGGAAGTAACCGATGCCGCGATGCTTGCTGGCTTCGGGGTCGGTGCGCGCCAGCAGCGCGCCCAGGTCGGCGTACTGCGCCAACGACGTCCAGATCTTGTGGCCGTTGATCCGCCAGCCGCCGTCGACCTTGGTCGCCCGGGTGGCCAGCGACGCGAGGTCGGAGCCCGCTCCCGGCTCGCTGAACAGCTGGCACCAATGGATCTCGCCGCGTTGGGTAGCCGGGATCAGCTTCTCCTGCAGCTCTTTTGACGCGGCGGCCAGCACCGACGGCAGGATCCATTCGGCGATGTTCAGCGATGGCCGCACCAAGCCGGGCCGCTTGGCGAACTCCTCGTCGATGATGAGCTGTTTGAGTGGACCCGCATCGACGCCCCACGGCGCCGGCCAGTGCGGCGCCATCAGGCCGGCGTCCGCGAGCAACGTGCGCTGCGGCCCGGAGGCCTGGTCCGGGTAGTCGCCGTGCGGTGCGGGCGTGTCGTTGCGCAACTGCATTGCCGCGTCGAGGGTTTCGGCGACCCAGGCACGGAAGTCTGATTCCGCGTCACCCAGGTTGACCGACATGTCGCGCGTCTGGGTGCGGGTGAGCTCCCCCAGCCGCCGGGCCCAGCGATTGGCCGGACCGATCGAGCCCGCCAGGCTGATGGCCCGCCGCCAGTACAGATGGACGTCATGCTCCCAGGTGAAACCGATGGCACCGAGCATCGTCAGGGCGTCGAGCACCAGGTCCGGGATCGGCGAGACGGCGATCGTCGCCGCCCCGCCCGCGGCGAGGCGGTGCTGGTCGAGTGGTTCATCCACGGCGCGCACCGCGTCCCACGCCGCGGCGATGGCCAACTCCGTGTTGACCAACAGCATCGCCGCGCTGTGCTGCAGGGCCTGAAAGGTGCCGATCACCTTGCCGAACTGCTCGCGCGTGCGCAGGTGCGCGGTGACGGCGTCGACGCACCACTGCGCGATGCCGGCCGTCGTGCTCGCCACCAATCCGAGGGCGACGCACTCGGCGCGGCCGGCGTCGATCCCGTCGAGCACGTCGGATTCGGCGGCGTCGTACTCGTTCAGCCGCAGGACACCGACATCGGTCACCAGGTCGGTACCGCCCATGGATTCGACTGCCGCCGTGGGCTTTTTGGTGTCCACGACCACCCACACGGCCTCGCCGTCCGCGGTCCGGGCGCAAACCAGCACCACCCGCGCCGAACACATGCCCGCGGTGACGTCCGACGCGCCGCTGATCGCCAAGCGCTGGCCGTCGGCGCGCGCCTGGAAGTCACCGCCGGCCGGCAGGACGACCGCCGCGGGCAAGCCGGACGCCAGGTCGCGCAGCAGGGATTCCGCGGTTGGACTCGGATCGGCCAGCAGCGCAACGGCTCCCGCCGTCACCGTCGGCAGGAGCGGGCCCGGCAGCAACGCCTTGCCGGCCGATTCCAGCACACACGCCGCGTCGATCAGCCGTCCGCCCTGGCCGCCGAGGCGCTCGGGTAGGTGCACCGCGTGAAAGCCGTTGGCGACCAGCGTGTCCCACCATCCGGGAAGCCGTCCCACGGCCAGGTCGTCGAAGCTGTCGCGGGTCGCGGCGATCGGGGCGTGCCGGCCGGCGAACTGGGCGACGGCGTCGCTGAGAGCCTGCTGCTCCGGGGTCAGTCCCAGGGTCATGATCGCGACCCCGCGCGGCTGAGACGACACGCCATCGAAGACCGCTGCCCTTTCTTTACAAGACGAACCGTCTCGTCTTGTGGCAGACTACGGGGCGGGTCAGGATATGTAAAGCGGGCACAGGCCGGCGGGCGACCGGAGAGACCTGGGGAGATGAGGATCACTTAGATGCCAACCGATCTCACCCAGGCGAGCTATCCGAGGCGCCGCAGCGAGAAATCGCGCACGGCCATCGTCACCGCGACCCGGGAACTGCTTCTCGAACGCGGCTTCGACGGCTTGACCATCGAGGCGGTCGCCGCCCGGGCGGGCGTGGGCAAGCAGACCATCTATCGGTGGTGGCCCACCCGTCCCGCGCTGGTCGCCGACGTCATGCTGGAGGACGCCGACAAGATCCTCGCGTCGGTGGATCACACCCACGACCTGGCGGCCGACCTGGTGGGGTGGGTACGCAAGCTCGCGGCAACGCTGACCACAGCCCGGGGATCGGCCATGCTGCGGATCCTGACCGTCGCCGGCATGGAGCACGCGGAAACCGGCGCCAAATTGCGGGCCGGGTTCAGTCTGCCGCTGCACGAAAGCGTCCGCAGCCGGCTGCTCGCGGACGGTATCGACGAGGCGACCGCCGAGTCGGCCGCCGACGCCATCGTGGGAGGCGTGGTGTACCCGATTCTCTCTGACGCACAGTCATATTCACGACGCCGGGCCGAGCGCACCACCCGGATCATCGTCGAGGCGCTCGGGACGGCCCGCTGACCACGAGTGCAGCGGCCGCAACTAAGATCCCGCAAGGCGACGGGAGCGGGCGTGGACGAAGACTGTCTCAAGCTCAGTGCCTATATGGCGGAGCGCCGGCGGACCGGCGAGGGCTTCGTCTCGGACGTGCTACTCAATCTCTACGAACGGCACGGCATCGCCAGCAGCGTCGTGCTGCGCGGCATCGGCGGATTCGGCACGGGGCGCCACCTCAGAACCGATGAGTCGCTGACGCTATCCGAGGACCCACCCGTGGTGATCGTCGCCGTGGACACCCGCACAAAAATCGAGGCGCTGATCGACCCGGTGCTGGCGATCAAACAGCGCGGCCTGGTCACGCTGGAGCGTGCGCGGCTGCTACGCGACGTCGAGCTCCCGGAGCTTCCCGACGACTTGCGCGAGGCCGTCAAGCTGACGATCTACCTCGGCCGAAAGGCACGCGTCCGCGGGATGCCGGCCTACGTCGCGGTCTGCGATCTGCTGCACCGGCGCCGCATTGCCGGGGCATCCGTGTTTCTGGGTGTCGACGGCCTCATCCACGGGCATCGGCTACGGGGGCGCTTTTTCGGCCGCAACGCCGACGTCCCGATGATGATCGTCGCGGTCGGGTCCGGCGACCGCATCGCGCGGGTGTTACCCGAGCTCGGCGAGCTGCTCGGCCGGCCCATGTTCACGATCGAACGGGTCCGCGTGTGCAAGCGCGACGGCGAATTACTGGAACGGCCGCACGCCCTGCCGGGGGTCGACGAGCACGGCCTGCCCCTGTGGCAGAAGCTGATGGTCTACACCTCCGAATCGGCGCTGCACGACGGTGTGCCGATTCATCGCGCGATCGTCCAGCGGCTTCGTCAGCGTGAATCGCCGGACGGCGCGACCGTGGTGCGGGGCATCTGGGGTTACCACGGAGACCACCGGCCCCACGGGGACACGCTGCTGTCGCTGAGGCGTCGCGTCCCGGCGGTCACCATCGTCATCGATACCCCGGCCAACATCGCGGAATGTTTCGACGTCGTCGACGAACTCACTCGGCACGAGGGCCTGGTGACCAGCGAAATGGTGCCCGCGCTGGTGTCGGACGACGGCGATGCCGGCCGGGGCGGGCCGCCCATGGCCAACCACCGCTATTAAGAGGCAGGGCGTCAGCCGGCGACGGACGCGTCGTAGATCGACTGGATCGACTTGTCCAGCGTGGCGTTGAACTGCTCGTCGGACTGGTCGGCCGCGAGTCCCTCGGTCAGCGCGCGGCTGAAGCTGGCGATCAGCCCGGTGTTCTTCGCCAGCAGCTCGTTGGCCTCCTCGCGGGAGTAGCCGCCGGACAGCGCGACCACCCGCATCACCTTCGGGTGCTCGATCAGGGGACGGTAGAAGTTGACCTCGGTCGGCAGGCTCAGCTTGATCATCACGCGCTGCCCGTCGGGCACGGTTTCGAGTTGCTTGGTGATTTCGTCGCGCAGGATGCCCTCGGCCTCGGCCTTGTCCGGGATCGAGATGGTGACCTCGGGCTCGAGGATGGGCACCAGGCCGTGCGAAAGCACCTGATGGCCGACCTCGAACTGCTGGGCGACGATCGCGGCGATGCCCGCCGCGTTGGCCCCTCCGATCACCGACCGTTCCTTGGTGCCGAAGACGCCCTTGCTCACGGCCCGCTCCAACAGCTCGTCCAGGCCCGGCATCGGCTTCATCAGCTGGACGTCGTCGGACGCCTCCGCCAGGCCCTTGTCGATTTTCAGGATGGGCACCACGCCCTTGGTCTCCCAGAGGTAGGTGGTCGACGGCACACCCTCGATGTCGCGGTCCATGGTCTGTTCGAACAGGATCGCCGCCAGCACCCGGTCTCCGCTGAACGCCGGGGAGGTGATGATCCGCGAACGCATCTCGTGGATGAGGTCGAACATCTCCTTCTCGGAGGAATATGCGTCCTCTTGAATTCCGTAAAGGCGCAGCGCCTTGGGCGTCGAGCCGCCGCTCTGGTCGAGCGCTGCAATGAACCCCTTGCCCGACGTCATCCGGTCGGCTTGCTGCTGGTTCGGCATGGAACTTCCCCACTCCCTCGTGGCACTGTCGGGTGCCGATCATATTCGTCCGATCGGGGCGCGAGCAGGCAGGTCGTCAGTCGGTTGCCCCCGGCTCGCGTTGCCCGATCACCCCGCTGATACCCGCCGCGGCGTTATCTCAGTGCGTCGACAACTTCGTCCGCGGTCAGGATGGCGCTGGCGTAATTCGGGATATTGACCTCGAGCGCGGCGCGCATCTCGGTGTCCGAATAGCTCGCGGTCGCGTCGTTCACCACGGTGACGTCGTAGCCGAGTTCGGCACCGAACCGGACGGTGGCCTCGAGGCAGGTGTGCGCGATGAGTCCCATCATGATGAGCCGACGGATGCCGTGCCTCTTGAGCAGGAGATCCAGGTCGGTGTTCGCGAAACCGCTTGAACACCAATGCTCTTGGGCGACGATATCGCCCGGCTGGGGCTCGAACCCTGGGTGGAGCTCACCGCCCCAGGTTCCGTATTCGAAGGTCTTGCGCGACCACGCGGCCCGCTGGATGGGCGCGATGTACGTCCACGTCTCGTAGTCGCCGGGCCGGTAGCGGTGGTGCAGCGCGTAGAAAACGCGGACATCGGCCGACCGTGCGGCATCGAGCACTTGCCGCATGTGCGGGACGCACTGGTTGGCCTCCGCGATGCCCTTCAAGCGGTCCCACACCTTGCCGCCCTCGGAGATGAAGTCGTTGTAGGGGTCGATGACCACCAGGCCGGTCAGGTCCTTCTCGTACGTCACGTCGGTCATGTTCGCACGACGCGGCCGTCACGCCATGGTGTCGTCCCGCTG
This sequence comes from Mycobacterium sp. 1081908.1, assembly GCF_001673535.1. Classification (GTDB taxonomy): domain Bacteria; phylum Actinomycetota; class Actinomycetes; order Mycobacteriales; family Mycobacteriaceae; genus Mycobacterium. The sequence continues at coordinate 75,494 of NZ_LZLY01000128.1, read as the reverse complement.
CGGGGCCGGGCGTTTGGTGGGCCAAAGCGCCATGCGATCGAGCAGCCCGTCGCGCAGCCCCAGCGTGTGAAACAGCACCGCGCAAACGTGGGCGGTGAACGTCAGAAACAGCAGGAGGGCTAAAACGTTGTGGGCCTGCCGGAGCACCCCGTACAGGTCGAGGTTGTGCGGTGCGATGCCGGGCAGGGCCAGCGGACCCGCCAGGGTGATCGGGAATCGCGCCGCCGAGAGCATGGCCCACCCGACCAGGGGCTGGAGCAGCAACAGCGCGTAAAGCAGGTACTCCGACCACGACGCGACGCGGCGTTCGACGGGGCTCATCGTGGACAGGAAGGGTGGCAGGCGGTGGGTGAGCCGGTTCGCCAGGCGCACCACGGCGAACGCGAGGATCAATATCCCCAGCGGGCGATGGATCGCCAGCAGCAGCGGGTAGTAGCTCAGCGAGGCGATCATGGTCACCCCGATCAGCAGCTGGACGATGACCATCGGCGCCATCAGCCAGTGCAGGATCCGGGAGGGGAGGGCGAATCGCGTTGGTGCGCTGGTGGTTTCGCTTGCGGTGCCGGTCATGACAGGACCCGGGCCACGTTGACCTCGCTGGGTGACTTGGGCTCCTCGGCGCGGCGGGTGAAGGAGCGGGCGTAGACGGCCGATCTGGCCGGGGGTATCGGGTCGTCCGCTGCGGTGATGCCGTCCGGCAGCACCAGGGGGTCGAAGTTGATATCGCGCGCGTTGCCCGGTCCCTCTGTCTGCACCGCGGTGATGGTGATGGTGCCGGCGTCGATGGTCCGCCGTGACTGCGGCCACGGCTTGGTGGCGTCGTGGGTCGGATCGCCGGGTTCGCCGATCGTGAGAACCAGTCGCCACGTCAGCGGCCGTTGGGCCACCACACGGATCAGGTCGTCGAACAGGTAGTCCTTGCCGCGCGGCGGCTGCGGGCCACCGGCCCCGCCGGCGTCCTGCGGCACCACCGACCAGCGCACCGGAACGGTGGCGCCGGCTCCGTTGGTGAACCGGAAAGCGTTCAGCCCGTAAAAGGTGCTGTCCGCGAATCCCGCGCTGGGCGGGGACTGCTTGATGATTTTCATCGCGGCGACGGTTTCGGGATGGCGATCGAGGAACGCGGCCATCTTCTGCGGGTCGGGCTTGCCGGTCTCGGGGAGCGGCTTGGACGCGAGCAGGCGCTCATAAAACCCCTGCGGGGTGCTGTCGGTGAAGACGGGGACGTTGACCATGGCCGTGCGCCACTGCTGGCCGCCGGCCTCGAACAGCAGCCCGAGGCCCCGGACGGTCTCGGGCTTGTCGGTCTGATCCGGCAGGCCGCCGCCCAACGAAAACCGGCCGAGGACGGGAACGGTGCCGGGCCGGAAGACCGCGGCCCGGCAGACGGCCGCGCCCGCCCCGTTGCTCGTGAACGACCCGGTGGCGCTGAGTCCTTTGGCATGGTTTCGGCGAAAACCGTCGTGGCGGCCGTAGATGTGTTCGAAACGATCGGCGAACCGGGGTGGCGTGAGCGTGCCAGGCCGCAGCCAGCCGCCGGCGTAGGCAAAACCGCCCACGTCCACCGCCGCGAAACCGGCGACGGCGCCCATGCCGAGCAGCGCGGTCCGCCGATTCAGCGCGACGCGACTGCGACGACGTTCGGGCTCGCTTGCGTCAACTCCGTCGTCCGGGACGCCATCCTGATCACCGGGCTCCATGCGCACCGTCCTTTCCCGCCTTCCGGGCCATGCCGCGCAGCCTGGGAAACAAAGTCGGTGGACGCAATTCATCCAGCCGGGGCTGCCGTGCGCAACATTTGCGGCGGCCATCGCGCACATTGCGACCACGTCGGGTCGCCGGAATTCGTTCAGTGCCCGCCTACTGACAACGTATGTTGGCAACGCACCGCCGGAGACCGCAGCGGCGACGTTGTTTGCCGTGGCTTAGGATCGAATGATCACGCACGGCTGCGCCTCCGCCTAGCGGCGCAGGATCGATGGAGTTTTTGTCCTCTAGAAGGCGTGTTACGCGGGTTGAGTCGACAGCCCCGGCCTGGCAATAGCTGTTGATTTCTTGGCCCCGCACCGGGCGAATGTGAGTGATACATGATCGAACAATCCGGCGATTCGGCCGATCCGATCGCCTTCGAGGTAGGAAAGCGCCAGGTAGACCAGACGGTCGTGCTCACCGTCACGGGTGAAGTCGACATGCTCAGCGCGCCGCAACTCGCCGAGGCGATACACACCGAGCTGGCCACCGGGCCCGCGGGCCTGGTCGTTGACCTGTCGAAAGTGGATTTTCTGGCCTCGGCCGGGATGACCGTCCTGGTGTCCGCGCAGAACGACGTCGCGCCGCCCACTCGATTCGCGGTCGTCGCGAATGGGCCCGCCACCAGCAGGCCGATCAAGCTCATGGGGCTGGACAACGTTTTGTCGCTGTACAGCACGCTCGACAGCGCGCTGTGCCGCGTCGCCGACGGTTCGGCTTAGGGAAGTCACGCCCGACGCGCGCTACGTGGTGGGCGTCAGGACCTGCTGGATGCGTTCGTCGCGCGGCAGGACGGGACCGTCGTCGAGGGGTTCGTCGATGCCCAGCTCGGTGAGGCCGGCTGTGGTCAAGAGCGAGGTGCCGTAGGCGGCCAGCGCGAGCTTTTGGTCGTCGCTGTGGCCATCCTCGATCAGCATCGCGCCGATCAGGCAGATGACGGCCATCTTGTAGGCGTTGAACGCGCGATACCACGCGCGGTTGCGGACCGTGATCCCGCTGGCCGACTCGTAATGCGCGAGCAGGGCGTCGATGTCCAGCGCGGCCGGATGGGTGTTGATGCCGACGGGCTGCATCCACAACATCTCCAGCCAGCCGATGTCGGTCAGCGGATCGCCGACGGTCGTCATCTCCCAGTCGAACACCGCGCTGACCTCGCCGTCACGGAAGGCGAAGTTGCCCGGTTTGGCATCGCCGTGCACCAACGTGACCTTCGGGCACGGCTGCGGCATGCCGCCGCGCAGCGCCCGGTGGAGCCGTTCCAGGGCGGGCAGGCGGTCGCGCTTGACCCGGTTCATCTCCGCCGCCCAGTGGTCGAGTTCGCGGTCGAGATGACCGCCACCGTCGTCCAGTGCGCCGAGCCCGGTCTGCGCGAGGTCGACGGTGTGGATCGCGGCGAGTTGTTCGACCAGGCTCTGACACATCCGCACCACGGTTGAGTCCGCGACACCCGCCGGCGCCTCCATCTCATAAACCTGGCCGGCCGCCCGCTCCATCACGAAGAAGGGTCGTCCGAGCACGTCGCCGGTTTCTTCGAGCCACAGCGCCCGGGGAACACGGACCTCGGAGTCGGCCAAGGCCCGCAGGATCGCGAACTGGCGCGCGAGATCGTAGGGCTCGAGCAGCGCCGGTGGGCTGGGCCGCAGACGCAGCACCGCGTCTTGGTGGGTGTCGCGGTCACCACGCCGGGTGACGACACTCAGCATCATCATCTCGGCCGAATGTCCGAAGTTCACCCGGTCCAGCCCTTCGATCCGGACGTCGTCGGCGTCGGGCACCTGCGTGCGCAGCCAGGCCGCCAGTCGCTGTTCCATACTGCCGTGCGGCCTCATTGGCGGACTCGATCGTCTTCTGCGGGAAGCCGGTCCACGGGCGTCTTGTCCTGGGTGAACGCCGACATGTCCATCGCGGCCCAGTTCGGATAACGGCGGTAGCCCTGCCCGCCGAGCAGCAATTCGAATACGCCCCAACCGATGTCGCCGTCGATCTCGAACCGCATCAGCTGGTCGAGCGCCATCGATTTGCCCTCGGTCTCGGCCAGCTGCTCGGAATTGGTGCTGTCCCAGAGGAAATGGATGAAATACGCCCCGGCGCCCAGATCCTCGTAGTGGCAATGCGCCATCGGCAGCCCATAGTAGGCGTTGACTTCCTGATGGGCGGCGTCGGCGAAGACGCGGTACGCCTTGCCATCCGCGTCGGTGAAGACCAGTGTCGCCCGGGCGGGCCGCTTGCGGTCGCCGTCGAATTGCACCTCGTGCTCGATCTTGACGAATCGCTTCGACAGCGTCCCGTCGGCGTGCGTGATTCCTCCGTCAACGTAATTGACTGTGCCATCGGATGATTCGATGACCCAGGCTTCGATGGCGCGGTCGTCGAAGCCGGCGTCGAGCCACAGCCAGAAGTCGATCTTGTCCGAGACACGCACGCCGAACGTGCGGTCGCGGCCGCCGTGGAACCCGTCCACGCTGATGCGCTGACCGTCGATCGAGACCCAGCCGCTCCATCGCCCGGGTTCCTTCATGTGATACATGTCGGCCAGCATCTGGCCGTCTTCGCCGTGAACCTTCATCGGCAGCAGCTCCCACATCGGGGCGGTGGGCTCGTAGTAGAGCTCCCACTCGATGCCGGACTTGTTCGGTTCGACGTCGAGTCTCCACTTCTTCAGCGGCTCGACGCAGGTCCAGCTCATCGGCCCGGCGCGCAGGTCGGCGCGGTCGGCGCCGGTCACGGGCCGCCCCGACAGGAGGTCCCAGTGCCGGCCGTCGGCGAGGCTGACCTTGACGTACCCCAATGCGGTTCCGGTGTTCGGGTTGTTGCCGTAGCCGCTGGCCAGCAGCATGGTGCCGTCCGGCGAAGCGGCGAAGAAGTAGCACCGGTCCGACCACGTCGGGTCGGGATCGTGCACCCGGTCGAAGGTCGTCGGGAGCTGGTGGGTGAACCACTCGTCGGCGGCGGAGTAACCCATCATTGCCCTCTCTGCCCGGTTAATGATCTGGGCCGCAACGGGATTCGGTACCGCCCGACCCAACCGCGGTTGCCTGCGGTATCAGATACCGAAGCCGCACAACGTATCCCGTACCATCGGCGCCATGGAACCGAGCCGGTGGTGGGGCGACGACCGGGCGATCCTCGACGACGAGGAGGCCCGCAGGCGGATCCTCGATGCCGCGGGGCGCTGCATCGTCCGCCGTGGGAACTCTCAGTTCCGGATGGCCGAGGTGGCCGACGAGGCCGGGGTGTCACGGTCGACGGTGTACCGATACTTCCCCGGGCGCGACGACGTGTTGCTCGGCCTGATGTTGATGCGGGTCGACAACGCGCTTGGTGATCTGGTGCGCTCGCTGCCCGCTCCCGACGACCCGGTCCGGTCGGTGCCCGAGATGGTGCTGGCGCGCGTCGAGTCGGTGGCCGGCAATCCGCTGAACGAGGCGATGTTCGCCGCGGAGAGCACCGCGGTGGCCGCGGCCCTCGAGAAGGGCTCGGAACCCTTTGTGGAGCTGCTGCTGCGGCACTACGAACCGTTGCTGAACCGATGGAAGCGGGCGGGACGCCTCTACGACGACCTGGACTTTCGCTCGATCGTCCAGTGGTTGCACACCACCACGCTGTTCCTGCTGGGCCCGTCGTGGCGGTATCGCCCCGTCTCCGACAAACGCCAATTCGTCGAGCAGTTCGTGGTGCGGGCCCTGGTGCCACAAATCAGACAATAATCGTGTATTGTCTGATGTCCAGACGTTCAGCTATTTTTGTCTGACGGGACCCCGCACCGGTTGAGTGACCCCTCCCGCCGGTACGGGGCTCCCGAACCAGGACGGATGCACATGAAAAACTTCGCGGAACAGGCTTTTTCCCTCGTCGGGTTGGCCGCTCACCTGGGCCAGGGGGTCCGTCGGGTGACCGCAGACGCCGTGGTGGGCGCCCGCCTCGGGTTGCCCCGCACGGTCGCCGACATCGACGCCGGGGTCCTGTCCAAGCTGATGGGAACCACCGTCAGGTCGGTCCGCGTGCTCGACCGGGACGCGGGGACCTCGTCGCGGGCCCGGCTGGTGCTGACCGGCAAGAACGTACCCGAGTCGGTGTTCGTCAAGGTCGCCGCCGAGACGACCGCGACGCGGCTGATGGGCGAACTGGGCCGCCTCGGACACACCGAGGTGCGCTTCTACAGCGAACTGGCGCCGCAGCTACACGGCGTGCCGCAGGCCTACGGCGCGGCGTTCGACAGCTGGACGGGCCGTTACCTGCTGGTCCTGGAAGACCTGCCCGCCGACTCGTGCGAATTTCCCGACACCCTGCACCCGCTCTCCCCCGACCAGGCCAGCCTCATCGTCGAATTGCTGGCCGATCTGCACGCCACCTTCTGGGACCGCCTCCCGCGCGACCGCCGCGGCCCGCTGGGCTGGCTGTACACCCCCTCGGGCGACGTCACCTCCCTGTTGACCGGTTCGCTGATGCACGCCTCGATCAAGCGGCTGGCGGGGCGCACCGAAATTCCCGTCGAGAACGGGGCCTTCATCGCCGACAACTACCGGGCCGTCGCCGCGCTCATCGACACGCCCCCGCACACCGTCATGCACGGCGACGCGCACCCCGGCAACATGTATTTCGACGGTGGCAAGGCGGGGCTGCTGGACTGGCAGGCGGTGCGGCGCGGACACCCCTCGCGCGAGCTGGCCTACACCCTGATCACCAGCCTGACCCCGGAAGACCGCCGGGCGACCCAGCGGGACCTGCTCGACGACTACCGGCGCGCGCTGGCGGCGGCCGGCGGACCGGACCTGGACCGCGACGAGCTGTGGCGGCGATACCGGCAGGGCGCGCTCTACGCGTATGTGGCCCCGCTGATCACCGCGGGGATGGGCGGAATGCAGGTCGAAGGCATCGCCATGGAGGGCCTGCGGCGCGGTGTGGCGGCGCTCGACGACCTGGAAACCATTGCGGCACTGAAGAGTTGTTTGTAGCGCCGGCGCAGACGCGAAGTTCGCAAGATTCATTGACTGGGTGTGCCGGGAGGAATATCGTCAGTACTTACGCTACGCAGCGTAGCGTAATGCGGCGGAGAGGCCCTCATGTTCGACCTGAAGATCACCGGTGGCACTGTCGTCGACGGCACCGGAGCGGAGCGTTATCGCGCTGACGTCGGCATCAAGGACGGCGTGATCGTCGACGTCGTCCGGCGCGGCGCAGACGACCCCGAGATGAACGGTGAAGCCGCCGAAACCATCGATGCGACAGGGCATCTGGTGGCACCCGGGTTCGTCGACATCCACACGCATTACGACGGCCAGGTCAGCTGGGACGGCCTGCTGGAGCCGTCGAGCGGCCACGGCGTCACGACGATCGTGACCGGCAACTGCGGCGTCGGCTTCGCTCCGGTGCGGCCCGGCAGTGAGCAGTGGTTGATCGAGTTGATGGAGGGCGTCGAGGACATTCCCGGCACCGCGCTCACCGAGGGCATCACCTGGGGCTGGGAGACCTACCCCGAATACCTCGACGCGATCGGCAAGCAGAAGTATTCGATCGACGTGGGCAGCCAGGTCGCCCACGGCGCCATCCGCGCCTACGCGATGGGCGAGCGGGGCGCCCGCAACGAGCCGGCCACGCCCGACGACATCGCGGCCATGTCGCGGCTGGTCACCGAGGCGATCGAGGCCGGCGCGCTGGGGTTTTCGACGTCGCGCACGATGGGCCACCGCGCGATGGACGGCGAGCCGGTGCCCGGCACGTTCGCCGCCGAGGAGGAGCTGTTCGGTCTGGGCCGCGCCATGGCCGCCGGCGGTCAGGCGGTGTTCGAGCTGGCCCCCCAGGGGGCCGCGGGCGAGGACATCATCGGCCCGAAGAAGGAACTGGACTGGATGCGCCGGCTCAGCCGGGAGATCGACCGGCCGGTGTCGTTCGCGCTCATCCAGGTGGACGCCGACCCGAAGCTCTGGCGCGAGATGCTCGACCTCTCCGCGGACGCGCACGCGGCGGGCGCCCGGCTGCATCCGCAGATCGCGGCGCGCCCGTTCGGCATGATGATCGGTTTCCAAGGGCATCACGGCTTCAGCCATCGCCCGACCTATCGCAGGCTCGCGGCCGAATGCAGCCGCGGCGAGCTCGCACAGCGCCTCGCCGACCCGGCGGTGAAGGCCGCGATCCTTTCCGAGGACGACCTGCCGGTCGATCCGACACTGCTGTTCGACGGGATGTTCGCCCTGGTGCAGCACTCCCTGCACCGCCTCTACGCGCTCGGCAACCCGCCCGACTACGAGCCGACGCCCGACCGCACCGTCGCCGCGATCGCGAAGGAGCGCGGCGAGGATCCCCTGGCCACCCTGTATGACCTCATGCTCGAGTCGAACGCGACCAACATGCTGATGCTGCCGCTGTTCAACTACGCCGACGGCAACTGCGACGCGATCCGGGAGATGATGCTGCACCCCGCGGGCGTGCTGGGACTCTCCGACGGCGGCGCCCACTGCGGAATGATCTGTGACGCTTCCTATCCCACCTTCCTGCTGACGCACTGGGCGCGGGACCGTCGCCGGGGCGAGAAGTTGCCGCTCGAGTACGTGATCCGCAAGCAGTCCCGCGACACCGCGCACCTGTTCGGCCTCACCGACCGCGGCACCATCGAAGCCGGCAAGAAGGCCGACATCAACGTGATCGACATGGACGCGCTGCGCTTGCACCCGGCGGCGATGGCCTTCGACCTGCCGGCCGGCGGGCATCGGATCCTGCAGGGCGCCAGCGGCTACGCCGCCACGATCGTCAGCGGGACGGTGACCCGCCGTAACGACGTCGATACCGGGGCCCGCCCCGGCCGCCTGGTGCGCGGAGCGCGTTAGGGGCGCCGCCCGTGAAGGCTCCCGCCGGCAACCCGACTCGCACCCGCGACGAGGACGCGATCGGCACCCCGCCCGCCTGCCCCACCCTGGTGCCGGCCGAGCGCTATTACTCGCCGGCGTTCGCGCAACTCGAGGTCGAGCGGATGTGGCCGAAGGTGTGGCAGCTGGCTTGCATGGTCGATCACGTCGCCGAGCCGGGCGACTATTTCGATTACCGCTGCGGTCCGTACGGGGTGCTGATCGTGCGCGGCGACGACGGCGTCTTGCGGGCATTCCAGAACGCGTGCCGCCATCGGGGCAACTCGCTGTGCGTCGGCTCGGGTTCCGGGCTGCGCGAGCTCAAGTGCGGCTATCACGGCTGGACCTGGGACCTCGCCGGCACGCTCAAGCGGGTGCCTGACCGCAAGGGCTTCGGCTCGCTGCGGTTGTCCGACTTCCCGCTGATACCCGCCCGGGTGGACACCTGGGAGGGATTGGTCTTCGTCAATCTCGACGTCGGCGCGATGCCGTTGCTCGAGTACCTGGAGGCGGTGCCGGACGACATCGCCTGGTGCCACCTGAGCGACTTCCGCTGCTATGCGACGCTCACCATCGAGGTCGACGCCAACTGGAAGACGATCGCCGATGGCTACAGCGAGACCTATCACATTCAGACGCTGCATCCCGAGCTGCTGCGCTGCGTCGACGACATCCATGCGCCCCAGCAGATCTGGGGTCACACCGGCAAGTCCGACCAGCCCTACGGTGTGCAAAGCCCTCGCTTCGAGGGCGCGCTGAGCGACGAAGAGGTGTGGGACGCCTACGTCTACACGCAGGGCGCGCTGATGGGTGCGGCCGAGGGCACGCCGTTTCCCGCGGACGAACGCCGGCCGGGACAGACCGTTCAGGATTTGATCGCCGACCGCACGCGGGCCTTCGCGGCCAGCCGCGGGGTGGACCTCGAGTGGGCCGACACCGACCGGGTCACCCGGTTGCACCAGTACAACGTGTTTCCCAACATGACCTTCCTGGCGAACGCCGACCACCTGACCGTCATGTGCTCGAGGCCCGGCGCCGATCCCGATCACGGCGAAATGGTCATCTTTTTGATGACCCGGATGGCGCCGGGCGCACCGCGCAGCAAGCCGGCGGACGTCCGAAGCACCGCCGGGGAGGCCGAACCGGGCCTGGTGCTCACCCAGGACATCCAGCTGCTGGCGGGCCTACAGCGCGGCCTGCACCAGCCGGGCTTCACCCACTTGGCGCTCTCCAGCGAAGAACGGCGCGTGATCAACATGCATCGCAACCTCGAGCGCTACCTCGACCTGCCCCAATCCGAGCGGATAACCGGCGGTTAAAAGGTGCCGGCGGAATCGGCTTAGACCTCCCGAAAGCGGGTATTTGCGCGTTAGACTCCCGGCTTGTGACGGTTCCGTCCGATGCCTGGGGCTACGAACGGCGGCAGCTCATGCATCAGGTACAGATGCGATGTCAGGCACTCGGCCGCAGGCGGGCGCGACGGCTGTGTCACCGCTTCGAGCGCGTCGGAGTTCACACCGCCCCCGAACGCTTGCGCCAGATGGTGGCCGGTGTGCCCGTGGCGGACGACGAAGTCACGGACGTCAATTTCGCGTTGATCGCGATGCAGCTCAACCGCGAGGCCCGCGGCGCGCGGGTCAAGCGCCTCAAGCGGCAGGGCACCCGTTCGCTGCTGTTCATGGGCCTGGTCCTGGTGGTCCTCAACTTCCTTTTCTGCGTCGCCTACGTATTGCTGAACCTGGCCCAGCAGGCCACCCCGATGTGACCGTGCGGCTGGCCGCACGCTCGAAGCCGAATGTGCGGCTGGCCGCACGTTCGCCGCACCTTTTGACGTGTCAGCGCGGCGCGACGATCCCGTTGTCGTAGGCGTAGACGATCGCCGCGGCGCGGTCGCGCAGGTCGAGCTTCCCGAAGATCCGGCCGATGTGGCTTTTGACCGTGACACCCGAGATGCAGAGTTCGTCGGCGATCTCGCTGTTGGACAGGCCCTTTCCGATCAACGTCAACACGTCCAACTCGCGGCTGGTCAGCTGGGCGATCTCGTTGCCCTGTTTTTCGCTCGCGCCGTTGGCGGCCTTGCGGTAGGTGGTGAGCACGCGCGAAGTGACGGCGGGATCCAGGTAGCTGTCTCCCCTGGCCACCGTCCGCACGGCGCGGATCAACTCCTCGGCCGACGAGTCCTTGAGCACGAATCCGGCTGCGCCGGCCCGCAGCGCCCCGGACAGCAGGTCGTCCTCGTTGAATGTGGTCAACGCGAGCACCGGCGGGCCCCCGGCCAGCCTGCGCGTCGCCTCGATGCCGTCGACCCGTCGCATCCGCAGGTCCATCACGACGACGTCGGGTCGGTGCTCGGCGACGGCGGCGGGCACCTCGTCCCCGTCGGCGCACTCGGCGACCACATTGAATCCGTCCTTGCGGCGCAGGATCCGGCGCAACCCGGACCGCACCAAGTCCTGGTCGTCGACCAGCAGCACGGCGATCTCGGCCGATTCGGCGATATTGGGGATCACAACTTGCACCACGGCGGCCGCCAGCCAGTGTCGCCACCTTCGAGCGGGATCTCGGCGCGCACCGCCCACCCTTCGCGGGTGGGGCCGACCTCGATCGCGCCGCCCAGCAGCTCCACGCGCTGGCGCATGCCGCTCACGCCGCGCCCCTCCGCGCACGGGGCCGCGGCCACCGCGGCCGGCAGGCGATTGTCGACCTCGAGGATCGCCGATGCCGCCGAAACACGAAGCGCCACAGCTGATTTCGAGTCCGGTGCGTGTTTGGCGATGTTGGCCAGCGATTCCTGGGTGATGCGGTATAGCGCGTGGCCGACCGCCGCCGACGCGTGGTCGGTGGACCCTTCGACGCGCAACGTGACGGCCAGCCCGGCCCGCCGAAAGTCCTCGACGAGCATCGTGATGTCGTCGACGCCGGGCTCGGGCGCCAGCTTCATCGGGGAATCGTCGAGAAGCCCGACGGTCCGGCGGATGTCGGCCATCGCCTGCCGGCCCAGCCGCTCGGCCTGCTCGAGCGCCTCGACCGCGTCGTCGACGTCGCGATCCTGCTGCAGCACCCGCCGCGCACCGGTCACGTGCAACAGGGTGACGCTGAGCGAATGGGCGATGACGTCGTGCACCTCGCGGGCGATGCGGCGTCGCTCGTCGGCGGCCGCGTGCTCGGCCAGCGCCTCCTGTGCCCGGATTTGTTCGGCCAGCAGCAGGCGTTGGGTACGCATCAGGTATCCGATCAGCCAAGCCACCGCGACCATCCCTAGGTACAGGGCCACCGCCTCGAGGCGGTGCAACGCGGATGCGGCAAGCAGCAGCGCGGCCGCCGACGCGGCGGCCAGGAAGCCGCCGATAGGAGATGTCAATGTCCCAACGCCCCCGACCATCAGCACCAGCAATCCCGGCGCGAAGTCGCCGTGAACGGGCGTTGAAGTGGCGAACAGCATCACTGCGGTGGACACCGACCACGTCAGCCACAAGGGAACGGCAGTGAGCTTTACGTTGAAGAAGAAAAACATCATCGCCGGTGACAGGGCGATGACGAGCGCGGCCAAGGCGATGGGCACGTCGGCGGCAGGTCGCTGCAGCGTCGATATGAGGGAGCCGAGTATCACGACGCCATCCGTGACGATCAGGAAAGACCACGTGATCCCGACCGGGAGGAGTTCACCTCGGCGGCGAAGCCGTTCCCGCAGGTACCCCGCCGCGGCACGCAACATCAAACAATCGTAGAACCGCGTCCCGCCGCCCACATCATGCCGAGGTCGGCACCCGTCTCCGCCCGTGGTAGGAGACGAAGACCGAACCGCGGCACGACGCGCGGCGGGGGCCGGCGTTCCTAACGTCGAGGCATGACATGGACACTGCTGCACGAGCGGATGGCCTTCATGGCCAACGTGATCAAGGCCGCCGAGACCGATCCCGAGGCGGCGCTCGCCCTGGCCGACGGTTCGTCCGAGGTGTCTCGGTTGTTCGGCGGCGAGGAGGGGCTACTGCTGTCGCTGCGACAGCGCTGGATGACGATGCTCGTCGCCAAGCTGGATCAGGCGGCGCACGACGGCGTTGCGGCCGAGCGGGTGCTGGCCGACCTCGCGGCCGCCGAGCCCGGGCTGCACGCCCTGCTGGAAATCGCATCCCGGCGGTCGCTGCGGCTGCGCTCCCTGTCCGGCGGCGAGCGGCGGGCCATGGAGTTGCTGGGCGGACCGGGCGATCGGCAGACCGTTGCATGACGGAAGGGGAATTCTCGCCCGCCTCACCGGCCGATACGCGATCCTGATCGTCGGCCTGTGGGTCCTGGCGGCGGCCGGCGCCAATCTCGCCGTCCCGCAACTGGAACGGGTGGTGGACACCCATGCCCGCACGTTCATGCCGGCGGACGCACCGAGTTCGGTCGCCGCATCCCGTGCGGCCCGGCTGTTCGGCCAAAAGCCGAGCAACAACTTCGTTTACGTTGTGCTGGAACGGGATCAGCGGCTTACGCCGCGCGACCGGCAGTTCTACGACGCGCTGACCGCGGCGCTTTCCTCCGATCGCGGCCACGTGGATGCGGTGACCGACTTGTGGTCACAGCCCGCCACGGCCGCGGGTGCCGAGAGTTCCGATGGGCGGGCCGTCAGCCTGATGGTGCGGCTCGCCGGAATGCTCGGCACGTCCGCGGCCCGCGATTCGGTGAATTTCGTGCGCGGCGAGGTGGCCAAACTGTCACCGCCGCCGGGCCTGCGCGTCCTCGTCACGGGACCCGGCGCCACCATCGTCGACGAATTCTCCGCGATCGACCGGCAAATGCTCACGATCACCGCCGCCACGGTCGGTGTCATCCTGCTGTTGCTGCTGTTGGTGTACCGATCACCGATCGCCGCGGCGATCCCGCTGACCTCAGTCGGCATCGCGCTGGCCCTGGGCCGCGCCGTCGCCGCGTCGTTCGGCCAAGCCAATGTCGTTGAGGTATCGCTGTTCTCGGCGGCGCTCATGGCGGCGATGACGCTGGGTGCCGGCACCGACTACGCGATTTTCCTCATCGGCCGCTACCACGAGGGGCGGCGCCGGCGCGTCGCGCCGATGCAGGCGCTGCTCGAGGCCTACCGCGCCGTCGCGCCGGTGGTGATCGGGTCGGCGCTGACGATATCGGTTGCGCTGGGATGCCTTGGCTTCGCCAAGGTGGGAATGTTCCGCAGCGCCGGGATACCCTGCGCCATAGGGATTCTGGTTACCATGGCTGCGGCGTTGACGCTGACGCCCGCGCTGATGGGTTTGGCGCTGCGCCGCGGGTTTCTCGAGCCGCGACCCTCGAAGACGTCGCGGCGCTGGCGGCGTGTTGGAGCCGTGGTGGCGCGCTGGCCCGGTCCCGTGCTGATCACCGCGGGCGGGTTGACCCTGCTGGCGGCGCTGCCGCTGGCCGGCCTGCGGGTCGGCTGGAACGAGCCGGCCGCCACCCCGTCCGCCGCCGAATCCAGCCGCGGCTACGCGGCCAGCGACCGGCACTTCGCATCGAATTCTCTGCTGCCCGACGTCGTCACCATTCAGGCCGACCACGACCTGCGCACCCCGGCGGGGCTGATTGCCGTCGAGCGGATCTCGCGCCAGATCATGGCGATCCCGGGGGTGCGCGCGGTGCAGTCCGCGAGCCGCCCCGACGGCAGGGTGCCCGATCAGGCGACTTTGACATATCAGACCGGAGTGCTCGGCCGCCAACTCGGGGACACGATCGACACACTGACCCAACGGCTGAATCGGGTCTCCGAACTCGACAACGCTCTCGCGCAGACACAAACCGCTGTGGACCAGCTCGGCGGTGGATTGCGCAGCGGCAGTGTGGGATTGGCCGACGTGTCCGCGGCCGCGGACGACATGCGCAGCGGCATGGACGGCGTGCAGCGGACCGTGACGACGGTGTCAGGTTACCTCGACCCACTGCGAGATTTCGTCGAGCGGACGCCGGGCTGCGATGCCAACCCGGTCTGCTCGACGGTGGATCGTGTTATCCAGCCCGTCGACAGCCTGGTGCAGACCTCGACGCGGCTAGGCGACGGCGCCGCCAAGCTGACCAGGGGGTCAAGCACCGCCGCGACGGCCATGTCGGACCTGCCGCAAACCGTTGTGTCGATGAAAGACGCTCTGGCACAGGCGCGCTCGGCCACCCGCGAGTTGTCGAGCCTGAGCGAGACGTTGGGGCCACAGCTGCACCAGTTGACCGACTACCTGACGGAGATCGCCACCCAATTCCAGGGCAGCGCCGCGTCCGGCTTCTACCTGCCGCAGCGAGCGCTGAGCGACCCGCGCTATGTCGAGGTGCTGCATCAGCTGATTTCCGCCGACGGTCGCGCTACCTACCTCCTGGTCTACGGCGACGGCAACGAATGGGGCGCCGAGGGCGCGTCGCGGGCGGGCCAGGTGCGAACGGCGGTCAAGGAGGCCACCAAGGAGGGAACGCTGACGCCGACGGGAGTCGACCTGGCCGGCGTCGGCCCGGTGACCGGCGACCTGCAACGTTTCGTCGCCCGCGACAGCGCATTGCTCGTCGGTGCGGCGCTGGTGCTCATCTTCCTGATCGTCACGGCGATGCTGCGCAGCCCGGTGGCCGGGCTGGTCGTCGTCGGCACGGTCGCCGCCTCCTACGCATCGGCGCTGGGAATCAGCGCGCTGATCTGGCAGCGCCTGCTTCATCACGAGCTGCACTGGGCCGTCGGGCCCATCGCCTTCATCGCGCTGATCGCCGTCGGCGCGGACTACAACCTGCTACTGGCGCTGCGGATCAAGCACGAGGCGACCGCGGGAATCCGAACGGGCATCATTCGCGCGTTCGGCGGCACCGGCGGGGTGGTCACCACGGCCGGGATTGTCTTCGGGCTCACCATGCTCGCACTGCTGGGCAGCAGCGTGCTCAGCATCGCCCAGATCGGCACGACCATCGCGGTCGGGCTGATGATGGACACCCTGGTGGTGCGGGCGCTCGTGGTGCCCTCCATCGTCGCGCTGATGGGTAGGTGGTTCTTCTGGCCGCGCTTCGTGCGCAGGGGTCAGGATGCCGGTACGACGTCGAGCCGGAACACCGCGCATCGGCCGGCGAGGGCCTCGAATTCGTCGGCGGTTCCTTGCTCCACCAGCCCCGAGCGCTTATAGAATCCGACGCCGCGCGGCACTTTGTCGGGGAAAGCGCGCAGCACCGGCCGGGCTTGCTCGGCGGAGAGCTCGGCAAACGCCACCCGCTCAGACTTTCGGCCCCGGATGATGGTGCCGGTGCTCGCGGCGCGGGCGTTGAGCACCCAATCGGCGCGCTGATATCCGACGACGTAGCGGCTGTCATGAAGCACGAAGGGGGTCACCGGCGTGCTGCGTAGTTGCCCCGACTTGCGGCCGGGCACGGTGAGCACCCGGACCGGCCCGGCGACGATGCCAAGCTTCTGCAACCGCATCATCACCTTGTTCATCGCCTTCAGCCAGGCTGGCGGTTTGGGATCGGTCATCTCGTCCCCCGGTCACTCGTCGGCGAATCGGCGTGGCAGCACCTTCCCAGTGATATCAACCTGCCTGATCTATGTCAAGGCACCTGATACCCGGCCGCATCAGTCGCGGCCGTGGTTGACTCCGTGCCGGCCTAACGTCGCATCACGCCGGCCCGCGCCCGTCGCCGGCCAGTCGGAGCAGCAGGCGCGTGCCGCCCAACGGACTGGAGTGCAGCGACGCGCTTCCGCCGTGCAGTTCGGCCTGCTGGGCGACGAGGGCCAGCCCCAGTCCCGACCCGGAACGGGAGGCGGTGGATCCGCGCGAGAAGCGTTCGAAGACCGCGGTGCGTTCGGACTCGGGCACCCCGGTGCCGTTGTCGTCGACGGCGATTTCCACACCTTCGCCGGAACTGGTTACGTAGAGCCGGATTTCGGTGGCGCCGCCGTGCTTGACGGCGTTGGCGATGGCATTGTCGATCACCAGCCGAAGCCCGGTGGGCAGCCCCACCATCAACACCGTGGGTGACGGCACCAGCGACACGTGCACACCTGGGTAAATCCGAAGCGCGTCGTGCGCGGCACGATCCAGAAGCTCGGTGATGTCGAAGGGGACGAAATCATCGACGGTGGTCAGTTCACCCTGTGCGAGCCGCTCCAGCGCCGTCAGCGTCGCTTCGATCCGGCTCTGCGTGCGTATGACGTCGCCGATCACCTCTTGGCGTTGTTCCCGCGGTATTTCCAAGGTGGACAACACTTCCAGGTTGGTGCGCATGGCGGTGAGCGGGGTGCGCAGCTCGTGCGACGCGACGGCGGCGAAGTCGCGGGCCGACTCGAGCGCCGCCCTGGTGCGCTGTTGCTCGTTGCCGATGCGCGCCAGCATTCCTTCGACCGCTTCGGCGATCTCCACGGCCTCCCGCACGCCGCGAACCTGGACCTCGTCCGGGCTGGATTGGGCATTGATGGCGCGGGCCTGCTGCGCCAGCAGCAGGAACGGATTCACCATAATCAACGAGATCACCCAGCCGACGAGGATCGTGCCGCCGATGACGCTGCCGCAGATCAGCAACACCCGCAGGTGCAGTTCGTTGATCCGGTGTTGAGCTTCGGCCAGCGGGGCGGCGAGCGCGATCGAGGCGGGGCCCGCGCTGAAGGTGCGGACGCGGTATTGGACGCCGTCGATGGTGGTGTTGGCGTATCCGTTCGGCAGTTGCGGCAGAACGATATTGCCCGGGACGGACACCGTCACACCGGCGATGCGCGCGGTGCGCACCAGGTTGCCGTCCGGCGTGGGCCCAGCGGGAGTAGCGAGCTGTCCGCTGTTGATCAGCGTGTTGATGTCGCCCAAACTGCTCACCGAATCCAGCCGCCGGTCGAGCTGGCTGTACTGATCGTTGGTGACGCCGATCCACACCCAGGCGGCTAAAAGGACTGCGAAGGCGATCACCCCTAGCGCCGCGACGACGACGATGGTGCGCAGCGAGAGCACCTTCATCGGCAAGTGCAGGTGGTGAGACGTGGGCGTATGAGTCGCCATCACTCATACCGTCCGCGGCAGCGGCCGAAGTTCTCGTGACATCTTGCCTTCCGTACTTCGCCCCCGGCTTGGCCAACGAGCTCAGGATATAGGCGCGATGTTCGAGGTTAGCGGTTCACACGCGCGGCGCTACGGGCGGCGGCGCGGCGGTCAGCTCACCTCTGAGGTTGCCGGCTCGGTGTGGACCAAGGTCAGCTGGGCACCGCCACGTTCGACGTTTGCGGCCGTGCCGTCGGACGGGCCCGACCCGCCCGGATCGCTCATGCCGTGGACCCGCACCGCACCGCCGGTGTGCCGATGGTGTCGTAGCCAGTCGCTAATCGCCTGGTGCGCGGCGTGATCGAGGTAGTTGGCCACGACGTCGACGGTCACCGTCGCGCCTTGGGGAACGGACGCCAGCACCCTGGTCAGCCTGGGCAGGGCGAGAAAGGTGCACGCGCCACCCACCTCGACCCTCCATTCATCACCCACCCGCTCTGCCTCGACCCTGGCCCGGATCACCCGCCAGCCGGTCAGCGCGACGGCCACCGCAAGGCCGATCATGACGCCATGCAGGAGATTGAGGAAGACCACCGCGACCGCCGTGACGACGTAGACGGCGAGATCTCCGCTGCGCTGCGCGGTCTTGATATGCGCCGGCTTGAGCAGCTGAATTCCGACGACGATCAGCAGGCCGGCGAGCGCGGCGGTCGGAATCTGCTCGACCAGCTCGGCGAAGGGGAGGGTGAACAGCAGGATCCACACGCCGTGCATGATCGACGAGGCCCGGGATTTCGCACCCGCGTTGACATTAGCCGCGCTGCGCACGATGACACCGCTGATCGGCAGGCCACCGATGGCGCCCGACACGATGTTCGCGGTGCCCTGGCCGATCAGCTCGCGATCGAAGTCGGTCCGCGCCCCGTTGTGCATCCTGTCGATGGACACCGCGGTCAGCAGGCTCTGCACGCTGGTGACAAGCGCGACCGTCAGTACGCCCACCGCGACAGCGCCCCAACCGCCGTCGGGTAGTCCCGGCAGCCGCAGCGCATCCAAAACCGAGCCCTCGAGTTCGATCCGCGGCACGTCGAACGGGAAGACCAGCGAAATCACCGTCACGGCAACGATCGCGACGAGCGCGCCGGGTACGCGGGCGACTTTGGCGGGCGCCCAACGCCATCCGATCAGGATCAGTACCACCAGCACGCCCAGGATCACCCCGGGTCGGTCCGCGCCGAGAACCTGTTCCGGAAGTCCGATAACGTTTTGCCAGGCAGTGCTTTTGGACTTTCCGCCCAACAACACGTGGACCTGCTGAAGTGCGATGGTCAGTCCGATTCCGGCCAGCATGGCGTGCACGACGACGGGTGAGATCGCCAGGGCTGACCGCGCGACACGGCTCATGCCCAGCAATACCTGCAGCAAGCCGGCGCCGACGGTAATCAAACATGTCACGGCCCAACCGAAGTCGGACACCAAGTCGGCGACGATGACGGTCAGCCCGGCGGCGGGACCGCTCACCTGCAGCGGCGATCCCCCGATGCACCCGGCGACGATCCCCCCGACGATCGCGGCGATCAGGCCGGCGAGCACGGGAGCGTTCGACGCGATGGCGATTCCGAGCGACAACGGGAGCGCGACCAGGAAAACCACCAAGGACGCCGGCAGGTCGCTGCGAATCACGGAGCGCAGCCGGTCATTTCGTGAATCCGGTCCGCGATCGGCGGATTGGTTGCGGGGTACTCCGACGTGCTGCATTGCTCGCTTTCTCATTGCGTAATGCCAGGGCTTTATGCATCCGTGGCACGGATGTCTCCGTAACCCTTTGGCGTTCCGGCATTTACACGGCGCTGGGTTTCGTCGTTCGGCTGATATTTCCCGGCCCCTGTGGTGAAAGGTAATTAAGGAATTCGGTTGCGGGCAACCTGACGGGCCGGGCGCATATCGAACCCAAATCTTCGCCGCGCCCTCGCGCCGCCCCCAGCGGCGGTCTCCATCGGCGGTTCGCCCCTGCCATCGGCGGGCCTACCAGCGCTTCACCCGGCGGCGTGTGAACTTGGCAACAGTGATGTGGCCGCGGCGCGGGTGAGTGAGTACTCTCTCACCTATGCAACCTTCGGGACGCGACCGGCTGTTGGGCGAAGCGCTGCGGCTATTCGCCGACAAGGGGTACGCGGCCACGTCGGTTGCGGACATTCAGCGGGCGTCCGGCCTGGCGCCGGGGTCGGGCGCGCTCTACAAGCACTTCGGCTCCAAAAGGGAGCTGCTGGAGGCCGCCGTCGCGCACCGGATCGACAGCATCGTGGCCGCCCGGGAACAGTACGACGCGGGAGAGCCCGGAAGCGTCGAACAGGCGGTGCGAACGGCGGGCCAGTTGATCTGGAGCAACCTCAAACAGAGCGAGGACCTACTCAAGGTCATGCTGCGCGAGCCCGACGCGCTCGGCGATCTCGACGAGAAGACGTGGCAGGTCATCACCGACAACGCCTACCAGCGGTTCACCGACGAACTGGCCGCGTTGAATCGCTCGGGCCGCAACGAGATACCCGATCCCGCTGCCACCGCGGCGGTCGCGATCGGGGCCTTGTCCTATGCCGCGACGCTGCAGGCGCTGACCGGGCGCCTGCCCGGCAATATCGCCGAAGACCGCTACATCGAGGCGTGGGTGGACCAGACGCTCAGCGTCCTCAAGCAATACCGCAAGCCCAAGAACGACTGACCACCAACCTATTTCAGGAGCAAACCCGTGACATTCTCACTGCAATTGAGCGACGACGTGATCGAGGTGCGCGATTGGGTGCACAAGTTCGCGGCCGAGGTGATCCGCCCGGCCGCCTCGGAATGGGACGAGCGGGAGGAAACCCCGTGGCCCGTGATCCAGGAGGCCGCGAAGGTCGGGCTGTACTCCCCCGACTTCTTCGCGCAGCAGGCGGCCGAGCCGACGGGGCTGGGCTTTCTCACCACGTTCGAGGAGATGTTTTGGGGTGACGCCGGCATCGCGCTGTCCATCCTGGGCACCGGCCTGGCCGCGGCGGCGTTGGCGGGCAACGGAACTCCCGAACAGCTGGGCCGCTGGCTTCCCGAGATGTTCGGTACGGCCGACGAACCCAAGCTCGGCGCTTTCTGTTCCTCGGAGCCCGACGCGGGGTCCGACGTCGGCGCGATCCGCACCCGCGCCCGCTACGACGAGGCGGCCGGCGAATGGGTCCTCAACGGCACCAAGACGTGGGCGACCAACGGCGGCATCGCCAACGTGCACATCGTGGTGGCCTCGGTCTACCCCGAGCTTGGCACCCGCGGCCAGGCCACGTTCGTCATCCCGCCGGACACCCACGGCCTGTCGCAGGGCCAGAAATTCAAGAAGCACGGGATCCGTGCGTCGCATACCGCCGAAGTTGTGCTGGACAACGTCCGGCTGCCCGAGGACGCGATCCTCGGCGGCAGGGATAAGTTCGAGGAGCGCATCGCCCGGGTCAAGTCCGGCGCCTCGTCGCGCGGACAGGCCGCGATGAAGACCTTCGAGCGCACCCGGCCCACGGTCGGCGCGATGGCCGTCGGGGTGGCCCGGGCCGCGTATGAATACGCCCTCGAATACGCCTGCCAGCGCGAGCAATTCGGGCGCAAGATCGGTGAGTTCCAGGCGATCGCGTTCAAGCTGGCCGACATGAAGAGCCGCATCGACGCGGCGCGGATGCTGGTGTGGCGGGCCGGCTGGATGGCGCGAAACAACCAGAGCTTCGACTCGGCGGAGGGCTCGATGGCCAAGCTGGTGGCCAGCGAGACCGCGGTCTACGTCACCGACGAGGCCATCCAGATACTCGGCGGCAACGGGTACACCCGCGACTACCCCGTGGAGCGGATGCACCGCGACGCCAAGATCTTCACGATCTTCGAGGGCACCAGCGAGATTCAGCGCCTGGTCATTTCGCGGGCGGTGACCGGGCTGCAGATTCGGTAGGCCGCCGGCTGAGACATGATGTCGGGATGACCACCGACATTCGTGTTCTCGACGGCGAGGACGACCTCCTCGCCGCCATGAACGTGTTTCGCGCCGCCATGGTCGGTTTCCCCCCGCTAGCCAACCTGGCGCCCGGCCAGATCACCAAGTTGCTCGATCCCGGCCGCACGATCGGTGCTTTCGTCGACGGACAACTCGTCGGCAGCGCCGACGCGGTGACGAGCACGTTGACGCTGCCCGGCGGGGCGATCGTGGGCCATGCCGCTGTGACGCACATCGGGGTCCTTCCGTCGCACACCCGGCAAGGGATCGCCACCGACCTGATGCGCCATCAGTTGCGCGACATCGCCGCGCGCGGCGAGGTGGTCGCGACGCTGCGCGCCTCGGAGGCGACCATCTACGGGCGGTACGGCTACGGTGTGGCGAGTTCATCGCAGACGGTGGAGGTTCAGACCGCGCGGGCGGCCCTGCGTCCCGACGTTGCGGGCGGAGGTCCGGTGCGACTGCTCGAGGTGGGCCAAGCGTGGGATGTCCTGCCCCGGATCTACGCCGAAAACCGTCCGTCCCGCCCGGGGACCATCGACCGGCCGGCGGTCTGGTGGCACAGCTTGCGGATGCGCGCCGAATCCTCGCCCGGCGCTTCCTATGTCGCGGTGCACGGTGAACCG
Organism: Mycobacterium sp. 1081908.1; assembly: GCF_001673535.1. Taxonomy (GTDB): domain Bacteria; phylum Actinomycetota; class Actinomycetes; order Mycobacteriales; family Mycobacteriaceae; genus Mycobacterium. The sequence goes on along the minus strand of NZ_LZLY01000128.1, from coordinate 53,326 downwards.
GGATCGGAGTCCGGGTTCGCCCGGTACCGCCCCGTCGACACCGAGAACTGGTTCGTCAGCGATCAGCGCACCATCGCGGTCGAGGACTTCTTCGCGCCGACGATGGAGGCTTACGTCGGACTGCTGCGGTTCCTGCTCGGGCTCGATCTCATCGATCGCGTGGTGTTCTGGATGCTGCCCCTCGACGATCCGTTGCCGTGGCTGCTCGTCGACCGGCGGGCCGCGCGCGTGACGGCGGTGCACGACGAAACGTGGCTACGCGTCGTCGACGCGCGAAAGGCGTTGGCGGCGCGCGGATACGCCGGGGACGGCGCGGTCACGATCGCGGTCCATGATCCCCTCTTGCCGGGCAACTCGGCCAGCTTCGCCGTCACCGCCGACGGCGCCGAACCGACGGACCGGCCGGCACAGCTGCACACCGGCGTCGAAGCGCTGGGGGCCGCGTTGCTCGGCGGCGCGACGTGGCGCGGCCTGGCCGCCGCCGGGCTGGCGCGGACCGATGACCCCGCGGCGCTCGCCATCGCCGACCGCCTGTTCGCGGTGCCCAGCGCGCCACACGCAGGATTCTTCTTCTAGCGATGATCGTCATCGTGGGCGCGGGGATCTGCGGGCTGGCGGCCGCCTACGAGCTGTCTCGGCGCGGGGAACACGCGATCGTGTTCGAGCGTGGAGAGCCGTTCGCCGAACAATCCGCGGGGCTGGCGCGAATCTTCCGCATCGCGCACCGGCGCCCCGCGTTGTGCAGCCTCGCAATGCGGGCCCGCGACGGATGGCGGCGCTGGGAGACCGAGTTCGGCGCCGGGCGCCTGCTGGGCACGGAGGGCTTCATCTCCGCCGGCGCCAGCTCGGACACGGCGGCGGCAATGGACGGCGCCGGTGCCGCATACTCCTGGCTTGACCGCTCCGAGATCACCGCACGAATCCCATTCCTGGCCGCGCCGTGGGAAACCGGGCTCTTCGATCCACAGGGCGGCAGCCTTCGCGTCCGCCGCGCGCTCGACGCCCTGGCGCGTCGCGCCGCCATCGAACGCGGCCACGTGGTGTCAGTCGGCGACGACGGCGCGACGACGCTGGAGGACGGCACGGTGGTGCGCGCGGACCGCGTGCTGATCTGCGCGGGTGTCAAGACGCCGACGCTATTCGGTCCGCTGGGGGTGGAATTCGCCCCGCACACCCGCTTCACCTACGAGGGCGCCGAAGCGGCCGGTGCCGCATGCCTTTCCGCGCCCGAGGGATACGGGTTGCCGCTGGGCAGCACGGGCCGCTGGGCGTTCGGGCAGGAGGTGCCCGATCCGGCGACGGTGCGCGCGCTGTTCCCGTCGCTGTCGCCCGTGGACCGGGTGGACTGCGTGACGGTTCGCGCCCCATGGCTGGACTCCGGCGGCGACGGCTGGACGGTGGCCCGGAGGGGTCGCGTCGTGGCGTTCGTCGGCAGCAACCTGATGAAGTTCGGGCCCCTGCTCGGCGAGTTGCTCGCCCGGGCCGTACTGAGCGACGAGCTGCCGGGCGCGCTCGCGCTCGGCTAGCCCCTTCTCGGATGGATTCTGTTGCGCTAAGCGGATTCCGCCGGGCGGGCGCCGGGGCCGGGCCTGGGCTGGAGGTCTCGTGGGGTCAGCGCGACGCCGTCGTTGCTGCAACGCAGCGCCAGCTCGACGCGGTGTCCGCAGTCGCGGTGGGTGATCTCGACGGGCGCGCCGTCGGGGTCGGCCGCCCAGCGATCGCCCCACTCCATCAACGCAATAACCGCGGGCAGCAGGTCGAGGCCCTTGTCGGTGAGGCGGTATTCGTGGCGTTCGCGCTGGCCCGGTTCCCGGTAGGGCACGCGCCGCATCACGCCGGCCTCCACCAGGGTGTTCAACCGTTCGCTGAGCAGGTTGCGAGCGCACCCCACATGGGCCTGGAACTGTTCGAAGCGCCGTGCACCGTAGAACGCCTCGCGCAGCACCAACAGCGTCCACTTCTCGCCGACCACATCGAGTGCGCGTTTCACTGAACAGTTTTCGGCGCTGTAGCTATCTCGGGCCTCGAACACGGCACCCATCATAGCAGAGTTTGACTTTGCAACTCAGGCATGCCTATGCTGAGTTGTGAAAGTAAATCCAGATCTTTGCTCACAAATTGGAGGTCCACGAGATGCCGATGCTGGATGCGTACATTCCCGAGGGAGCGTTGCCTGACGAGGCGGAAACGGCGCTATTGGCCACACTGACCGACGTGCTGCTTGAACACGAGGGTGCAGACCCGGGCAATCCGGCGGCGCGGGCGCTGGCCAAAGTTTGGCTGCATCGACCCGCCCGCGTGCTGCATGCCGGTGAGCGGCCCACGGCACCGCATTATCGCGTGGTCGCGTCGGTACCAGAAGGTCAGTTTGACGACGAGCGCCGCGCCAGCATGGTCGCCGCGGTCACCGAGGCAATCCTGGATGCCGAGAACGGGCGCTACGAGCGTGATCCGTTGCGTATTTGGGTGTTTGCCAACGAGATTCCCGACGGCACCTGGGGCGGCGGAGGGCGCATCGCGAGGCTCGCCGACATCGCCGGGATCGTGATGGGCGACAGGGACCAGGGCCGCGCGTATGCCGAGCAGCGGCTGGCCGGACGGCGATCGGTGTCCGCCTAAATACTGATGCCGGATGGCTAGTCGCGCCGCCGCACCATCCGGCGCTCGAGCGCGCCCAACGCGGCATCGCTGAGTTTGCCCAATCCGGCCAGCAGGACGATTGCCAGCAGCATCACATCGGTACGACCGGTGTTCTGGCTGTCGATGAGCAGGAAGCCGAGACCCTTCGACGAGGCGATCAGCTCGGCCGCAACCAGAAACAGCCACGCGTTCGCCAGTCCCAGGCGTAGCCCGTTGACCAGTTCCGGTGCGGCGGCGGGCAGCATCACCGTCGTCAGCAACGAGGCGCCGCGCCGGCCGTAGGCCCGGCCCACCTCGAGCAGCTGTGGGTCGACGTGCGACAGCGCCGACGCCGTCGTGGTGTAGATGGGAAAGAAGCCACCGATCGCGACGAGCAATACCTTGGGCGTCTCGTCGATCCCAAACCACAAGAGCAGCAAGGGCACCCATGCTAACGAGGGCACCGTGCGAAACGCCGCCACGGTCGGCCCCAGCAGCACCCGCGCGGTAGCCGATAACCCGATGAGTGAGCCGAGCCCGAGCGCGGCGACAGCCCCGGCGAAATAGCCGAGCAGCACCCGCGTGAGGCTCGCTTGCAACTGCGTCCATAGTTCGCCCTGCCGCAACAGCCCGTCGAGGGCGGCCACCACGTCGCCGGGGGGCGGCAACTGGCTGGCGGAGAACCATCCCGCCGCCGTGACGAGCTGCCACGCCGCGAGCAGCAGTATCGGGACAACCAGTCCCACCAGCGGTGCGGCACGCAGCCTCAGGACGCCTGCTGGGCGTACTTCGGGTCGATGATCGTGCTCAGCGCGCCGCGGCCCGCTTCGTCGGATCTGATATCCGAGTCCGCCACGGCGATCGGCAAGATGTTGCTCAGGACCGCCCGCTGCGGATCGCCCGGAGCCGGCGGGACGTCCAGGGTCGTCCGCTGCAGCTCCTCCTTCGCCACGCTGGGGGTCACCTTGGCCTGCGAGGCAAGCAACGCCGCCATTTCGTCGGGGTGGGCCTTCGCCCATTTGCGGGCCTCCTCATAGCTGTTGACCACGGACTGCACCAGATCCGGGTGCGCAGTGCTGAAGTCCTCCCGGACGTTCAACACGCCATAGGAATTGAAATCCGGGTTGCGGTACAGCAGCCGCGAACCCTGCTGCTGAACCGTCTGCGCCATGAAGGGGTCCAACCCCGACCAGGCGTCGACGTCGCCGCGCTCCAGCGCCGTCTTGCCATCGGCGTGCTGCAGGTTGACGATCTCCACGTCGGCGGGCGAAAGACCGGCTGTCGCAAGCGATTGCAGCAAGAAGAAGTAGGGGTCCGTCCCCTTGGTGACCGCGATCTTCTTGCCCCTCAGGCCGGCAACCGAGTTGATGCTCGAGTTCTGGGCGACAACAAGGGCGGTCCACTCCGGCTTGCTGTAGACATCGACGATCTTGATCGGTGTGCCGTTGGCCCGCGCGACCAGCGCGGCCGAGCCGGCGGTGGAGCCGAGGTCGAGCCCGTTCGAGCGTAGCCCCTCGTTGGCTTTGTTGCTGCCCGCCGACAGCACCCAGGTGACATGGTAACCCCGGCTTTCCAGCAGGCGCTGATCACGCACCACCAGGCTCAGCGGGTTGTAGTAGGCGTAGTCCAGCCGGATCTCCTTTGCCGCCAAATTGCCGGCATTCGAACCGCAGGCAGGCGTGGTGGCGATCGCGACGAGCATCGAAATCGCCGCCCAGCGGCGCCCTTTCATCACGCGTTGGCCTCCTCTTCGATGGCGGACTGCGGCCCGGCGGCGCTGCGCCGGGGCACGCCGAGCTCGTCAAGCAGCTGGTCACGCAGCGCGGCGACGCGCGGATCGCCGCGGTCCCGCGGCTTGGGAACGGCAACGTCGAACGCTGCGGCAACGGTTGCGGTGCTTGCCGTTTCGGCACGGTCGGCGGCCCGCAGGATGAGCACCCGGTCGGCGAGGATCACCGCCTCGTCAACGTCGTGGGTGACCAGGAGGGTGGTGGTGCCCGCCTCTTGCTGCACCGTGTCGAGTAGATCCTGCATCCGTAGCCGGGTCAGCGCGTCGAGCGCCGCAAGCGGCTCGTCGAGCAGCAGGACGCTGGGTCGCCGGGCGAGGGCGCGCGCCAGGCCCGCCCGTTGCGCCATGCCGCCGGAGACTTGCCGCGGGTAGTGGTCCCCGAACTCGCGCAACCCCACGACATCCAACCAATGTCGCACCACCCCAGGCCCTTTCGCGCCGGTCCCGCGCGGCAGCCCGAACGCGACGTTGGCCGCCAAGGAGCGCCACGGCAGCAGTCGGGGTTCCTGGAACACCACTGCGCAGCGCGGATCGATCCCCCGAACGGCCTTGCCGTCGATATCGATTCGTCCATGAGTCGGGCGGTCAAGACCGGCGACGAGCCGCAGCAGTGTCGACTTACCGCTGCCCGAGGACCCGAGCAATGCGATCACCTCGCCGGGCTCGATCTCGATGTCGACGTCGTGCAGCACGGTGCGCGTCCCGAACGTGCGATTGACACCGCGAAGCGACACGCCTGCCGGCGCGGGGTTGGTCGACATCACCCGCGCAGCCTAGGAATCGCGCTCAGCGCTCGCCAGGGTTGGGTTGATCGTGATTCAAACCCCGTCCCGCGCGGGTGGCGTCAGCCGTGGGGCGCCTCGGAGATCTTGGTGTCCGGCTTGCCCAGGGTTTGGCAGTACGTCGTCGCGGACAGCCGGGTCACCGTGATCTCCGCGTTGGTCGGATCGCTCCCGTTCTTGTCCTTGAGCATCTTGCTGACCTCATCGCTCTGCTTCTTTTCGTCCTGCGAGGTGAAGTCCTTGCACTTGGTGTCACCGCCCGTGTTGACGATCTGCGAGGCAGAGCACGCGCCGGACAGCAGCGCGGCCAACGCAATCGTGGCCGCCGCGATTTGCTTGATCATTTGCCCTCCTAGGTCCGCGTTGTGCTATCTGTTCACCAGAACCGACTGGTTTCAAACCTCCCTGCGATTTGCGCTGGCGGGCCGTGTGTTTGCTTGCGCTGATGCGGGAATACCTCCCTGGGCCGCCGCGTCTTACTGGGGTCCGCGCACGGAGCCGGGGAGGACAGAAGCTATGTCGAACGCGTCGACCGGCCTCGTGCGCGGGACGACATCGGCTTCGGCCACGGTGAAACGAGACGGCGGCAGCGCGGGCACCGACCGAGCGGTGTTCGCCAGCGTATTGGCCCTGTTGCTATCGACGGGATGGGTCGCCAACCACTTCGTCGCGTTGATGCCCTCGATCAGCGACCGCCAACACCTCGGCACGACCCGGCTGGATGCCATATTCGGGATCTACGCGCTGGGATTGTTGCCCGGACTGCTTTTCGGCGGACGCGTCTCGGACGCGCTCGGGCGGCGGTCCGTTGCGTTGGCGGGGTCGACGACCGCTCTGGTGGGCACGTTGGCGATGCTGTTCTCTCAGCAACCCGACGTCTTGCTGGCGGGACGGTTGGTCGTCGGGCTCGGCGTGGGCCTCTTGATGAGCTCCTGCACCGCATGGGCCTCCGATCTGAGGGGCCCCGCCGGTGCGGCCGCCGCGGGTGCGGTGTTGCTCGCAGGGTTTGCCGTCGGCCCATTCGCCGCGGGCTTGATCGCGCGGAACGGCCAACTCGGCATTCGGCTGTCGTTCGGACTCGCCGCCGCCCTCGTCGTGGCCGCGATGATTTTTGCGTTGTCGGCGGCGCGGAGCCGGGACGAAATCGCACCGGCAACCGCGCACGGCTGGGAGCCATCCATGGCGGCGCGGCGGGGAACCGCGTGGGCCCTGAGTTGGGCCATGCCGCTCGCGCCGTGGGTGTTCGCCTCGGCGACTTTGGGATTCATCACCATACCCGGCCGTGTGCACACCGGGCTTTCGGCTCCGATGGCCGCGGGAACCGCCACGCTGATCGTCAACGGCGTAAGCGGACTCATCCAGATGCTGGCCCGTGCGCTGCGCTGGGGACCACACGCCGGCACCGCGGGCGCGGTGCTGGCCGCGCTCGGCTACGCGGCAACCGCCCTGGCCCCGCCGACCATGTCGGTGGCGCTGGGCCTGCCGCTGTTCCTGATCCTGGGATGCGCGTCCGGCCTTTGCCTGCGCGAGGGCTTGATCGATCTCGAAGCCGCGGCGCCGCGGCGGCTGCGCGGCGCGCTGGTGGGAGTCTTCTACGTGGTGGCGTACGTCGGCTTCGGCCTGCCGCTGATATTGACCGCCGTCGGGTCCGCGGTCTCGACCGTGATCCTGGCCGTCATGTCGCTGCTGGCGCTGACGACGGCGGTGAGTCGCGCGGTGCGGCTGCGACGGGATCGCCACCGCGAGGGTTGACTCAGCGGCCGGATGGCTTATGCCGCCGGTGTTTTGGGTCGTACGGCGGCGCCGGCCCCGATCGGCGAGTTGGCGACAACGCTCAACCCGGCTAACCGCCGCCATGAGCGAATGGCGCGGCGCGTGACCTCCACGATGGGGGCGGCGCCAAGATCCGCGCTCGCCAATCTGTGCGCCTTGAGCGCGTTGCCGGTCACGGCATCCAGCGTGTCCCAGTCGTCGGTCTCAACGAGCGCGGTCGATTGATAGGCGGCCCGGAGCGCATACCTTTCGGCGGTCACCGGCGTGGTAGTGACCGCGCGCGCGGCGCGCGCGGCGCCGTTCCATTCGGCGATCGGCGGCATCGCGCCGGGAGCGAGCCGGCGATGCAGTTCGGCGATGTCGGTGATAGCCCTGGCCGCCGCGTTCCCGGCGTATCGAATAACGCCCCACGGCGGGCTGACCAGCAGCTTGGCCACCCAGGGGTGCACGACGGCGTCGGCGACGTCGGCGGTGCCGACCGTCAGCCAGCCCAGGTCGAGTACCAGCAGGCTGTCGTCCGGCGAGAGATAGCCATCGGGCCCGGCCAGCAGGTCGTTGCACAACTGGACGAAGGACGCCAGCGGGCGGGCCGAAGTCGCCGGGAAGTCGGTGATCCGCTCGTCGCCGTTGATGTATGAAATCGCGTTCATCGCACACCCTTTGCCCGACCCGGGCTGATGCGATCCTCTGGAGAGTCGCAGCGGATGGGTGATTCGGTCGAGGTCCATTTCGGTCGCTTCCTACGGCTCGCCGGCGCGATGAACCCATGCTATGGCAAGCGATGCCCTCGCGGGCCGCGACATGACCGTCGGCGGTTAGAGCAGTCCGCGCAGCGTCTCGATCAGCTTGATCCGCTCCGGCGGCGTGCCCGCCATGGGTGCGACGTTCAGCGTGGTTACGCCCGCCTCCCGGAACGCCGCCAGGCGTTCCTTGACGAACTCGCGCGTGCCGATCAAGTTGACGTCCCGCACGAGTTCGTTGGGCACCACCTTCGCCGCGCCGTCCTTGTCGCCGGCCAGGTAGAGCTCTTGGATCCGGTCCGCTTGGGGGCCGTAACCGTACTTGGTGGCGAGGGTGTGATAGAAGTTCTTGCCCTTGGCGCCCATCCCCCCGATGTAGAGCGCCAGGTGCGGTTTGACGAATTCGCGCAGCGGCTCGACGTTTTCGCCGATCGCCAGGGCCGGTCCGGCGTACACGTCGAGTTGACCCAACGCCGGGTCGCGCTTGGCCTGGCCGGCGGCCAGCGCCTCTCCCCACACGTCGCGCGCCCTCTCCGGCAGGTAGAAAATCGGTTGCCAGCCCTCGGCAATTTCGGCGGCCAGCTCGACGTTCTTGGGTCCCAGCGCGGCGACCAGGATCGGAATGCGCTCTCGGACAGGCTTATTGATGAGCTTCAGCGGCTTCCCGAGCCCGCTGCCCTGGCCCGCGGGAAGCGGGATCGTGTAGTGCTTGCCGCTGTGTTGCAGGGTCTCGCGCCGCCACACCTGGCGGCAGATGTCGATGACCTCCCGGGTGCGCGCAATCGGGGCGTCGTAGGGCACACCGTGGAAACCCTCGATGACCTGGGGGCCGGAGGCGCCCAAGCCCAGCGTGAACCGGCCGTCGGAGACGTAGTCGAGACCCGCTGCGGTCATCGCGGTCAGCGTGGGAGTCCGCGTGTAGAGCTGCAGGATGCCGGATGCGAGCTGGACCCGTTCCGTGCTCGCCGCCAGGTAGCCCAGCGCGCTGACCGCGTCGAATGAATACGCTTCGGGGACAAAGACAATGTCCAGCCCTGCGCGCTCCAGGTCGGCCACTTCCGCGGCGACCTCCTTGAACCCGCCGGCGTAGTTGATCCCCAGTCCGATGCGCATGATCCGCTACCCCCGCACCGCGGCGAACTGGTCGGCCAGTTCGACGGCCTCTTGCTGGATCCGATCGAACTGCGCGCCCATCGCCTCCGACAGCGCCGTCGCACCCGAGAGCGGCCGCACCATCACCATGAACTCGTCGATCAGCCCGTCGTCGTTGAAGTGGAGGAAGTCGCAACCGGTGATCTTTACGCCCGGCGCCCCCGATATCCCGGTCTCGAACACCAGCGCGTGGTCGTGCCCGTTGGCGTCGGCGATTTCACGGACGTAGTGGAAGTTCTCGAAGACCCGCAGCACACCGCGCAGGATCGCCGCGGTTATCGGCTTGCCGGCATAGGGCTTGAACGCCACCGGGCTGGTGAACACGACGGTGTCGGCCAGCATCGCCTGGATGGCCGCCTCGTCGCGCCGCTCGACTGCCTCGCGAAAGGGATGCTTGGAACTCACGCGACACCTCGCATAGTCAATTTGTTGAGTAGGCGTGCTCGACGCTAAGGCCTGCTCGGCCGTCTGTCGATGTGCGATTAGTCACTTTGTTGATTATTCGCATAGTTACACTGTCAGGCGTGTCCCTGCGCGACGCGGTGCTGGCCGCACTCCTCGAGGGCGAGGCCTCCGGGTACGACCTGGCCAAGGGCTTCGACGCCTCGGTGGCGAACTTCTGGATGGCCACCCCGCAGCAGCTGTACCGAGAACTCGACCGGCTCGCCGAGCAGGGTCTCATCCAGGCGCGCATCGTGCATCAGGATCGCCGGCCCAACAAGCGCATGTTTTCCCTGACCGAGGCGGGCTACGAAGCAATCCTGCAGTTCACCGCCCGGGCGCCGAAGCCCTCGGCGATCCGCGACGAGCTCGCGGTCAAGGTCATGGCCGTCGACGCCGGTAACGCACAGGCCGTCCGCGACTTCATGGTGCAGCGAGTGCAATGGGCGAAGACCAAATTGCAACGCTACGAACGCATGCGGGCCCGGATGCTCGACGGCCGCAGCGAGGCCGAATACCTGGCCCAGGCGGAACGGGTGGGCCCCTACCTGACGCTGCTGCGTGGAATCTCGTTCGAAAAGGAGAACATTCGGTGGGGCGAGCGCGCCGTCACGATCATCGAGCGGCGCCTACCCGCCGCGCCCGACCGATGAGGGCCCGAAGCGCTACGAGTCCTTCTCGGCCTGCACCGCGTCGCCGGGCTGCTGCGCACCGACCAGTTCTTCCACCCCGACCTCGGGGACATCGCTGTCGGCCGGTGGCGGGTCCGCGGTCAGCGCGTCGCCGGGCTGCTGCGGGCCGACCAGCTCGTGGTGCCCTACCTCGGGAAGGTTCCCGTCGCCATTCGGCCCTCCGCGCTTGGCCGACTTCTTTTTCGGCGTTTTCGCCGGCGGCGGCGCGGCCTTCCGTCGCGACGTGCGGTGACCGTTGGCTGCGAGCCCGACCGACTCGCTGACCATCTCGATGGCCTTCTCGGTGTACACGCGATAGCCGAAGTTCGGCAGGTAGCCATGGATTTCGGGGGTGTCGAGGTCGCGCATGAACTGCAGGATCTCCCGGCTGAAGACCTGGCCGGGCACCAACACCGGAAACCCCGGAGGATAGGGCGTCACGTAGGTCGCCGACACGATGTCGACGCCCGCGTCCAAGCGTTCATCGATCTGCTCGCCGGTGAGGTATTCGCAGTTGGTGTCGTCGTAGGAGAGATAGAACGCGCGCCGCACATCCCCTTCCGGCGTCGCCTCGCTGCCGCTGTGGTCGAGGAACGCCGGGTGAAATCCGCTGAAATCGGGCAGCGGCAACGACATTTCGGTAAGTCGGTAGACCGCCTTTGCGAAGTGCTCACGCTCACCGAGGCTCATCTCGGAGATGTCCTGGTCCAACTCGCGGGCGATGTTGACGAGAACTTCCACCAGGAACGCCACCGAGCTGCGGGTGGTCCCGATGTTGGTCATGAACAGCACGCTGTTGCGCGACGTCTTGTTGATCTGGATTCCGTAGCGGTCCATCAGCTGCTGGCGCTTGAACGTGTCGCCGTCGTAGCCGGTGGGCCCGATGAACAACGTGATCCGCGACGGATCGAGCACGAACTCGTCCTGATCCCAGGCGGCCATCATGTTGCGCAAACCCGAGCGCAGGGGCTGGGCGATGGCCGAGGGCCGGAACTCCTCCGGGATCAGATCGGAGGTCCGCAGGCACCGCATGTACCTGCTGAGTAGGGGATGGTTGTCGATCGCGTCGCGCAACTGCATCGCGTTTTCGATCTGCCGCTGCACCAGTTCGACACCCTCCAACGCCACCTGCCGGCGGCCGAGATCGAGCGAGGCGAGGATCTGGTAGTTGGGTGAGGTGGAGGTGTGCGCCATGTAGGCCTCGTGGAACGGCTCCGCCACCTTCTGGTCGTAGTCCTGATCGAAGACGTGGATCATCGATCCCTGGCGCAGCGCGGTCAGCGTCTTGTGCGTCGATTGGGTGGCATACACCCGCACCCGGGCCCGCGCCGGGTCCGGGATCAGGCGGCGGTCCAACAGGTCGTCATCGCCGGGCGCGTCGGTTGCCAGGTGCTCCTCGAAGCGGCGCTTGTAGGCGGGGTCGGCCAGCCGCTCCCGCAGCGCCCGCGCCGACGCCATGGCGGTGCGCGTCCGGTAGACGGGGTGGAAACGGGCGAATGCGAACCACGCCTCGTCCCAGAGGAATACCAGGTCGGGCTTGATGGCCAGGCACTCCTCCATGACCCGCTCGACGTCGTAGACGATCCCGTCGAAGGTGCAGTTCGTCAGCGACATCATCTTGACGCGGTCGAGCTTGCCGGCGCGCTTGAGGTCCAGCAGTTTCGACTTGATCTCACGCAGCGGCACCGCACCGTACATCGAGTAGTCGTTGAGCGGATAAGCCTCGAGGTACACGACGTTCGCGCCGGCGAGCATCATCCCGTAGTGGTGGGACTGGTGGCAGTTGCGGTCCAGCAGCACGATGTCACCGGGCGCCACCAACGCCTGCGTGACGATCTTGTTCGCCGTCGACGTTCCGTTGGTGACGAAGTAGGTGTGGCGGGAACCGTAGGCCTCGGCCGCGAGCTGTTGCGATTCGCGCAGCGGCCCGGTCGGCTCGAGCAGCGAGTCCAGACCGCCACACGTCGCCGACGTCTCGGCCATGAACACGTCCAGGCCGTAGAAGCCCACCATGTCCCTGATCCAGTGCGAGTTGACGATCGACTTGCCCTGCGAAATCGGCAGGGCGTGAAAGACACCCGTGGGGCGGTGACTGTACTGCTTGAGCGCGCTGAAGAACGGGGTGCGGTAGCGCGCCGCCACCCCCTGCAGGATCGACAGGTGAAGCTCGAGCATGCCTTCCCGAGCGTGGAACACCCGGCGGAAGTACTGGCCCAGCCGACCCGCGATGTCCTCGACCTCGATCTCGGTCATGAGGTAGAGGTCGAGTTCGGGCCGCAGCTTCGCCAGGGAAACCGCGAGGATCTGCGCGCGTTCCTCGGGCGACTGGTGGTCCGCCAACTCGTGCGACACCCCGGTATCGACGAACTCCGCCAGGGCCGACAGGTCCCGGGTCGATTGGTGTGAGAAGCGCCGGCGGATCACCACCGCCTGCAGGTTGACGTTCAGCCGGGCCGCGATCAGCGCCTCGTCCCCGCTGGACACCACCACCAGCTCGTAGACGAATTCGTCGTCGGGGCGCCGCCATTTGCGGACCTCGTTGCGCAGCGCGCGTTCCTGGTCTTCGGTCATCTTCTCGACGACGAGCACCTCGAAATAGGGGCGGTCACGCTGTGTCGACGGTTGGTGTTCGACGAGCTGACGGGGGTCCGACGGGAACATGTCGAGGTCGTCGGCCCCGGCGTTCTCCACGTCGCCCGTGCGGTACGACTCCGTGGTCAGGGCGCGGTTGATCTGCACCAGGGCCTGCGCGAACTTGTCGTAGCTGCCGGCGGCAAACAGGCGTTGAACCCGCGCGAATTGCGGCGAACCCGGATAGGCCCAGTACGGCTCGAGAGTGCTTAGCCGCGTGAGCAATTCCTGGCAGGTGTTGATGCACTTCGTCTTGAGCGCGCCCTCGGTGGTCGGGCGGATGAGCCGGTCGGCGGCCTCCTCCAACCGGCACCATGAGTCGCTGCGGACCTGCCAGAGACTGTTGTAAGCGCGCAAGTGTTCCGTCATGGCCGCCCTTCTCAAGCGTTACGGCGACTCCTCCGTCCCGGAGCGTCGGTCAAGGCTTGCAGACCGAGCCCGCCCGCCGGTTGCCGCGAGGCAAACACTGCGCGTCCGTCGGGTGACAGCCCCATCAGACGGGGGTAAAGGGCACTCATCACCGCCGTCCCGCGGCGTCGCCGGCACGCGCCGGCCATCGGTTTAGCCGCGCCGCGCACGGGTAGGCCCCTCAGAGGTGAATTCTGACGACCTCAAGGAGGGACGTGATGGCGACAGGGGAAACCGGCTTCGATGATGTGACCTACGATCTCGTTTCGGTGCAGTACCACTCGCTGAAGGCCGGGCACGACTACGGGCAGTACGTCCGCGACGCCAAAAACGCGGGGCTCGACGACGTCGCGTCGTTCTTCGAGGATGTCATGGCCGAGGATTCCAAGCGCGCACAGCGCTGCCATGATTTGCTGGTGCAATTAACGAAATAGGCCCGCCAACCCGGGCCTAGATAATGTTGCGTTGCAACGCAATTGGCCGCTACCGTCGAGGCTATGACTGAAGCTACCGGTAACGACCGAATCGATGATGTCGCACCCGGCGACGTCATCGCCGTCGACCGCGGCGCCGGCGAACAGCCATACAAGGTGGTGTTCAAGGACTTCACCGACGGCCGCTACCTCGTCACGCTCGAGGGCGACGGTGAGACGTTCCAGCTCGACCTGGCGCCCGGCGCGCGCGTGAAGAGATCGCTCGCGGCGAAATGGGAATCGGGGCAGAGCCCCACGCCGCACTCGCACAGCTGACCGGGACGGTTTACATCCGACCGCCAAACCGTTTGCCGGATGGGCGGTTTCGCAGGGCGCCTACTTCCAGGCGAAGACCGGTTGCTCCAGGTCGTCGACGGGGTCGTGGCGGCCCTCCAGACACAGCCATCGCAGCTGCAGCAGCACCGCGCCGGTCGGTGCGTGGATCAGGTCGTTCCCCAGCGGGATTTGCACGACCGGTCGCGGGCTCTCGGGAATGCTGATGAACCGGGGCGAATCGTCCCGCTGCAGCTGGTGGAGGCCCACGCGGTAGACCGCCAGGACCTCGTCGGGTGCGGGCCGGGGGTCGAGCCGCCCGCCTCCCCAGATCACCACCGGGGTGATCACGTATCCCGACCGAGTGGGGTAGTCGTCGAGTAAGCCCAACACGGCCGAGTCGCGCAGCTCGATGCCGACCTCCTCGCGCAATTCCCGCAACGCCGCGTCGACAGCCGTCTCGCCCGGGTCGACTCGGCCGCCGGGCAGCGCCCACTGCGCGGCATGAGAGGTGAGGCGAGATGCCCTGCGGCACAGCAGGAAGGCGGCGCCCCCGGACACATCGACCATGCGGCCGTCGAGGTCGGTCTGCAACACCGGGCCCGCGGCGATCCAGTCGTCCAGCGGCGCAGGATCCACCCTGTCCTCACCGACCTCCGAGTCAACCAGCACCACCGCAACGGCCGCGTGCCGCTTGGTCGGGTCGGTCACCGTGCGCCGGTCATGACGCGCCAGGTGTACCCGAATCCGCTCGAGCAGGGCCTCGTCATACGGAAGGGTCACTTCTCGAGCCTAAGCAAACGGTTATTTGATCTATGGCTCGGCATGGAACACGATGGCCGGAAAGCATAGCGGGCCGGGAGGGTAGGAGGCGGCATGGCTGACATCACCGTATTGATCCGCGCCGACCACGACTGGTTCCGCGAACAGTTCGCCAGGCTGGACTCGCTGCGGGCCCAGGAGCCGGTCAACAACTCGGCACTCGAGCGGGTGTGGCGTCCGCTCGCCGACAAGCTCGACGTGCACGCCTACATCGAGGAGAAGATCTTCTATCCGCAGCTGCTGAAGCGCGGTACCGACGACCCGGAAGGCGAAACGCTCGACGCCATCGGCGATCACAACGACATCCGCGACGGGGTGCGCGACGCCAACGCGGCCCCGGTCGGCACCGAAGCCTGGTGGGCGGCGGTCGGCCGCACCCGGTCGGCCAACGACGACCACATGGTCGAAGAGGAACGGGACGGACTGCCGGACTTCCGCCGCAACGCCCCGATCGGCCTTCGTGATGCGCTCGGGCGCCAATACAGCGAGTTCATGGCCGAGCATCCGACCACCGAAGGACTGCCGATCGTCGACCGCGACCCCGAACGCTACGTCGAGACCCTCGAGAACGAATCGCCACCCAAACGCACCGACTTTTCGCTTCACATCGGCAGCCTGAAAGGCCAATGAGCGACCCGGGCGGACTGAGCCCTCGCTGGCCCACCGACCGCGGTGGGTGGTTAACTGCGACCGTGCGCAGAGAACCCGAATTGGCGCGACGCTTCTTCGATCGATTCGAGCCGGTGCATGCCGTGACCTACTTCGCGCCGGAGGCGCGGGCGGCGCTCGACGGGCTGGGTTACCGAGGCTTCTGGATGGGTTACTTCGCCGCCCGATCCGCGCCGCTGGGCATGGTGCCGCGCGAGGTCGTGACCGCGATCTTCTACAACTTCGCCCCCGAGCGCGTCGCGAAGGCGCTGCCCGCGGCCTGGGAGATCGCGGGCCCTGAGGCCGCATTGCGCGCAAGGCAGGAATCGGCCGTCGCCGCCCTGCGCCGATACGGCGTCGAGGCCGACGAAAACGTCGCCGTCGCAGGGCAATTGGCAGCCAAAGCGGCACGAGGGGCGCCGCTCGACGGGCGTCCGCTGTTCGCCGCCAACCTGGCGCTGCCCTGGCCGGACGAACCGCTGGCCGCGCTATGGCATGCCACGACACTGCTGCGCGAGCAGCGCGGCGACGGGCATGTGACGGTGCTGGCCGCCGCCGGTGTCTCCGGTCGGGAGTCCAACGTGCTGCACGCGGCGGCCGGCCGAGTCGAGCGTGACTACATCGCGCGCACACGGGATTACGACGAGGACGCCTGGCGCCACCACGAGCAACGGCTCGCCGAGCGGGGACTCCTCAACGATGACGGCACGGTGACGGCTGCCGGGCAAGAGTTGAAGAATCACATCGAAACGAGCACCGACGCGCTGGCCCTGGCTGCGCTCGATGCCCTCGACGACGACGAGGTGGAAACGCTGTTTCGGGCGCTCACTCCATTCACCCGTGCGGTGATCGCTGCCGGCGACATCCCGGCCAAGACTCCGATGGCCCTGCGCCGCGACGAATTAGACGACGGCGGCTCGCATTTGGGCGACTAGCCCACTCAGGTGCTGCCGGCCAGGCCGCTGATCGGTTGAGCCGCAATGTGATCCATCGGCGGCGCGTCGCCGTTGGACGTGCCACGGTCGGCGACGGCGGTGGCCAGCACCGTGCCGCCCTCGATTGTCCCGACGATTTCCACTTGGTCGTTGACGGTGAAACGTGAAGCGCCGGTTAGGGGCCGGCCGCCGTCACGGGAGATGACGGTGGTGTTCGGGGTGACGCGGTAGGTCTGTGTGAAGCCGTCGGGGCTCCGCGCGGTCACCGAGTCCGCCGACACGGCGATGACGGTCCCCTCCTGGCGCACCGGGTGAGAGGCGGGCGGGGGCCCCAGCGTCGACTCGACCGTGGGCTTGCCGGGTTCCACGTAGGCGAACAGCCCGGCCAGGCTCGCCGCGCACAGCACCGAAGCGGAGACGATCTCGCACGTCATCGCAACGCCGGACAACCCGCGGCGCGCGCGCCACCCCGTGAGCGACATTCTTTGCTCCGACGCTTCGGTCGCGCAGTGCTTGCCGTCCACGGGCAGTCCTTCCTGCGGTTTTGCACCGAGTAACCCCGGCCTCTACCGCATCAGGTAGTTGCTCGTGGTGTTACCCGCAGGGACGTGCCGGTAAACCGCGCCGCGCACGCGCGGCCGGTTCCAGGCGGCTACCGGGGCCGGGGGTCAGGCCTTGACGAGGGTGAATTGCGCGACGTCGGTGTAGCCGTCGCGGAACAGGTCGGCGCAACCGGTCAGGTACTTCATGTAACGGTCGTAGACCTCTTCGGACTGGACCGCGATGGCGTCGTCGCGGCGCGACTCGAGCGCGGCCGCCCACGTGTCGAGCGTGCGCGCGTAGTGCAGGCGCAACGGCTGGACAAGCTTGACGGTGAAGCCGGCGGCCTCCGCGTGCTCCTCGACGGCCTTGGCATTGGGAAGGTCCCCGCCGGGGAAGATCTCGTCCATGATGAACTTCATGAACCGGATCTTGGTCATGGTGATGGGCAGTCCGCGCTGGCTGAACTCTTCCTCGCTGGGCTTGATGATGGTGTGCAACAGCATCGCACCGTCGGCGGGGAGCGCCTCGTAGGCCATCTTGAAGAAGTCGGTGTAGCGGTCGCGTCCGAAGTGCTCGAAGGCGCCGATCGACACGATGCGGTCCACCTTCTCGTCGAACTGCTCCCAGCCGCGCAGTAGCACGCGCTTGCTCCGCGCCGACGGGTGCTGGTCGAGACGTCGCTGGACGTGCGCCTGCTGATTGCGGCTGAGCGTCAGGCCGACGACGTTGACGTCGTAGCGCTCGAGCCCGCGAACGATCGTGGTGCCCCACCCGCAGCCGATGTCGAGCAGCGTCATGCCCGGTTGCAATCCGAGCTTGCCCAGCGAGAGGTCCACCTTGGCGATCTGCGCCTCTTCGAGGGTCATGTCGTCGCGCTCGAAATATGCACAGCTGTAAGTGCGCGTCGGATCCAGGAAAATCTCGAAGAACTCGTCGGACAGGTCGTAGTGCGCCTGCACGTCCTCGAAGTGCGGCTCCAGGCCGACAGCTTCGGTCTGATTTTCAGGCATGGCACTTCCCCCGGACACGGATTCATTGGCCTCGGCGGCGTGTGATCTCAGCCGCTCGAGTTACAGGCCTAGCAGTCTATCCGTCCGGATGGCCACTCCACGAATTGATGGCTCTACCCGCGGGAACCGGTGGCGCGGAATTTTGCAGGTGTGGGAGGCGCCCGCTCGGGCTAATTGGAGATGAAGAGCTTTGTCGAACGAGACCGGATGGGGAGCCCAACCATGGAACCGATATCGCCCACGGATGCGCTGTTCCTCATCGGGGAGTCACGCGAACATCCGATGCACGTCGGATCGTTGCAGCTCTTCGAGCCGCCCGAGGACGCCGGGCCGCACTTCGTCCGCGAGT
Source organism: Mycobacterium sp. 1081908.1 (assembly GCF_001673535.1). Classification (GTDB taxonomy): domain Bacteria; phylum Actinomycetota; class Actinomycetes; order Mycobacteriales; family Mycobacteriaceae; genus Mycobacterium. The sequence continues at coordinate 35,267 of NZ_LZLY01000128.1, read as the reverse complement.
CCTACCAGGCGATGCTCGAGTGCACGGACGTTCAACCAACGTTCCGCAAACACCCGGCCTTCTTCGGCGGCATCACCAACGTGGCATGGTCACTCGACCGGGACGTCGAGCTCGACTACCACCTGCGCCGGTCGGCCTTACCGGAGCCGGGACGCGTCCGTGACCTGCTCGAGTTGGCGTCCCGGCTGCACGGCAGCCTGCTCGACCGGCACCGCCCGCTGTGGGAAGCGCACCTGATCGAGGGTCTGGAGGACGGGCGCTACGCGGTCTACACGAAGTACCACCACTCCCTCATGGACGGCATGTCGGCGCTGCGGCTGATGCAGCGCGCCTTCAGCCCCGATCCGGACGACGACGAGATGCGGGTGCCGTGGAACCTGGCTCCCCGGCAGCACAGCGAGCGGCGGACGCGGCCGTCGCTGCTCGAGCGGGTCGGACAAACCGCGGGGTCGGCGTTCGCGCTGGCGCCGTCCACGGTGAAGCTCGCGCGCGCGGCGCTGCTCGAGCAACAGCTGACGCTCCCGTTCCGTGCGCCCCGCAGCATGTTCAACGTACGGATCGGCGGTGCCCGGCGGGTGGCCGCGCAGTCCTGGTCGCTGGACCGCATCAAGGCGGTGAAGTCCGCCGCCGGAGTGACCGTCAACGACGTGGTGCTGGCCATGTCCTCCGGGGCGCTGCGCGCCTATCTCATCGAGCAGAACGCCCTGCCGGATGACCCGCTGACCGCGATGGTGCCGGTCAACCTGCGCAAGGACGGTGACGAGCGCGGCGGCAATATGGTCGGGACCTTCCTGTGCAACCTGGCGACCGACCTTGACGACCCGGCAAAACGGCTGGAGGTCATCAGCTCGTCGATCCACGACACCAAGGAGGTGTTCCGGCAGCTGCCCCCCGTTCAACAGCTCGCCCTTTCGGCGTTCAACATCGGGGGGCTGTTCTTCGGGCTGATTCCCGGCTACCTCTCGGCCGCCTCGCCGCCGTTCAACATCGTCATCTCGAACGTATCGGCCGGTCCGTCGAAACCGGTCTACTGGCGCGGCGCCCGGCTGGATGGGAACTACCCGCTGTCGATCCCGCTCGACGGGCAGGCGGTCAACATCACCGTGACCAACAACGCCGACAACCTCGACTTCGGGCTCGTTGGCTGCCGCCGCAGCGTCCCGCACTTGCAGCGGCTGCTGGGCCACCTGGAGACGTCGCTCAAGGATCTGGAGCGCGCCATCGGCGTGTGAGTCGCGGAGGCTATTCCAGAACGAAGACCGGGATCTGCCGTGCCGTCTTCTCCTGATATTCGGCGTAAGGGGGGTAGGCCTCCACCGCCAGCCGCCACCACTGCTCCCGCTCAGGCCCTTCCAGCTCGCGCGCGGTAAGGGCGACGACCTTATCGCCGTCCTGCACCGTCACCGCCGGATTGGCCTTGACGTTGAAGTACCACGACGGGTGGGCGGGCGCGCCGCCCTTCGACGCCACCATGGCGTAGTGGCCGTCCTTTTCCACGCGCATCAACGGCACGTACCGCTGCTTGCCGGACTTGGCCCCGGTGACGGTCATCAGGACGACGGGCCGGTCGAGAATCTCGACCCCGTCGGTCGTGCCCTGCTGCAGGATTCGTTCGGTCTGCTCGCGCACCCAGTCCCTGGGGCTCAGCTCAACGCGGTCGGTCATGGCCTTCTCAACGCGGAGCCGCCACGTATGCATTCCCGGAGAGGATTGAAGACCACCTGCCGCTAATCCGGACGCCCCGGCGGGAACTCGGCCCGTTTGGCGATCGCGTCGCGATAGGCATACACCCGGTTCGGGACCGTTCCCAGCACCGCGATGGTCTGGCCGTCGCGCCCATACGCGGCGACGAACTCCCATCCGTCGGGATAGCCCTCGACGATTTCGATGGAATCGTAATCCATTGGGACGCCGAGCATTTGGACCTTTACGTCGTACTGATCCGACCAGAAATACGGCACCTCGTCGTGGGCTTCCGCCCCGTCGGGCCCCGCCAGCAGGGTGCGCGCCGCCGCCGCTCCCTGGCGTCCGGCGTCGTCCCAATGTTCGGTGCGCAGATGCCGCTTGTAGAGCGGGTGCCACCAGCGCGCGACGTCGCCGGCGGCCACGACAGCGACATCCTCGGGGCGGCCCTCGGCCGCGCCCGTGGCGTCGCACAGCACCCCGTCGTCGACGTGCAGTCCCGACCCGCCCAGCCAGTCGGTGGCGGGAGTGACACCCAGCCCGACGATGACGAGATCGGCCGGAACCTGCGAACCATCGGTCAGCCGAACCGCCTCCACGTGTCCGTTACCGGCGAACGCGTCGACGCCCACCCCGACCCGCAGATCCACGCCATGCTGACGGTGCAGGTCGGCCCAGCGCGGCGCCAGTTCCTTGCCCAGCGCGGCCAGGAGCGGGCTGGTGGCCTTCTCGATGAGAACCACATCCAGTCCCACCGAACGGCAACTCGCGGCCACTTCGGCGCCGATGAACCCGCCACCGACCACGACGACACGCGGACGCGAGCCCAGCCTTTCCCGGATTGCCAGACAATCGTCGACCGTGCGCAGCATCAGCACCCCGTCGGGGACCGGGCCGCCCGGCCATTCGCGCGGTGTCGCGCCGCTGGCGATCACCAGTCCGTCGAATTGCAGTGCCAGATCCCGGTTTTCGTCGTGCAAGTGGACGGTGCGCGACGCCAGGTCCAACTTGGTCGCCGACGCGCCGCGCAGCACGCGCGCATCGATTTCGGATTGGGGTGCCAGGTCGACGCCTGCGCGGTGCACCTTGCCGGTGAGCAGTTTCTTCGAGAGCGGCGGCCGGTGATAGGGGGCGTGCCGCTCGGCGCCCACGATGGTCAGGGCACCGTCGTAGCCATCCTGTCGCAGGGTCTCGGCCGCGCGGGTCCCCGCCACGCCGGCACCGACGACGACAACCTCCTTTAGCTGAGGGCTCGGCATCGGATCACTCCTTCACCGTGATCGCCTGCGTGGGGCAAGACACCTCGGCGCCGATCAATTGCTGGCGCAGCTCCTCCGGCGGCTGCTCCTGAAGCACGTGAAGTCCGTCTTCTCGTACGTCGAACACCTCGTGGCAGATGCTCATGCACACGCCGTTGCCATCGCAGGTGTCGAGATCAACCGAAACCTTCATCGCACGTCAACCTTTCCCGAGGCGTTTCGTGTTCCGTTGCGGGAAGTCTCGATGCCTTGCGACTGGTCCGGTGACTTCCCTTGGGACTGCGCTCGCTCCTGGGCCGCCTTCGCCACCGGCGAGTAGTTGAGGTAGTCGACCGCCATCTGCGTGGACCCCTCGTCGTTTGGATGGTGGCTGGGCCGCAGGTACCGCACGGGCGTCGTCACCATGAGCTTCCATGGGCCGGGCAACTTGTACTCACGGGCGGCCCGCAGCCAGTCCCGCCAGCGCCACTTCTGGTCGATCGTCGGATCCTGGGCCATCAAGTATCGGGCTCCCGCGACCCACCAACCGATGAACAGCGGCGTCGTGAAGAACATCGAGAACGCCCTGATCCAGTAGTTGCCGCTGACGTGCTGGAAGACGTCGTAGACCAGCGAACGGTGCTCGACCTCCTCGGCGCCGTGCCAGCGCAGCAGGTCCAGCATCATGGGGTCGGCCTTCGCGTAGTCCAGGCCCCGGTTCGTCAGCACCCACTGGCCCAACATCGCCGTGTAGTGCTCCAGCGCCGCCACATCGGCCAGCCGCCGATACAGCCACCACCGTTTCATCGCCGGCGGAAACCACCTGGGGGCATCACCCAGCGTGAACGACAACAGTCGCCCGAGCCGGTCGGTGTACGGCTTGGTGTCGATGCCCTGCTCGGCCAAGTGGTCGAGCACCACCTGATGCGCCCAGGCGTGCCAGGACTCCTGCTGAATGAACGGCTTGATCGCCGCCTCCAGCTCGGGGTCGTCGACCAGCGACGACGCTTCCAGGACGGCCTTGATGAAGTGCCGCTCGCCCTCGGGCAGCAGCAGATGCAGGACGTTGATCATGTGCGTCGAGAACGGATCGTCGGGCACCCAGTGCAGCGGTGTTTCAGACCAGTCGAAACGAACCATCCGGCGGTACTTCGGATGTCCCTCATGGTGAAGTTGGACCTCTGGCATCGGATGCTCCTCCCGCCGACGGGTCGTGTGCCGTCAGCTTCCCTTTCATATTTGAGAGAGCGGTCGATCCAATGGCGGAACGCAGGCCGCCGCTTCGCGACCGTTCAACCGCCCGGGTACCCACCCGTTCGCCGCGTCATGCGTACCGGCGGTACCGGGTTCCCTGGCAGTTCCCTGTGAACGGGTGTTTACCGAAGTAGGGGCCGGGTTGTGCGCGAGTCCGACGGGAAGCAACTGACGCGCGGCGCGGTTGAACGGGCAATGCGCATCGGTGTCGTGTTCCCGCAGACCGAACTCGGTGGAGACCCTGCAGCCGTACGTGCTTATGGGCAGCGCGTCGAGGAATTGGGCTTCACCCACATCCTCGCTTACGACCATGTCGTCGGCGCCGATCCGACAGTGCACCAGGGCTGGCAGGGCTACTACGACATCGACTCGACCTTTCATGAGCCGTTCGTCATGTTCGGCTACCTGGCCGCGGTCACCTCGCTTGAACTCGTCACCGGCGTCATCATCTTGCCGCAGCGCCAGTCGGTGTTGGTGGCCAAGCAGGCCGCGGAGGTCGATCTGCTCACCGACGGGCGATTTCGGCTCGGTATCGGGTTGGGCTGGAACGACGTTGAGTACGAGGCGTTGGGCGAGTCGTTCACCAATCGCGGCCGGCGCTCCGAGGAACAGGTCGAGCTGATGCGCAGGCTCTGGACCGAACGGTCGGTGACGTTCAACGGCAAGTACCACACCGTGACCGGGGCGGGCCTGGCCCCACTGCCGACTCAGCGCCCCATCCCGGTCTGGTTCGGTGCGGCGTCCGACCGCGCCTACGAACGCGCCGGACGGCTGAGCGACGGCTGGTTCCCGATGATGGAGCCCGGACCTGGCCTCGACTACGCGCGTGAACAGGTGCGCCGCGCGGCGACGGCAGCCGGCCGCGACGCCGACACCCTCGGCATGGAGGGCCGGGTCAGCTGGACCGGCGACCCGGAGAAGATCGCCGCTGACATCGCCGCCTGGGAAGCCGCCGGGGCCACGCACGTGTCGGTGAACACCATGAAGGCCGCCCTGGCGACGGTCGACGACCACCTCGCCGCGTTGGAGCGGGTCGCCGCCGATCTGACGTAGCCGCGATTTAGAAGACCGCGAACCAGATGGCGATGTACTGGCAGATCGCCGCGACCGCGGTGCAGGTGTGAAAGACCTCGTGATAGCCGAACGTCGTCGGCCAGGGATCGGGCCAGCGCATGCCGTAAAACAGTGCACCCACGCTGTAGAGCGCGCCGCCCACAACCAGCAACACCGTCGCGGCCGTCCCGGCGTTGTGCAGGATCAACCCGGTGTAGGCGACCGCCACCCAGCCCAGCAGCAGATACAGCGCCACGCCCACCCAGCGCGGGGCGGTCGGCCAAAACAGGGTCAGCGCGATTCCCGCCATCGCGCCGCCCCAGACGATCGCGAGCACCACGTAACCGGTCCCCCGGGGCATGGCGAGCCTGGCGAACGGGGTGTAGGTCCCGGCGATCAGCACGAAGATCATCGAGTGGTCGAGGCGCCGCATCCAATTCCTGCGGACCGCCGACTCCCAGTCGACGCGGTGATAAACCGCGCTGACGGCAAACATCGCCACGATCGCCAGGGTGTAGGTCAGCGTCGAGTGGCCCGCCCGCTTGGAGGCCTCGGCCCACGAGACCACCACCAGGGGCGCGCCCGCGCTGACGGCCGCGACGGCGCAGTATTGGTGGATCCAGCCCCGCAACCGCGGCTTCGCCGGCGCGCCGGCCGCATCGATCGGGAAGCTCAACGTCCCTCCCTCGCACGCGTGGATCGCAAAGCGCTTTCGTCCCAGGCGATCTAAAGCCTGGCTCGATGATTTCGCCGCAACCTAAGTGGCGGCTATGCCGAATCTGTGCAGGACGTGGGACTGCCGGCGGCTAGGTCGTCACGCCCTGGTGGACCTGGACCTGGTCTCCGCCACGGCGTTTCGCCGCATACATCGCATCGTCGGCGATCCTGACGAGCTCGTCGACGATTCGTGCGACGCCACCGGTCAGCAGGCGCAGCTCGGCGCTGGCGATGCCGATGCTCGCGGTGACCTTCGGGAGAAGCCCGGCGAGCGCGGTGCAAAACTGCGTGGCCAGTGGCGTGGCGTCTGAGGTGGCGGCGGTCAGCGCCACCAAAAATTCCTCGCCGCCGGCCCGGCAGATGACCGCGTCGGCGGGAGCATGTTCGCGTAGCAGACCGGCCACCGCCCGCAGGGCACGGTCGCCGGCCAGATGTCCGTGCGTGTCGTTGATGCGTTTGAAGTTGTCCAGATCGACCATCACGACCGTCAGGTGGGTGTGCGCCGGCGGCGGGTTCGCCAACCGGTGACCGACCGCATCGGTGAACGCCCGCCGGTTCAGCAGCCCCGTGAGGGCGTCCTCTTCCGAGCGCTGAACGTAGGTTCCCATCGCGCGGGACATGCCCCAAATGCCCAGGGGGACAGACAGATTGATAAAGGTGTTGATCCAGAGCGCGGATGCCGCCGTGGCCACGTTGGCCTCGTGCGCCAGCCGCACCACCGCCGTGACGGTTACCGCGAGAGCCACCGCGCCGTTGAAGAGTAGGAGCTTGGGCCCGTGAAAAAACGCGATGTACCCGCCGGTGACGGCCATGGCCGTACACGCCAGCGCGGCGAGCGCCCCGGTGGGCTGCACGAGGCTCCACCCGCCGACGAATAACGCGCCCAGCGCCACGCCGGCCTGCGACTGTCGACGGGTGGGCCAGTGGACCATCCACATCAGGGTCACACCGAGAGTGAACGCGACGGCGACCCCGCCGGTGATCACTTCAACGGCGCTCGGCCGGCTCTGGCTCGGCAACACGGTCAGCGGCACCAACGCGGAGGATCCGGCGACGACGACCAAAATCATCCGGCCCGGGCGCAACATCCCGCGTTGGCCAAGGAAAGCAGTGATCCACTCGTATTGATCGGGCTGGCTCCACCACGCCTTGAGCCGTGACATCCGTGCGCGAACCTCCGGCCAGGCGTCGGGTCCCGCGCTGCCCGGCAGCGGCGGGACAAGTAGCAGCTCATGCTATCGGTCGCCGCCGCCGGCGGCCCGCCGGTTTGGGATCCCGCCGGCGCGGAGACCCTCCAGAAGCAGTAGTCGAAGCTCGAAGGAGTTCTCGCGTGGATCAACAAGTCAACATCGACCCGCCGCCGGCGCCCGAAGACGCCAGGAAAGCGACCGAGGAGCAGCGGAAGCTGCAGGAGAAACTGGAGCACAGAGACGATGACCCGGACGGTCCGGGTCTGCATCAGTCCCGGCGCGACCTTCCCGATGAGAGCACGCGGTAGGTCTGGCCGCAGCACGATCGCCGGTTAGCGCTCGACCTTGTCCATCGGGCTGGAGCGCTCCAGCATGCCGACCGTCTCCTCGCCGTTCCACCGGTAGCGCACGCCCGCCTGTTGCAGGGCGGGGAACGTCCAGTTGGCCAGCTTGGCAAGCTGCTCGGGCGGCACCTCGCTCGGATCGGTGAGGTCGTGGGTGGACATGATCGTTTCGCCCGCGATGCGTTCGGTGCCGTCGGCGGTCTCGAGCACCACGGAGACGTCCTCACCGAGCGGTTTCAGCCGCGTCAGCCATGGCGCCTCTGCCACCCGGGCCGGGACAAGGTCGCCGTCGCCGCCGAACAGGTACCCCTCGTTGAACGTGGGCCGCCCGTCCGGTCGCGGTGGATATGCGATGTAGCCGAACCCGCGCCCGCTTGGAAAGAGCGCCGACTGCCAGCAGTGCCCCCAGAATCCTTCCAGCCGGCGCACACCCTGGCGCCGGATCCGCAAACCGCTGCCGCTGAAGGTGTGCTCGCGGCCCGCCACCCGTACCGATCCTGTCGCCCGGAACAGCTGCTCGTAACGCGGCCCGCCCATGAGATCTCCTTCGACCGATGTCTTGAGCGCCGAGGCGGCGTCGTCCTGCAGCGCGCCCTGAACCCATGGCGGCGCGGCCATTTTCGCTTCGACATCGAACCGCAGATCGACCAGCGGACCTTCCTTGCGGCCCTGGGCAAGGTCGGCGGCCGATGTCGCGACCGCCTGGCCGTCGAACGCCATCGTCCACACGTCGAACGGCCCGACGCACGTGAACCGGAGCGGTCCCGCGCCGAGCACGGTTGGCTTGCCGTCGCGGCCGCCGACGGGCCAGCTGGCGCCGTCGTCGCGCAGTCGGTACACGCGGCCATCCGAAAACGCGACGTTGACCTGAAGCCCGTGGGCTTCCCAATTCGCGCCCACCGCCTCGATTCCGATGCGCGGCAGGCCCACCTCGCCGCGGTCGTCGAACACCCAGAAGCTGGCCGAATCGCGCATCTCGGGGTTGTCCGGCCGCTCGGCGAACATGAACTCCCGGGCCGGGTCGATGCCGCCCGTCAGGTCGATCGTCATGCCTGTCTCTCTATCTCATAGGGGCGAGCCACCGCTGCGAATGCTCGACGTATTGCGCGAACAGCGGCCGAATTGCGTTGAGGTCCAGGCCGAATTCCTCTGGCATGGCCTTCGGGTGGGGCTCGCGCCGCTCCGCGTTCTCGGCCCACCAGTCACGCATCCCGGCCTCGAACTCTTCGGTCACCGGTGCGCCGAGCCACTGGTAGAGGCGGCGCACCTCGCCGATGGGATCGGCCTGCATCGCACCGAAGCCGATGTCGAAGAACCGGTTTTCGGCTCCGCCGTCGCGAAACTTCACGGCCCGCTCCATGCCAATCGACCACTGGTGCACGTTCAACTCGCCGAGGTAACGACGGTCGAGGTGGTCGGTGAAGCCACCGACGATGTCGGCGTAGACGTCGGCTACCGACAGGATCACATCGGTCGGATCACGGTGAGTCATAACGAATTTGGCGTCCGGGAACGCGCGGTCGAGGCAGTCGAGCGACAGCACGTGAGCGGGCGTCTTCAGCCGCCAGGGACGCGCCGGTTCCTTCCATGCCAGTAGCTTGAGGACCCGCCGCTGGTAGCGGTAGGTCGACGTGAAGTCCGCCCGGTCGACCAGCCAGGCCGAGTACGACGGGATCTGGGCGTACGCCTGGAAGATCTGTGACTTGAAGTCGAGTGCCATCAGGTCGAGGCACTCCATCGGCCCGTGAATGTCCTGGGGGACGTGATGGCGGGAGCCGGCGACGATCTTCTGCTCACCGGGCGGGATGCGCGGGTCCGCGCCGCGGACGGTCGAAGGTGGCGGGCACGGCTGGCTCGACTCCCAGCTGCGCAGGTAGCGCACATTCGGATCCCGGGCCAGCAAGAACGACAGCGCCGTCGACCCGGTGCGGGGCAATCCCAGCCCGAAGAGGGGCGCATCGATTGGGACGCCGTCGATTTCCGGATGTCGCCGATACCAGTCCTCCACGCACAGCCGCTGCGCGAGATGCAGGCCGATGCGGCCGTAGACGAATGCTTCGCCGCGCGTGTTCAACCGGGCCTCGTCGTGCAATGCGCGCAGCACAATCTCGAGGCCCTCGCGGAAGGAATCGTCGCCGAAGTCATCGAGCCCGGTTCGCTCGACGGCCGCGGTCATCAACTCGCCGGGTGATACCACGATGCGCCTCCACTTTCGTGGCAGTATACTGTCATGAATATGACTGGACCGTCAACGGCCGCCCGCCGGCGCTACGACAACCGGGCGCGACGGCAGAAGGCGGCCGAAACCCGCGCGCGGATCGTCGCCGCCGGCACGGAGTTGGTGCACGGCTTCGACACATGGAATTGGCGGGACCTTACGTTTCGCGCCGTCGCCGACCGCGCGGGCGTCGGCGAGCGCACCGTCTACCGTCACTTCCCGACCGAGCGGCATCTGCATGACGCCGTCATGCAGCGGTTGGAATCCGAAGCGGGCATCTGCTACGAGGACGTGGACCTGGGCAACCTCGCCGAGGTGACCGGCCGTGTTTTCGCTTCGCTGCAACGGTTTTCGGTGCGCCAGTCCATGCAGGCGCCGAACGACCCGACTTTCGTCACCGTCGACCACCGCAGGCGCCAGGCCCTGCTGCGCGCCGTGTCGACCGCCGCCCCGCATTGGTCGCCGACGGATCAACACCTGGTAGCGGGGCTGCTTGACGTGCTGTGGAACCTGCCCAGCTACGAGCGCCTCGTCGGGGTCTGGAACGTCGACGGCGACGACGCGACGCGAGCGATCGGCTGGCTCATGGACAAAGTGATCGACTCGATCAAAAGGGACAAACCCGTCGTTACGGGCAAGCGAGATACGTTCCGTGCCCCTCGATCACCACGTCGCCGCTGAACCGCAAGACTTCGCTGACGGACTTGCCGTCTTGGTTTCGGTACGCGATGACGACGGTGTCGACTCCCCGGTAGACGCCCTCGACGGCGAAGCGGAGGTTGGGAATGTGCTGCAAGGCGCGGGTCCAGTAGCGCCGCAGCGCGGACTTGCCCCGAACGATACCGGCCGTTTCCGGGAGAAGCTCCGCCGCAACCGGTGAAGTGAATACCACGTCCTCGTGGAAGTGCTTCAGCACGGACTCGACATCGTGCGAATTCCATGCCGCTACCCACTGCTCGCTGAAGGCGACCGCGTCGACGTTCACACAGCACGACTGTACGCAAGCCGGCGACGGTCGACGGTCGGCCCGCGCCGGTGTGGTAGACAGGCCGCGTATGCGCGACAATGCCCTGCCCATCACCGGCCAGACCTGCTGGCGCGCGGAGCGCGCCGACCAGCTGGCCTGCGTGATCGACGCCGCCGACTACTTTCTTCAGGTGAAGGCGGCGATGCTGCGCGCCAACCATCGAATCATGTTGATCGGCTGGGACTTCGACGCCAGGACGACATTCGAACGAGGAAGGAAGAAGCTCCCCGGCCCCAACCAGCTGGGCGCCTTCCTGTACTGGCTGCTGTGGCGGCGCCCGGCCCTGGAGATTTACGTGCTGAAATCCAACCTGCGCCTGCTGCCGGTCTTCGACGGCATATGGTACGGCGTCACGCCGGTGTCGGTGGTGAATCGGCTCAGCAGCCGGCGATTGCGCCTGGCCATCGACGGGGCCCGGCCCACCGGCGCGGTCCATCACCAGAAGATCGTGATCATCGACGACGTCCTGGCGTTCTGCGGCGGCATCGACCTCACCCTGGATCGCTGGGATACCCCGGAACACAAGCACAACAGCCGATTTCGCCGCGCGGTCGGCCGGAGATACGGACCTCGCCATGAGGTCGCGGCCGCGGTGGACGGCGCCGCGGCGCTCGCGCTCGCCGAGGTCGCCCGGGACAGGTGGCGGGCCGGAACGGGCGAGTCGCTGGCCCCGATCGAGGCCGCGCGCTCCGTCTGGCCCGGCGGCTTGCGGCCGATTTTGCGCGATGTCGAGGTCGGGATCGCGCGCACGCTGCCCACATTCGGTGGTCGTGACGAGGTTCGCGAGGTGGAAGCGCTCAACCTCGCGGCGATCGCCGCGGCGCGTCACACCATCTATCTGGAGAACCAGTACCTGGCCGCCCGACAGGTGATCGAGGCGCTGGCCGCCCGGCTCAGGGAGCACGACGGTCCCGAGATCGTCATCGTCCTCCCCCGCCGCGGCCTGAACCGCCTCGAGCGCGAAACGATGGACAGCGCACGCCACCGGCTCATCCAAGAACTCTGGGCGGCCGACGAACACCGCCGCTTGGGCGTCTATTGGGCGGTGACCGACGGCGGGTCGCAGATCTACATTCACTCGAAGGTATTGGTCGTCGACGACTGGCTGTTGCGCATCGGCTCGTCCAACTTCAACAACCGGTCGATGGGGTTCGACAGCGAGTGCGACCTCGCCATCGAGGCGGATCCGAATGCCGAAGCGCACGAACACATCCGGCGCGCGATCGAGTCGGTGCGCCAGCAACTCGTTTGTGAGCACCTGGGCGTATCCGGCGACGAATTCGAGCGGACGATGCGGCAGGGTCGGTCGCTACTGCGGGCCGTCGAAACGTTGCGGGGGCAAGGTAAGACATTGCGACGATTCACCGGGCGGACCGTGGCCGGCGAGGACAGCGCGCTGGCCGAGAACGACCTGATGGATCCCGATCACGTTCCGCGATCCTTGACCCGCAGTATGCGGCGGTTGATTACGAAACTGTCCGCACAACCACGCGGTTCGCGCTGAAATTCGGAATGGCCCGTGGTTTTCAGTAGCGATTAGTAGCATACGAGGGTTCGGTCGTCGCGTCGTTGAGCGATGTCGAGGAGGGCCAGGGGCGACGAAAATGCGCTGGATCGGCGTGTGGTGGCGTCAACCCGACCACTATGACTGGTTGTCGGATTACCTTGCCGCGCGCGGATTGAAGCCGTTTGTCCGCTTTTTACTGGTCGCCATCCTGACAACCCTGGCCGCGGCGACCTTCCTGATGCTGAGCAGCCCGTCGGGTCCACGGACCGCCGCGGGGCGCGCCATGGCTGTGGCGTTCGTCGTCGTCCTGGCGGGCATGGCGCTGGTGTGGCTGCGCGGTTGGCCGACGCTGCTTCAGTCCCAGGTGTTTTCGGCGGTGGGGACGCTGGGCATCGCCGCGACATGCCTGATCGAGAGCGACCCGCTCAGCGGGTTGCTGGGTTGCGCGGCATTCGGGGGCCTCGCCGGCTACGTCGCATTTTTTCATTCGGCACGTCTTCTCGTTTTCACGTTGGACACGGCCTTGGCTACCGCGGCGGTGTGCGCCGGCCGGGTCGCGGTGGCCGGTGATGTGTCGATGGCCGCGGCCAAATTCCTGGTCCTCAGCGCGGGGATCCTGGCGGTACCGTTCTGCGGCCAGATCCTCGTTCATTGGCTGTCGGTGGACGCGCTGAAGTCTTCCACCGATCCGCTCACCGGCCTGCGCAATCGGCGGGGCTTTTATCGGTCCGCGTCCAGGCTGTTGACCGCCCAGACGCCCGCGCTGTGTCTCAGCGTGTTGATGCTCGATCTGGACAATTTCAAACGCATCAACGACACCTACGGGCACGCCACGGGGGACCGCATCCTGGTGGCGGTAGCCGACAACCTGCGGCGAATCAGCAATGGCGCCACGGTGCTCGCCCGGGTCGGCGGAGAGGAGTTCCTGGTCGCCGAGACGATCGGGGTAGACGACGCGCTTCGGGCCGCCGAGGCGGTGCGCGAGGCAATTGCCGGCACACCCTGGGGCGTGACGGCGAGCCTGGGCGTCAGCAGTATCCAGCTGCCGCCGGAAAGCGCACCCGTCAACCGCCAGATCGTCGAGCGCCTTGTGGACGCCGCCGACGGCGCGATGTACGAGGCGAAACGCGCTGGGGGAAACCAGATTCGGCACGCCGACATTCCGGTACCACCCGGGCGCTGAGGCCGGCGCCGGCGCGGCTGATCAGGAAGCCGTCCCGGTGATCGCCGGGCCTTCCGGGACGAGCACATCGACCAGGCGCTCGATGCGCTCGGCCACCGCCGCGCGCGGCACCCGGATCGCCGCCACGTCGTCGAAGTGACAAAGCCCGAGCAGGAGGAGAAAGACGGCTTTGGTGGTGGCCTTTGGGTTCGGATCGGTGCCCGAGAGTGCCCCGACGAACCGGTCGGCGTACTCGTGATGCCACTGGCGGATCAGGGCCGCCAACCGCGCATCGCGGCGGCTGGCGAGGTGCAGCTCGGCGATGAGGCGGCGGTTCTGGCGCATCCCGGGCTGCAGATAGGCCATGGCGATCGCATGCAGGGGACGCTCGCCGCGGCCGTTGCGCAGCGCGACGGCGGTGATCTGGTCAAGGGCACGCACCGCGGCGGCGTACAGCAATTCCTCCCGGTTGTGGAAGTGGTTGTAGACCGCGGTCGGTGACACGCCCGCCCGCTCGGCGATCAGTGGCAGGGTGCTGCCTTCGAATCCCCGTTCAACACACACCGCCGCGGCCGCCTCCAGCAGTCGCCGGGTGGTGACCTGCCCATCGGAGTTGGGTGGGCGTCCTCGAGATCGGCGCGGGGGAGCCGGCCGCTGTTTCCTTGCAAAATGAGTGCCCATTCATAAAACTATCCCACAGGAGAGATCGGCGGCATGCCGGAGACGAGGTGACCATGGGCATCGGCTCCCACGCGATGGACGCGGTATTGGAGTGTTCCCGGGCGGAGACGGCGCGGGTCGCCTACCCGGCGGAATTCCCGGTGCTCCCGCCCGTGCCCGGCGCACGCTATTCGGATCCCGGCTTCGCGAAGCTCGAAGCCGCCGCGGTCTTTTCCCGCTCGTGGTTGTTCGTCGCCCACGCCGACCAACTGCGCAAGCCGGGCGACTACCTGCTGCTCGACCAGCTCGACAGGCCCATCATGCTCCTCCGCGGCGGGGACGGCGTCGTCCGCGCGTTCTACAACACCTGCCGCCATCGCGGGGCCGCCCTCGTCGAGGAATCGCAGGGGAATGTGGGCCGCCGGCTCACCTGTCCCTTCCACGCCTGGACGTACTCGCTGGACGGAAAGCTGGCCGGATACCCCGAGGCGCTGAACTTCTCCGGCCTCGACCGCGACTGTCACGCCCTGGCCGAGCTGCGGTCCGCCTGCTGGGGTCCGCTGGCATTCATCAACCTTGACGCGGACGCACCGCCGTTGTCCGACTTCCTCGGCCCCGTCGGCGACGACCTCAGCGATTTCGCCGAGCTGGACGGCCGCCTGCACCTGGCGGATCGCACGGTGCGCCACGTGCCGGTCAACTGGAAGCTGCCCGTCGACGCGAATCTCGAGAGTTACCACGTCAATTACGTGCACCGGACCACGGCGGCCCGAACGCTTCAACAGTCCGGCACCGGAATCCAATTGCTACCGAACGGCCACTCCCGCATGCTCGTCCCCTACCGCGACGGCGTCGACGGCGAGACGCTGTCGCCGTTCCCAAGCGTGTTCCCCAGCCTCGGGGATCTGCCCTTCCGTGGCACGTTCTCCTATCACGTGTTCCCGAACCTGAGCATCGTGTTCGCCGGGGCCGGGTTCGTCTTCCTGATCACCAACTGGCCCACCGGCCCGTCGACGTCGGCGTACAACGTCCACTGGTGTTCCTCGCTGGGCGCCGACGACGGCGCGACCCGGCAGACCAATGAGATGGTGATCGCGGCCTTGTCGCGGGTGTTGTTCGAGGACCTCGACGTGCTGCCCGGCCAGCAGCGTTCGCTCGATGCCGGCACCCTCCAAGCACTGCGGCTCGGCTATCAGGAGCGGCGCATCTACCACCTGCACGAGGCGATCGACCGAACCATCGGCATCGATCGCGTTCCCGAATCCCTCCGAGTCCCACAGCTGCTCGGGCCGTTCGTCCAGGGCTGACGTGCACCCCTTCGTCGCGCTGATGCGCAAGTACTGCATCGACTACACGAACTCGCACGATCAATCGGTCTACCCAGAGATCATGGAGGCCGACTACGTCGTCCACATCAACGGCCTATCGCTGGTCCGGTCGACCACCTATGCCGAGGCGGTTCGTCAAATCTTCGATGCCGCACCGGGTTTGGGCATCGTCGTGCACGAGTTCGTGCTCAACGGCGATCGCCTGTGCATGCACTTTAGCGAGCACGCGGCCATGCCGGCCGGTGGGGAGCGCGCGCTTGCCTGCTGGCGCGGGATCGGGCTGTACAAGTGGAACGGCGCCCGGCTGACGGAGAACTACGTCGAGCAGGATTATTTCGCGATGCGGGCGCAGATCGCGAGCGGGCACCCCCACCCGTTGATGCCGCCGCACCTCGATCCCTGGACGACGACCGAGGCGGTGCCGGCTGATCCCGGCGCCGAACAAACCGTGCGCGCCTGGCTCGAGGGGGCCGATCTTGCCGCCGCGCCGGTGCACGACATCGATGACGCCCGCACCGGGGCCACCTACCGGGCGGTGCTCGATCCCCGCGAGGTGGTGGTCAACGATCTCTTCTCCGCGGGCACCGACGTTCCCTTCCACGTCACGATCCGAGGTCCGTACCGCGGCGGCCTGGGTGCGGCTGCCGAAGCGCACCTCGGGGAGACCGCCACGCTTCACGTGGCCGGCATCGCTCAGGTCGCCGACGGCGCGGTCGCGTCCGTCAGGGCGGTGACGGCGCGCGCGCAGACCCTGGCCGAGCTCACCCGCCCCGCTTAGTAGCGCCGCAACTTTTGGGCGCGACCGGTGAGGGCGGTTATCCGGTAGTGGTCGCGCTGACCGGGCAGCGTTGGCACAGCGGGAATCTCGTGGGTCGTGGTGATCAGCATGGTATGCACCGGGATGTCCACTTCCTTCGTCGGAATGACCACCGTGGGGAAGAGAATCGTCGCGACGACCGAACCGGCGTCGCCGAATTCGTGAGTCGTCACGCTCAGGCACCAGCCCAGGTCGGCCACGAAGGTACTGCGGATCTGTTCCCGTTCGAAGTTGAGCATGCGCTGGCCGTGTTCGTAGCTGAGGACGTAGGGCGGCCTGCCGGGGATGGGTGGCGGGGTGATGCAGTAATCGATGGAGATGCCGTCACCGACGAGGTCGCAGCAGTAGTCGGGAAACGTCTGGTGGGTGACTGTCGCTGCGGTCATCGGGATCGGATTTCTGGGCTCATGAGTCGCGTGCCGGTCGCGGTTTCCATCGCCGTCCTCCGTTTCAGGGGTATCCACGGCAACAGCGTGCCGGTTGCGACGCCGCCGCACACGCGTAGCGGACTACTCGACTTGCGAGATCGCGGGTGCTCGACCATCACAAGCTCGCGATGAACGCGCGCAGGATCGCCCGGGCTCCCGAAACGCGCTTCCCCGCCTCCAGCTCGATCAGCGCGGTCTCCGATGTCAATGCCACGAAAAGGCGTGCGGCCACCCGCGGCGCCGGCACTCCTGCCGACCGGAGGCCTGGTTCGGCAAGCTTCGCGAACAGCTCGTGCCGTTGTTCCATCGTGGTGGTGAGATGTCCCAGGGCACGCGTGTCGAAGACGAGCGCCTTCATCGCCCGGTGGGCAAGGCAGACGTCGAGGTAAGCCTCGGCGGCCGCGGCCAACAGCTCACCGCCGGGCTCGAGCCCAGCAACCGCGTTGGCGACCGCGTCGTTCACCTGTTCGTAGAAACGTTGGTGAAGCGCGTCGACGAACACGTCGCGGTCGGAGAAGTAGACGTAAAACGTGCCTTTGGCAACGCCGGCGTGCTTGGTCACCGCGGCAATGGTCACTCCCGCAAGCCCCTCGGCGGCCGCGACGGCCTCGCCCGCGTCCAACAGGGACTCGCGGGTGCGACGCCCCTTTGGCGTCACGGGCTCGGCCGGTTTCACGCACCACAGGATATCTGACTGTCTGACCATCTTTTTATGACCAATCGGCTGGAAAAAGTTGACCGCATGGTCATATTTGAGTTACGGTCCCGGACCATGACGACCGCGACCCGGTTTTGGCGATCCGCCCTACTCGGCGAGGCGCACCACGTCGAGCTACCGGCGGGCCGCATCGACTTCTTCGAACGTGGCGCAGGGCCGGCGCTCGTGTTCGCGCACGGCTGGTTGGCCAACGCCAATCTCTGGCGCAACGTGATCGACCGCCTTGCGGGCGATTACCGCTGCATCGCGATCGACATGCCGCTTGGCGCACACCGCACTCCGGTCCACGCGGGAGCCGATCTGAGTCCTGCCGGTTGCGCAGCCATCGTCGCCGGCGTGATCGACGCGCTGGGTCTGGCCGGTGCAACCCTGATCGGCAACGACTCCGGCGGCGCCTACTCGCAGATCGCGGCCGCCGCACATCCCGATCTGGTGGGCGGGCTCGTACTCAACGCATGCGAGACCCGATACGATCCATTCCCGCCGCCGCCATTTGACGGGCTGCCCCTCGTCGCCAGGGACCCGAATGCCCTCGCGGAACTCCTTGGGGCGCTTCGCGACCCACAGATTCGCCGATCCGAGGCGGCCTACGGCTTGCTGATCAAACGGCCGATTCCCGACGAGGTCTTCGACAGCTATGTCCTGCCCAGCATTACCGATCCAATGATCCTGCGCGACATCGCCGCCGTGATGTCGGGGACCGACTCGCGGGAGCTGCACGCCGCCGGGCGGGCGCTGGCCGAATCGTTCGATAAGCCAGTGCTTTTCGCGTGGAACGTGGACGACACGGTTTTTCCGATCGCGAACGCCGAGCGGTACGCCGCGGACCTCGCGGACGCAGCCGTGGTTCGCATCGAGGGTTCGTATTCCTTCACGCCCGAAGATCGTCCCGACGCGCTCGCCGACGCGATCGGCACCTTCAGCGCACACTAGGCCAAGCGACCCAACCCGTCGACGCCCCCGTTAAAGTGGGACGTTCACCAAGCTGTCTTGATTGTGTCCACGGAGGTCGTAGGCTGTTTTCCCGTTCGCGCCAGGCGGCGGCTGAACCACCATCTTGGTTCACCGCCGCGCTGAACCAACGACCGGAACATTGCGACGTCGAAGTCGACGGTTGCCGGATTCACCTCCGCGCCTGGGGTGCCGCGGACCAACCTACCGTGGTGCTCGTCCACGGCGGCGCGGCGCACTCTGGTTGGTGGGACCACATCGCGCCGTTCTTGTCCCGCACGCATCGCGTAATCGCGCCGGACCTGTCCGGGCACGGCGACAGCGCCACCCGCAGCAGCTACGACCTGCAAACCTGGGCAAACGAAGTGATGCAGGTGTCGACCGTCGCCGGCGCCTCGGGGCGACCGACCATCGTCGGCCACAGCTTGGGCGGCTGGATCGCGGCCACGGCGGCGATGAATTGCGGCAAGCAGATCAACAGCATGATCGTGATCGACGCGCCGTTGTGGGACCGTTCGCCGGAGGAAGCGCGGCTGCGTAACCGCACACACAGGTTGTATCGCACGAGGGACGAGATCCTGCAACGGTTTACGGCGGTGCCCTCGCAGCAAGTGATCCTGCCGTACATCCGGCAGCACATTGCGGTCGAGTCGGTACGGAAGACCGGCGGAGGGTGGAGTTGGAAATTCGACCGGGCTATTTTCGGCGGGGAGCTGCTCGAGCCGACGACCTCGGACGAAGAGACGCTGGAGACCATGATGGCCGAAATGCGTTGCCGCTTGGGTTATGTGCGGTGCGAAGCGGGATTGGTGCCGCCCGCCATGGGCGAACGAATCCGCTCGATGCTCCAGCTGCGTGGGCCGTTCGTCGAATTGGCCGAGGCAGGCCATCACCCGATGCTCGACCAACCGCTCCCCCTCGTCGCGACGTTGCGCACCCTGCTCGAATTCTGGTCGATCACCTAGTCGGGGCGATTCAGCCCGGCAGCACGCTCGGAAGATCAAAGCGACCCAGCGCGCCGATGTCCTGGTAGGCCACGACGTGGACGACACCCTCCGGCGCGAATGTGAGCAAATGCAGGGCGTGCAGGCGGTGCTGTCCGTCGGTGGTCGCCGGATAGAGGGCGACGGCGGGTTGCCCATTGGCCGAGGTGCGTACGACTGGGGTGTTGCCGAAGGCGTGCATGCGCGGGCCGAGGAACGCGCCAATCGCGTCACCGCCCTTGAACCAGGTGAGGAACGGCGGCATCTCGAAGACCGCGTCCTCGGTCAGCACCGCGACCAGTTCGTCGACGTCGGCGTTTACAAACGCCGCCACGTACCGATCGAGCAGTTCCCGCTGCCGCTGCTCGGCTGGCTGCGTGAGCGAGTCACTGTCGGCGGGCAGGCGGGCGCGGGCGCGCTGCAACGCGCTGTTGACCGCGGCCACGCTCAGGTCGAGGAGCGTCGCGACTTCGGCCGCGGACCAACACAATACGTCGCGCAGGATCAGGACCGCCCGCTGTCGCGGCGGGAGAACCTGCAGCGCGGCGACGAAAGCCAGCCGCATGGTTTCGCGGGCGGCCACCACGGTTCCGGGGTCGGTCGTCGTCGCGGTGAAAAGCGAATCGGGCGCGGGTTGCAACCACGTCAACTCCGAATCGCCGGCGACGGGATGCGCGGTCGGGTCGGAGGTCGCAGCGTTCAGGTCCGATGGCAGCGGACGGCGCTTGCGTCGCTCGAGGGCTTTGACGAACGCCCGGGTGGCGATGGCATAGAGCCAGGTGCGCAGGGACGATCGCCCTTCGAACCGGTCGTAGGCCCGCCACGCGTCCAGGTAGACGTCCTGCACGACTTCCTCGGCGTCGTCGACCGAGCCGAGCATGCGATAGCCGTAGGCGATCAGCTCTCGCCGAAACGGCTCGGCCAGCCGCGCGAAGTCCTCTCCCCCACGATCAATGGTGATGCTCATGACTATCCGGTGTTTCGTACCTGTCGTGCCACGGCCATTCGTTGATGTAGCGCTGCCGGCCCAGCGGGGTCAGATCGAGAAACCGGTAGGTGCTCAGCATGACATCTGCGCCGACCCCGTAGGCCGAATAGGTATGAAACACCTGGCCGTCGTCCTGGACGAAGACGCTCACGCCCTGGCCGTCGGTTCCGTTGGTGGCGACATAGTCCAGCCCCTCACGCAGCAGGGTGACCTTGTCCTTGTAGTTGTATTCGACGGGGGCGACCGACTCGTCGGTGCTGACGTGGAAGTCGTAGTTGAAGTCGCTGCCGTGTGAGGAGTACCAGGGCAGCCGCCAGCCCATGCGGGCCTGATACTGGCTGATCCTCGTGTAGGGCGCCCGGGACACCAGGGCCAGCGTGGTGTCGGCTCCCTCGTTGAGGTGGATCGGATTGGGCATGTTGTCCACGGCGAACGAGCAACTCGGGCAGCCCTCGTCGATGTCGTGCAGCCACATGAAGTGGTAGACGATCAACTGGCCACGGCCCTCGAACAGGTCGATCAGCGCCACCTCGCCGTCGGGCCCCTCGAACACGTAGTCCTTGTCGATGGCCACCGCGGGAAGCGCGCGCCGCTGCTCAGCGAGCGCGGCGAGCTGCCGGCTGGCGGCCTTCTCCCTGGCCAGCAGATCCAGGCGCGCCGCCAGCCACTCCTCGCGCGACGCCGTATGGATGATTTTCATTTTGACTCCTGTCCTCAGCAGTACTGAGGAGCCGAACCGCCGAAACTCATCGCGCGTCGTGTTTCGCCTCGTAGCGCAGCAGGACCGTGCCGCCCGGAAAGGTGCGGTTCTCCAACAGTCGCAGCGAGATCCATGACGGCAGGGTCGGGAAGAACGGGGTGCCACCGCCCACGGCGGTGGGCGCGACCACGATCCGGTACTCGTCCACCAGTCCGGCCTGCACGATCGGTGCGGCCAGCGTCGCGCCGGCCACCTCCAGCCTGCCGTCGGTCTCGGCTTTCAGCTTCCTCACCACCTCGACCGGATCGCCGCGCTCCAGGCGGGAGTTCCAGTCAACGGACTCCAAGGTGCGCGAGAACACCACCTTGGGCATGTCGCGCCAGATACGAGCGAAGTCAACGATCACAGGGGTGGCGTCCGGGTCCGTGTCGGCGGTCGGCCAGTACGCGGACATCAGTTCGTACAGCCGCCGCCCGTAGAACGACAGCGCGGTCTCCCGCTCGAAGTCGTTCCAGTACCGGTGCAGCTCTTCGCTCGGATCGGACCAGTCGATGTTGCCTCGTGCGTCGGCGATGTACCCGTCCACCGACACGTTGAAGCCATAGATGAGTTTGCCCATGCCGATCAGACTGCACCGGAGGGCGAAACTCATCGCGACGGCGCACGAGACATTGTTCAAATCCTCGTGGATGGGGAAGCGTCATTCTGCGCCGATGAGTTATTGCCACTGGCCGCCTCAATACGGACGACGGCAACCTCACTGAGAAGCTAGGAGCAGGAAATGAAACTCGACGACGACGCACGCCAACTGATCGCATCCGACCCGGCGACACTGGTCACGATCAATCGCGACGGCAGCCCGCAGGTAAGCGTGGTGTGGATGGTGGTGCAGAGCAAGGCTGACGGTGACGACGAACTCGTCGTCGCGCACCTCGAGGAACATCAGAAGGTGCGCAATATTCGGCGTGATGCTCACGTCGCGGTGACCGTTGTGTCCAACGATCGCAGTGGCCTGCAGACGCCCTATTTGTCGATCAAGGGAACGGCACGCATTGAGGAGGGCGGCGCGCCTGAGCTGCTGGGCGAGATCGCCACGGCGCTGCTCGGACCGGGCACCGGATTCCCGCCGCCCGGCTCACCGCCCGGATACCTGACTCGGATCACGATCGAGAAGGTCGGCGGCGTCGGGCCCTGGGCCTCCTGAAGGAGTTTCGGA
The DNA here is from genome assembly GCF_001673535.1 of Mycobacterium sp. 1081908.1. Lineage (GTDB taxonomy): Bacteria > Actinomycetota > Actinomycetes > Mycobacteriales > Mycobacteriaceae > Mycobacterium. The sequence goes on along the minus strand of NZ_LZLY01000128.1, from coordinate 13,085 downwards.
TTTGGCACCCTTGGTACGCCACTAGGCTCGACAGGATGTCAGGCGCGGGCCGGTGACCGGGATAGCGATCGGGGATGCACCGCGTCACGGCCCGTTTTCGGGAACGCTTGACCCACAGAGCATCGCGGCCTACGCCAGGGCCACCTGCGATCACACGACCGCCGTACTCTCCGGCGACGCGGTGCCGGTCGTCTTCCCCGTCGTTTTGGTCTTCCAGGCCCAACAGGCGGCCAACGCGGACATTCCCGGCGCCGCGTGGCGGCAGGCCACGGGAGGTGTGCACGGCGAGCACGACATCGTGCTGCATCGCGCGCTCGAACCGGGCGAGGTGCTGCAGACGTGGTCGCGGCTATCCGCTGCGCGCACGACCCGGGCGGGGACCAGCGTGGTGCTGTACATCGAGCAATTCGACTCCCGTGGGGCGCTGGTCGCCGAACAGTGGTGGACCACAATGCTGCTCGGCTTGCACGGTGTCGCCGACATTGGGGCAATGCCCGCCGATCACCGGATCCCGGATGGCGCGCGGGCCCGTCCACTGGGATCTAGGGTCCAGCACATCGACAGCCAAGTCGCGCATCGCTACGCCGAGGTGTCCGGCGACTGGTCCGCTCACCACTTTGACATTGACGCCGCGCGCCGCACCGGCTTCGACTTCTTGTTCGGTCACGGACTGTGCACGATGGCGATCTGCACGCACCAGGTCCTGGCACTGGCCGGCGTCGACCACCCCGGGTGCGTACGCCGCGCGGCGGTGCGCTTTGCCGCACCGACTCCCCTGGGCGCCGATCTCACCGTCAGCGCGTTCGGTATCGACGACCGGTCGATCGGGTTCGAGGCGGCCTGCGACGGCACGAACGTCATCACGCACGGACGGTTGGAATTGCGGGACTCGTAGATTCCCGCTCGTCATCGCGGACCACGGTGCTTTACGGGTGGCTTCGCGAAATTCCCATCGGAATGGCGGATGCGTTCTTATCGTCTTCGTGGCGGATCTGATAAACCACACCTTTGTGCAGACCTAGGTCGCCATAGCGGGAGCCGCTGCGGCTCGAAGGCGCGGTGCAGGCCAAGGCCGCCGGCGTCGCTGGTCCTCCGCGCGCCCAGAGCGCCACAGCGACGTTCCATGCTCGAGATGCCCTTCCCCGCCGACTAATTCAAATATGCTGCCCGACACCAGTTGATACAGCCCATGCCGCTTTGCCGGGCCGGCTCAACAGGGATGCAGGTAAACAGGGTCGATCGCGTGATATCCGGAAGAGCCGACAAGCCACACTAAAGAGAAAACCGTGACGCTCGCGCCGATCGCCGCCGCCGCGACGGCCAGAGCAAAATAGACGCCGCGGGCCCGGCCCGCCTTGCCTAGACTCGTCACTCCGAGCGCTGCGGCAACGATGCCCAACATCGCCGCGATCAGCATGGACAGCATGCCAAGGCCCTGTAGCGACTTGTCGACGATGCAACCGCTCGTCAGGGAATGGCTTGCCATCGCGCCGCCAACCCCGAGGGCCGCGGCCAGTCCGGCCAGCAGCGCCGTCGTCAGTGCCGCCGCGGCCAGCGGAAACCGCCGCAGCAAGCCGCTGGGTTCGCGATCGGCGTCGACACGCATCGTCTCGACGGCCGCCACACTGCTTAGGTGCCGCAGCCGCCGCGCCTGCCTGAGATGCGCGCGGCAGAACAGGCCCATGCCCGGAGGTGCCGTGACGCCCAACTCGTTCGACCAACCGACGATCGGTGAGCCGTTGGCCGCCCGCGGATCCGACCAATCGGGTGCGTAATCGGCGAAGGTCACTGCTTGGACCTGCTGGTAACCCCGGTCGAACCCGCAGACCACACAGTGCGGCATGATTGCCACCGCGCTACCTCCTGCCGATCGGCCTGGAGTCTAGTTCGGCGGCGATGGGAGCGCCGCGAGTTCTTCGAGCCAGCGCGCCATTGATTTCGTCGGCCCGTTGACCGGGCGATGGCGGTAGGCGCGTCGGCCCGGTATAGGTGATGAGGGTCGACGGAGCTGCGCGGAAAAGCCCGTGGCTGGGTGCCTGGCAGTCGGCTTCTGGCCGGCCTACACATCGAGCTGCTGGCCACACAGGTAGTAGTACAAACCCTGGCGCGCCATGAGCTCGTCGTGCGTGCCGCGCTCAACCAGCCGGCCCTTTTCGAGCACCAGGATGATATCGGCGTCACGTACGGTGCTGAGCCGGTGCGCGATCACAAACGACGTGCGACCCTTCAGGAGTTGGTCGAGGTTTTCCTTTACGGCGCGCTCGGACTCGGTGTCCAGCGCACTGGTGGCTTCATCGAAGACCAGGACTGGGGGGCGGTGGTAGACGGCGCGGGCGATGGCGATCCGTTGCCGTTGACCGCCGGACAACAACAACCCCGATTCGCCGATCCGCGTCTGGTATCCCAACGGCAGGCGCTCGATGAACTCTGCTGCGTCGGCCACCCGCGCCGCCCACCTGACCTGCTGCGGTTCGGGTTGCTCGGCACCAAAGGAGATGTTCTCCGCGATTGTCGCGTCAAACATGTAGTTCTCCTGGAGCACGAAGCCGATGTGGCGTCGTAGCTGGCGCAAGTCGAGGCTGCCCAGCTCGACGCTGTCGTAAAGGATGGTGCCGCCAGTCGGCTCGAGCAGCCCGCAGAAGCATTTGACCAGCGTGGTCTTGCCCGAGCCGCTCCGGCCGACGATGGCGACCCGGGTGCCGGGCTGCACTTCGAAATCGATCCCGTCCAGTATCGGCGCCGTGGCCGGACCGGGGTACTGAAAGGACAGGCGCCGAAAGTGAACATGGCCCGAGAGGGAACTCACCGGGACCAAGGCCGAGCGATCCATTCCCTGCTCGGGCTCCTGCTCGAGGAGGTCGTTGAGCCGATTCAGGAGGACGACAGCCTGCTGCATCTCGCCCCATGACAACGCGACCGTCACAATCGGCTCGTTGGTGAGCAGCACCAGGGCGTTAAACGAGACCAGTGCTCCGACCGTCATCTGGTTATGCAAGACCTGCAGCGCGCCCAGCCATAAAAATAGTGCCAGCAACACAAAGGACAGCGTTTGGACCGCACCCACGAACAGCATCATCGTGCGAGTCCCCCGGTACATCCGGTCCGAGAGCTGATCGAACTGACGCAGCAACAGCTGGCGCAGCGACCGCTCGGCGCCCATCGCCTTGACCGTCTCGATGCCCCGGATGGCGTCGATTTGTCGTGATTGGTATCTGCCCCACGACTCTTCGAGCGCGGTGTAGGTGGGCCGCAGACGGGTCTGATTGAACCGCATCAGAGCCGCGTAAAGCGGCGCTGCGGTAGCCACGTACACGAGCATGAGGCGCCAGCTGAAAGCGCCCATCATGGCGACGGCAACCACCACCTGAGCGGCGCCGGTCAGAGCCTGCACTCCCCAGGTGACCAGGAGCTGGCGCACTTCTTGCATGCCGTTGAGCCGCCGCGCGATGTCGCCGATGCGCCGCACGTGAAAGTAGCGCATCGGCAGTGCCAGCAGGGTGTCGGCGAGGGTGTCGAGGCTGGCCCGGTCGACGCGCACCGCAACGCGGGCCAACAGCAACCTCTGAACGATAGTGACTAGGACGGATAGCGCCAGCGCGCCGCACATCACTACCACCAGCACGGTGAGCAGCCCGAGATCGTGTGAGCGGATCACCCCGTCGAACACGAATTTGCTCAGCACCGGAATCAGCAGTGAGCCACCGGCGGCGAGAAAGGCCAGCACGACCGACGCAAGCAACACCCGTCGGTGCGGCTTGAAGAACCCCAGTAGCCAGCCGACATTCAGCTTTTCCTCGGGGACGTGCTGCAAGGCCCCGGTCGGAGCGAGGAATGCCGCGCAACCCGACCACTTCGCCTCGAGGTCGGACCGGGTCAGACGTTGGCGTCCCTGCGCTGGATCGGCGACCCGGACGTGCCGGGCGTCGACGTCATACACAACGAGCCAGTGATTCGAGTCGACCTGCAAAATCGCCGGGAGCGGCACGTCGTCCAACCGGTCCATCGACACCTTCGCGGTGCGCACCGTAAGTCCCAGTGACTGCGCCCCCTGGCGGATGCCGGCCAGGGTCGTGCCGTCAACGGCGGTGTGGATGGCGTCGCGCACACGCGCCATAGACACCTTGCGACCGTAATAACGGCAAATCATCGCCACCGATGCGGCACCAGAGCCGGCCTCGTCGACCTGCAGCACCACCGGAAAGCGGCGGATACGCGTGCCAGGTCGGGTAAACCCGTCGAACTCCTCGGATTCGGCCTCTGCCTCGGCCCGTGGCGCCTGTGCACCGCTGCCAGCGTGCGTCTGCTGCTCGCTGGCGGCCTCCTCTTGCGCGACCTTTCCCGTCAGCACTTCTGCAGAGAAGTCGAGCTCGGCCCGGGCGCCGGGCGTGGATCCGTGATCAGAGGCGCTCATGCGCGTTCACATGCCGGTTGCCTCGGCGACGGCGCATCGTCCACGCGGATTCGCTGCGCCCCGTTGACTACGCACGGACCTCGCGGCGCGAGCGCGCAAAACGCCAGTACCTCGCCTCCTCATGGTGCTGGTCATGTCATCTCCTGTGCCAGATTCCAGAGATCTATCAGGCTAGCTGGCGTCGGCGGCACGGCAAGTTGGTTTCGTCGTGAGAAGCAAGAGCCGTACCAGGAGCGAAACCCCTTGCCGACAGCCGCAATCAGCACCAAGCCGTTAGGGACACCCTTCGAACCATTCCGTGGCCGGGACCAAAGCTCTTGGAAGACAATGCGTTACGACGCCGTCCAAACTCCGGCATCCAGGCAGATCCGGCTCGGCCGGGGCAGGTGGGCCGATTTCCGAGCCCTGCGACCGCGCTGAAGCGCATTTGCCGATGTCAAACCACCCTTTAGCCGGCCTGCAAAAACCCACGCCCGGCGCCGGGCGCGGCTATTATGTAACCCGCCGCCGTCGCCGTAGGACGTAGGGTCCGAGATCATGACTGAGGGGGCCCAGTGCTCGCGTCTGAGGTGCGACGCAATCGAGGTCTTTGCCGCCATCCACTACCAACCGCGGTTGCCGTCGTTGGACATTCACGCGCCGGTCCACGATGGTGGGCGGCCCTCGGCGAAGGCGCGGGGGCCCTCCTTGGCGTCGTTGCTGCGCTTGCGCAGTTCTTCAGATGGATAGACCTCGTCGAAGGCGTCCGGCAGCGGCAGTTCCAGCGAGCGCCACATGGCCTGCTTCGCGGCGCGTACGGCCAGCGGCGCGCCTCGCAACAGATCGTCGACCCATGCCTGCGTTGCGGCGTCGAGGCGCTCGGGCGCGGCCACCTCGTTGACCAACCCGTAGCGAAGCGCGTCGTGCGCGGTCATGCGGCGGCCGGTGAGCAGGTAGCCGGCCGCCACCCGCGGTGGCAGCTGACGGCCCAGCCGGAATACCCCGCCCGCCCCGGCGACCAGCCCCAATCGCACTTCGGGCAACCCGAACTGCGCGTCGCTACAGGCAACGATCAAGTCGCACGCCAACGCCAGCTCGAAGCCACCACCCAACGCATACCCACGCACCCTGGCAACCAACGGCTTGGTGATATCGAACCGGTCGGTGAGCCGCGGCGCACCCGGCTTGCCTTTGCTCCCGAACGACGACAATCCCGCGACTCCGCGGGCGTCGCGATCGGCGAGTTCCTTGAGGTCCTGTCCGACGCTAAAGGCGCGGTTACCCGAACCGGTCAAGACGCCGACCCAGGTGTCCGGATCGGACTCGAAGTCCTCCCAGACCCGTGCGAGCTCCTCATGCATGCGCACATTCATCGCGTTGAGCACCTCGGGGCGCCGCAGGGTGATCGTGGCTACCCGATCGCGCTTCTCATACCCGACAAATTCCAAGTCATCCAGGGCCGCGGTCATGCCGTCAGGGTAGGCGCAGCCGTGCTGGCCCGACCGTCAGCGCGCCGCGGCGGGAAAACCTGATGCAGGCGCGCCTGTGCTCAGTCGGGACCAGCGTCCCGCCATTCCGCTACACGCAAGACGACTTCATCAATCAGCTCAACATCGAGGACGACAGAATCCGCTCGCTGATCAAGAACAGCGCGATCCTGTCCCGGCACTTGGTCTTGCCCCCGCGCGATGTCGACGGCCGACTCAAACCCGAAAGCCAAGGCCAACTCCTTGACAAACACCGCGAGTGGGGCATCAAGATGGCCGCTGAGGCCATGGACAAGTGCCTGGCGAACATCGGCCGGACCCCCGCCGACGTCGACTACCTGTGCTGCGTCACCACCACCGGTTATTTGACTCCCAGCATGTCCGCGCGGGTCATGAAGCATCGCGACATGCGGCCCGACTGCGCACGACTCGACGTAGTCGGTATGGGCTGCAATGGCGGACTCAATGGCTTGGCGGCGGTAGCGGCCTGGGCACAGACACACCCCGGCAGGCTGGCCATGATCATTTGCGTCGAAACATGCTCGGCCGCATACGTTTTCGACGGCACCATGCGGACCGCTGTCGTCAACTCGCTGTTCGGCGACGGGGCCGCCGCGCTGGCGGTCAGCTCCGATCCGCATCTGGCCGAGTCGCCGCACCCCCAGGTGCTCAAGACCAGCAGCCACATCATCTTGGAAGCGCTGGACGCAATGCGCTACGACTGGGACGACGACCAGGGCCTGTTCAGTTTCTATCTCGACCCGCAAGTTCCGTACGTGATCGGCGCCAACGCCGAGACGGCGCTGAATCGCCTGTTGTCCGGTACGGGGCTGCACATCACCGACATCGATCACTGGCTGATGCACTCCGGAGGCAAGAAGGTGCTCGATGCGCTACGGATCAACCTGGGGTTGAGCCGGCACGACGTCCGCCACTCCGCGAGCGTGCTTCGCGACTACGGCAACCTCTCCAGCGGATCGTTCCTGTTCTCCCTCGAGCGGCTCAACCGGGAGAACGTCGTACAACCAGGAGAATACGGAGTTATCACAACGATGGGCCCCGGCTCGACCATCGAGATGGCCCTCATCCAGTGGGCATGAGGGAACACAACGATGGACCCGTCCCGCGAGCCCACCGACTTCTTTACGCTGCCCGCAGGCGATCTTGCCAGTCGCACACGGGATTTGAGCGACTTCATCCGATCTCGGACCGGCGGTTTGGCGGTCATCGACCTGCGCGAAGCCGGGCCGCAGCACCTCTCGCCCGGAGACGGCATCGCTGATGTCAACGGCTGGGAGCGGACACTGCGCCTCATCGAGCGCTCGCCGGCAACCACGGCGGCCCTGTTCGGGCAGCAAATCGGCGGGCATGCGCTCGAGGTCGGGCTCGCCTGCGACTTCCGCATTACAGGCCCAGGCTCTCGAGTGATTTGGCACAACGACGGCGCAGTCTGGCCGAGCACCGCGCTGTTCCGCCTGGTTCAGCTGGTCGGGCCGGCACAGACAATCCGGCTGAGCTTGCTCGGTCGGCCGATGGATGCCAGTGCTGCACTAGTCAGCGGCCTGGTCGACATCATCACCGACGAGCCTGAGACTGAGCTGGAAGCGCTGCGCGCGGCGGTAGCCAGACTGGATGACCTGCGGGTCGTTCGCCAGTTGATCGCCGAGGCCACACATACCAGCTACGACGAAGCCTTGGGAGCCCACCTCGCGGCGTGTGAGCGCTATCTACGGCGGCGCGGGGTCGGTTAGATGACCGACCGACTTCCCGCGGTCGACATCGCCGCGCCGCGCGCCCCGACCCAGCGCGGCCGTCCCTGGCACCGGCCCTCGACGGAGGCGGAACTACGCCTCGCCGCGGCCTGGTTTGATGAGCACATCGAAGAGGTCTACCGCGCCCTGACGACGGCGTCCGGCGGGGGGCGCAGGCTCGGCGACCTGGTGCGCGCGGCCGGTGACCGGCTGCCCGACCTGCTACCGGATCAGGTGACCCGACAGCACGATGAGGCGCTGGCGCCAAGCGGACAGCTCCGGGTGGAGCGCGACCAGGGCCGGTTCCTGCAAGCCCTGCTCCGCAACCCCGCCACCGCTATCCCTGCGCTCACCGACATGCGGGCGCCGCTGCCCGAATCCGCCACCCACGCCGCGCAGTTCCGGGCCACCGGCGAGCTCCTGCTGGAGACCGTCACGCTGCGGCGCACGGCCAACGTTGCCGAGCTGACGTTGGCCGACACCATGACGCTCAACGCGGAGACCAACCAGCTCGTGCACGATCTCGAGACGGCCGTCGACGTGGTGACACTCGACCCCGCCACCCCGGTGGGCGTCATCCGAGGCGCCCCGATGAAGCACGCGTCCTACGCCGGCAAGCGGGTGTTCTGCGCCGGGATCAACCTCAAACACCTTGCTGCCGGCAAGATCTCCTACCTTGACTTTCTGATAGGCCGCGAGGCGGGCCTGCTATCGAAGCTGGCGCGAGGAGTACATGATCCCGAGACCGGCCGCGACGTCGCCCGGATGTGGATCTGCGTCATCGATTCCTTTGCCATCGGAGGCGGCATGCAACTCACCCTGGTGGCCGACCACGTGATCGCCGTCGACGACGCCTGGCTGAGCCTGCCCGCGGCGAGCGAGGGCATCGTTCCCGGCGTCGCCAACCTGCGCCTGCCCGCACGGGTCGGCGTTCGGCTCGCCCGTGACCTGATCCTGGGCGGGCGTCGTCTAAGCGGCGCCGAGGCCACGCAGGCCGGCCTGGTTGACGAGGTGGTCCGCGCAGCGGATGTCGATGCCGCGGTGGCGTCAGTGGCCGCCGCGTTCTCGCAGCCGGGGGTGGCGCCCAACAAGTTGATGCTCGCCCATGGCATCGAGCCCGAAGATGAATTCGCCAGGTATCTGGCCGATTTCGCCGTCATCCAAGCCGAACGCATCCACGCCCCCGATGTGCGTAGCAAACTTCCGAGCTCTCGATGACACCGGCTTCAAAAATCGACGAGTCGACCGAGGCCCAGGTTTTCGGTGCGATCGGATTTCTCAACGAGGTGATGGCTCGCTACCCCCACGCCATCTCCTTTGCCCCCGGGGCCCCACTGCTGGACGGTGTTTCGCGCGAGCGCCTCATTGCGGCTGTCGACGACGTCGTCGGCCGCCCGAGCGCCGGGGCACCGGCGTGGGACGCGTTGTTCCAGTACGGCCCGAGTCAAGGCATCATCAACGCCGCCCTGGCTCGGGCGCTGTCCGCCACCGGCGAACTGACTGTCAGCGAGTCCGATATCACCATCACCGTCGGCGCTCAAGAGGGATACATCCTTGTCCTTCGCGCGCTCGAACTCCATCGGTCGGGAACCCTGGGCATTGTCGCTCCCGCGTTCGCCGGGATCCGCGGTGCCGCAACGTTTTTAGGTGCTCGGGTGCTGGACGTGATCGAGGGCCCTGAGGGCGTCACCGCAGCCGACCTGGAAGCGGCGTGTGCCCAAGCCGAAGCCCTTGGTGAGCCGCTGCGAGCCTTGTACGTCGCACCGGACTTCGCCAACCCGTCGGGCACCGTGATTCCGCAGGCCGCCCGCCGCGAACTGCTGCGGACCGCCCGGGCGCGCCGGGTGCTGTTGATCGAAGACACCACCTACGGCTTCACCGATCCCGAGGTCCCGCCGTGCCTGAAAGCCCTCGACGAGCACCGAGTGGTGATCCAGGTCGGCACCTTTTCCAAGGTGTGCCTCCCCGGTGTGCGGGTGGGTTATGTGGTCGCCGATCAGCCGTGGCACGGGAGCACCCTGGCGAGCTGGCTGGCCACCCTCAAGAACACCACCACGGTCAACACCTCACCGCTCAGCCAGGCCATGGTCGCGGGCTTGGTGCTGTCGGATCCGACCGCCCTCGCCGACCGTGAGCGGGCGCTGGCACGGGCCTACCGCGAAAAGCGGAACCTGCTCTTGGCCGCATTGGACGACGAGTTCCCCGACGCCGCTGAGCTAGGTCTTGGTTGGAACCGGCCCACCGGGGGATTTTTCGTCGTGATGCACAGCCGCCACGAAATGAGTCATGCCGCCCTCCAACGCAGCGGCGCGCGCTACGGCGTGCTGTGGACTCCGATGCGTGACTTCTACGCCGGCCAGCACGGGGACCGTCAATTGAGGCTGTCGTGTAGCCACGTCAGGACCGACCAAATCAGGGAGGGGGTCCGCCGTCTAGGCGCCTTCCTGCGCGATGACGCGACCCGGATCGACGCCCCGGTCGGCGCAGATCTGAAAGGCCCCGATTGGCAATGATATTCGCGCTAGCGTGCTATGGGAGCCGGGGAGACGTCGAGCCCTGCGCCGCTGTCTGCCTTGAGCTGTTGCGCCGCGGGCACGAGGTGCGAACAGCCGTCTCGCCCGACCTGGTCGACTTCGCCGAGGAGGCTGGGCTCGCCGCGGTCGGTTACGGACTGGATGCGCAGGCGCCCCTGGAAGCGCAGCGCGAGTTCGTGACATCTCTGTTCACAAAGCCCTGGAAAACCCGGCACCTGCACGCGTTGTGGCGCGAACACGGGGAAGTTCTCGCTAAGTGCTGGGACGAGATGAACACCACGCTGACCGCGCTGACGGCCGGCGCCGACCTGCTATTCAGCGGAATGCTTTTTCAACAGCTCGCCGCCAACATCGCGGAGTACTACGACATTCCATTGGCCACGCTGCATTACTTCCCGATGCGCGCCAACGGGCGACTCCTACCATCCCTGCCGCCGACGCTGACCCGCGCCGCAATGAAGGCCGACGAGTGGCTCGGTTGGCGAATGACGAAGAAGGCCGAAGACGCGCAGCGCCGCAAACTGGGCCTGCCCAAGGCAACGGGCCCGGTGCCGCGGCGGATCGCCGAGCGCGGATCGTTGGAAATCCAGGCCTACGACGAGGTCTGCTTTCCCGGGCTGGCTGCCGAATGGGCAAAATGGGGTGGCCAACGGCCCTTCGTCGGCACGCTGACGATGGAGTTGCCGACGGGCGCCGATCAGGAAATCGCCTCGTGGATCGCCGCCGGAACACCGCCGATTTACTTCGGGTTCGGCAGTGTGTCGGTGGAATCTCCCGCCGACACGCTTGGCATGATCGGCGCGGCCTGCGCGCAATTGGGCGAGCGGGCGTTGGTTTGTTCCGGCTGGAGCGACTTCAGCAACCTTCCCCACTTCGACCACGTCAAGGTCGTGGACACGGTGAATTTCGCGACAACGTTTCCGGCCTGCCGCGCGGTCGTGCACCACGGCGGCGCGGGCACCACGGCCGCGGGCCTGCGCGCCGGCGTCCCCACGTTGATCCTCTGGAAAGACCTCAGTCAGCCGATCTGGGGAGCGCAGGTCAAGCGCCTGAAAGTTGGTGCAGCCCGGCGTTTTTGGGCCACTACCCAAGAATCACTCGTGGCGGACCTCCGCACGATCCTCGCCCCGCAGTACCTCACCCGCGCCCGCGAAGTCGCCACCCGGATGACCGCCTCCGCGGAAAGCGTGACGAGGGCCGCCGATCTTGTCGAGAATTTCGCCCGTGTGCGGCGCGTCGGCTGAGCTGCTAGAGCAGTCCGAGCAGTTGCAAATCGGTGACGTACTTGATGATGATCGGTGCCGAGATGTGGGGAATGTCCGGATTGTCCTTGTCGGGGCCTATTTTCGCTGATCGCACCGCGGCACGGAACCGATCGGCGGGCGCGATCGATCCGCGGGCCGGCGCTGCGGGCTGTGCGTACTGGGAATCCGCTGTACGCAAGGGCAACTGCCACAGCAGCGAGTGCTGGCGCTGTCGAGCCGGCAAGGCACTCAACGCGGCCTCAAACCGCTCCAACCACTCCCCAAAGTCATCGATGCGCCGGATTGGGTAACCGGCGTCGATCAGCCAGTCGATGTACTCGTCGTACCCAATCCCGTCGTCGTGCGGGTTCATCACGTGATAGGTCTGGAACCCTTCGACCACGGAAACACCCAACGTAGCGATCGCTTCGGCGACGAATTCGACTGGCAGCCCGTCGAAGTGAGCGCGCTGCCGGTTGCCGTCCGCGTCGCGTTGGTAGAACGAGACGGGCGCGATCCCGGTGGCCACCACGGACAGCATCAGCCGGGTGAAGTTGTCCGCCACGTTGAGCTGACCCGCATAGCTGGTATCGGCCATGATCATGTCGCAGCGAAACACTGCGACCGGCAGGGCGCATAGGTCGTGGGCCTCGCGCAGCAGCACCTCGCCGGCCCACTTGCTGTTGACGTAGCCGTTGTCGCTGTTGCGGGTGGGGCTGATGACCCGGATATCGGCGTCCTCGGTGAACGCCGACGGCTCGATCTGTTCGCTGACACTGCCGGTCGACACGTAGGCGTAGGGCTTGAGTTTTGTGGTGACCGCGATTCGGATGAGCTCGGCGGTGCCCACGACGTTGGGCCCGAACAGCTGGTTATAGGGCAGCACGTGGTTGACCACGGCCGCAGGGTCGACGATCAGATCGACGGTATCGGCCAGCCGCTGCCAGGTCTGCTGGTCCAGGCCCAGGTTGGTTCGGCTTTTGTCGCCGGCGACGACCTCGAGGCGATCGGCCGCCAATTCCTGGAAGTGACGCAGTAGATCTGGGTCGCTGTTAAAGATGTCGTCCAGGCGACGCCGCGCCTCTTTGTCGGACTCGGCTCGCACCAGGCAGATCAGCTTGCCGCCGACCGTGCCCATCCGCTCCAGCCATTCCAGGGCCAGATAACGTCCGAGGAATCCGGTCGCCCCGGTCAACAGGACCGTCCGCACGTCGCTGGGACCCGGCAGGTTCGCCGCGCCGATCAGCGTCGTCGTTTCGATGAACTTGTCCAGCTTCAGGTCGGCGGCGCGCACCTCGGTGGGATCGCTGCCGTGCACGGACGCGAAGCGGGGATCGCCCGCAGGGCTTACCGCCACCCAGTCGGCGTCTCCGCGCAACCGCCCACTCAGACTGCGCACGGACGGTGCGTCGAACAAGGCGCGCACCGAAAGGTGTGCGTCGAGGCTGACATTGATCGTCGCAATCACCCGCATCGCGGTAAGCGAGTTGCCGCCGAGGTCGAAGAAGGAGTCTTCGACGCTGATGTGGTCGAGTCCGAGTACCTGGGCGTAGATGTCGGCCAGGATCTCCTCGACGGGGGTGGCCGGGGCGCGGTAGCGATCGGTGGGTGGCGGTAAGCCCTGCGGGCGATCCCCGCTTCGCGTCCGTGCACGGCAGCGATCCCACCGAGGTGCGCGC